>NZ_JBEZEC010000007.1:0-439368 GCF_040648595.1 Micromonospora sp. NPDC049107
AAGAGGTGCGCGTCAGGATCCGGCCGGATTCTGACGCGAACCTCTTGATCAACGCGGTTGGTGGTGGGGGGTGGGGTGGGGGTTGGGGGGGTGGGGTTAGCGGCCTAGGACTGAGCCGCCGTTGACGCCGAGGACCTGGCCGGTTACGTAGCCGGCGGCGGGGCTGGCGAGGTAGCGGACCGCCTCGGCGATGTCGTCCGGCAGCCCGGCCCGCCTTACGAGCGTCGCCGCGACCCGCGTGGCGTGCCCCTCGGGGGTCATTCGGTCGCCGAAGAACTCGGTCTCGGCCACGTAGCCCGGGCTCACCACGTTGACCGTGATCTGCTCCGGACCGAGCTGCGCCGCCAGGTCGTACGCCCAACCGTGCAGGGCCGCCTTGCCCGCTGAGTAGGGGCCACCGCCACCCCGCTGGGCGGAGATCGAGCTGACCAGGATCACCCGCCCACCGGGTCGACGCAGCGCCGGCCGCAACGCCTCGGTCAACAGCACCGCGGTGAGCACGTTGGCGTCCAGGTTGGCCCGCCAGTGTGCGGCGGTCCCGGCCAGCGTGTCGGTCTCCCCGCCCAGGTAGCCGCCCGCGTTGTTGACCACCGCGTCGACCGCCCGACCGTCGACCGCAGCCAGGACCCGGTCGAGCTGCTCCGGGTCGGTCAGGTCCGCGGTCACCGGGGTGACCGCGTCCGGCCGTCCACAGTCGACGCCGATGCGCTCGGCGGCCGCCGCCAACACGTCCGCCCGCCGCCCGGCGACAAGAACGTCGTACCCGTCCCGAGCGAGCGACCCCGCGATGGCCGCCCCGATCCCGGTCCCACCCCCGCTAACCACCGCAAGCCGCGATCCCATCTCGACCTACCTCCCCATCCCCGAACCCATCGGAGAACCCCGTCGCCGAACCCCGTCGATCATGAAGTTATCGCCATCCGGCACGGCGTGTCGTGACAATAACTTCATGATCACCGGGGACGGCGAGACCCGGGGGCGGTGAGACCCCGCGACGGTGAGACCCGGGGGACGGTGAGACCGGGGAGGGCTTAGCGGGGGCGGCGGAGGGATTTGGTCAGGGCGGTCAGGCGGGGGGCCAGGCTGGTCAGGCCGCCGGGGAAGAAGTACACCGCCAGGATGAAGACCGTGCCGAGGACGAACAGGGGCTGGCTCAGCGGGTGACTGAGGACGGCCGGCAGGTTGTCGACCGCGTCGCTCGTGCCGAACGCGGTGAGCCGGTGGTCCAGGTACATGTAGAGGACGCCGCCGAGCACCGGTCCCCACCGGGTGCCCGGTCCGCCGAGCACCACCATGACCAGCAGCGAGAGGGTCAGCTCGGAGGACGTGATGTGCGGCGACGCGCCGCCGACGATCAGGACGTAGACCACCCCGCCGGCCGACGCCAGCCCACCGGCCAGGGTGAACGCCACCAGCTTGTAGCGGTACGGGTCCAGCCCGAGCACGCCGATCCGCCGCTCGTCGTCCCGCAGCCCGGCGAGCACCCGACCGGTCGGTGACCCACTGACCCGGTGCACCACGAAGACCACGAGGGTCAGGTAGGCGAGCGCCAGCCAGTACAGGTTGACCGTGTTGGTCACCCCGACCAGTCCGGCCGGCAGCCCGGACACGTCCAGCGGTAGACCCTCCTCGCCGCCGGTGAGCCCGCCGAAGTCCCGGGCCACCAGGATCGCCCCGACCTGGGCGAACGCCAACGTGACCATGGCGAACGCGATGCCCACGGTCCGCAGGGCCACCGCGCCGAGCAGCGCCGCGAGGATCGTGCCACCGGTGATGGTCAGCAGCGCCGCCTGCCACAGCGGCAGACCGGCGCGGGTGACGAGGATGTCGGTGCCGTACACGCCGGCCGCGAAGTAGAGCGCGTGCCCGAACGAGAGCATCCCGGTCCGGCCGAAGAGCAGGTCGTAGCCGGCCGCCAGCCCGCCGAAGATCAGGCAGATGGCGAGGATCTGCAAGGTGCCCGGTGAGTTGACCGGTCCCTCGAAGATCCCCGGCAGCGAGATCGTCGAGTACGGCAGGATCGCCATCACCGCCAGCGCGACCAGCGGCAGGAACGGGCGGACCCGGTGCGCGCGGCCCGGTCGCGGCGAGGTGGGCGCCGGTGCCGGTGTTGCCTCGAGGAGCGTCATGCCGTTGCCACCTTTCCGGCGATGCCCTGCGGGCGCAGCAGCAGCACCACGGCCAGCAGCCCGACCACGCAGATGTCGCCCAGCCCGGACGTGCCGTAGTAGTTGACGAACTGCTGTACCAGCCCGACCACGACCGCCGCGTACGCGGAGCCGACCACCGAGCCCATCCCGCCGATCACCACCACGATGAACGCGAAGATCAGCAACGAGCCGCCCTGCCCGGGTGAGACGGTGCCGAAGTAGACCCCGCCCAGTGCTCCGGCGAGCGCGGCAGCCGCCCCACCGATCGCGAAGACCAGCGTGAACGCCTTGCGGACGTCGATGCCGAGCGCGGTCACCATCTCCCGGTTCTCCACCCCGGCCCGGATCACCAGGCCGTACCGGGTCCAGCGCAGGAAGGCCAGGATCGCGCCGAGCACCAGCACCGCCGCGATGATCAGCAGCAGGCCGCCGTTCGGCACCTGCGCGCCGAGGATCCCGGTCACCTGTCGGGTCCAGTCGGGGCGCGGGAACGGCCGGGCGTCGGCACCCCAGGTGGCCTGGAGCAGCGCCACCCCGGCCAGCGACAGTCCGACGGTGACCAGCACCTGCTCGATGGTGCGGGAGTAGAGCGGCCGGATCAGCACCAGCTCGACCAGGACCGCGACGAGCGTGCCGGCGGCCACCCCGAAGGCGACCGCGAGCACGAAGCCGAACCCGTCCGGGCCAGCGCCCGGCAGGTTGCCCGCCGCCCACCAGGTGCCGTACGCGCCGACGCCGAGGAACAGCCCGTGCGCGAAGTTGAGCACGTCAGCGAGGCCGAAGACCAGCGACAGGCCCGACGCGACCAGGAAGTACAGCGCCGCCAGGCCCAGCCCGGTCAGCGCCAGGAGGATTACCGTGCTCATGCCTTGACCTCCGCACCCACACCCAGCAGCGACTTGGTCAGCGCGGTCTCCAGCAGCAGGTCCTGGGCGTCGCCCGTCCAGGCGACCCGGCCGGCGGAGAGCACCACGGCGTCGCGGGCCAGTCGGCGTACGACGGCCAGGTTCTGCTCGACCAGCAGCACCGGCACCGACTCCGCGACCCGCTCCAACACCTCGGCCACCTCGGTCACCACCTTCGGCGCCAACCCCTTGGTCGGCTCGTCGACCAGCAGCAGCCGGTTGTCGTTGAGCAGCACCCGCCCGATCGCGAGCATCTGCTGCTGCCCGCCGGAGAGCGAGCCCGCCCGTTGGCGTCCGCGCCGGTCCAGCTCCGGGAAGAGAGCGAAGACCTTGTCGTACGCCGGGGTGGTGCCGCGCCGTTCGGCGAGCCGCAGGTTCTCGGCGACGGTGAGGCCGGCGAACACGCACCGGTCCTCCGGTACGTAGCCGAGCCCACCGCGGACCAGCCGGTGGGTGGGCCGGGCCAGCAGGCTCTGCGCGCCCATCCGGATGGTGCCGCGCACCTCCCCGGCGGGTGGGGTGAGGCCGACGATCGCGCGCAGCGTGGTGGTCTTGCCGACGCCGTTGCGGCCAAGCAGGACGGTCACGCCGGTCGGGGCGACCGTGAAGGACACGCCCTGAAGGATGTGCAGCCCGGAGATCCGGACCGACAGGTCCTCCACAGTGAGGATCGGTTCCACTAGAGCGACTCCCCCAGGTAGGCCTCTTGCACGGTGGGGTTGGCCATCACCGTCTCCGGGGTGTCGCAGGCCAGCAGAGCGCCGTGGTGCATGACGGCGATCCGGTCGGCCAGCTCCAGGATGACGTCCATGTGGTGCTCGACCATCAGCACCGACCGGCCGCTGTCGCCGGTCAACGACTTGATGACCGTCACCAGCTCGGGCACGTCCTCGGCGCTGACCCCGGCCATCGGCTCGTCGAGCAGCATCACCCGTGGCTCACCGGCGAGCAGCAGGGCGATCTCCAACTTGCGCTTCTCGCCGTGGGCCAGGGTGCCGGCGAGCGCCGTACCCCGGTGGGCGAGGCCGACCCGGTCGAGCGCCGCGTCGGCGGCGGCGGCGACCTCCCGGTCGGCCGCCGCCCGCCGCCACAACGCCATCGAGCCCCCGCGGTGCGCCTGCACGGCGAGCCGGACGTTCTCCCGCACGCTGAGCGAGCCGAAGACCGAGGACGCCTGGAAGGTACGGCCCAGACCGAGGCGGGCCCGCCGGTGCGGCGGGAGCCCTCCGATGTCCTGCCCGTCCAGGGTGATCCGGCCCTCCGTGGCCCGGCGCAGGCCGGTGATCAGGTTGAACAGTGAGGTCTTGCCGGCGCCGTTCGGCCCGATCACGCCCAGGAACTCTCCCGGCGCCAGGTCGAGGTAGACGCTGTCGACGATGGCGACCTCACCGATCCGCCAGGTCAGACCGCGGGTGGCGAGCATTTCTCAGCCCTTCATGGCCACGGCCGGTGGCGCGGTCTCGTCGCCGGTGAGGCTCTTCTGCGCGGTGGCCGTGAAGTCGGTGCCGCTGCCGGTGAGCTTGGCCTGGAACATCGGCTGCAGCAGCGCGTGGTCGGCGGCGCGGATGGTCATCTTGCCCTTGACCCCGTCGAAGCTCCAGTCCTCGAGAGCCTTGACCATCTTTTCGACGTCGTCGCCACCCTCCTGCACGGCCCGCACCACCATCTGGGCGGCGGCGAAGCCGTCCGGGTGGAACAGGTCGATGGTGTTCACCTTGGCCTTGAGCGCCTTGCTGGCCTCGGTGTCGGACGCGCCGTCGAAGTAGTGCGACAGGAAGGAGATCTTCGCGCCGGCCGCCCCGAAGGTGGGCCAGGAGGCGCGGATGTCCAGGCCGGTGACGACCGTGGTGGACGACAGCACGCCCTGCTGGTCGAGGGTCTGCCACATGGCCGGGGCGGTCGTGCCGGCCCAGGCGACGAAGAGCAGGTCCGGCTTGGCGGCCTTGATCTGGCTGGCGAACGGCGTGAACTCGGTGGCGCTGGCCGGTGCCCGCACACTGCTCACGGTGGCGCCCGCGCCGCCGATGACGGTCTTGACGGCCGCCTCGTTGGCGTCGCCGAACGCGCCGTCCTGGGCGAAGACCACGACCTTCTTGCCGGTCGGGTCGCCGATGAAGGACTTGGCCGTCACCACGTCCTGGTAGGACTGCCGACCGGACCGGAACGTGTACTTGTTCGCCCCGGTCACCGCGTCGGTCGCGGCCGGGCCGGAGATGAAGAGAACCTTGTTCTGCGCCGCGATCGGCGCGACCTGCAACGCCACCCCGGACGCGGTCGAGCCGGCAATGATCTTCGTGCCCTTGCCGATCAGGTCCTTCGCGGCGGAGACCGCCTTGGCCGGGTCACCGGCGTCGTCGACCTCGGTCAACTCGATCTTCCGGTCACCGACCTTGCCGGTGCCCTTGGTGGCGAAGTCGAGCCCCGCCTTGAAACCCTCGATGTACTGCTTGCCGTAGCTGGCCAGGGCTCCCGATTGGGAGTACACCAGGCCGACCTTGACCGGGGCGGCACTGTCGCCGCCGCCGGTGGCGGTGTCCTGCGGGCTACCGCAGGCCGTGGCGGCCAGCGCCGCGGCCATCATCGTGGCGGCGGAGAGGAACGCCCGCCGCGTGTGCCGGACCGTCATCGCGACTCCAGGTGAGGACAGGATGCTTGGTTGTCGGCTCACGCTAGAAGTGACGTCACCCACGGGCTATGTGGCGGAAACACACAAGTAACGCCAGGGGGGTGGCCCGGGGTTACAACCGGCCGCACTACCACCCCCGACCCGGATCCCCCGATGGCCCGCAGCGCCACGGACGGATCGACAGGTGTGTCGCCCCGAGCCATCCGCCGTCAACCGCACGGCCCGGCGTGGTCCGCCGGGCGCGGGCACCGCCGCCGGCCGCCGAGCAGGTGGTCACAGAACACCCGATGTCGTACGCACTGAGCATCCTCCTCCGACACCGTCGTCTCCGCCCGGTCCACGTCGGCGAGGAAACCCAGCGCGGCGTGATCGCCCGCGCGAACCGCAACGCCGCCGGTAGGTCAGCGGCGATCGCCGCGAAGATCAAGAGCGGCGACTTGAAGCCGGGCGAGAAGCTGCCCTCCACTCGGGAACTCGCCGAGAGCTACGCCGTGCACATGAACACGGCGTCGCGGGCGCTCTCCCTGCTGCACGACCGCGAGCTGATCACCGGCCAGCCTGGGCGCGGCACCTACGTCGCCGAGCACCCCGACCGCTGACGCTCCACCCTCCGCCTCTCCCGCCCTCCGCACTCCCCCGGCGTCGCCCCGCCCACCCTCCGCACTCCTCCCGCGTCGCCCCTCCCGCCCCGGCCGCCGTCGCCGAGGCCGGCGCTGCGGCTGGCGAGGTCGAGCGGCGAAGATCCGCGCAACTTCCCTGTTGTTGCTGCTTCAGGGCCGGCGGAAGCAGCAACAACAGGGAAGTTGCTGCCCCCATGCCGCCTCACCCCATCAAGATCGTGCTCGATCGTTGAAGTAGTGGCTTCGGGGGCGCGGCGATGCCACTACTTCCTGGATCGAGCACGATCTTGCGCCCGCGCCCGGGACGCCGCTGGCCCGGCGTCCGAGGTGACGGACGACGGGCCAGCGTGTGGGCCGGGCGTGATCGGCCCGGTGGTCGACTCGGAGCGGGTCAGCTCCGGGCCGAGGACCAGCGGCGGGTCAGCGGGCGGGCCGAGGACCAGCGGCGGGCCAGCGGGCGGGCCGAGGACCAGCGGTGGGCCAGCTCCGGGCCGAGGACCAGCGGCGGGCCAACGGGCGGGCCGAGGACCAGCGGCGGGCCAACGGGCGGGCCGAGGACCAGCGGTGGATCAGCGGCCCGGGGCGGTGTCGGCGGGGTCAGCGGCCGGCGCGGGCGGCGACCGCCGTGTCCGGGTGGTCGCTGAAGACGCCGTCCAACCCGAGGCCGAAGAACAGTTCGTACTCGGCCGTGATGTCGCCGCGCGCGTTCGGGTCGGTGCCGATGCGGAAGTCGACGGGGAGGAACTGGTTCTCCGCGCGGAACGTCCACGAGTGCACGAGCAGCCGTTCGCGGTGCGCGTCCCGGACCATGTTCGTCGGGGCGAGCAGGTTGCCGGCGGCGTCGCGGGGCACGATCAGGTTCTTGTTCGCGCCGATGCCGTCGGCGTACCCGGCGATCCACTTCAGGCCGGCGGCTGTGGCGAGGTCCTGGTAGGTGCGGGTGTCACCGGCGGCGGTGAAGTCGTACGGGCGGCCGGTCGCGTCGAGGAGCTGGATCAGCTTCACCTCGGTCAGCCGGCTCAGGCGGCGCAGGTTGGCCGTCTCGAACGACTGGATGAAGACCGGCGAGTTCTTCCGGTCCAGCTTGTTCTGCCGCAGCACCGCCAGCAGCGGCTCCTCCAGCGGCTTGCCGATGGACGTGAAGTAGCTCGGGTGCTTGGTCTCCGGGTAGATGCCGATGGTGCGGCCCCGTGCCCGCCCCTCGGTCCGGGCGAGGTCGATGACCTCCTGGAGGGTGGGCACCTCGAATCGGCCGTCGAAGGCGGTGTTCGCCACGCGTACCTGCGGCAGCCGCTCCTTGGCTCGCAGCGTCTTCAGCTCGGCGAGGGTGAAGTCCTCGGTGAACCAGCCGGTCACGGCGACGCCGTCGATGGTCTTCGTCGCCTTGCGGGCCGCGAACTCCGGGTGGGCCGCGACGTCGGTGGTGCCGGAGATTTCGTTCTCGTGCCGGGCGACCAGCACGCCGTCGGAGGTGGACACCAGGTCCGGCTCGATGTAGTCGGCCCCCATCCGGATCGCCAGCCGGTACGCCTCAAGGGTGTGCTCCGGCCGGTAACCGCTGGCCCCACGGTGACCGATGACGATCGGCCGGTCGGTGGGCCGGGCGCGGTCCGCGTCGGACGAGGGGCCGGCGGCGGCCATGGTGGGCACGGCCACGGCGGCGGCGAGCAGCGCGCCGGCCACACCGAGGGTCGAGAGGGTACGTCGCAACGCCGTCTCCTGTCATCGAGGGTGTCGCAGACAGCAGACCCGGTGCGATTGGCCGGGAGTTGGTCGATGTCTGGCCGGCAGGTGAACCTCCGGAATGGGCGTTCCGACTCCGGCGGTCGTACGGAAAAGGAAGATTGTCTGGTGCGTCGGTTACTCCGCAACCCCGTGCGGCTCGTGCCGTTGGGGTTCCTGGTGCCGATCCTGCTCGGCACCGGGCTGCTGATGACGCGCTGGTCGACCGTCCAGCACCAGCGACCGCCCCTGGTCACCGCGCTGTTCACCGCCACCTCGGCGGTGTCCGTCACCGGCATGGTGGTCACCGACACCCCGAACTACTGGTCCGGCGGCGGCCTGTTGGTGATCACCCTGCTCACGCAGCTCGGCGGTCTCGGCATCCTCACCGTCGCGGCGCTTGTCATCCTGGTGGTCTCCCGTCAGCTCGGCCTGCGCAACCGGCTGCTGGTGCAGGCCGAGACGGCGGAGTTCGGCGTTGGAGACGTGACCCGGCTGCTGAGCCGGATCGCGGCGACCGTCTTCGCCTGCGAGGCGGTGATGACGGCGCTGGTCGCCGGCCGCCTCTGGTGGGCGTACGACTACCCGCCCGGCCGGGCCCTCTGGTCGGGGGTGTTCCACTCCGTCCAGGCGTTCAACAACGGTGGGTTCGCGCTCTACTCGGACGGCCTGCTGGCCTTCGACCGTGATCCGTGGGTGTCGCTGCCGTTGGCGTTCGGCGCCATCGTCGGCGGTCTCGGGTTCCCCGCCCTGTTCGAGGCGGTGCGCGAGTGGCGCAGGCCGGCGGGCTGGGCGGTCGCGACCAAGCTGACGATCTGGGGCAGCGTGGCGCTGCTGCTGCTCGGCTTCGTCGGTCTGCTCGCCGCCGAGTGGACCAACGCCAGCACCATCGGCCCGTACGACGCCGCCGGGAAGACGCTCGCGTCGTTCACGCAGATCGCGTTGAGCCGGACGGGCGGGTTCAGTGTCCTGCACATCGCCGACCTGCAGGAGGAGAGCTACCCGCTGCTCATCGTCCTGATGTTCATCGGTGGCGGGAGCGCCAGCACGGCCGGCGGCATCAAGGTGTCCACGTTCTTCCTGCTGGCGTTCACCATCTGGGCGGAGCTGCGCGGGGAGCCCGATGTGACGGTCGGGCACCGCCGGGTGGCCACCGCCAGCCAACGGCAGGCCGTCACCGTCGCTCTGCTGAGCGTCGCGCTGGTCACCGCCGGGACGATGCTCCTGCTGCTGCTCACCGAGGGCGTGCGGTTCGTCGCGGTGCTGTTCGAGGTCACGTCCGCGTTCAGCACCACCGGGCTGACCATCGGCCTGGCCGGCGAACTGCCGAGCAGTGGTCAGGTGGTGCTGACGGTGTTGATGTTCATCGGTCGGGTCGGGCCGCTCACCCTCGGGTCGGCGATCGCCTTGAACACCCGACGCCGGCTCTACCGCTATCCCCAGGAACAGCCGATTGTCGGCTAGCGACGAGGAGGTCGAGGTGTCGACGAGACGAGCGGACGGCGGTGGCGTCGTCGTGATCGGGCTGGGCCGGTTCGGCTGTCACCTGGCCGGGTCCCTCGCCCGGATGGAACGCGAGGTGTTGGCCGTCGACCGCAATCCGGACCAGGTGCAGCGCTTCTCGGCCCAGCTCGACCGGGTGGTGCAGGCGGACGCGACGGAGGAGGGGGCGTTGCGGCAGCTCGGCGTCGCGAGTTTCGGTCGGGCCGTGGTGGCCATCGGGGCGTCGGTGGAGGCGAGCGTGCTCACCGTGCTGGCGCTTGTCGAGCTGGGTCTGCCGCAGATCTGGGCCCGCGCCACGTCGCAGAAGCACGCCAAGATCCTGTCGTCCGTCGGCGCGCACCATGTGATCTTCCCGGAGGCGGAGACCGGTGACCGGGTGGCGCACCTGATCGTCAGTCGGCTGCTCGATTTCATCGAGTTCGACGACGACTTCGCGATCGCCACCGTCCGGGTTCCGCCGTCCCTGGTCGGTCGGACACTGCACGACCTGCGTCCGCACGAGCGCGACGGGGTCCGGGTGATCGGCGCGAAGGTGCCGGGCGAGCGTTTCCGGTACGCCTCGGACGACACGGCGCTCGTGGACGGCGGAGTACTTGTCGTGGAGGGCGGGATAGACCAGGTGCAGCGGTTCGCGGGGCGGCGCTGACACCTCACTTCGGGTGGCGCGCGTGCCCCTCAGGCGCTGTCACCCTTTTCCCGGACCACCCGGCCCCTTGCCCTTGTTCGCCTTCGGCGCCTTCGGCTGCTCGGGTGCCTTCGGTGGCGCGGGTGCCTTCGGAGCGACCTTGGTGGTGGTCTTCGTCGTCTTCTTCGGTGCGGCCTTGGTCGGGGCGACCTTGACGGCCGGGGCGGTGGACGGGACCGACCCGGCCACCCCGGAGACGCGTACCCCGCAGGTCGCGTCGCCGAGCCGGAACTCCACCGGCAGCGGGTTCGCCCCGGTGTACGTACCGGCCAGGGTCAGCTTCTCGGCCGCGCCGGGCGCCAGCGTCTTGCCCTGCGCCGCGGGGCGAATCTGCACCGCGCCGCCCTGCTGCTGCGCCGGGGCGGGCTCGGCCTTGGTCACCTTCTGCTGGCCGGGGAACGTGAAGCTCATCGTCCAGTCGCTCAGCGCCCGGTCGCCGGTGTTGGTCAGGGTCAGTTCCGCGGTGAAGTCCTTGCCGGAGTCGGTGCGCAGCGCGTACGCCACCTCGCAGGGCGCCTTCTCCGGCAGACCCATCCGCGCCTCGGTGGTGGGCCGGTCCTGGCCGCTGGCCGGGCTGCGGGAGGTGAGCCCCCACATCGCCCCGGTGACCGCGATCAACCCGACGGCTGCTACCCCGGCCTCCACCCGCCGACGCCGGTTCGCCTGCCGGATGCGGCCTCGCCGGGTCCGCGACAGCGGAAGAGCGTCCGTCTCCGCCGACCAGGGCAGGATCGTGGTGCCCGCGTTGGCCAGCGCGGCGGGGTCCAGCGGACCGCCCGCCGGTGAGACCGGTACCGCCGCCAGCATTCCGGCCGCCTCGGCGAGGGTCCGGGCCAGCTCGGCGGTGGCCGGCCGGTCGGCGGGACGCTTGGCGAGGCAGCGCCGGACCAGGTCGGTCACCTCGTCGGGCAGCCCGGGCACCGGCGGCATCGGCTCCGGGTCGTTGTACATGTGTGCCCGCAGCATCTGGGTGGTCGTGGTCGCCTCCCACGGCAACCGACCGGTGAGCATCCGGTAGAGCAGCAGCCCCACGGCGTACACGTCGGTGGCCGGGGACACCTGGCCGTTGTCCAGCCGCTCCGGCGCGAGGTACGCGGGCGTGCCCAGCAACGCGCCGTCCGGCCCCTTCTCGCTCTCGCCCACCAGCGCGGAGATCCCGAAGTCGACCACCTTCACCCCGGTCGGGGTGAGCATGACGTTGCCCGGGGTGACGTCGCGGTGCACGACCCCACGGCTGTGCGCGGTGGCCAGCGCGGAGCTGACCTCCGCGCCGATCGTCACCGCCTCACGCCACGGCAGCCGCAGTTCGCGGCCGAGCCGGGTCGCCAGCGAACCGCCGTCGACCAGTTCCATCACGACGTACGGCACGGTCAGGCCGACCTGGTGGGACTCGCCGTAGTCGTACACGTTGGTGATGTTGGGATGGCAGAGCCGCGCGGCGGCCTGCGCCTCGACGCGGATGCGGTGCCGGAAGGCCCGGTCGGTGGCCAGCCGTGACGCCAACACCTTCACCGCGACCTGGCGACCCAGCACCTCGTCGTAACCGCGCCAGACCACCGACATGCCACCCGCGCCGAGCTGCTCGACGAGCCGATACCGCTCGTCGAGGAGTTGCGCGCCGTTACGGTCCCCACCGCCCATGGTGGCCGTTGTTGCCCACCACGGACCGCTCTACACCTGAAGGATCGGAATCGGTCAGGAATATCACCCGATCAGGCGGTCGCCAGCAGTTGGTCCACCGGCGCGTAGTCGTCGGTCAGCACCATCGCCGTGCCGACGAAATCCGTGAGGTCCGCGCCGGAGAGCAGGCTGACGCTCGCGTCGACCACGTCGAGGCGGGCGCGGACGGCGGCCAGCGGCAGCGGCGCGTCGGAGGCGACGATGAGGAAGTTGCTGCCCCGCTGTTCGGCGAGCGCCTCCGGCGGGGCGATCAGCGCGATGTTCGTGAACTCGGCGGCGACCGTCGCCAGCTCGGCGCGGATGAACCGCAGCGGCGGGTAGTCGATGACGTTCTGCACGTACACCCCGCCGGGGCGGGTCACCCGCCGGATCTCGGCGGCCATCTCCCGGGTCGCCAGGTGCCAGGGCACCACCAGGTGGCCGAACGCGTCGCCGACGACGAGGTCGCGGCTGTCCGCCGGCTCGTCGGCGACCAGCATCCGGGCGTCGCCCACGACCGTCCGCAGCCCTGGGCCCGGGCGTACGCCGAGTTCCCGTTCGCCCAGCTCGACCAGGCCACCGTCGATCTCGAACACCACGTTGTCGGTGCCCGGCCGGGTGGCGGTCAGGTACGTCGGCACGGTGAAGCCGCCGCCGCCCAGGTGCAGGGCGTCCAACCGCTGCCCGGCCGGCGCGGCCACGTCGGCGACCGCGCCGATCCACTTCGTGTACGCGTACTCCAGGTGCCTCGGGTCGGCCAGATCGACGTACGAGTGCTGGGCGGAGTTGAGCAGCAGCATCCGGCCGCTGGGCCGGTTCGGGTCGGTGGTGACACGGGCGCAGTGGTACGCCGTCTCGATGTCGCACGGGTTCGGCGCGATGGTGCTCAGTCCCGCCCCGAGCAGGCCGAGGACGGCCAGCGCTGCGCGGGCCCGGGCCCGACCCGGCAGGTCGGTACGCGTCTGACGGCGCAGGTACCAGCCGAGACCGATACCGACCAGGCCGAGGGAGATCGCCAGCGCCAGCAGGATGACCGTGCTGGGCAGCGCGGCGACCAGCACGAAGCCGGTGAGCAGGGTGGCGGTGATGCCGCCCAGGGTGCCGATGCCGGACAGCCGGCCGACCACCTGGCCGGTCCGGCGCAGGTCGGCGAGCTGGAGCTTCACCACCAGCGGGGTGACCGCCGCCAGCAGCGCCGCCGGCACGAACACGGCGAGTGCCACGAGCAGCAGGATGGCGCTGGCCGCCCCGCCACGGAGCACCTCGCCGGCGTAGCGCACCACGGGCAGGGTGATCGCGGTGGCGATCCCGGCCAGCACCAGGGCGGGTGCCAGCAGGCCGCGCGGGTCGCGCCGGTCGGCCAACCAGCCGCCGGACCACGCGCCGTAGGCGATCGCGGCGAGCGCGATGCCGATGACCGAACTGGTCACCTGGAGGGTCACTCCGACGTACGGGCCGACCAGGCGCAGCGCGACCGTCTCCAGCACCAGCACAGCACCGCTGGCGAAGAAGACCAGGAAGGCGGCCAGGCCGTTGGGCAGCGCCCCGCCGGTGACCGGCACGGGCGGAGCTTCGGGAGCCGCTACGTCGGACGATGGGAAACTCATCGTCGCGATGGTACGCAGCGAAGCTGCCGCTCCGGGTCAGTACATCGAGAGATGAACATGGTTCGTGTGCGATGCGGCGGGACTGCCGCTGCCACTGTAGGCACGCCACCCGGTGCCGGGATGCCAGATCTGCCGGTACCAGATCACGTAGAGCACACCCAGACGCTCGGCGTTGCGGACGTGCCAGGCGGCCAGGCTGTCCCCGTACGCCTTGTCGCCGCCGGTCGCGTTCTTGTCCTCGAAGCCGTTCGTGGCGGCCGAGAAGTCGCAGGCCCGACCCTTCGGATGCTCGCCACCGCCACCGCTGCGCTTGCAGGAGACGTGCCGCTTGTAGCCGGCCGCCTGGGTCTCCTTGAGCGCGTGCAGGGTGCGCGGGGTGATGCATCCCGAGGTCGTCGGGTCCTTCACCGAGCAGGACTCCGACGGCCACGAGCCGTCGGAGTTCCGTGGCGCCGGCTTTGCCGAGGACGAGCTGCCGCCGCTGAACCCGCTGCTGCCGCCCGAGCTGACCTCGGCCAGCGCCGCCTCGGCCTCCTTCTTCTTCTTGGCCATGACGGCGAGCTGCTTCTGCTGCTCACGGACCTCGGTGTCGATAGCGATCTTGGCCTGTTGGGCCTGCTGCCGGGCCTCGGTGAGATCACGCAACCGCTTGCTGTCCCGCTGGGCCATCAGGTCCAGGTCGGCCGCCCGTTGCAGGAACGCCTGCGGAGTCGCCGTGTTGAGCAGCATCGCCGTCGGGGTGAGCCGACCCGCCCGGTACGACTGCGCGGCCACCTCGCCGACCTGGGCGGTCAACCCGACCAGGCGAACCTCGACGGCCTTCAGCTCGCCGTTCAACGCCGTCTGCCGCCGCTTGGAGTTGTCCAGCTTGGCCTTGGCCTCGATGTGGCCCTTGGCGGTCAGTTCCAGCGCGTCCCGCAACTTCTTGGTGCCGCCCTCGTCCGGCTCCGCCGATGCGGGCACACCTGGAGCGAGCACCAGTGCCAGGGCGGCGAGCAGAGGGAGCAGTACGCGGCGAACGCGCGGCTGACTGAGCCTGGTGGTGGGCACGAAAGCGTCCTTCCGTCGACCGCCGGCCCCCGGTGAACTCTGCGCGGCGGCGTCCCCGCCGGCGCCGGGCGGCGGCCTGCTGGCGGAGACCGCCGGTCACGATACCGGAACGCGCGCCGGTGACCAGTCCCGCGACCGCCCACCGGCCCCGGTGTCGACGCAGCGTGCCGGCGTCGTAGCGCGCCGCACGCGAGGGCTCCGGTTCAGGAGCTGAGCAACGCCTCGTGGACCTGGGCCCAGACCTGTTCGTTGGCCGCGACGAGCAACCCGCGACCCTCGTCGGCCGGGTGGTAGTCCACGCCGTCGAACCGGCGCGCCACGCCACCGGCCGCGCGCACCAGCAGGCTGCCCGGGGCATGGTCCCAGGGCAGGGTGCGCCAGAAGAGGGCGAACTGCTGCTCGCCGGTGAGGATGTCCAGGTACTCCCGGCCGGCGCAGTGCTGGCCGGGCAGCAGCTCGCCGAGCCGTCGACCACCGGCACGGACCCGGTCGCGGGCCTCCGGCGGCAGGAAATGCGTCATCGCCACGCCGCGAATGTCGCCCAGGGACGGCACGACGTCGGCGGTGCCGACCGGCTGGCCGTTGAGCAGGGTGCCCTCGTCGGCAAGGCCGGCGGCAAGCGTCCCCGCCATCGGGTCGAGGATCCAGCCCGCCTTCGGCCGCCCGTCGGTCAGCAGGGCGACCATCAGGGCGAACGGTCGGCGGCCGGCGGCGAAGTTGGCCGTGCCGTCGACCGGGTCGACCAGCCACACGTCCCCGGTGTCGCGCAGGTGGCCCAGCAGCTCCGGGTCGTCGGCGACGCCCTCCTCACCCACCACCACCGAGCCCGGCCGAAGCCGACGCAGCCCGGCGGAGATCAGCTCCTCGGCGCGACGGTCGGCGACGGTGACCACCTCGCCGGGCGCCTTCTCCGACACGTCGTCGTCGTCGAGCTTGCGGAACAGCGGCAGCACGACCTGGTCGGCGGCCTCCGAGAGGAGGTCGCCGACGTCGTCGAGCAGGGTGTCAGCCACGCGGCGGCAACTTGACCACGCTGACGAAGAACTCGTCGATCTGCCGGACCACCGAGATGAAGCGCTCGAAGTCGACCGGCTTGGTCACGTAGGCGTTGGCGTGCAGCTGGTAGCTGCGCAGGATGTCCTCGTCGGCCTGGGAGGTGGTGAGGACGACCACCGGGATCCGGCGCAGTTCCTCGTCCTTCTTGATCTCTTCCAGCACCTCCCGCCCGTCCCGGCGCGGCAGGTTGAGGTCGAGCAGGATCAGGTCGGGCGCCACGGCGTCCGCGTACTGACCCTCGCGCCGCAGGTAGGCCAGCGCCTCGGCACCGTCGGAGACGACGGTCAGCCGGTTGCGCAGCTTGTGCTCCTCGAACGCCTCCTGGGTCATCAACACGTCACCCGGGTCGTCCTCGACCAGCAGGACCTCGATCGGGCTCTTGCCGTCCGCCGGCGCGGTCATCCCACCGTCTCCCTCATGTCACCCGTTCTACCGCCTTCCGGCGGCCCGTCGGCCCGGTCCGGCTGGTCCGCCCCGGCGGAGTGCTCCGACAGCGCGGGAGAAGCCCCGTCCGCGGGCGTCACGTCGCCCGCCGAGCCCTCCTGCGGTTCCTCGACCGGTTCGCCGGCGGCAGCCGCCTCCACGTCCTCCGGACGCGCCGGGAGCGTGAACCGGATGGCGGTGCCCTCCGGCACGTCGGTGTCCACCCACACCCGCCCGCCGTGATATTCCACGATCTTCTTGACGATCGCCAACCCGATGCCGGTGCCCGGGTACGCGTCCTTCGAGTGCAGCCGCTGGAAGATCACGAAGATCTTGTCGGCGAACTCCGGCTCGATACCGATGCCGTTGTCCTGGCAGCTGATCTCCCACTCGGCGTCGACCAACCGAGCCGAGATGTGCACCTTCGGCGGCAGGTCCGGACGGCGGAACTTGATCGAGTTGCTGACCAGGTTGGCCAGCAGGTTCGTGAGCAGCGGCTCCTCGCCACGGATCACCGGCAACCCGGTCCAGGTCAGCTCCGCGTCCGCGTACTGCCGGGCAGCCTCGGTCTGGCCGGCCACGTCGCCCATCACCTTGTTCAGGTCGACGTCCACGAAGCCGGTGGTGAGCCGGCCGATCCGGGAGAACGCGAGCAGGTCGTTGATCAGTCGCTGCATCCGCTGCGCGCCGTCCACCGCGAAGGCGATGTACTGGTCGGCCCGCTCGTCGAGCTGCCCGGCGTAGCGGCGCTGGAGCAACTGGCAGAAGCTGGCCACCTTGCGCAGCGGCTCCTGCAGGTCGTGGGACGCCACGTACGCGAACTGCTCCAGGTCACGGTTGGACCGGGTCAGCTCCTCGGCCTGCTTCTGGAGCTGGCTGTTGACCCACTCGATGCGTTCGCGGGCCTCCCGCACCTCGGCCAGGTCGGAGGCGATCTTCTGGCGCATCGCGTCCACGTCGTCGCCGAGCTGGATGAACTCTGGTGGGCCGACGGTGGCGACGCGGTGCTGGTAGTCGCCCGCGGCGACCTCGCGAACCTGGTCGGCGAGGCCGGTCAGGGGCCGGACCACCATCCGGTCCAGCGAGAGCAGCAGCACCGCGCCGGCCACGACGACCACCAGGGCCGCAATGATCAGCAGTACGACGAGCACGTTGCTGCTGTTGCGGACGTCCGCGGCGGACTGCTCCCGAGCGTCCAGGATCTCCTTCTGCAGGTCGTCGACGGCCGACCTGACCTGGTCGAACCGCTGCCGGGCCTGCTCGGTGACGAGCGCCTGACCGGCCCGGGTGCCCTCGCGCTCCGTCGTGGTGATCACCGGCTCGGCGACGGTCTCCCGCCACTGCGCCGAACGCTCCTCAACGGTCCGCAGCTCCTGACCGATCTGCGGGTAGTCGTGCAGCAGGGCCCGCATCCCGGCGACGGTGACCTTCTCCTGTTCGAGGCCCGCGTCGTACGGACCCAGGTCGGCCGGGTCACCGCTGACCGCGTACCCGCGCACCGCCGTCTCCTGGTCGAGCACCGCGTTGAGCAGTTCCTGCGACTGCACCCGCAGCGGCCCGGTCTGGTTCAGGATCGCGTCGATCTGGGTGCGGTTGCGGGCGGCCATGGCCGCCTCCGCGACGGCCAGACCGATCAGCAGCACACCCACAACGGTGAGCAGCGTGATGACCCGGCGGCGCAGACTCCAGCCGCCGACCATCGGCGTCACCGGCCACCACCGCGGCTGACCAGCAGCATCGCCACGTCGTCGGCGAGCGGACCACCGTTGATCTGCTCGGCCCGGCCCACCAGCCAGGCGGGCAGCTCGGGCAGCGACACCTCCCGGTTGGCGGGCTCGTCGAGCAGCCCACTCAGGCCCGGCACGTCGAGCCGTTCGTTGCCCGTGCCCACCCGTCCCTCGATCAGGCCGTCCGTGTACATCAGCAGGGACCAGTCATCGGTGTCGAACTCCAGGTCGAAGGCGATCGGCCGGCGGGGTCGTACGCCCAGCAGCAGGCCGCCGGGGGCGGGCACCGGGACGACCCGGCCGCCGGAGAGCAGCAGCGGCGGCGGGTGCCCGGCGAGTCGGACGGTGGCCCGGTTGGCGTCCAGGTCGAGTCGGGTGGTGGCCACCGTCGCGAAGATCTCCTGAAGGCGGCGCTCACTCATCAGCACCTGTTCCAGGGCGGGCAGCACCTCGTCGTCCGGCACCCCGGCGAGCACGAGGGCCCGCCAGGCCACCCGCAGTTCCACACCGAGCGCGGCCTCGTCCACCCCGTGCCCGCAGACGTCCCCGACGATCAGGTCGAGCCGGTCCGGACGGGTCTGCACCACGTCGAAGAAGTCCCCGCCGATCAGCGCGGCGTGCCGGCCCGGCCGGTAGAAGGTGTGTACCGCCACCTGGTCGGTCGTCATCAGCGGCTGCGGCAGCAGGCCGCGTTCGAGGCGGGCCGACTCGGCCTGGCGCAGCTCGACCTCGCGCAGCCGGCGGGCGTTCTCGTCGGCGCGCTTACGCTCGACCGCGTAGCGCAGCGCCCGGGTCAGCAGCACCCCGTCCACCTGGCCCTTGACCAGGTAGTCCTGTGCGCCCTCGGCGACCGCCACGACGCCCAGGTGCTCGTCCGAACGGCCGGTCAGGACGCAGACCGCCGCGCCGCTGGACATCTCCAGCACCTGACGCAGCCCGTCCAGCCCCTGGGCGTCCGGCAGGCCCAGGTCGAGCAGGACGCAGTCCACGTCGCCGATCCGCTGCCGTGCCTCCCGGAGGCTGGTGGCGACCAGCAGGTCGATCATCGAGTTCGTCTCGGCGAGCAGCTCACCGACCAGGAAGGCGTCGCCCTCGTCGTCCTCCACCAGCAGCACCCGCAGCCGCTCGCCGGGCGGCAGGTTGCCGTGCCGCGCCAGCCCGCCGTGCGGGTACGGCACGACAGGGGAGCCGGCCAGGCCGCCTCCCCGGTGGGGCCGGGTCACCGCCGCGAGACGCGGGAGTTCGCTGGTGATGTCGGGCTCCTTCCGAGTGCCCTGCTGATCCTGTATTAGACAACGGTCGCACACAACACGATGGCCGCGGCACGGGCGGGGATGGGCAGGATCACTGCCGTCGGGGGGAATCGGGGACCGAGCGGACGCGACGATCCGGGTACGCCCGGCCATCCCCCTCCCACCCGCCGACCGGCAGGATGGTGCCACCCCCAGGCCCCACCACCTTCGAGGAGTTCGGATGGGCGCACCCCCCACCCCCGTCACGGCGGACGTACCGCTCAAGGCGCCTCCGCGCGTACCCCCTGCCGACCGCGCGCTGACCCGACCGCGACGGCGCCTTGCGGCCGCCGCGGCGGCGCTGGTCGCGCTGGCGGCCGTCGGCGCCGGCAGCCTGCTCGACCTGCGGACCCCGGCGCCACGGCCGGCGGACGCGCCGACGGGCGAGTTCAGCGCCGCCCGGGCGTACGCGGACGTCCAGGTGATCGCGGCCCGGTCGCACGTCGCCGGCAGCCCCGCCAACGAGCAGGTTCGCGCGCACGTCGAGCAGAAGCTGCGCGGCCTGGGCCTGGAGACGCAGGTGCAGGACACCGTCGCGCCGGAGGCCGGCCAGCTCAGTGGGGCGGCCGGCGGCGCGACCTTCGCCCGGGTCCGCAACGTGGTGGCCCGGCTGCCCGGGACGGATCCGACGGGCCGGGTGTTCCTGGTCGCCCACTACGACTCGGTGCAGACCGGACCGGGCGGCAACGACGACGCGGCCGGCACCTCGGCCATCCTCGAGGTGGCCCGCGCGCTGTCCACCGGCCCACGGCCCCGCAACGACGTCGTCTTCGTGCTGACGGACGCCGAGGAGGCGTGCCTCTGCGGCGCGGCGGCGTTCGCCGCGAGCAACCCGCTCGCCGCCGACGGCGGCGTGGTGCTCAACCTTGAGGCGCGCGGTTCCACCGGTCCGGTGATCATGTTCGAGACCTCGAAGAACAACGCGAAGCTGGTGGACGTCTTCGGTCGGGCCGCACCCCACCCGGTGGGCACCTCGTTCGCGGTGGAGATCTATCGGGCGCTGCCCAACGACACCGACTTCACCGCCTTCCTCGATCAGAAGTTCGTCGGGTTGAACTCGGCCTACATCGACGGCGGCGCGATCTACCACACGCCGCTGGACACGCCGGCCGCCCTGGACCGGGGCAGCCTCCAGCAGCACGGGGACAACGCGCTGGGCCTGGCCCGGGAGTTCGGCGCGGTCGACCTGACCGACCTGCGCTCCGGGCACGACGCCACCTACTTCCCACTGCCGGGCGGGTTGGCCCGCTACCCGGGCTGGCTCGTCCTGCCGCTGGCCCTGCTCGCGGTGCTCGCGGTAGCGGCGCTGGGTTGGTTGACCCGCCGCAGCGGACGGGCCAGCACCGGCCGACTGGTCGCCGGTTTCGGCCTCGCCCTCGTACCGATCGTGGCCGCGCCGGTCGCCGCCCAACTGCTCTGGTTGGCGATCACCACGATCCGGCCGGGCTACGCGGAGCTGCTCGACCCGTACCGCCCGATCTGGTACCGGATGGCCGTGCTGGCGCTCGCCACCGCGATCGTCTTCACCTGGTACGCGCTGACCCGCCGCCGGATCGGCCCGGCCGCGCTGGCCGTGGGCGGTCTGGCCTGGCTGGCCCTGCTCGGGGTGCTGCTCGCCGTGGCGGTACCCGGCGGGGCGTACCTGACCACCCTGCCGGCCCTGGCCGGCGCCCTCGGCGGCCTGGTCGCGCTGCGTACCCGGCAGACCGGGCCGTGGCCGGTGGTGGCGGTGACCGCCGCCGCCGCGGTCGGCGTCGTGATCCTCCTGCCGACGGTGGTACTGCTCTTCCCCGCGCTGGGGATGGCGATGGGCGGGGTGGCCGCGCTTGTCGCGGTGCTGCTCGGCCTGACCGCGCTACCGGTGGTCGACCTGCTGCATCCGCAGGCCGGCGGGCAGCGCGGCCTGCTGGCGCTGCGGGCCCGGCGACGCGCCGCGCTGCCGGCCGGCGCCGCCGCCGTGGCGGCGTTGGTGCTCGCCGGGGTCGGGCTGGTCGTGGACCGCTTCGACGCCGCCCATCCCGCGCCCACCCACCTGATGTACGCCATGGACGCCGGCACCGGGCAGGCCCGCTGGCTGAGCCACGAGACCGACCCGCAGCCGTGGACGGACGGCTACGTCGACGGGGTGGCCAGCGTGGCGGACGACTTCCCCGGCCTCGGCGACGGTGAGCTGCGGGTCGGCCCGGCCCAGGCGGCCAGCCTGCCGGCGCCGAAGCTCGACGTGCTGGCCGACACCAGTGCCGGCGGTGAACGCACGCTGCGGCTGCGCCTCACTCCGCAGCGGGCGGTCCGCCTCGCCACCCTGCACGTCGACACGACGACCGCCACCGTGCTGCGCGCCGAGGTCGCCGGGCGCGCGGCGCCGGTGGAGCCGCGCGCGGGCAGGTGGGGGTTCGGTCTGGTCTTCCACGCCCCGCCACCGGAGGGCGTCGAGGTCACGCTGACGCTGCGACCGATCGCCGCGCAGGTGGCGCTGCGGGCGATGGACGCCAGCGACGGGCTGGACGCGCTGCCCGGCTTCCGGCCCCGGCCGCCGGCCGTCGGTGTCGTGGGGTCGCACAGCTCCGAGATGCTGGCCGTCGCCCGCACATATCCGATCTGAGAAAGACAAACCGGTGGTTCGGCGGCCGATGCGTGTCGCCGAACCACCGGTTTGTGAATCGTGTTTCCGTCAGTTCACCGGTTCGGGTTGACCGGAGCCGATACGCCGCCACCGGTTTCCGTCGTGATCGGTGAAGGTCAGCTCCACCAGAACGCTGTCGGTCGCCGCGTGCAGCCGACGCGCGGCAGCGACCGTGACGAACAGTTCCGCGCTTTTCCGGCCGTGAATGCGTCCGACCTGTTTCGCGCCGGCGAGGTCGACGGGCGGGCCGTCCGGATCCTCGGACGGCACCAGTCGCGGCAGTACCGTCACATCGAGCACCGGCGCGTCACTCTCGTTGGTCACGGTCACCCGCAGCACCGCGTTGCCCCGGATCTCGGTGACCGTGGAGACCAGCCGGGCCTGGGTGGCCCGGACCCGCATCTCGTCGACGCGACGGGCGCGGATCTCCCGGCGCAGACCGAGGTACACGAAGAGCACACTCGCGATCGAGCCGAGCGCGCCGAACCAGTCCGGCACCGAACCCCAGTCGGCCACATCGTCGTACGGCAACCAGTTCATGCGTCCATCGTGGATGCCCCGCGCGAACGCCGAGGACGGCGGATCGGTTCGAATGGCCGACGAATTGTAAATGGCGGTGTCGATTCCGGTCGGTCGGGTGACCTAAACGGAGAGTGTGCAACCCAGTACGGCGGTGGATACCCTTGCGGTTGACGTAGGGCGGGTGACGACCCCTCCGAATGTCCATCCAGTGGACATGATCTCTTCTGCCACCCGCCGCGCCGCAATTTCGCCACCGAAGGGGGACCGCATTGACTGCGGACGTTCCACCCGAGGATGCGGGCGTGCGCCGGCCGGCCTACGACCGACCGAGCCGCGTCTCCGTCGACCCGCCACTCGGGCGCCTGGACAGCCCACTGCACGGCCGCGACGACCTGATCGACGAGATCATGCATCCGGCGGACACCGACGGGGAAGAGCCGTCGGTGCACATCCTGTGCGGCATGGGCGGCTCCGGCAAGAGTCACGTGGCCCTGGAGATAGCGCGTCGGGCCCGCGCGGACGGCCGTACCGTCTGGTGGGTGCAGGCCGGCCGGCTGAACTCCGGGATGCGCGAGGTGGTCAGCCAGCTCGGCGCGTCCGAGAGCCAGGTCGACCAGGCCTGGTCCGGCATGATCAGCGCCACCGACCTGGTCTGGCGCTACCTCAACCACGCCCGACAGCCGTGGCTGCTGATCTTCGACAGCGCGGACGAGCCCGCCACGCTCGGCCCCACCGACGGCGTGCTCGCCGACGGCACCGGTTGGCTGCGCAGGCCGGAAGCCGAGGACGGCATGGTCCTGGTGACCACCCGGGACGGCAACCGGGCCACCTGGGGCACCTGGTCGACCCTGCACCAGGTGCGTCCACTCGACGCCGATGCCGGAGCGCAGGTGCTCATCGACCGCGCCGGCGCGCAGGCCGGCGGCCTCGACGACGCCCGTGAACTGGCGCGCGACCTGGGCGGGTTGCCACTGGCCCTGCGGGCCGCCGGCAACTACCTGCGGTCGGTCAACGCCAGCCCGGTCTGGCGCGGCTCCTCCACCATCACCGCCTTCGCCGACTACCGCCGGGCGGTGGAACGCCGTTTCCGCGCGCCGCTCGACGCCCCCGACGTCGACCTCGACGAATCACTCGGCCTGGAGATCGTCCGCGAGGTCGACGACATCTCCCTGGACCTGCTGGCCCGCCGCGGGCTCGAGCAGAGCCGGCCGCTGCTCAACGTGCTGGCCTGCCTGAGCATCTCCCCGGTGCCCTACGAGGTGGTCCTCAAGCCGGCCATCCTGGCCGGATCGCCCCTGTTCGAAGGGCTGACCGCCCGGCAGCGGGTGAAGGTGCTGGAGGGCATCGGCGACCTCGCCCTGGTCGACTTCGACGTCCAGGAGGACGTCACCGACCCGGCGTTCGCGCACGTGCTGTCGTTGCACCCGCTGGTGCACGCGATGTTCCGCGACCGCGACGAGGTCCGCGAGCAGATCGCCGAGTACCACGGCGTGGTGATGAAGCTGCTGCTCGCCGCCACCGAGGGCCAGAATCCGGACGATCCGACCGTCTGGTCGAACTGGGACGTACTCGTGCCGCACCTGGTCGAGGCTGTGCGTGAATATCTGGCGCCGAAACACAAGCACGACCCCGAGACGGTACGCCGGGCGCTGGAACTGACCCGGCTCACCGCCCGCTACCTCATCGCCGTCGGCCTGCCCGGTTCGGCCTTCGACATCCTCGACCCGATCGTGCGCGGCTGCGCCTCGTACGACCATGAGCTGGACCGGCCCGAGGTGCTGGCGCTGCGCCACGAGCTGGGCCGCACCTGGCTGGAGCGTAACCAGCCGGAGATGGCCGACCGGGTGCTGCGCGACGTGATCGCCGACCGCACCCGGGTGCTGGGCAGCGGCGACCCCGACACCCTCGCCAGCCGGCACAAACTCGCCAAGGCGATCATGGCGCAGCGTCAGTGGCCGGAGGCCGAGTCGGAACTACGACAGATCGTCGCCGCGGAGCAACAGGTACGCGGCCCCGAGCACTGGGAGACCATGGTCGTGCGGCACAGCCTCGCGCTGGCCGTCCTCGCCCAGCACCGCGCCCCCGAGGCGGAGGAGATGCTGCACGCGGTCCTGGAGGTTCGGTACCGGCGGTGGCCGTCGAACCAGCCGGAAACGTGGCAGGCCCGGCACACGCTGGCCCGATGCCTGCAGGAGCAGGGCCGCCTCGCCGAGGCGGAGGCCGAGCTGCGGGCGACCCTGGCCACCGTGGATCCCCGACACGCCGACCGCAGCGAGGTGCTCGCCATCCGGGCCACCCTCGCCGTGGTGCTCCTGCTCGACGGGAGGGTCGACGAGGCGATCGACGTGTACGAGCGCCTGTTGGCCGACCGACGGCGGCTGCTCGGGGACTTCCACCTGGACACCCTCCAGGTGGAACATGCGCTGCGCCGCCTGCGCAACGGCGGGTGAGGAGTCAGTGGGGCGCTGACGGGCCCAGGTCACTCGGGTCGGTGTTGCCACCGCAGACGATCACCGCGACCCGCTCCCCCGCCCTGGGCACGTACGCCCCGCCGACCAGCGCGGCCAACGCGGCGGAGCCGCCCAACTCGGCGGCGACCCGCAGCTCCGACCAGAGCAGACGACGCGCGCGGGTCAGGTCGTCGTCGCGTACCAGCACCGAGACCACACCGGTACGACGGGCCGTGTCGAAGGCGATCTCGCCGATCCGGCGGGCGCCCAGCGAGTCCGTGGCGATACCGCCCACCTCGATGTCGACGGGCCGGCCCGCCTTCAGGGCGGCGTTCAGGGTGGGGATCTGCTCCGGCTCGACGGCGACGACACGCACCGACCCGTCGAACCAGGTGGCGATGCCGGACACCAGCCCACCGCCACCGACCGCGACCAGCACGGTGTCGACCCCGCCGAGCTGGCGTTCCAACTCCCGGCCCACGGTCCCCTGCCCGGCCACCACCTCCGGCTGGTCGTAGGCGTGCACCACGAGCGCGCCGGTCTCGGCGGCCCGCTCGGTGCTGGCCGCCAACGCCTCGGCGTAGTGCTGACCCACCTGCCGTACCTGCGCGCCCAGGCCGGCCAGCCGCTGCACCTTGACCGGCGAGGCGGTGACCGGCACGAAGACCTCCGCCGGCACGCCCAGCGAACGGGCCGCGTACGCGACGGCGAGGCCGTGGTTGCCCCCCGAGGCGGCGATCACCCCGGCCGACGGCAGCGGCCCCTGGAGCATCCGGTTGAACGCTCCCCGCGGCTTGAACGAACCGGTGTGCTGGTGCAGCTCCAGCTTGAGGCTGAGCAACCCGGGGACGCCCAGGTCGGCGCCGTCGACCGTGATGACCGGCGTCTCCCGGACCCGCCCCTCGACCCGCGCCGCAGCCGCCTCGACGTCGCTTCTGTCCACCATGGGGAAACGCCCTTCACTACGACCAGAGAGCCAGTCGACCGTCGTCGGTGAGCCCGACGAAACATCCTATGGAGATTCGCCGGCCATCCGTCGCCGGACGCACCGTGTGATAGTGGCGCGGGTCGAAGAGGAATCCCTCTCCCAACGTCGGCCGCAACGTCAACGACTGCGTACCGTCGGCCACCGACTCCCGGTAGCCGTACCCGCCGGGGATCCGCAGGTCCTCGTCGTCCGGCTGCCACCGGCGACGCCACAGCACCGTCTCCCCGCCCCTGGGCGGCACCTGGACGTAGATGTTGAACGCCAACTGGGCCACCACCTCGCTGTCGAGCAGCCGGCCGGCGTACTCCCGGACCGCGTCATCGAAGTGCACCTGAAGGCCGGCGTTGATCTCACGGACGATGCCGACATGCATCTGCCGGTCCTGCCGCCGCCCCGACGACACGTCCGGCCAGGCCGCCCGGAACGCGGCCAGGCACAGCTCGCGGGGCGAGTCCGGCAGGCCCAACGTGGACCAGCCCTTCTCCGCGGCGTCGGCCGCCGCCCAGTAGTCCTCGCGCAGCTCCCCACCATCGCGGTGGTCGTTGATGGCCGGGCCGAACTTCGCGACGACGGGAAACACGCGACTCTCGTCGTAGCGGTCCATCTCCGCGCCGGCGAGCGCGGTGGTGATGGCGTGGCAGCAGGCCGCCGGCAGCAGCCCCGGCACCCGGACGGCGGCGATCCGCCCGGCGACCAGACCGGCGACGTCCGCGCGGGTGATCGCTTCGGACTCGACGGCCACGAACAACGGGTCGGTTCTGCTCGGTTGTCGCACGGCGGTCCTCTCGTATCGAAGATCCCTCACCGGACACGTCGCGCCCTGCGGATCCGCGCACCGTGCACCGTGCAATGTAGCGAGCACCGGCAAATCCACCCGTCACCATTGATCGCGACGTATCTGGTGGACACTTTTGGCAGTTCGCGGGCGAGGTGGTGGACGCGCCGTTACCATCGGCCCAGCCGGGGGTACGACACCCAGAGCCGTACGGCGGATCGATTCCACCGATCGGAGAATGGTGGCGGCTCGCCGGCACGGTGCATGATGCGACTAGTTCGAATGGGACGAGGAGTTCGATTATGGCTGGCGCCGGCCCGACCGATCTTGACGCGTACGTCGACCGCCTCGAGATGGCGCGTCGAATAGCCCGGGAAATGATCGAGTCCGACCACCTCGCGCTGGAGCTGGCCGTTCGCCAGCGCCCGCAGTGCTGGTCCCGACGACCGGTCGCGCACACCTCCCGCACCGACGCCTGACCCCCACGCCGGCCCGCACCTCGGCCGCTGGCCGCGCCGTCCTCCGCGCGGATGATCGACTCCAGATCGGCGAACTGGGGGCGTCTTGCTGCGGGGATAGCCCCAGTTCGCCAAACTGGAGTGGATCACCCGACCGGGACCACGAAACCCGGCGCGGACGGGCAGGATGTCATCCATGCGCCGGCTCGCAACCGTTCTCTGCCTGCTGACTGTCGTCGTGCCGGGAGTGGCTGCCTGCGCGGCGCCGCAGACCCGGCCCGAAGACGCCGCACCGAGCGCGTCCGCCGCGTGGGACACCTACCAGGCCGAGGTGAGCGGCGTGACGCCCGGTCCGGGTGTCCGGGCGGTGATCGTGCAGGTCAAGGCGCTCGCTGGTGGCGATGGTTGCTCCCGCAACGTCCGGGTCGACAACCAGACCGAGGAGAACGGCGTCATCTTCGCCGACATCGTGGAGGAATCGGCCGGGTCCGCCACCGTGGGCGCCTGCCCGACCTCCGAGCCTGCCCAGGTGACCCTCACGTCGGCGGAGCCCATCGGCGACCGCCCGCTGTCGCTCAACCAGAAGACGTGGGCGCTGAAGAACGGCGCGTACAGCCGGTGTGACGAGCACCTTGGCTGCAAGCCACCGGAGGACCGCTGCGACCCGACCTGGACGCGTGCGGCCGTACGGGGGATGGACGTGTCCCGCCACTCGCAGGGCCACGTCGAAGCCTGCGACGGGAACTGGCTGATCATGACGGTGCCGGACGACCCGACGTCGTGCGGCGTCGAGCCGCGCCCCGGGTGCGAGGTGGACACCGCCGTACGGCGCTACTTCCTGCGTAACGAGCCGGCCGGTTGGTCGACCGTCACCCGCACCACGTCGGGCGGGTGCGGTGCGATCATCAAGGCGGCGCCGGCCTTTCCCCGCAAGCTCTGCGCCAAGCTGAAACCGACGATCCGGTTCGTCACCGCGGGTCCCCCGCTCCCGACCGGTAAGCCCGGCGGCTGACGCGAGTAGTCCGAATGGGACAAGCCCTGGTGGGCAACTTGAGCGCGGTGCTACCGCTGGCGGTGCGCGGCCTCCTCACGGCCAGCCTGTGACCGTGCGCCCAGTCGGAGTAGGACATGACCCCGTCGCCTGGGTGGACGCTGCCCATCAGCGCGTCCAGGCCACGAACCGCTCGTACAACTCGGCCGGCGCCACCTCGGGCAGCTCCACGACGACGACGAAGAGCAGCCCACTGACGTAGATGGAAAGGCCGATGCGGTCCCGCCCGTACGCCTCGGCCAGGCGCACCCACGCGGGATGGCACGGCCAGGGCGTGTCTGCCACACACGTCTGGCAGTGCCACTGCGGCCGGCGCGGCAGGTGCTCACCGTCCATCCGGCGATCGAGCGCTGACACCGACCGTTCAGCCCGATTGGCCCGCACAGTCTGCCGTTCTCCAGCCGTCACCGAGCCGCCCGCCCACGGTCGCGGTTGCCGTCCCGCACCGTGGTCCCGCACGCGCCGAACCGCTGTGGGTAACAGGTCGCTGCTCCGGTCACGTCCAGTTGGACCTGCCTCCGCCTGCTCCACCAGCGCTTGAACCGCTCCCGAATCGCCACCACGCCTCCCGCCGATCACTGCGTGTGCTCGTCCGATACACCGTGCGGCGGTACGCTCACATCGGTCGACGGGTTGCGCGTTGCCAATGCGCACCGGCAACCTGGCAACTCCGGTGGGAGGCGCGAGACATGCCAACATTCGGCGCCCGAATGCGGACAGCGCGGGAAGCGCGCGGGCTCAGCCTGGCCGCTCTCGCCGAGCTGCTGCCCGCCGACAAGGGTCACCTCTCACGGCTTGAGAACGGCCGTCGTCGACCGGGTGAGGATCTGGCCCGCCGGATCGACGACGTCCTGGCCGCTCGTGGGGAGCTGATCGCCTGCGCCGCCCTGGACATCGCCGCTGCCTCCGACATCCGGCCGTCGGAGACCGTCGAGCTGCTACATCGAATGCACGCCAGCGACACCGCCCCCGCCACCATCGAGACGTTGCAGGCGACCGTGACCGAGCTGTGCTGCCAGTACGGGTGGCGCGACGCCGGGGAACTCCGCGCCGAAGGTCAGGGTTGGCTGCGCGAGGTCGCCCGACTGCTACAGCGACCCACCGGGCTGCGGCAGCACCGCGAACTGCTGGTGTGCGCAGGCTGGCTGGCGCTGCTGATCGGCTGTGTCGAATACGACCTCGGCAAACGCGCCAGTGCCGAGGCCACCCGCACTGCCGCCCGTCAGCTCGGCGAGGAAGCCGGGCACGCCGGCATCACCGGCTGGGCGTGGGAGATGACGGCGTGGTTCGCACTCACCCAGTCCCGGCACGAGGCAGCGTTGACCGCCGCCCGAGCTGGGCAGGAAGCCGCCGGTCGACAGCGGGTGGGGGTGCAACTGATCGCACAGGAAGCCAAATCGCTGGCACGACTAGGCGACCTTGAGGGCGCGCGGACGGCGCTCGATCGAGGTCGGCGGCTCCTCGACGACCTCGGTGCGCCCGACCGACCCGACAACCACTTCGAGGTCGATCCCGGCAAATGGCTGTTCTACGCGATGGACGCCTACCGCCTCGCCGAACACGACACTCTCGCCAAGCACTACGCCAACGAGGTTCTGCGTCTCGGCACCGGATCGGACGGCACCGAGCGGTCACCCATGCGGATGGCCGAAGCCCGACTCACGCTCGCCGCCACAGCCCTGCGCGCTGGCGAGCTGGACCGGGCCGTCGAGGAGGGGGTGACGGCGTTCGCCGCTACTCGGCGGTCCCTGCCCTCGCTGCTGCTCGTCGCCGGTGAAGTTGACGTCGAACTTCACCGTCGCTACCCCCACGAGCAGGCCACCGCCGACTTCCGAGACGCGCTGAACGCCATTCGGTAGCCACATCCGCAAGCGCTGACGTCATCTCCGCCCTATCGCCGGCCTGGGCTCTTCATCCGTACAGGTACTCGTCCACGTCCAGTTCCGCCCGCGTGAGCCGGAGGAATTCCAGCACCTGGGCATTCAGGTGCCAGCCCAGCAACTGGTGTTGCCCCGCGAGTTTCTGCATGCCGTCGACGGGACTGGTCAGGTTTTCCTCCTCGCCGTCCGGGTGCTCGAACACCCGGACGACTTGCAGGACACTCGCACCGGGCACGTCATCGACGCGGTCCAGCTCAGCGGCAAGTTCCCCGATCCGCTCGGCGTGGTCGAACAGGCGATCCACGATCTCCGCAAGCTGTTCGTCCACGGTAAGTCCGGGCTTGCGACAGACGATCTTCCACCGATGAGCGGTGGGCCGAACCGGATCGCCCTGGCGACTGCCACGAACGAGCACCTCGTCGGGCTTGATGCCCAACCTGCTCGTGATCTCGGCCGCTGACACCCGGACGGAGGACAGCGCGAGGTACGCGTACTGGGATACGAGCATGCGGGCACTCTAGAGTCGCGGTAGGTACCAAGCCGATCCGGTCGAACTACCCTCATTGCCATGCCGCACCTGCACGCCGCCGATCCCCTGCCGTGGCGTCCCCGCCGCGTGCTGGTCGCCGGCACCTCGGGCGCCGGAAAGACGACCCTCGCCTCCCGCATCGCCACGTCGTTGCAAGCGCCGCACATTGAGATCGACGGCCTGTTCCACGGACCGTCGTGGACCAGACGGCCGTCCTTCGAAGACGACGTACGCCGCTTCAGCGCAGGTCCCTCCTGGGTGACCGAGTGGCAGTACAGGGCGGTACGCACCCATCTCGCCGACCTCGCCGACCTGGTGGTGTGGCTGGATCTGCCGAAGATCACCATGATGCGCCAGGTCGTCCGGCGGACCGTCGTACGCCGCCTTCGACGCCAACAGCTCTGGAACGGCAACGTGGAACCGCCGCTCTGGACCCTGTTCACCGACTCCGAGCACATCGTTCGCTGGGCGTGGAACACGCATCCTCAGACGGCCACACGTATCGAGGCCCTGTCGGCCCGGCGTCCGGACCTTCCCGTGGTTCACCTCCGCAGTCACGCAGCCGCCAATCGCTGGTTGCTCGGCCCACTGAGGGAAGCTCAGCCCTGAGAGTCGTGACCGTGGTTAAGGTGTCACGGTTCGACGGTCCGGGGCGTACGGAAGCGTCGGTCAGAGGCCATCACGCTGCTACTTCCAACGGAAGTGGACGAAGAGGCGGCCGAAGTTCTTCGAGTCCTTCTCGACCCGGTGGTAGAGCTGCTTGACGTCCTTCTGGTCGAGGAACCGCAGCACCCGCTTTTTGAGCTGCCCCGACCCCTTACCCGGGATGATCTCGACGAGGGTGGCCTTCTTCGCGACCGCCTCGTCCATGATCCCGCGCAGCGCGCGGTCGATGTCCTGGCCCTTGTTGAAGATGTCGTGCAGGTCCAGCTTGAGCTTCATGCCGCAGCCCCCGGCCGGTCAGGTCCCATGTCCGCCATCCTAGGGCCCGTTTCATGAGGACTGGCCGGCCTGCGGCGGGCCCGGACGACGACCGGCCGCGTTGCGGTTTCGTCCGGATACAACACCGGTATCCGGACGAAACCGCGCCTTGCCGGACCGCCGCCCGGACTCCGCCTCGACTCGACCGCCCTCATGAAACGGGCCCTGGGCACGCCCGTCGGCCCACCCACCAGACGAACGAAGGGGCGGCCCGTGGGACCGCCCCTTCCTCGTCACCAGGTCTCCGCTCAGCGGGTGCCGCCCACGCGGGTCTCCACCCGCTGGAGCGCGATCCGGTAGTCGTCGTTGGCCGCGTACATCGCGGCGGCGATCCGCAGGTGCCGCAGCGCGTCGGTGTGTCGGTTCAGCCGCTCCAGCGTCCGACCCAGCACGTGGTGCGCGTAGTGGTCGCTCGGGTCCCGGTCGACAAGTTCCCGCAACTGCTCCTCGGCCCGGTTGAGCTGGGCCGACTGGAAGTACGCCCGGGCCAGCAACTGCCGGACGGCCGCGTTGCCGGGCTCGGCGTCCACGATCGGCTCCAGCAGTCGGGCCGCTCCGCTCGGGTCACCGGTCTCGAAGAACATGGTCGCCCGTCGGTAGTCCGCCAGGAGATCCATCTGCCCACCTCCTCGGGTCGCGCCGTCACCTGTTCCGACGCTGGCACAACACTCGGCGTTTGGCGACTGTTCCCCGGGTCGAAATAGGGTCAGGTTCGGGCGTCCCGGCGGCCGGCGGACAGCTCCCAGGCCCGTACGCCGCCGACGATCCCCGCCGTGTTCGGCACCACCACCACGTCGTCGCCCATCCGGGCGAGTTGCTCCGGTCGGATCAGCCGCGAGTTGCCCCCGCCCAGGTAGAGCCGGTCCCACCGGAACACCGGTCGCAGCCCGTCCACGACCTGCCGGATCCGGCGGGACCAGAAGGCGTCCCCGAGTCGCCGCCGCTCCGGCTCGCCCACGTACGTGTCGTAGGTGGTGCCCCACCGCACGGGCGCGTGCGACAGCTCCAGGTGCGGCGCGAGGACGCCGCCGTCGAAGAGGGCGCTGCCCAACCCCGTTCCCAACGTCAACACCAGTTCACAGCCGGTACCGGCCACCACACCGGCCCCGTGCACCTCGGCGTCGTTGAGCACCAGCGCCGGCACCCCGAACGCGTCGGCGAGCGCACCGCGCGCGTCCCAGCCGGACCACTCGGCCAGCAGCTCCGGGTCGACCCGGGACCGGGGTCCGCTGCGGGTGACGTAGTGGGGGGTGGCCACCACGACGCCGTGCCGGATCATCCCGGGGACGCCGACGGTCAGCCGGTCGGCCGTGGGCAGTCGCCCACCGAGGTCCAGCAGGGTCCGCACGAACAGATCGGGCGGCAGCGGGTACGGGGTCGGCACCCGCAGCGGTCGGGCGCGCATCGTGCCGGCCTCGTCGAGCACCGACGCCTTGATGCCGCCACCACCGCAGTCGATCGCCAGTGTGGTCACCACGTCATGGAGTCTGCCCGCTCGCGGCCGGTCTCATGCGGGCGGCCCGATAGGCTGCCGTCCTGATGAGCGCCACGATGATCGTCAAGGACCTGGCCGCCGGGCACGGCGACCGCCCCCTCTTCGCCGGGTTGGACCTGGTGGTCGCCCCGGGCGACGTGGTCGGCCTGGTCGGGCCGAACGGGGCCGGGAAGTCGACGCTGCTGCGTACCCTCGCCGGGTTGTTGCCGGTCGAGGCCGGCACCGTGCGACTCAGCCCGCCCACCGCGAGCGTCGGGCACCTGCCGCAGGAGCCGGAGCGGCGGCCGGGCGAGACGGTACGGGAGTTCCTGGCCCGCCGGACCGGGGTGACCGGCGCGCAGGCGGCGCTGGACGCCGCGACCGAGGCGTTGACGGCCGGGTCGGCGGGCGCCGACGACGCGTACGGCGACGCGCTGGAGCGCTGGCTGGCCCTCGGCGGCGCGGACCTCGACGAACGCGCCGACCAGGTGAGCGCCGATCTGGGGCTCACGGTCGACCTGGACCACCTGATGACCGGGCTCTCCGGCGGTCAGGCGGCCCGGGCGGGGTTGGCGTCGCTGCTGCTCAGCCGGTACGACGTGTTCCTGCTCGACGAGCCGACCAACGACCTGGACCTGGCCGGGTTGGAGCGGCTGGAGGAGTTCGTCACCGGGCTGCGGGCCGGCACGGTGCTGGTCAGCCACGATCGGGAGTTCCTGACCCGCACGGTGACCCGGGTGCTGGAGCTGGACCTGCCGCAGCAGCAGGTCAACCACTACGGCGGCGGCTACGGGGCCTATCTGGAGGAGCGCGAGGTGGCGCGGCGGCACGCCCGCGCCGACTTCGAGGAGTACGCCGACACGAAGGCCGGTCTGGAGGCGCGGGCGCGTACCCAGCGCGGCTGGATGGAGAAGGGCGTGAAGAACGCCCGCCGCAAGGCCACCGACAACGACAAGATCGGCCGCAAGTTCCGGAGCGAGGCCACCGAGAAGCAGGCCGGCAAGGTCAAGCAGACCGAGCGGCTGATCGAACGGCTCGACGTGGTCGAGGAGCCCCGCAAGGAGTGGGAGCTGCGGATGGAGATCGCCGCCGCGCCCCGCGCCGGCGCGGTCGTGGCCACGCTGCGCAACGCGGTGGTACGCCGGGGAGCTTTCACCCTCGGGCCGGTCAACCTCCAGATCGACTGGGCGGACCGGGTCGCGGTTACCGGGGCGAACGGCTCCGGCAAGTCCACCCTGCTGGCCGCGCTGCTGGGGCGGCTGCCGGTGGACGAGGGCACCGCCTCGCTCGGGCCGGGCGTGGTGGTCGGTGAGGTGGACCAGGCCCGGGGGTTGTTCCTCGGCGACGCGCCGCTGATCGACGCGTTCCAGGCGGCCGTACCCCACATGTCGCCCGCGGACGCGCGGACCCTGCTGGCGAAGTTCGGGCTGCGCGCGGCGCACGTCCCCCGACCGGCGGCGACTCTCTCCCCCGGCGAGCGGACCCGGGCGGCACTGGCCCTGCTCCAGGGCCGTGGGGTCAACCTGCTCGTGTTGGACGAGCCCACCAACCATCTGGACCTGCCCGCCATCGAACAGCTCGAATCGGCGCTGGCCAGCTACCCCGGAACGCTGCTGCTGGTCACCCACGACCGGCGGATGCTGGCGGCCGTCGAGACCAACCGGCGGCTGCGGGTCGACGGTGGGCGGATCGCCGAGGATTGATGCCGGTCCACGGGCCGGCGCGGGGTGAGAATGACGCCATGCTCAAGTGGGAGTACGCCCTGCTGGTCCGCCGCCGCCAGGCCGCGACCAACGACCTCGGCTGGGAGGTCGTCTTCGTCTGGTACGGCCCGGACGGCTCGATGGTCGACGTCACGCCGTACGGCGACACGTCGCTGGCCCACCTCAACCGGGCCGGCGACCAGGGCTGGGAGCTGGTCGCGATGAGTGAGGACCCGTCGCTGCCCGGCAACCACGAACTGCACCGCTACCACCTCAAGCGGCCGAAGCCCGCCACTCCCCCACCCCGCCAGCGGATGCGCGGGGGTCGCCGGACGCTGTCGGGCTGACCTTCGACGGTGCCGGGCCGGGGCGGGCCTTGGGCCCGGAGCGCAGGCCCTGGACCCGGAGCGCGGGCCCTGGACCCGGAGCGCGGGCCTTGCGCCCGGAGCGCGGGCCTTGCGCCCGGAGCGCGGGCCTTGCGCCCGGAGCGCGGGCCTTGCGCCCGGAGCGCGGGCCTTGCGCCCGGAGCGCGGGCACTCCGACGGGTGTGATGACTGTGGGGCATCTTGATGCCGCACAGTCATCAGGCTCGACAGGTAGGTGCTCGGGACGCCCCGACACGCCCGTCGGCGGTCGCGCGACGGCGAAACGGGAATACCGGGCGCGTAGGCGGGTAACGCGCGGCGGGAGGTGGCCCGAATGGTCGCTTTGGCACAGACTCCGCCCTCGGCCGACCGGCTGCGGTTGATCGACGAATTCCTCGCGCAGGCGTGGGCGGACCAGGTCCGGAACGACGACCGGCTCCGGGGCCTGGCCGTCGAGGTGCGGTTCGACCGCGGGGTCGCCCACCTCAGCGGAGAGGTGGCCGAGCCGGCCGACCTACGGCTGGTGCGGGACCTGGTGGGACGGTTGGCCGGCGTCTACGGCGTCTGGTGCAGGGTCGGGGTCGGCGGACGCGCGCCGGTGGTGGTGGATCTCGGCTGCGGCCCGACCAAGCAGTGGTCGGGCAACCTCGGGCTGGACATCTATCCCGCGCCGGGGGTGGACGCGGTGGCGGACCTCTCCGGCTCGCTGCCGCTGGCCGACAACTCGGTGGACGTCCTGTTCGCGGTGCACATCCTGGAGCACCTGATCGACTTCCTGCCCCTGGTGGACGAGTGCCACCGGGTGCTGCGCCCGGGTGGCGTCCTGCACGTGATGAGCCCGTGGTGGGGGCACGTCAACGCGGTGGCCGACCCCACCCACGTCCGGCTGATGGACGTGCAGACCTTCAAGGGGATCTGCCAGCTCCGACCGCCGGGCACGCCGCGTTGGTATCCGCTGCACGCCGGGTGCGACGGCGCGTCGATCTTCGCCGACCTGACGCCCCTGCCCGCCGACGCCGAGCCCGCTCCGAACTTCCACCTGGCCCGCTTCTTCGACTAGGACCTGGTGGATTCGCGCAGTTCCAGCCGGTACGGGGCCTTGAGCGCGCGGGCGGGGGCAGCGCGGTCGCCGTCGAGGCGATTGGCGAGGAGTTCGACGGCCAGCCGGGCGATCTGCTCCTTGTCGGGAGCGACGGTGCTCAAGGTGGGGACCGAGAAACGCCCGTCCTCGATGTCGTCGAAGCCGACCACCGCCACGTCCTCGGGCACGCGCAGGCCGGCCTCGTGCAGGGCGCGCAGGGCGCCCAGGGCGAGCGTGTCGTTGAAGCAGAACACGGCGTCGGGGCGTACTCCCGTGGTGAGCAGGCCGCGCATCGCGGCCGCGCCGTCGGCGCGGTGCCAGGCCGCCGCGGACGCCACGAGGGTTTCGTCGTAGGCCAGGCCGGCAGCGCGCAGCGCCTCGGTGTAGCCGGCCAGGCGGAGGCGGGCGCTGGCGCCCTCGTCGGTGCGCTGCGCGCCGATCGCCGCGATCCGGCGGCGGCCGAGCCGGATCAGGTGGTCGGTGATCTCCCGGGCGGCGGTGACGTTGTCGATCACCACGCGATCGGCGGGGCCGTGGTCGACGCGCTCGCCGAGCAGCACCATCGGGGTGCCGTCGAGGCTGGCCAGATCCTCCGCCGTGAGCGCCAGCGGGCTGAAGATGAGCCCGTCGATCAGGTGGTCGGTGATGCCGGCGGCGACGACCCGCTCCTGCTCACGCCGGCCGCCGGCCTGCTGGTCGACGAGCACGGTCCAGCCGTACTCGGCGGCGGCGGTGACGACGTGCCGGGCGAGTTCGGCGAAGTACGGGATGTCCAGTTCCGGCACCGCCAGGGCGATCACCCCGGTCCGCCCCTTGCGCAGGTGACGGGCGGAGAGGTTGGGCCGGTAGTTCAGCTCGGCGATGGCCTCCTCAACCCGGGCCCGGGTGTCCGGACGTACGTGCAGGTAGCCGTTCACCACGTTGGAGACGGTCTTCACCGAGACGCCGGCCCGCTCGGCCACGTCCTTGAGCCTGTGTCGCACCCCGCAACCTCCCCGATGTAGCCCCGCGCACGATACCCGCTCTACAACGTTGTAGAAGGGGTCCGGCACGCACGAAGGACCCCCGCGTGGCGGGGGCCCTTGTGGTGTGCCGGAGGGTTCAGGCGCTCGGCTCGCGCTGCTCCGGCGCGACGGCCGGTTCGTGGCGGGCGAGGCGGTTGCGGCGGTAGCCGTAGCCGAAGTAGATCACCGCGCCGAGCAGCATCCAGGCCAGGAACCGCAGCCAGGTCTCCACGGACAGGTTGAGCATCAGGTAGAGGCAGGCGACCGCCGAGACGATCGGCAGCACCGGCGAGAACGGCACCCGGAACGGCCGGTCCAGGTCCGGACGCTTGCGGCGCAGGATCGGTACGGCGAGCGAGACCAGTACGAACGCGCAGAGCGCGCCGATGCTGACCAGGTCGGCCAGGGCGGAGAGCGGCAGGAAACCGGCCAGCAGCGCGACCGCCACCGTCATGATCGCCGAGATCCGGTACGGGGTGCCCCAGCGCGGGTGCACGGCCGCGATCGAGGGCGGGATGAGCCCGTCCCGGGCGATGGCGAAGCCGATCCGACCCATCGCCACCAGGTCGACCAGGATGACGCTGGTCAGACCGGCGACCGCCGCGATGGAGACGAGCGTCGCCGCCCAGCCGGCGCCCACCGACTCGAACGCCGACGCGATCGGGGCGCCCCGGTCGATCTCGGTGTACGGCACCATGCCGACGACCACCAGCGAGACGCCGATGTAGAGCACGGTGGAGATCAGCAGCGTACCGAGCAGACCCAGGGTGAGGTCCCGCTTGGGCTTGCGGGTCTCCTCGCCCAGGTTCGCGACGGCCTCGAAGCCGGTGTACGCGAAGAAGACCACCGCGGCGGCGCTGAGCACCCCGACGAAGCCGAAGACCGACGGCTCCAACCCGAACAGCGCCTGCGTCACCGGCTGCTTGATGCCGTCGTCGCCACTGCCGGCGGGCTCGGCCGGCGGGATGAACGGGGTGAGGTTGGCGGCCTTGACGAAGAACAGGCCGGCGACCACCACGAAGACGCAGATCGCCACCTTGACCAGCACCAGCAGGTTGGTGATCCGGGCGGATTCCCGGATGCCGACGATCGCGACGATGCCGAGGATCAGCACGATGGCGATGGCGCCCACGTTGACGACGCTGCCCTCCTCGCCGAACCACCGGGTCGGCAGGTCGAGCAGTTCGGCCAGGTAGCCGGACCAGCCGCGGGCCACCACCGCCGCGCCGAGCGCGAACTCCAGGAGCAGGTCCCAGCCGATGATCCAGGCGACGATCTCGCCCATCGTGGCGTACGCGTAGGTGTAGGCGCTGCCGGCGGTCGGCACGCTGGACGCCAGCTCGGCGTAGCAGAGGGCGGCGAGCAGGGCCACCACGCCGGCGATCCCGAAGGAGATCACCACGCCGGGGCCGGCGCTGTCGCGGGCCTCGATGCCGGTGAGCGTGAAGATGCCGGTGCCGATCACGATGCCGATGCCGAAGCCGGTGAGGTCGAGGGCGCCGAGTCGCCGCTTGAGTCCGACTCCGCCGTCGCTGCCGTCGGCCTCGCCCTGGGCTATGACGTCCTTGATCGGTTTGGTTCGCAGCACGGACATGCGCTCACCCCTTCACACCGCGCGACCACCACCGTGGCGGCCGGTGACCGGCGTTGCTACCCAGCGGGGCGAATGGTCAACCACGAACACTTGCGGCGGCGACGCGATTGTGAAAATTTCCTTCTGTACGCAGATAGGCAGCGGCGAATCTTGCCGCATACCGACTGCGCCGGGAGCCCCAACGAAGGGACATACCGCATGAAAGCACTCCGCGTCACCGCCGCCGGCCTGACCGCGATTCTGCTCGGCTCACTCGCGGCCGCGACCCCCGCCAGCGCCACCACCCCCACCACCGCCGCCTGTGTCACCAACCCGGCCACCCCCAAGCGCCAGTTCCGGGCCATGTGGATCTCGTCGGTGGTCAACATCGACTGGCCCAGCAAGGCCTCCCAGACCAGCCCGGACCGGATCGCCGCCCAGCAGGCCGAGTACCGCGGCCTGCTGGACCTCGCCGAACGACTGCACCACAACGCCGTGGTCGTACAGGTCCGGCCCACCGCCGACGCGCTCTGGCCCTCGCCGTACGAGCCGTGGTCGGAGTACCTGACCGGGGTGCGCGGCCAGGACCCCGGCTGGGACCCGCTGGCCTTCCTCGTCGAGGAGTCGCACAAGCGCAACCTCGAATTCCACGCCTGGTTCAACCCGTACCGGGTCTCCATGCCGGCCCCCGGCGGCGCCGGCGCCGACCCCGGCCAGCTCGCGCCCGGCCACCCGGCCCGGCAGCACCCCGACTGGACCTTCGCCTATCCGCCGGCCGGCGTCGCCGGCAGCCGGCTCTACTACAACCCCGGGATCCCCGAGGTCCGCGAGTTCGTCCAGACCGCGATGATGGACGCGGTCCAGCGGTACGACATCGACGGCGTTCACTTCGACGACTACTTCTACCCCTACCCCAGCGGCACCTACCAGGTGCCCGACGATGCCACCTTCGCGGCGCACAACCGGGGCTTCACCGATCGGGCCGACTGGCGGCGGGACAACATCAACCTGCTGATCCAGGAGATGAACGGCAAGATCAAGGCGGCAAAGCCGTGGGTGAAGTTCGGGGTCAGCCCGTTCGGCATCTGGCGCAACGCCAGCGTCGACCCGCTCGGCTCGGACACCACCGGCAGCCAGTCGTACGACATCATCTCCGCCGACACCCGAAAGTGGATCAAGCAGGAGTGGATCGACTACGTCGTGCCGCAGCTCTACTGGTACATCGGCCAGTACCCGGCGGCCGACTACGCGCGACTCGTGCCGTGGTGGGCCGAGACGGTACGTGGGACCCGGGTGCAGCTCTACATCGGCCAGGCCGACTACAAGAGCGGCGACCCCGCGTACGGGCCGTACTGGCAGAACCCGCGTGAGCTGTCCGACCACCTGACGCTCAACCGGTCGTACCCCGAGGTGCAGGGCAACGTGCACTTCTCCGCCGTCCAGGTACGGGCCAACCGGCTCGACGCCACCGACATCTACGCGGCCGAGCACTACTCGCGCCCGGCCCTCGTACCGGCCATGCCGCACCTGCCGGCGAAGCCGCTGCTCCCGCCGGTGGTCACCCGGGTCGCGCGGGACACCGACGGGGTACGGCTGACCTGGCGTCAGCCGGCCGACGGCAGGGGCCCCCTGGGCACGGCCACCTCGTACGCGATCTACCGGTTCGACGGGACCACGCTGCCCGGACAGTGCGCCACCGCCGACGCCACCGGACTGGTCGACACCGTCCGGGCCACCCCGGGCGGCGTCCAGTCCTGGGTGGACACGTCGGCCGAGCCGGGCCGGCGCTACACCTACCTGGTGACCGCGCTGGACCGGACGGCCAACGAGAGCCACGTCAGCCCACCGGCGTTCCTGCTGCGCTGACCAGGTCCGATGAGTGCCCCGGACGCACCCGCGTCCGGGGCATTCGTCTGTTTCAACGCATGTCACAGATAGTTGGCGAGGCGCATACCGGCAGGCTGATCAGTTGATCGAAACTTGTCGACATCCGGTGACCAGCCGGTAACTTCCGTCCCACCGCACACCCCGCGGAGGTAAACCGTGCCCCGACGTCTCGCCACCCTGTTCGCCTCGGGCGCGCTCGCGCTGCTCGCCACCCTCGCCATCGCCTCCCCCGCCGCCGCCGTCACCCCCGCCGAGAAGCTGTCCGTGCTGTCGAGCTGGACCCAGACCAGCGCGTCCAGCTACAACTCCTGGAACAGCGCCCGCCTCAACCGGGCCCCCTGGGCCGAGTACAACTTCGTCTGGTCCACCGACTACTGCTCGTCCAGCCCGGACAACCCGCTCGGCTTCACCTTCAACCTGGGCTGCTACCGGCACGACTTCGGCTACCGCAACTACAAGGCGGTCGGTCAGTTCTCCGCCAACAAGGCCCGCCTCGACAGCGCCTTCTACGCCGACCTGAAGCGGGTCTGCGCCACGTACAACACAATCGTCCGCCCGGCCTGCTACAGCCTGGCCTGGACCTACTACCAGGCGGTCCACATCTTCGGCTCGGTAGCCGCAGTCCAACAGGCCGACCTCGACCGAGCCGCCCAGCTAAAGGCCCAAGCCGAATCCAACGCCCACACCCGCCCCTAACCCCCACCCCACCCCACCCCACCCCCCACCCCCACCCCCCTCCCCACCCCCTCCCCTCGCCCCGGTGATCAAGAGGTTTGCGTCAGCGGAGGCACGATTTCTGACGCAAACCTCTTGATCAACAAGGTTCAAGAGGGGGTGGAGGGGGGTGGGGTTGGGGTGGGGGGTTAGGCGTGTTCGGTTTTAGTGGCGGGGTGTTGGGGTGGGGCGGGGTGGGAGAGTTCGGTGCTGAAGCGGGTCGAGTCCGCCGCCAGGTCCGGGTGTTCCACGTCGAGGGCGAGCGCTACCGCCTCGTCGAGGCTCAACTCGACGCCCTCCGAGTACGCGTCGTCGAACGCGACGTCGCCCATCATCGCCCGCAGCTCCGACTGCTGGTCGGCCCAGTAGCCGCCGTAGATGCCCGGTGTCGCCCGCATGCTCGCCCGGGTGGCCTGCGCCGCGCCGAACAGCCGCGCGGCGGTCGTCGGGTCCCCGCCGAGCGCGCACCGAACCGCGATCGCGTGCAGGGTGTCGCAGGCCCGGCCGTGGTAGCCGTGCCCCATCCGTGAGCGCAGTGCCACCAGCAGGTGCTCGTGCGCGGCGATCACGTCGCCCCGGGCCAGCGCGACCATCCCGAGCAGCATGTCCACCGAACGCCGGCCGCGCTCGACCGGGCGGGCGGCCTCGACCGGACGCGCCGCGCCCAGCAGGTCCGCCGCCTCCGCCAGCGCCCCCCGCCGCCAGAGCAGCTCGGCCAGGCTGAACACCGCGAACAGCGCCTCGCCCACCACGTCCTGCCCGTGCGCCCAGTCGATGACCTCCCGGCAGACCCGCTCGGCCTCGAAGAACTGGCCCATGTCCACGAGCGGCGCGGCCCGGCCGGCGAGCACCCGGGCGAGCAGACCGGCGTCACCGGCCTGCCGGGCGGCGGCCTCCGCCCGCTGCGAGTAGCGCAGCTCCTCCGCGAACTCCCCGTCGGCGCCGGCGTGCAGCGAGTGCATGTGGTACGCCGCCGCCAGCTCCGCGTCCGGGATCCGCTCGCCCGTCTCGGCGATCCGTCCGTACAGCCGGAACAGCCAGAGTCGACCCTCCCGCGCCAGCCCGCGCTCGCGCCACCACTGGTCCAGCCCGCCCGTGAGGCGCAGACCGGCGCGGGCGCTGCCACCGGTGGCACACCAGCGCAGCGCGGCCCGCAGCTCGTCGGCCAGCGGGTCGAGGGTGTAGAGGGACAGCGTCACGGGTCGCCCGTCCGGGCCGAGGTGGGCCCGATCCAGAGCGTGCGCCGACCAGGCCACGTGCCGGTCGCGGGCGGCCTGCTCCTCGCCCGCCTCGGCCAGCCGCCGCGCCGCGTACGCCCGGATCGGGTCGAGCATCCGGTAGGAGCTGCCGGCGGCCCGCGGCTCGGCCAACACCATCGACTTGTCCACCAGCACCGACAGCGGATCCAGCGGGTCGTCGCCGAGCAGCCACTCCACCGTCGGCAGGTCCACCGGCCCGGCGAAGACGGCCATCCAGCGCAACAGCCGCGCGGCCCGCGGCCCCAACGTCCGGTACGACCAGGTCACGGTGGCCTGCATGGTCAGGTGCCGTTCGGTGGCTGACCGCTGCACGGCCCGGCTCGCCGCGGTGGGCGGCGGCGTACCGATCGCCGCGGCCACCAGGTCCACGGTGTCCTGTTGGTTGCCGGACCAGCCCCGCTCCACCGGCGGTGGCTCCGGGTCCTCCCGGCCGGCGTCCAGGGTGCCGAGGACGTCGTCCAGCCGCTCGGCGAGCTGACCGACGGAGAGCACCCGCAGCCGGGCGGCGGCCAGCTCGATGGCGAGCGGCAGCCCGTCCAACCGCTGCACCACCCGGCGAAGATCGGCCGACTCGGCCTGCTCCGGCTGCCGGCCGCCACGGGCCGCAGCGGTACGGTCCAACAGCAGCGCGACCGCGTCGCTCTCCGTGCCGTCGGCACGTGGGTCGACCGAGAGCGGCGGGATCCGCCAGACCACCTCGCCGGGCAGGCTGAACGACTCGCGGCTGGTCGCCAGCACCCGCACGCCGCCCCCGCCGGAGAGCAGCCGTGAGATGACCTCGCCGCAGGCGGCCGGTTGCGTGTCGCAGGTGTCGAGCACGACAAGCATCCGGCGGGCCGCCGCGTACTCGACGAGCGTGTCCAGCATCGGGCGGCCCGGCTCGGGCCGCAGCCCGAGCACCGCGGCGATCGCGAACGCCACCAACCCCGGGTCGGTCACCGCGGCGATGTCGACGAACCAGACCCCGTCGGGGTACGCCTCGACCACGCCACCGGCCAGCTCCACGGCGAGTCGGGTCTTCCCCGCGCCGCCCGCGCCCAGCACCGTGACCAACCGGTGCCGCTCCACCAGCCCGCTCAGCTCGGCGCGCTCGACCTGCCGCCCGACGAACGACGTCACCTGGGTCGGTAGGTTGTGCGCCACCGCCTCGGCGGTACGCGGGCGGGGGAACTGCCGTTCCAGCCCGGGAGCGACCAGTTGGAACAGCCGCTCCCGGTCGTCGAAGCCACGTAGCCGGTGCAGGCCCAGGTCCAGCAGGGTGGCGCCGGGTGGCAGCGGGTCGGCCCGGCGGGCCGTGGACGCCGAGCAGAGCACCTGACCGCCGTGGGCCGCCGCGGCCACCCGGGCCGCCCGGTGCACCTCGGGGCTGGCGTACTCCCCGTCGCGGGGCTCGGCGTAGCCGGTGTGCAGACCCATCCGTACCCGGGGCGCGGCCTCCGCGGTCGGCCAGTCGTGGTTCGCCAGGGCCCGCTGGGCGGTCAGGCAGGCCGTCAACGCCGCCGCCGCGTCGTCGAAGGCCAGGAAGAACGAGTCGCCTTCGGTCAACAGTTCGGCACCACCGGTGGCGGCAAGAGTGCGCCGCAGCAACCGTCGATGCTCGGCGAGCACCGGGCGGTAGTCCGCGCCGAGCAACTGGGCCAGCCGGGTCGAGCCCTCGATGTCGGTGAACACGAAGGTCACCCAACCGCTCGGGAGCTGGATCCGTGGCGACATGCGTGGAACCTCCGCCCGTGACGTCGGGTTCATGCTGCCTGAGTCCGAGCGGTCACGCATCGTGAGAACGGCCGGGCAGGTGCCGCCTCAAGGTGCCACTCGAACCCGGTCCCGGCAAGGGCGGTTCACGAGTCTGCCGCCGAAACCGCCGGGTCAGCAGCCGCAGGCGCCACCGCAGCAGCCGCCACCACCGGCCGCCGGCGCGGCGCCGGTGCCGCGACCGGTGACCGACACCGCCGAGAGCAACTTGACCGTGTCGGCATGGCCCTGCGGGCAGGTGGCCGGCGCTCCGGCCGCCGCCATCGGACGGTTGACCTCGAAGTTGTCGCCGCAGGCGCGGCATCGGAACTCGTACCGGGGCATGCCACCAAGGGTACGTGGACCTGACGCCCGTCGGGACATGAGTGATACTCGACGGGTGGTGGACGGCGAGGACAAGACGCGTGTGCAACCGCTTCGACCGGCCGCGCCGCTGGACGGGCCTCTGGCGGAGTCGGGCGCCGCGCCGGATCCGGCGCCTCCGGCCGTGCCTCGCCCGCGCCGCCCCTGGCTGGGCAGCGGCACGACCGACGCTGCTCCTGCCTCGACAGTCGACGCCCCCGCCGACGACCGGGGCGAGCACGCCGCCGACGATGACACTGCCGCGACGGCGGCCCCCGCCGCCGATGCCGCCCCCGCCGCCGACGCGGACACCGCCGGTACGGACACTGCCGCCGCGGATCGGGCCGACGGAGGCACCGACATCCCGGCGCGCGACAACACCGACGGCGACGACCCGGCGAAGACCGACCCGGCGACCGCCAACACCACGACCGCCGACCCGGCGAAGACCGGCACCACCGACGCCGACCTGGTGAAGACCGGTGCCACGGCCGCCGACCCGGCGAAGGCGAAGGCGGGCGACGCCAACGCCGATACCGCCACGACCGGCGACGGGACGGTCGCGGCGGGCGCGACCGACCTGACGGCGACCAAGGTGGAGGGCGTCGCCGTCGTACCGGCGGTCACGCCTGGTCGGCGGCGGCGCGTGCCGTTCGCGCACGCCGTCCGGCTGCCACCGCCGCGCCAGGCCGCGGTGACCGCCGCTCGGGCGACCCGGGAGTGGTCGCGCCGGCCCAGCGGTCGACTCACCGTTCCGGGGGTGTTCCTGCTGGCCCTGGTCGCGGCGACCGCCGCAGCGGGAGCGCTGCTCGTCCCGGCGACCATCGGCGGGTCCAAGCCGGTGGCCGTCGACGCCTCGGCCGCACCGACCGTGGCCGTGCCGCCGGCACTGCCACTCGACCCACGGCCGACCGGCCCGCTGCCCACCGGGGCGGTGCCGACCGGGGCGTTCCCCACCGGCGTGGTGCCGACCGGGCCGGCCGTCGCCCCGACGATCGGCGGTCGCCCGTCGGACGCCCTGGCCGCTTGGGCGCAGCAGGTCGGGCCCAAGGTCGGCATCCCGCCGACCGCCATGCGGGCGTACGGGTACGCGGAGCAGATGCTTGCCCAGACCAACCGTAGCTGCGCGTTGAGCTGGACGACGTTGGCCGCGATCGGTCAGGTCGAGTCCGGGCACGGCTCGGCCAACCGCGCGCAGTTGGGCGCCGACGGCAAGGCGCTTCCGGAGATCATCGGATTGCGGCTGGACGGCACGGGCGGCCGGATGCGGATCATCGACACCGACCGCGGCGCGCTCGACAAGGACAAGATCTACGACCGGGCGATCGGGCCGATGCAGTTCATCCCGACGACCTGGCAGGAGATCGGGGCCGACGCCGACGGGGACGGGGTCAAGGACCCGCACGACCTGGACGACGCGGCGCTGGCGGCCGGCAACTACCTCTGCAAGGGTGGCCGCAACCTCAGCATCCCGGGAGACTGGTGGAACGCGATCCTGTCGTACAACGACGTACGGCGGTACGCCCAGGCCGTCTACGACACCGCTGACCGGTACGGACGGGCCAGCCGCCTGTGATGTGATCGTCCACGCACATTGGAGGACCGGACACTTCCCCCGGGCAGCCGTTAGCGGCAAGCTAGACGGGTGATGGTGCGCGAGTGGGACCCCAGGACCGCCTCGTCCGCCGAGATCGCGTCGCTGTTGACCACGTTGAACGCGGTGCTCGCGGCCGATCTGCCGCAGGACCCGCCGTGGCGGGAGACCTCCCTACGGGAGTATCTCGGCGAGGTGATGCCGGGTGAGCGGCGGATCTCCTGGCTCGCCCAGGCCGAACCGAGCGCTCCCGGCGAGGTCGGTGCCGTCCTCGGCCAGGTCCACGTGCTGCTGCTCGGTGACATCGGTGTGCTCGAGGTGCTGGTCCACCCCTCTGTACGACGCGGCGGCCTCGGTCGTGACCTGGTTCTGCGCGCGGCCCGGCGGGTCTACCAGGAGGGCTTCCAGTCGATCGGCGTCGAGGTGGTCGGCGACACGCCGGCCGTGGCCTTCTACGAGTCGCTCGGTTTCACCCGTGAGTACGTGGAGACGCGCAGCGTGCTCGACCTGACGTCGGTGGACTGGGCCGAGTTGACCGAGATGGCCACCGGGATTGGCGCGGGCTACCACCTGGAGTTCTATCCGGGCGGTCCACCGGACGACCTGATCGAGTCGTACGCGCGGGCCAAGGCCGAGGTGCGCGACGTCGAGGACGGCGAGCTACGTCCCAGCTCCTACGACCCGGAGCGCCTGCGGGACAGCCTCGACACCCTGCACCGGCGCGGCATGAAGCCGTACATCGTGCTGGCCCGGCACGAGCAGAGCGATGAGGTGGCCGGCCTGACCGAGGTCGTGGTGCCCGCGCAGCACCCGACCCGCGCCGACCAGTACGACACCATCGTCGGGCAGGACCACCGGGGTTACGGCATCGACCGGGCGATCAAGGCGCGGATGCTGCTGGAGCTACGCTCCGCCGAGCCGGAGCTGGCCGAGGTACAGACCTGGAACGCGCAGGCCAACGAGGCGATGCTCAAGGTCAACGCCGAGCTGGGCTACCGGCCCGACCGGGACTGGTGCGAGTACAGCGTCGACGTCGCCGAGCTGGTGCACCGCCTCGATCAGCCACGCTGAGGAATTCACGAAAGTGTCCACTAGGGGATGGACGGTGGACAGTGGGGCACCTTAACGTGCGGTGACCCCGTCCACCCATCGTGGAGGCCCTATGCGCCCGCGCCGCACAACAGCCGCGCTCGCGATCGCCACCGCCGCAGTGACCGTCACGGCCCTCGGCGTCACCCCCGGCGCGGCCAGCGCCGCGCCCACCGACCTGTTCATCTCCGAGTACGTCGAAGGCTCGTCGAACAACAAGGCGATCGAGCTGTTCAACGGCACCGGCGCTCCCGTCGACCTCACCGCTGGCGGCTACCAGCTCCAGCTCTACTTCAACGGCTCCACGACGGCGACCACGATCGCGCTGACCGGGACGGTCGCCGCCGGGGACGCCTTCGTGTTCGCCAGCGCCTCGGCCGGGGCGGCCATCCTCGCCCAGGCGGACCAGAGCACCGGGGCGAGCCTGTTCAACGGCGACGACGCGATCGTGCTGCGCCGGGGCACGACCGTGCTCGACTCGATCGGGCAGGTGGGCGTCGACCCGGGCACCGAGTGGGGCAGCGGCACGACCAGCACGGCGGACAACACGCTGCGCCGGCTGCCGTCGGTGACCGCGGGCGACACCGACCCGTCGGACGCGTTCGATCCCGCCGCCCAGTGGGCCGGCTTCCCGGTCGACACCTTCGACGGGCTCGGCTCGCACAGCGTGGACGGCGGTGGGCCGGTCGACGTCCCGGCGACGGTGACCTGCGGCGGCCCACTGGTCACCGCATCGGGGACGGCGGCGAGCCGGGAGGTCACCGCCACCGACCCGGACGATGAGATCGTCGACCTGGCGGTGACCGCTGTCAGCCCGACGCCGGCCAGCGGCTCGATCACCCGTACCGCGTTCACCCCCGCCGACGCGGTGGGCGGCACGGCCCGCGCCACGGTCGGCGCGAGCGCCGACCTCACGGCCGGGGCGTACACCGTGACCGTGACCGCGACCGATGCGGGCGGTGGCACCGCGAGCTGCGCGCTGGCCGTGCAGGTGACCCGGGAGCTGACCGTCGGGGAGGTGCAGGGTCCGACCACCGACGCCGAGTCCGCCGCCGACCGGTCACCGCTCGCACCGGCGAGCGGCAACGGCACGAGCAGCACGATGTACGACGTCCGTGGCGTGATCACCCAGCGGACGCTGGCCCGTACGTCGGCCGGGGCGGAGCAGAACGGGTTCTTCCTGCAGAGCCGCAGCGGCGACACCGACGGCGACCCGACCAGCTCCGACGGCATCTTCGTCTTCATGGGCACGTTCACCTCGCTGGTCGGCGGCTACGTGCCGACGGTCGGCGACGAGGTGGTGCTGCGGGCACGGGTGTCGGAGTACTACAACTTCACCCAGCTCTCCGGGGCGTCGCTGGTCCGTCGGATCGCCACCGGCCTGGACGTGGACACGGCGGTCTCGGTGGCCGACGCGGTGCCTCCGGTCGAGTTGACCGAGGCGCAGCGCTGGTGGGAGCGGCACGAGGGTGCCCGGCTGCGGGTCCGCGCGGGCAGCGGCGCGGCGAGCGGCCGCGACGTCTTCTCGTCCACCGCCGACGCGGAGCTGTGGGTCGTCGACCGGGACGATCCGCTGCTGGACCGCGCCGACCCGTACGCCCGGCGGGTCTTCCGGGACTCGCACCCGCTGGACAATGACCCGACCCGGCGCTTCGACGACGGCAACGGGCAGCGGGTGCTGCTCGGCAGCATGGGCGTGAAGGCCACCGCCGGTGACAGCACCGCGCTGCTCCCGCCGGCGCACACCTTCGACACGCTGCGCGCCGACGCGGTGGGCGGCGTCTACTACTCGTTCGAGAAGTACGGCGTGCAGGTCGAGCGGGCCGAGTTCGACGCCGGGGCCGACCCGTCGAAGAACAACCCGCCGAAGCCCGCCGACCGCTCCCAGGAGGTCGCGGTCGCGACCTACAACGTGGAGAACCTGTACGACTACCGCGACGATCCGTTCGACGGCTGCGACTTCACCGGCAACGCCGGCTGTACCGGTGTCAGCCCGCCGTTCGACTACGTGCCGAGCAGCGAAGCCGACTACCGCCAGCACCTGACGTCGCTTGCCGACCAGATCGTCAAGGATCTGCACGCACCGGATCTGATCCTGGTGCAGGAGGCCGAGGACCAGGACATCTGCACGGTCTCCGGGACGGCGCTGGCCTGCGGCGACACCAACAACGCCGACGGCGCTCCGGACAGCATCCAGGAGTTGGCGCTCGCGGTGGCGGCGGCCGGCGGGCCGGCGTACGCCGCTGCCTACGACCGGACCGGGGCGGACGCCCGCGGGATCACCGCCGCGTTCCTGTACCGCACCGACCGGCTGTCGCTGGCGGCGGCGACGGCGGGCGATCCGCTGTTGGGCGCGACGCCGACCGTCCAGTACCGCGCCGCCGGCCTGCCGGGCAACGCCGACGTGCAGAACCCCAAGGCGCTCAACGCGGTGCTGCCGTCCGACGTGGACACGTCGACGGGCAAGGACGGGAACAACGTCTTCACCAGGGCACCCCAGCTGGGCAGGTTCAACGTGGCCGCGGCGCCGGGCTCGACCGAGCGGTTCACCCTGTGGGCGCTCAGCAACCACTACTCCTCCGGTCCGGACAGCCGGATCGGGCAGCGGCGGGAGCAGGCGGCGTACGGAGCGGCGATCGTCACCGCCATCGAGGCGGCCGACCAGGACGCGCGGGTCGTGTACGGCGGTGACCTGAACGTCTTCCCCCGCCCGGACGATCCCATCGCCACCGCCGCCCAGCCCACCCCGTCGGACCAGCTCGCTCCGCTGTACGAGGCGGGCCTGCACAACCTGTGGGACAACCTGGTGGCGGACGTGCCGGCCTCGGCGTACTCGTACAGCTTCGAGGGGCAGGCGCAGACGCTCGACCACCTGTTCGTCAACGACGCGCTCTACGGCGACCTGGTGCAGGTGCGGGCGGCGCACGTCAACGCCGACTGGCCGACGGAGTTCACCGGTGACGGCTCACGGGGTTCCAGCGACCACGATCCGCAGGTGGCGAGGTTCCGCTCGCGGGCGGCGTTGACCGTCGCCGACACCACGGTGGTCGAGGGCGACCAGGGCACCCGGCAGCTGGTGTTCACCGCCACCGTCTCACGGCCGCTGTCGCAGCCCGTGCTGCTGTGCGCCGCGACCCTCGGTCTCACGGCGCAGGCGGGCTCGGACTTCGACGCGTACGCCGGCTGCAACGTGTTGGCCGCCGGGGACACCTCGGTGACCTTCCCGGTCAGCGTGCGGGGTGACCGGCGACGCGAGTCGGACGAGAAGCTGACGCTGCTGGTGGCCGGCGTGCCCGGCCTGCGACTGGCCGACCCGCTGGCGACCGGAACCATCACCAACGACGACTGACGACCCACGCGCCAGCGCGCTCGATCCAGGATGTAGTGGCCTCCGCCGATCAAGGAGGCCACTACATCCTTGTTTTCGCAGGAGTTGCCGCGCGGACGCGGTGGCGACGGGACGAGGGGCGGTCGGATGTAACGCCACGTCGTCGCCGAGCCAATGAAGGGGTGTAAGGACGGCCAACGAGAGGACGGCCTGTGAACAGCCCGAGCCCCGGCGGGGACGACCTGACCATCATCGGTACGGATCCGGCCGCTTTCGAACGCTTCTACCGTCGGCACGTCGAGACGATCGGCCGGTTCGTGGCCCGCCGCGTCGACGACCCACACACCGCCGCAGACCTCACCGCTGAGGTGTTCCTGGCGGTGATCGACTCCGCAGCCGGTTACCGGCCCGAGCGCGGCAACGAACTGGCCTGGCTCTTCGGTGTAGCCCGGAACGTCATCGCTGCCGAGCACCGCCGGGCGACCCGACTTATGCGGGCCGGCGGTCGGCTGGCGGGACGACGGCTGTTGGACGCGGACGACATCGCCCGGATCGAGGAGCGCATCGACGCGGAATCGCTGGCCCGGCGCACCTACCGGGCTCTCGGAGGGCTGCCGGAGCACACCCGCGCCCTGCTGGAACTCGTCGCCGTGGATGGTCTGTCCCTTACCGACGCGGCCGGTGCGCTCGGGATCTCCCCGGTCGCCGCCCGGGTCCGCGTGCACCGGGCCCGTCGGGCGATCCGCCTCGCGCTCGCCACGTCCGAATCCGCGCTGGTCTGACCCGGAGGAATGAGCGCCATGACCCACACCGAGAAGCCACTGGGCACCTTCGAGGAACGACTCCTCACCGAACTGCGGGAGCACATCGCCACCCGGTCCCCCGACACGGCCTCGATCGCGCCTGCGGTCCGTACGCCCCGCCGGAACCTCCGGTGGCGCGCACCGGGCTGGCGGCTGGCGGGCATCGGCGGGCTGGTCGCCCTGCTGACCGCCGGCGGGCTGCTGACCCAGACGCTCGGCGACGCCCCGCCGACGGCGAGCGCGGCGGAGGTCCTGACCGCAGCGGCGGGTTCGGCCCGTCAGCAGCCCGACCTGGTGGCCCGCCCCGGCCAGTACCTCTTCGTCGAACTGCGACTCACCTACCGGGAGCGGCCGACCGCCGGCCCGTACGTCGTCGAGCGGCTCCAACGCTGGGTGCCGGTCGGTGACGGCACGACCTGGCAGCAGCGACGGCGGCTGGAGAGCCGCCCCGACGAGTGGCGTACCGACGACGTCTCGGACATGTCACCGCCGCCCGGCTACTTCCAGGGCCTGCCCACGGAGCCGGAGCAGATGGTCCGCTACCTGCGGGACCATCCGGTCCCCGTGGACCTGCCCGCCGGGGCGGACCTGGAGGCCATCAGGAACAACCCCACCGCGATCTTCGGCGACGGCACCTGGATGCTGGAGGGCTACGTGCCGCCCCAATCACGCGGCGCGCTGTTCGAGGCGATGGCCCAGGTGCCCGGGGCCACCGTGCTGTCCGGCGAGGTTCGGGACGCGGCCGGCCGGCGGGGGGTGGCGTTGCGGACGCCGGGCGTGATCGGCGCGCACCTCGACCTGATCTTCGACCGGGAAACCCACGCCTACCTCGGCAGCCGCCGTCTTCTGGTGCGCGACGGCCGGGAGATGCCCTACACGAGCACCGCCGTCACCCGGATCGCGGTGGTCGAGCGGCCGGGACGCCTGCCCTGATCGTCATGGCGCGCGGGCGACCAGCGGACTGCGGACCGGGCGGAGTCAGAGGTCGCAGAGGCGGCGACCGGAGCCGATGTCGTCGAGCGCCGCGTGCAGGTCGCGGATGCGCCGCTCGGCCTCGGCGGTCAGCCGATCGTGCAGGCCCTGCCAGTCGGCCGGCTGGGGGTCGGGGGGCAGGGCCGCGAGCAGTTCGCGGATCTCGTTGACGGTCAGACCGATGCGCTGGGCCACCCGGGCCACCCTGATCCGGCAGGCCGCGTCGACGTCGAAGCGCCGCTGGTTGCCGCCCGTACGGGCAGCCGTGATGAGTCCCTGCCGCTCGTAGAACCGCACGGCGGAGCCGCTGACGCCGCTCTCCCGGGCCACCTCGCCGACCGTCAACGCGCCCATCGTCATTCCCCCGCCGCCATTGACTTCATCATTACTTCAAGTCCTAGCGTCCGAGGCATGACTACGCAAGAGAACACCGCACCGACCGTCGCCGTGCTCGTCGGGAGCGTCCGGCAACCTCGGGTGGGCCGCTCGATCGCCGACTGGTTCGTCGCGCACGGGAGCCGCCGCGCGGACCTGGACCTGGACCTCGTCGACCTCGCCGAGGTGGCGCTACCGTTCGCCGACACCCCTCCCGGCGGCAATTCGACCAGCCCCATCAGTGCCCGCCTGGCCGCCGCCGACGCGTTCGTGGTGGTGACGCCCGAGTACAACCACAGCTTCCCGGCCGCCCTGAAGAACGCCATCGACTGGCACTACCGGGAGTGGGCCCGCAAGCCGGTGGCCTTCGTGTCGTACGGCGCCAGCTCCGGCGGCATCCGCGCGGTGGAGCAGCTCCGGCTGGTCTTCGCCGAGGTGCAGGCCGCCACGACCCGCTCCGGGGTGGTGCTCCGGGCGCCCTGGGAACGACTCGACGCCGACGGGCGGCTGGTCGACGACGAGCCGCTGCGGCAGGCGGCCGACGCCACGCTCAGCGAGCTGGCCTGGTGGGCCGAGGCGCTGCGCACCGCCCGCCGGGTCCGGCCCTGAACAGACGACATGGACACGTCTGCGCGACGGCTCGGCTGGTACCTGACCCTGGGTGGCCTGCTCGCGGTGATCGACACCACGGTCACCGTGGTGGCCCTGCCGAGGCTGGTCGACGACCTCGACACCAACCTCACCACGATCGGCTGGGTCACCAGCGGCTACGCGCTCGCCCTGGTCGCGGTGATGCCCACCGCGGCCTGGGCGATCAGTCGCTTCGGCGCCCGCCGCACCTACCTGACCGCGCTGCTGCTGTTCACCGCCGGTTCCGTGTTGGCCGGGGCCGCCTGGAGCGTCGGGTCGCTGATCGCGTTCCGGGTGCTGCAGGGGCTGGGGGGCGGACTGCTCAACCCGGTCGGGATGGCCGTCGCGCTCGCCGCGGTTCCGCCGGGACGGCGCGGGCGGATGATGAGCCTGCTCGGTCTTCCGGTACTGGTCGGGCCGCTCATCGGGCCGGTGCTGGGTGGGCTGCTGCTCGATCACGCGTCCTGGCGGTGGATCTTCTGGATCAACCTGCCGGTGGGGCTGGTGGCGATGGTGCTCGGCCGGTCGGTGCTGCCGGTCGCCGATGCGGGACGAGCACCGGTCCGGCTGGACGTCGTCGGGCTGCTGCTGCTCTGCCCCGGGCTGGCGCTGGCGGTGTACGGCCTCAGCGTCACCGGCGAGCGGGGTGGGGTCGGCACCGCCTCCGTGCTGCTGCCGTTCGCGTTCGGCGTCCTGCTGGTGGTCGCCTTCGCCGTGCGGGCCGGCCGGGTCCGGCAGCCACTGCTGCGCCTGGCGGTGCTGCGCGCGCCGGGGATGACCCCCGGCGCCGCGACGGTGGCCCTCTTCGCCGCCGGATACTTCGGCTCGTTCCTGATCCTCCCGGCCTACGTGCAGGTGGTACGCGGTGACTCGGCCACCCTGGCCGGGGTGATCGGCATCCCGCAGGCGCTGACCACCGGGCTGACGCTCCAGGTCGCGACCCGGCTCGTCGATCGCGTCTCGGCGCGGCGGGTGGTCGGGCTGGGCATCTGCACCGCCGTGGCCGGCACGGTGGTCCGGGTGCTGGTGCTCGACGCCGACACGTCGTACCCATTGCTGGCCGCGCTGGGCGCGGTCATCGGCCTGGGCATGGGTGCCACGCTGATGCCGACGATGACGGCGGCCAGCCGGTCGCTTCCGCCCGACGACGTGCCGTCCGGCTCCACCCTGCTCACCACGGTGTCACACACCTCGGTCGCGGCCGGCACCGCGCTGATCGCCGCCGTCCTGTCCTTCCTCACCGACCGGGTGGCCCCGAGCCTGGGCGGCGGGGGCATCACGGCGGCCGGCCGGCTCGACCCGGCCGGACGGCTCGACCTCGCGCCGGAACTGGCGCTGGCCACCCGGCTCGCGCTGGCGGTCTCGGCCGTGCTGTTGGCGCTCGCCTGGCTGACCAGCCGGCGACTTCCGACCACCGTCGCGGGCGCCGACGAGGCGGTTGGCCCGGGCGGAGCCGGGGAGCCGCTCAGTAACGCTGGCGGAGCAGACCGGCGGCCTCGACCGCCCAGTAGGTGAGGATGATCTGCGCGCCGGCCCGCTTGATCGAGGTGAGGGTCTCCATCATCACCCGCTCCCGGTCGATCCAGCCGTTCGCGGCGGCGGCCTCGACAGTCGCGTACTCGCCGGAGACCTGGTAGGCGGCGACCGGGACGTCCACCGCGGCCCGGACCGCCGACACCACGTCGAGGTAGGGCAGCGCCGGCTTGACCATCACCATGTCGGCGCCCTCGGCGATGTCGAGAGCCACCTCGCGCAGCGACTCACGCACGTTCGCCGGGTCCTGCTGGTAGCTGCGCCGGTCACCCTCCAGCGCCGACTCCACGGCGTCGCGGAACGGGCCGAAGAACGCCGAGGCGTACTTCACGGCGTACGCCAGCACCGCCACGTCCTGGTGCCCGGCGGCGTCGAGCGCCCGGCGTACCACCCCGACCTGGCCGTCCATCATCCCGGACGGCCCGACCACGTCGACCCCGGCGGCGGCCTGGGCCACCGCCATCTCGGCGTAGGCGGCCAGGGTGGCGTCGTTGTCGACGTCGCCGTCCGGGGCGAGCACCCCGCAGTGCCCGTGCGAGGTGAACTCGTCCAGGCACAGGTCACTCATCACGACGGTGGCGTCACCGACCTCGGCCACCACGTCGCGGATGGCGACGTTCAGGATGCCGTTCGGGTCGATGCCGCCGGACCCGGTGGGGTCCCGCTGCTCGGGGACCCCGAAGAGCATGATCCCGCCGACGCCGGCCTGCACGGCCTCGGCCGCCGCCTTGCGCAGCGAGTCCCGGGAGTGCTGAAGCACCCCCGGGAGCGACGCGATCGCCCGTGGCTCGGTCAACCCTTCCTTGACGAACATCGGCACGACCAACTCGGCCGGGTCGACCCGGGTCTCGGACACCAGCCGGCGGATCGCGGGGGTGCGGCGCAGACGGCGGGGCCGGATCTCGGGATACGACATGGAAGGGTCCTCCTGAACGACGACTACCGGAAGCGCAGGGCGGTCGGCCCCTGCACCTTCGAGCCGCGGCGCTGCTTGGCCGGCATGGCGGCCAGCTTCTCGCGCAACTCGACGGCGTAGGCGGCGAGCGCCTCCACCAGGTCGGGCACCGAGGCGTGCGGCGGCTGGACGTCGACCCGAAGGCCGAACTCCGTCGCGGTCTCCGCCGTCTTGGGCCCGATCACGGCAACAACCGTGCGCGCGTGCGGCTTCCCGGCGATGCCGACGAGGTTCCGCACGGTCGAAGAAGACGTGAAGAGCACCGCGTCGAACCCGCCCGACTTGATCGCGTCCCGGATCTCGGCCGGCGGCGGCGCAGCCCGCACCGTCCGGTACGCGGTCACGTCGTCGACCTCCCAGCCGCGCTCGGTGAGCCCGGCGGCGAGCGTCTCGGTGGCGATGTCGGCGCGCGGCAGCAGCACCCGACCGACCGGGTCGAGGATCTCGTCGTGCGGCGAGAACTCGGCCAGCAGCCCTTCGGAGGACTGCTCCCCGGCGGGGATCAGCTCCGGCTGGATACCGAACGCGCGCACCGCGTCGGCGGTCGCCTCGCCGATACAGGCGATCTTGACGCCACCGAAGTGCCGGGCGTCCAGGCCGTGCTCGGCGAACTTCTCCCAGACCGCGCGAACCGCGTTCACCGAAGTGAAGATCACCCAGGCGTACCGGCCGTCGACCAGGCCCTTGACCGCCCGCTCCATCTGCGCCGGGGTACGCGGCGGCTCGACCGCGATGGTCGGCACCTCGCACGGGATCGCCCCGTACGCGCGCAGCCGTGCGCTCATCACGCCGGCCTGCTCCTTGGTCCGGGGAACCAGCACCTTCCAGCCGTACAGCGGGCGGTTCTCCCACCAGCTCAGCTTGTCGCGCTGCCCCACCCCGACACCGACGGTGAGCACCACCCGGCCGGTGAAGCCGAGCGCGGCGGCCACGAAGCTGTCCACGGTCGACGTGGTCGTGTACTGGGTCTCGCCGGTGCCGTCACCGGTCACCCCGACACCGGTGGTGCCGTCGACCCCGGCGGCCAGCAGCCCGTCCCGGACGGCCGCGAGGTCACCGGCGTCCACCGCGAGCGCGAGCGAGCCCCGGCCGACGGCGGCGGCCAGCGCCTCGAAGTCCAGCGCGCTGACGTCCTCGACGTCGGCGGCGGTACGCACACCCGGCAGCGGAACACCCGCGTAGGTGGCCACACCCTCGGCCTGACCGACGCCGGGCACCACCTCGAAGTGGGCGGCGGTACGGGCGACGGCCTGCACCTCCTTGACCACCGAGTCGTGGCCGAACGGGTCACCGGCGACCAGGTGCACCGCGTTCAGCCCGGACCGGGCGGCGGAGATCAGCACCTTCGCCACGTCCCCCGGGGCGCCTTCGGCCGGGGTGAACTCGGCGTCGTCCCGGGCCTCGGCGCGCACGGCGGCGAGCAGCGACTCCGGTACTCCCCGGTCGTAGATCACCTGGTCGGCGTCGACCAGGGCGTCGTGCGCCCGGCGGGTCAGCAGACCTGGGTCGCCGGGGCCCGCCCCGACGAACGCGATACGGCCGACGGGCTTACGGGTGCGGGTCATTCTGTGCTCCCAAATTGCTGGGTCCCCGGGCCGGTGTGTCCTTCGTGGCCGAGGATCGAGTCGGCGCCGAGGTCGAGGAGTTCGGCGGCGAGTGCCTTACCGATCTCCGCAGCGTCGGCGGGCGTTCCGGTGCGGGACAGCCGGATGTCACGAGTGCCGTCCGGGCTGATCACCGCCCCGCGCAGGTAGATCTCGTCACCGTTCTCGCCTTCGGCGAGTTCGGCGTAGGCGGCGACGGGTGCGCTGCACCCGGCCTCCAGGGTGGCCAGCAACGCGCGTTCCGCGATGACCGCGGCGTGCGACGGTGCGTGGTCGAGCGTTCCGAGCAGCTCGACCAGATCCTGGTCGTCGACCCGGCACTCCACTGCCAGCGCGCCCTGGGCGGGCGCGGGCAGCATCAGCATCGGGTCCAGCGTCTCGGTGATCACGTCGGCCCGACCGATCCGGGCCAGGCCGGCCCGGGCCAGGACGACCGCGTCGAGGTCGGCATCGGGGCCGAGCACCCGCGCCAGGCGGGTGTCGATGTTGCCGCGGATCGGGGTGACCTCCAGTTGCAGGCCGAGCGCGTGCAACTGGGCGATCCGGCGCAGCGCGCCGGTGCCCACCGTGGCGCCGGGCGGCAGTTCGGCGAGCGTCTGGCCACCGCGGGCGATCAGTGCGTCGCGCGGATCCTGCCGGGGCGGCACCGCCGCGATGTGCAGCCCGCCGGCGGCGGCCGTGGGCAGGTCCTTGTACGAGTGCACCGCGAAGTCGATCGTCCCGGCGGTCAGCGCGTCGCGCAGCGCGGAGACGAACACTCCGACGCCGAGCCGGTGCACCGGCGCGCTGGAGCGGTCGCCCGCGGTGACCACCTCGACCAGCTCGACCGGGCGGCCGGTGGCGGCGGTCACGGCCTCGGCGACCTGGCCGGACTGGGCCATCGCCAGGGTGCTGCCCCGGGTACCGAGGCGCAGGGGGGCGGTCATCGCGCACCTCCGGTGGGCGGGACGGGGTCGGTGGCGTCCGAGCCGGGCGCCGGGTCGTCTTCGGCGGCCGGCCTGCCGATCTCGGGGCTCAGCACGTCGGGGACGGTGTCCACCGGTGAGGTCTGTGGCACCTGCAGGTCGAACAGCTCACGCAGCAGGGCGGCGTACTGGTCGCCACCGGGCTCGGCGGCGAGCTGGCGGACCTTGACGGTGGGCTGGTGCAGCAGCCGCTGCACCACGCGGTGCACCGTACGGGCCACCTCGGCGCGCAGGTCGTCGCCGAGGTCGGGACGGCGCTGGGCCAGCCGACGCAGCTCGGTGGCGACGACGTCGTCGGCGCGACCCCGCAGCGCCGCCACGGTGGGCGCCACGTCGGCGCCGCGCAGCCAGGTGAGGAAGCCCTCCACCTCGCCCGTCACGATTCCTTCGACGGCGGCGGCGTCCGCCGCGGCCGGACCGTCGGCGAGCAGCGCCGCCATCCGGTCGATGTCGATCACCTCGACGCCGGCCAGGTCGGCGACGCCCTCCTCGACGTCGCGCGGAACGGCCAGGTCGAGCAGGACCAGCGGGCCCCGGGCCGGGTCGCGCTCGGCGAGCGCGGCCCCGACGACCGTCCGGGTGAGGACCGGTTCGGTGGACGCGGTGGCGGCCACTACGATGTCCACTGTGGAGAGCGTGGCGGCCAGTTCGGTCATCGGCGCGGCGCCCGCACCGTACGACTCGGCGAGCCGGACGGCCCGGTCGATGCCCCGGTTGGTGACCGTGAGTGGCCCGGCGCCCAGCCGGGACAGCGTGGCCACCCCGAGCGAGCCCATCGCACCGGCCCCGATCACCAGAGCCGGGTGGCCGGCGAGATCACCGTCGAGGTGCCCGGCCGCCAACTCCAGCGCGGCGGTGACGACGCTCTGGCCGGCCCGGTCGATGCCGGTCTCGGCGTGGGCCCGCTTGCCGACGCGCAGCGCCTGCTGCATCAGCTCGTGCAGCAGCCGGCCGGCCGAGTCGGCGCCGGTGGCCCAGTGGTACGCGTCGCGCAACTGGCCGAGGATCTGCGCCTCGCCCACGACCATGGAGTCCAGCCCCGTGGCGACGCGGAAGACGTGGTCCACGGCGGCGGTGTCGTAGTGGACGTACAGGTGGTTGGCGAGCGCCGCCGGGGTGCTGCCGGCCTGCTCGCCCAGGACGGCGCAGATGTCGCCGAGCCCGCCGTGGAAACCGGACACGGCGGCGTACACCTCCACCCGGTTGCAGGTGGAGACGAGCACCGCCTCGCTCACGTACGGCTGAGCGACCAGGCGGTCCAGGGTGCGGGTGAGGTCGGCGGGGGGCACGGCCAGCTGCTCCAGCGTGGCGACCGGGGCGGTCCGGTAGGACGCGCCGACGACGAGCAGTTTCACGTGCCGATCGCCTCCTGGGTGTCGGTGGCCGCGAGACCGCCGGGCAGGGCGGTGAGAGCGGACCCGCCGGTGGCGGGCAGCGCGGTCAGCGACGCCTTACGGTGCTCGTGGAAGGACAGAATCTGCAGCTCGATGGCGAGGTCGACCTTGCGCACGTCGACCCCCTCCGGAACAGAGAGTACGCACGGCGCGAAGTTGAGGATGCTCGTCACGCCGACCGCGACCAGCTGATCGGCGACCCGCTGGGCGGCCGGGGCGGGGGTGGCGATCACGCCGATCGCGATGGACTCCTGGGCGGCGACCGCGGGCAGGTCGTCGACATGCCGGACCACCAGCCCGTTGATCTCCTCGCCGACCCGCGAGGGATCGGCGTCGAACAGTGCGGCGATCCGGAAGCCCCGGCTGGCGAACCCGTCGTAGCCGGCCAGGGCGTGACCGAGATTACCCACGCCGACCAGGGCGACAGCGCGACGCTGTGTGAGCCCGAGCACGTACTCGATCTGCTCGATCAGCAACGCGACGTCGTAGCCGACGCCCCGGGTGCCGTACGAGCCGAGGTGGGAGAGGTCCTTGCGGAGCTTCGCGGAGTTGACTCCGGCGGCCGCCGAGAGACCCTCACTGGAGATCGTTTCGTGGCCGACGTCGGCGAGGTTGTGCAGCGCGCGCAGGTATTCCGGGAGCCGAGCGACGGTCGCCTCGGGAAGGTCCGGAAGCGCCGGTACGGCACCGGCGCGGCCGGGCGCACCTGGCTGACGGTGCTGACTCATGAGACTCCGTGCGGTGCGATCCTCGGCCAACTCTGCTGGTCGGCCGCTTATGGACTCCCGCTGGCGACCGTGGTTTCCGGCTGTGCTAGCAGGGCGCGTCGGAACTACAGAGTAGGCGCTTGTGAAGACGTGCACAAATCGCGATCTTGCCGCTCCAGCCCGCGACCCCACCCGCCCCTCCATTCCACAAGATCGATTGAGCGCTCACCACCCGCGCGATTATTACTCAATCCCGACTTCTCTGACCAATCCCGCGCCCCACCCCCGTCCCCGCCCCCGCCCCCACCCCCGACCTCGCGATCTTGCACTTTCGGTCGTTCCATAACGTCCGCAGCTACGCAAATCATCGACAGCAACTGCAAGATCGGCGCGGGAATGGGCGGGAGCGTGGGTTCGGAGGACCGCGGGGTGGGGGCAGCACTACCGGGGAGAGACCAGGCTTCGGGATGGGGGGCGGGGCCGCGGCTGCCTAGCCTTTGAGCCATGACCGCCCTTGCCGCCACCAGCGACCGGCAGCCGCTGGCACGGAGCATCCCCCGCCAACTCTTCGTCGACTCCGGGTACGTGCTTCTCGGCCTGCCACTGGCAGTGGCCAGCTTCGTCGTCCTCATCGTCGGCCTCTCGGCGGGCCTCGGCCTGATGGTCACCGTGATCGGCCTGCCGATCCTCAGCGGCACGCTGTACGCCGCACGCGGGCTGGCCGACATCGAGCGGCTGCGGCTGCCCGCCGTACTCCGGCAGCCCCGGATCCGACCGCGCTACCGACTGCCGGAGGCGGGCGCGAGCGCCTGGCGGCGGATCTTCCTGCCGATGCGCGACGCGCAATCCTGGCTCGACCTGGCGCACGGAATCCTGCGGTTGATCGTGGCCCTGGCCACCTTCGTGGTCACCGTCTCCTGGTGGGTCGTCGCGATCGCCAACTCCTTCTACTGGGCGTACGACTGGGCCCTGCCCCGGCCGTCCGGAGACGACCAGGATCTGGCGCAACTCCTCGGCCTGGGTGACTCGACCACCGCCCGGATCGGGCTGAACACCGCGGTCGGCGTGTTCTTCCTGATCACCCTGCCGATCGTGGTGCGGGGCTGCGCGCTGCTCCAGGCCAGCTTCGCTCGGGCCCTGTTGACCGGGGTGGCCGAGATGCGGGACCGGATCACCGTGCTGGAGGAGCAGAAGCGGGCGGCGGTGTCCGCCGAGGCGTCCGCGCTGCGCCGGCTGGAACGTGACATCCACGACGGCCCGCAGCAGCGCCTGGTCCGACTCGCGATGGACCTGAGCCGGGCCCGGATGCAGCTCGCCTCCGACCCGGAGGAGGCCGGCCGGACCATCGACGAGGCGGTGACCCAGACCCGGGAAACCCTTGCCGAGTTGCGGGCGCTGTCGCGCGGCATCGCTCCACCGATTTTGGTCGACCGGGGTCTGCCCAGCGCGCTCGCCGCGCTCGCCGGTCGCGGGCTCATCCCCATCGAGCTCCAGGTCGACCAGCAGTTGGGCACGCGGGACGGCCGACTCGACCCGGCGGTGGAGAACACCGCGTACTTCGTGGTGGCCGAGGCGCTGACCAACATCGCCAAGCACAGTCGGGCCACCGAGGCCACGGTCGCCGTGGCCCGCCAGGGCACCCACCTCCAGGTACGGGTGGGCGACGACGGGCAGGGCGGCGCGCACCTGGCGAAGGGGCACGGGCTGGCCGGTATCGCCGACCGGGTGCGGGCGGCCGGCGGTGAGCTGGCCGTGGTCAGCCCGAACGGCGGCCCCACCGAGATCCGCGCCGAACTGCCGCTGTGAACCAACGCGACGGCGGTCCCGACGTGGTAGACACCACACCCATGCGCATTGTGATCGCCGACGACGCCGTCCTGCTCCGGGAGGGGCTGGTACGACTGCTGACCGAGAGCGGGCACCAGGTGGTGGCCGCCGTCGGGGACGGCGACGCGCTCGTCGAGGCGGTGGTCGAGCACCGGCCCGACGTGTCGATCGTCGACGTCCGGATGCCGCCGACCCACACCGACGAGGGGCTGCGGGCGGCGGTGCGGGCACGCCAACTGGTGCCGCGTACGCCGATCCTGGTGCTCTCCCAGTACGTCGAGGTGTCGTACGCCGATGATCTGCTCGCCACCACCGGCGGCGCCGGCGGCGGCGGGATCGGCTACCTGCTCAAGGACCGGGTGGCGGCGATCGACGAGTTCCTGGACGCGCTGCGCCGGGTGGCGGCCGGCGGCACGGTGCTCGACCCGGAGGTGGTCGGCCAGCTCTTCGCCCGACGCCGCCGCGACGACCCGCTGCGCGAGTTGACCCCGCGCGAGCGGGAGGTGCTCGCGCTGATGGCCGAGGGTCGGTCGAACACGGCCATCGCCCGCGCCCTGGTGGTCAGCGACGGCGCGGTGGAGAAGCACGTCCGCAACATCTTCACCAAGCTCACCCTCCCGCCGGACACCGAGCAGCATCGGCGGGTGCTGGCCGTCCTCACCTACCTGCGGAACTGACCACCCGGGCGGCCAGAGCCACCGCGTCGGTGAGGGTGTCGGCCACCGGGTGACCGGAGTCGCGCAGCCGGGCCGGGTCGGTGAACCCGCCGGTGTAGAGCACCGCGCGACCGCCGACCGCGAGGGCCGCGTCCGCGTCGTCGATGGAGTCGCCGATGAGGACGACCGCGCTGCCGTCCACCTCCAGCTCGGCCAGGTGCCGCCGCAGCGACTCGGCCTTGCGGTCGCCGCCGACCGTCGCCCGCAGACCGTCGACCCGGGTGAAGTGGCCGGTCAGCCCGTACGTGTGCACCGTGGGCACCAGCTCCTCGTGGAACCACATGGAGAGCAGGCTCTGGCTGCCGTCCCAGGCGGCCATCGCGGTCCGCGCGTCGGCGGCCAGCTCGCAGGTGGTCAGCCCGTCGCGGTACGCGTCGTGGAAGATCCGGTCCAGCCGACCGAACGCCTCGTCGTCCACGGCCTGCCCGAGCACCTCGGCGTAGTAGTCGGCGATCGGCCGACGGAAGCGCGTCCGGTGCTCGTCGGAGGTGACGGTCGGCCCGCCCACGCTGGCGAACGCGGCGTTGGTGGCGGCCACCACCAGGCTGAGGTCGTTGAGCAGGGTGCCGTTCCAGTCCCAGACCAGGTGGGGGTGCGCAGGGGTCATCCGAGCACCCTAGGCCCTCAGAGCTGCGGCGTGGTCAGGTCCCGCAGCAGCCGATCCTCCTCCACCCGCCAGTAGCCGTGCTCCTTGCCGTCGAGCATCACCACCGGCAGCCGGTCCCCGTACTCCCGTTCCAGCTCCTCGTCGCCGGTGACGTCCCACTCGACCCACTTGTCGCCGGTGACCGCCACCACCCGGTCGAGCGCGGCCTTGGCGTCGTCGCACAGGTGGCAGCCGGGTCGGGTGATCAGGGCGAGCCGGGCGTCAGTGGCCATCGGGTACCTCCGTGCGGGCGTCGTCGGCGGATGCGGGCGATCCGGCCGGGCCGCCGACCGGAGCTGGGTCTTTCGTACCTTGCCGATCGCCGAGTGGGGCAGTGCGTCGACGAACTCGACGGCGGTCGGGCACTTGAACCGGGCCAGGTTCCGTGCGCAGTGTGCGAGCAACTCCTCGCCGCTGACCGGCCGCCCCGACGCCGGCACCACGTACGCCCGCACAGTCTCGCCGGTTCGCGGGTGCGGCACACCCAGTACCGCCGACTCGGCCACCCCGGGGTGCCCGGCGAGCACCAACTCGACCTCGTGCGGATAGACGTTGAAGCCGTTGACCAGGATCAGGTCGCCGAGTCGGTCCACCAGGTGCAGGTCGCCGTCGGAGTCGGCGTACGCGATGTCGCCGGTGCCCCACCAGCCGTCGGCGTCCGGACCGTCGCGGCCGTCCGGCCAGTAGCCGTCGAAGAGGTTGGGGCCGCGTACGACGATCTGCCCCGGGTCGGCGCCGGGGGCGACGTCGGAGATGTCCAGCTCGTCCGTGTCGTCGTCCGGGACGGCCTGGCCGTCGCGCCACAGGTCCACCGAGTCCGGCCCGACCAGGCGTAGCTGGACGCCGGGCAGCGGCCGCCCGATCGAGCCGGCCTTCGCCACCTTGCCGACCAGGGTGGAGGTGAGCACCGGCGCGGTCTCGGTGAGGCCGTAGCCGATGTGCACCGGGTGGCCGGTCGCCGCGGTGAAGCGCGCCGCGACCGCGGGTTCCAGGGGCGCCGCGCCGCACACCGCCACCCGTACCGACGCGGTCGCCGCGCGGACCGTGTCGGCGTCGGCCCAGGCCAGGAACGTCGACGGTACGCCGACCAGCACGCTGACCCGGTGCCGGGCGATCTCGGCGAGTCCCGCCGTCGGGTCCGGCTCGTCGAGCAGCACGCCGGCGGCACCATGGTGGACGACGGCGCCGAGCCCCGCATTGAGGCCGTACGCGTGGAACAGCGGCAGGGCCAGCAGCACCGTGTCGTCCGGGCCGACCACCGGCGGCTCGATGGCGTCGACCTGGTCGAGGTTGGCCAGCAGCGCGCGGTGGGAGAGCATCGCGCCCTTCGGACGGCCGGCGGTGCCCGACGTATAGAGCAGTACGGCGAGGTCGTCCCCGCCGCGGCGGGCCCGGGGACGCGGCCCGGGCTGCCCGGCGGTCGGCGGGGTGTCGTGCACGGCGGTGAGCGCCGGCAGATCGGCGGCCACCTCGGCGACCAGGCCGCGGACCCGCTCGGTGCCGATCAGCAGCGACGCGCCGGAGTCGGACAGCACGTGTCGCAGCTCCGGGGCGGTGAAGCCGGGGTTGACCGGCACCGCGACCAGTCCGGCCCGCAGCGCGCCGAGCCACCCGAGAACGAAGTCGGGGGTGTTGGTCAGCGCGATCGCCACCCGGGGCGGTGTGTCGCCCGGCTCGGTGGCCGGAACGGCGGAAGCCAGGCCGTACGCGGCGGCGGTCACCGCGGCGTCCAGTTCGGACCAGCTCACCTGCTGATCCCGCCAGTGCAGGGCGGGCCGGTCGCCGTGGTCGAGAGCCGCCCGGCGGACGCGGTCGGCGAGGTTCGGCGGGAAGTCCTGCACGGTCATCGAGTCTGGCACAGCCGCGGTCGACGGGCCACGCCTCGACGGGTCGACGGGCCATGCCTCGACGGCCGCGCGGCGACGGCCGCAGATCGTCCCGTCAACGGGACGCCCACCGTGCCACCGACGCACCGATCGAGTCCGGCTGATGGGACGGGCGACGCACCCGGTCAACGGTTCGGCCCAGCCGGTACGGCGGGTGGCGGGTACCGCTCAGCTGATCGGCCAATGTGCCGTCCGACCTGGGGATCCATGCTGGAACAACCGGTCGGTCGAAAGTCAAACGCACACGACGGACAACCGGTCCGCCGCCGGTGCGACACAGCGGGAAATACTTCCGCCTTGTGTAACGGACTTGCCACGCGCGGGTGACGTTGGCCCTATTATCACTCGGGTCGGCTCACCCCATTTGCCGTGAGTCGACACCCCTCAGCCCGAGGAGGCCCCCGTGCCTGTGAGCGCATTGGACCAGCACCTCAAGGGGAACTGCCGCCCGTCGGCACACCCCGGAACAGTCCTGCCCGACCGGCTACCCGGTCGGTCCGCACCGACGACCCGCAAACCGGCCCGTCCGGCCACCAAGGGGACGGGGGCGGCGCGATGACCACCTTCGGATACGCGGAACGTCCCGTCGGCCTGACCGGCCAGACGCCCCGCTCGCAGGTCAACGAACGGCCGGCAACCCGCGCGCCGCTGGGCGACCCGCACGCCGCGCTGCGGGGCGAGAGCCCCGCGCAGCGGACCCGCAACCGCCCCCACACCAACGAGCCTCCACCGAGACCGGCGGTCCCCGGTGGCAACGCGATGCCGACCGGCGGTCGGGTCGCCGCGCCGACCCGACCGACCATGCCGTCGCAGGGCCGCCGGGCCGGCGACGCCCCGGCGCCGGCCACCGACCCGGCGGCGGGCGAGACGGCGGTGATCCCGGCGGTTCCGGCCGCCACGCCGACCACGCCGACCGGTTTCCCGAGCCGTCCGGACCCGTCCGACCCGGCCACCGAGGTCTGGACGCTGGTCGAGCGCGCACAGGCCGGCGAGTCAGCGGCGTTCGGTCTCATCTACGACAGGTACGTGGACACCGTCTTCCGGTTCGTCTACTTCCGGGTGGGCAACCGTCAGCTCGCCGAGGATCTGACGTCGGACACGTTCCTGCGTGCCCTCAAGCGGATCGGGAGCTTCACCTGGCAGGGCCGCGATCTCGGCGCCTGGCTGGTGACCATCGCCCGCAACCTGGTCGCGGACCACTTCAAGTCCGGCCGGTACCGGCTGGAGGTCACCACGGGCGACGTGCTCGACGCCGACCGCGAGGATCGCGGCCCCGAGGGCAGCCCGGAAGCGGCGGTGGTCGAACACATCACCAATGTCGCCCTGCTCACCGCCGTCAAACAGCTCAACCCGGAGCAGCAGGAGTGCATCGTGCTCCGGTTCCTACAGGGCTTCTCGGTGGCCGAGACGGCCCGCGCCATGGGCAAGAACGAGGGTGCCATCAAGGCTCTGCAGTACCGGGCCGTCCGTGCGCTGGCCCGACTGCTGCCCGACGGTTTCCAACCGTGATTCGCTAGCCGCACCGACGAGCGTCGATCACTGTCTGCGCAGCTCAGGGCGGGTCTCACTCGGTGACGCCGATCACTTTCTGTGATTTCCGCCCCGCCCGGCCCGTAACCCGTGCCCGGTCCGCCGCGTTTCTCCGGGTGCGACCGGTGGATGTCCCGGCAGGGCCGGGGCACCGAGGTCCGCCCGGCAGGCCGGACGGCGCCTCACCTCCGTGGTGTCACAAACGCCGCCCGGTCGCCGTAAACACGGCGGCCGACCGGCCGTGACCAGCGAGAGGAGGTGCCTGCGGTGGATAACGACCTCTTCTCCCGCCGGCGTGCCGAGCGCTTCGCGCAACTTCTCGACGAGGCCAACGGCGGCCGGCGGCACCACGTGCGGTCCCGGGTGGACAGCCAGCTGGCGCCGCTCGTCGCGGTGGGCCATCGGATCAGCGCCGATCCTCCGACCGTCGAGGTGGATCCCGACTTCCGCACCGGCCTGCGGGCGATGCTGCTCGCCACCGCCGAGCGTGAGGGGATCGGCACGACCCCGGCGACCGCCGAGCCGGCCGCCCCGCGTGCCGCTACCACGAGCCGTGGCTCGTTGCTGCCGGCGGTCACCGCCCGGCGGGCCCGTGCCCGGGGAGCGATCCTGGTCGGCATCGCCGCCGGCGCCATCGCCGTCTCCGGCATCTCCGCCGCCAGCGAGAACGCCGTTCCCGGCGACGCGCTCTACGGAATGAAGCGGTCCACCGAGCGAGCGCAACTCGCCCTGGCCAGCTCGGACATCAGCCGTGGCCAGCTCTTCCTGGACTTCGCCCGGACCCGGCTCGGCGAGGCGGCCGAGCTGCGCGGCGACCGCATCGGCTACAGCGCTGTCCTCGACGACATGGACGCCGACACCCGGCAGGGCATCCGCCTGCTCACCGCCGCCGCTGTGCAGCGCGCCGAGCCGGCCAGCCTGGACGCCGTCAACACGTTCGTCGCCAGCCAGCGGCGGGCGGTGAACAACCTGCTCGACGGGGCCGGCCGGGCCGACCGGGAACGGACCCGGCGGTCGCTGGCCCTGCTGGACAGCATCCGGGAGCGGTCGGACGCGGTCCGCGCCGCCATCGCCTGCGGCCTGCCCGCGCCGACCGGCAGCGACACCCTCGGGCCCACCCCGAGCACCTGCCCCGGCACGCGCTGAGCCCACGACGAGACCGGGCCCACTGACCCGTACGGCGAAACCAGGCCCACGGACCCGCTGCGCGAGAGCGCACGACCGACCGGTCGCGGCACGGTTTTCTGTGCCCGGCCGGTCGGTCGTGCGTTCCGGATACCCTCGCTGGAGGCATCGTCGTAGCTGCGGAAGGAGGGGAAGTCGCGTGGCGCGCAGCCGCAGGATGACGGTCAGCACCGACGTTCAGGGACACACCGCCGGTTGGGCGGAGACCGACCTGGCGTCGGTCACCCCGCCCGCACCGGACCCGACCGCCGCCGCCTTCTTCGACGTCGACAACACGATGATGCAGGGCGCGTCGATCTACTGGTTCGCCCGGGGGCTCGCCGCCCGGAACTACTTCACGACCGCCGACCTGGCCCGCTTCGCCTGGCAGCAGCTCCGGTTCCGGTTGCTCGCCCGCGAGCACGCGGGCGACATGTCCCAGGCGAAGGAGGCCGCGCTGGCCTTCGTCGAGGGGTGGCGGGTCGACGACGTGGAACGCCTCTCGGAGGAGATCTTCGACGAGCTGATGGCCCCCCGGATCTGGGCCGGTACCCGCCAGCTCGCCCAACGCCACCTGGACGCCGGCCAGCGCGTGTGGCTGGTCAGCGCCGCCCCGGTCGAGATCGGCCGGGTGATCGCCGCCCGACTCGGCCTGACCGGTGCGATCGGCACGGTGGCCGAGGTGCGGGCCGGGGCGTACACCGGGCGGTTGGTGGGCGATCTCATGCACGGGCCGGCGAAGGCCGAGGCGGTCACCCAGCTCGCCGCCGTGGAAGGGCTGGACCTGAGCCGCTGCGCGGCGTACAGCGACTCGGCCAACGACCTGCCGATGCTCTCCGCGGTGGGCCGGGCGGTCGCGGTCAACCCGGACGGCGCGCTGCTGCGGCAGGCCCGCCAGCGCGGCTGGGAGGTACGGGACTTCCGTACCGGCCGCCGAGCCGTCAAGATCGCCGTACCGTCGACGGCGGCGGCCGGGCTGGTCGCTGGCGCGGTCACCGCCGGCCTGGCCCTCCAGCGTCGCCGTCGCGCCGGCTGAGCGTCAGGGGCCGAACGGATCGGGTCGCCGTTCCAGCAGCGTGTGCAGGGTCTGCTGGATGGTCTCCCGCACCTGGTCGGCGAGGTTGAAGACGACCAGCGGATCGTCCGCCGAATCGGTCAGGTGGGCGGTGGGGATCGGTGGGCAGAACTCGATCAGCCACTTGCTGGGCAGCGGCACCATCCCCAGCGGCCCGAGCCACGGAAAGGTCGGCGTGACCGGGAAGTACGGGAGCTTGAGCAGTCGCGCGAGGGGTTTGATGTCGGCGAGCATCGGATAGATCTCCTCGCCGCCGACGATGGCGACCGGAACGATCGGGGTGCCGGTGCGCAGCGCGGCCGAGACGAAGCCGCCCCGACCGAACCGTTGCAGCTTGTACCGGTCCGCGTAGAGCTTGCCGATGCCCTTGAACCCCTCGGGGAACACGCCGACCAGCTCGCCACCGCCGAGTAGCCGCTCGGCGTCCGGGTTGCAGGCCACCGTGCCGCCGGTCTTGCGGGCGATCTCCGACACCACCGGCATCCGAAACACCAGGTCGGCGCCGAGCAGGCGCAGGTAGCGGCGGGCCGGATGCTTGTCGTGCAGGGCCGCCGACAGGATCAACGCGTCCAACGCCACGGTGCCGGAGTGGTTGCCGACCACCAGGGCGGGCCCGTCGCCGGGTACGTGCTCCACCCCGCTGACCTCGGTACGGAACCAGTCCCGGTAGAGCAGCCGCAGCAACGGGTGAAAGACCGCGTCGGTCAACTCCGGGTCGAAACCGAACTCGTCGACCTCGTAGTCCCCGGCCAACCGTCGACGCAGGAACGCCAGGCCGTTGGCGACCCGGCGGTCCCACTGGTCCCCGGGCCGATCCGCCACCGCTGGCGCGGTGCCACCGCCGGAAGCCGGCGCGCTTGTGCCACCGCCGGAAGCCGGCAGGCTTGTGCCGCCGGGCGTCGGCGCGGTGCCACCGGAGGCGGGCGGGTTTCCGCTGGCCGGCTCGTCGGTGGCGCCGGTGTCGACCTCGTCGGCGGACGTACCCGCCGGGCCGTCGGTCGGCGTGTCGACCTCGTCAGCGGGTGTCGCGGTGGGCGCGAGCCGGGCCGCCGGGCGGTGGCCGTTGCGCCGCGCCGGCTCCGCATCCGGCACGGGCGGAACCAGCGGTACGTCGAACCGCCCGATCCCCTGCGGGTCCTGCCCCTGCCCGGTCACGATGTGCGCTCCCGAACCGCGGCACGGACCTGCCGGATGCCGTCCAGAACCAACTGTTCGGCGGCGGCCAACTGCCCCCGGCTGAGCACCGCCCTACCGTGGTGGGCGCGGATGAAGTCCTCGAACGCCTCGGCCGTGGAGCGCGGCGTGAAGCCGTACTCCTGCTCAAGGCGCGTGGTGTCGACGACCCGGCCGTGCACGAAGAGATCGACCTGGTCGAGGCCGTAGCGGCCGACCCCCATGGTGCGGGCCAGCGCCGCCGCGCCGGACAGCCCCGGCTCGAGCACCGGCACGGCCACCCGCCCGGCCCGCCGGATCGCCTGGGACAGCGACAGCACGCCCGGACCGGCGACGTTGTAGGTGCCCGGATGGTCTTCCACGATCGACCGGTGCAGCACCTCCAACGCGTCGTCGAAGTGCAGGAACTGCAGCCGGGGATCGCGGCCGAACACGGTCGGCACGAACGGCTGCGCGAAGTAGCGCGTCAGGGTCGTGTCGGCGGTCGAACCGATGAACGGGGCGAAACGCAGCACCGTCGCGGTCACGTCGGCCCGACGGCGACGGAAACCTCGGACGTACCCCTCGACGTCGAGGATGTCGCGGCCGAAACCGCCGCGCGGCACCTCGCGCGGCTCGGTCTCCTCGGTGAACACCGCCGGGTCGCGGAACGACACCCCGTACGCGGCGGTCGACGACCGGACCACGAGCTTGCGGAGGCGGGGCGCCCGCTGGCAGGCGGCGAGGAGCTGCATGGTCCCGATGACGTTCTGGTCCTTCATGGCCGACCGGCCACCGTGCTGCCGGTCGGGAGAGCTGACCAACGCGAGGTGGACCACCGCGTCGACGTCCAGATCGGCGAGGAGCCCACCGAGCGAAGCCGGGTCGACACGGATCCGCTCGACCCGGTCCAGCAGATCGGTGAACTCGGCGGCCGACTCCGGCGCGTCCACACCGATGACCCGCTCGATACGCGGATCGGCGGCCAGTCGGGCCGCCACGTGGGCGCCCAGGTAACGACCGACCCCGGTCACGACGACGACCCCCGGAGCACCTGGGGTGCTACCGGGGGTCATCTGACGCACCTACCCCGACAGGCGGGATCGAGCCGGGACGACCACGGCCTGATCACCTGAGCCTCCGGAGGTCGACAGTTTGGCAAGCGACGCTGCCGGGCAGAGCCCGGCGCCGGTCACTTGCCGAGACGGCGACGCTGGACGCGGGTCTTACGCAGCAGCTTGCGGTGCTTCTTCTTAGCCATGCGCTTACGGCGCTTCTTGACCACCGAGCCCATACGACAGCCTTTCGATACAACGTGCGGGGCGGACCGGATGACACCACGCAGGTGACGACGGAGACCGCATGCGGACAACGGACCGGACCAGTCTGGGCGGCGGGGCGCACCGGCAGGGTCTCGGTCGCGCTCCAGGGTAGCCGCAGAGCCTCAGCAGGACCAACGCGCCCCCGTCCATGACGCCTAGGGGGCGCTCAATCGGCCGTCCGGTGGCTCAGGCGGTTTCCTGAAAGGCGCCTCGCAGGTATTCGTGCACCGCGTGCTCGGGCACCCGGAACGACCGGCCCACCCGGACCGCGGTCAGCTCACCGCTGTGCACGAGACGATAGACCGTCATCTTCGACACCCGCATGACCGTCGCCACCTCCGCGACGGTCAGGAACTTGACCTCCGACAGCCGTCCGTCGGACTGCGACCCGGCCATGGCTCACCGACCCATCCCATGCCCGGCGCGGGCCAACCCGACGGATGCTCCGGGCCGGGCGGCGACGCGCGTGTTACCAGTACGGTAGCGGGGCCGCTGTGACCGGCGCGATCCCTTCGTACAACTGATCATGTTTCGGTGGTCGGTTCACCCGATCCGACCGGCCGTTATCTCCCCGGCTGCGTCCGTCGTCCGGTTGCTCACTCGGCACGCAGCGCCACCACGGTTGCTCACTCGGCGCGCAGCGCCACCACGGTTGCTCACTCGGCGCGCAGCGCCACCACCGGGTCGAGCCGGCCGGCGCGCTGCGCGGGAACCACGCCGAAGACGATCCCCACCGCCGCCGACACACCGAAGGCCAGCGCCAGCGACCACCACGTGATCGCGGCGGGGATCGGTGACAACGCGTCCACCAGCAGGGCGGTACCCACGCCCAGCGCCATCCCGGTCAGCCCGCCGATGGTGGTGAGCAGCACCGCCTCCAGCAGGAACTGCACGCCGATGTCGCGGGGTCGGGCGCCGACGGCCTTGCGCAGCCCGATCTCCCGGGTCCGCTCGCGGACGCTGACCAGCATGATGTTGGAGACGCCGACGCCGCCGACGAGCAGCGAGATGCCGGCGATGGCGGCGAGCACACCGGTGAGTACGCCGAGGATGTCGCCGAGCACACCGAGGATCTGCTGCTGCGTGACCGCGCTGAACTCGGTGTCCGGGTGCCGGCGGTTCAGCTCCGCGACGATGCGTTCGCCCAGCTCGTCGATCCGTTCCCGGTCGGGCGCCTTGACGGCGATGCCGTCCACCCGCTGGGTGCCCCAGAGGCGCTGCGCGGCGGTCACCGGTACGTGCACCTCGTCGTCCCGGTCGACGCCGAGACTCTGCCCGAGGGGCGCGAACACGCCGATGACCCGGAACCGTACGCCGGCGAGGGTCACCTGCTGGCCCAGCGGATCGCGGTCGGGGAACAACGCGCGGGCCACCGAGTCGCCGAGCACCGCGACCCGCCGGCTGGTGTCCACGTCCGTGCCGGTGAGATAGCGGCCCCGGGCCAACGAGCGGGTGAACACCGTCGGCGTGGTCTCCAGCACGCCCTGGACGGTGGTGAAGTCCGAGCGCGCGCCGGCCCGCGCGGTCGCCCCCGAGGCGACGGTGACCGCGACCCGCTGGGGATCGCCGACGACGCGGGAGACCGCCTCGGCGTCCTTGAGCGTCAACGGCGAGACCACCGGCGCGGTGCCCACCTCGATCTTGCCGGGGACCACCAGCAGCAGGTTGGAGCCGAGCCCCTCGACCTGCTGCTCCACCTTCTGCTTCGTGCCGGTGCCGATGGCGACCAGCAACACCACCGACGCGACCCCGATGATCACGCCGAGCATGGTGAGCGAGCTGCGCAGCCGATTGGCGCGCAACGCGTCCAGCGCGACCCGCCACGCCTCGGCGACCCTCACGCCGCACCGTCCTCGGGCTCGTCGCGGTTTGGGCCGGGGTCGAGCGGAAGGCGTCCGGTGGCTCCGGCGGCGCCACCGGAGCCACCGGACGGGTGCCCCGGGCCGTTTCCGGACACGGACCGGGGCTCCGCGCTGGGAGCGGGCACCAGTGTCTCAGGTCGACCGTGATCGACGGACGGCGGTCGATCATGAAGGACGTCGGCGCTGTCCGCCACCACCACACCGTCGCGCATGGTGATCCGGCGGGCGGCCCGCGCCGCCACCTCCTGGTCGTGGGTGACCATCACCAGCGCCACCCCGGACTCCGCGTTCAACCGCTCCAACAGTTCCAGGACGGCCGCGCCGGTCACACTGTCCAGGTTGCCGGTCGGCTCGTCGGCCAGCAGCACCGTCGGCTCGGTGACCAGCGCGCGGGCGATGGCGACCCGCTGCTGCTCGCCACCGGACATCTGGTTGGGCCGGTGGTCCAGCCGGTGCCCGAGACCGACCCGGCCCAGCATCGCCGCCGCCCGCTCCCGGCGCTGCCGGGCCGACACCCCCCGATAGACCAGCGGCAACGCCACGTTCTCCACCGCCGACGTACGCGGCAGCAGGTGGAACGCCTGGAACACGAAGCCGATCGTCTCGTTGCGCAGGGCGGCCATCTCCGGCGGCGAGAGGGTGTTGACGTCCCGCCCGCCGATCACCAACCGTCCACCGGTCGGCCGGTCGAGACCGCCCAGCAGGTGCATGAGCGTGGACTTGCCGGAGCCGGACGGCCCCACCAGCGCCACGTAGTCCCCCGGCTGCACGGTCAGCGAGACCCCGCGCAGCGCCTCGACCGACACCCCGTCGAGCTGGTACGTGCGCGACACGTCCACCGCCTCGATTGCCGGCGGGGTGTCGCTCACCGCACCTCCTGACCGTCGCGCACCTGGTCGGTGCCGCGCACCACGATGCGGTCGCCGGCCTGGACGCCGTTGAGGATCTGCACCAGGTCGGACCCCTGGACGCCCACGGTCACCGGCGCGCGGTCGGCCTTTCCGTCGCGGACCACCCACACGGCGTCCCGACCGTCGGCGGAGAAGACGGCCGAGGCGGGGACGGTCACCGCGTCGGCCGCCTCCCGTACGCGCAGGTGCACGATCGCGTTCATGCCGGGACGGGGCGTGGGGGCGGGCTCGTCCTCGGCCAGCCTTCCCGCGCCCAGCGCGAGGCGTACCCGATAGGTGACCCCGCCCTGCGCGGAGCTGGTGGGGAGCACGTCGACCGAGCGGACCGTGGCGTCGTAGCTGGCTCCGGTCACGGCGTCCAGCTCGACGGTGGCGGTCACGCCGGGCTTGACCAGCAGCACGTCGGTCTCGTCGACGTCGGCGAGCAGTCCGAGCTGCCCGGTGTCCACGATGGTCAGCACGGGCGTGCCGGCGGTGACCTGACCGCCGACCACGACGGCGTCGTCGACGCCGGCCGGCGGGCCGCCCTGCGCCGGTGACAGGGCCGACGGGTCGATCCCGGCCCCACCGGCCTGTTCCAACAGCCCGGCCAGGCCGCCGCTCGGGCCACCGCCGGCCCGGGTGCCGCCCGGCTGCACCACCCCGCCGATGGGGGCGCGCAGGGTCAACGCGTCGACGGTCGCCTTGGCCAGGTCGTACGCCTGCTGGGCCTGTAGCCGTTGCGCCGCGGACAGCGAGCCGACGGCGGAGTTCAACCCGCTGATCCCCCGCTGCACCGCGCGGACGGCCTCGTCGGCGCTCTGCGCGGCGGCGGCGTACTGCCGCTGGGCGGACGTCACCTGGGCCAGCAGCGCGTCCCGCAACTGCTGGTCGGCAATCTTCTCGGCGGCCTTGCGAGCGGCGTCGAACGCCTCGTCGGCGGCCTTGTCGGTGCCCCGCCGGCTGCTGGTCAGGTTGCCGGTGGAGACGCCCCGGCCGGCGCGCTTCGCGGCGTCCAGCGCCTCCTTCGCCTGGCGCAGCCGGGCCTGGGCCGACGGGGACGCGACCACCGCGAGCACCTGACCGCGCTTCACCCGCTGTCCAGGCTGGACCCGCAGGCTGGCCAGGGTGCCGTCGGCGGGCGAGGTGAGGCTGGCGGCGGCGCGGGCCGTCACCGTCGCCGGAGCGTCGATCACCTCGCTGACCGGGTTACGGGCGGCCGAGGCGAGCGCGACCGGCGGTTGGTCGTCACCGCAGGACGCGGCGGTGGTGGCGGTGAGGACGGCGACGGCGGTCAGGGCGATGAGCAGGCGGGGCCGCGTGGCGCTTGCGGGCCTCGGCAGGTCGGGGCTGCGCATCCACTCATCCTATGGGGCTGGCCGTGGCAACCTTAGCGGCCGAGCAGCAGGTGCAGCCGACTCAACTGACTGAGGCTCTGGCTTCGAAATCGACCGCCGTACCGATCGAAATGAAGGGGCAGCGCCAGCCATGTTCAACAGGCGCTCAGACGTTACAGTCCGTCACTATAGCAATGTCCATGTATATCAATGATCCGTTGACATCAACGTCGACAGCAACCGACGCAGACGCCGTCAACCATCGGCACACGTTCGCGGCGAACGCCAGCCCGGCCACCTTCGCGCTGACTACCAGATCATGTTACGAGCGGGTGCATCAACAACGCTGGAGAAGCCTGCACTTGATCTTGGAAATGGCGTCAGATGGAGGACCAGACTTTGTGAAATCCCCTCCTTAAAACTCACCCCACGCCGATTGAGCGCTAGATCCAACTGTGAATGCCCTGGCTTCCGTTTCGTCAAATATTGCCACCAGGCCATCTGGCAGATACCCGAGGTCATCACCACTCATTTCGCCGAGCGCGACGACAGCCGACCGGCCATGGGAAAAGTCGAAGCGCATTGACCAAAGCGCTTCCGGGCATCCTTCGTTAGGAACGTGAAAAGCGCCCACTATATTCGCGATTGTCTCTCCAAGCAACGGCCGCCACTCCGGCGTTGCGCTTACGTCGAGGAAGTCGACGCTGCCAAACTCCCCGGCAAGAGAATCCGTCAAGAGACCAACACCCAGCCCTTCGTTTAGCCCTTGCATTTCCCAGCGCACCACGAGTGACCCTCCCCCCTCCAGGGAGAACTTGAGCGCCATGTCAATCTCATGAACAGTGTCGTGACGATGCCCATTCGGCCACTCGCCACCAGATACAGGCTGATAGCCGACGGCCGAAACATTTTGGCCGACCACCTTTGCAGCGAGCACATCGAAAGCTCTTGGCTGCCCAGCAGCAAGATCCCACGGGAGGATGATCTTGTCCATTAATACCGCCCAAAGTATTGGAATGCGCCATTCTGATCAAAGGTAGCACCAAAACCTCGCTGGCCTGTTGGCCCCGGCATTGTGTACCTCGTCCCGCCCCGAAAACCTCCGCTAGTGACTGGAGAGCTTGTCGTCGCCGGGTTTGTCAGAATGTCGTCCAAGAGATTCTGGCCTGCCTCATCCAACTGCGCACCAGGAACGGCATCCAATTCACCACGATCCATGTGCTTTTGATACGCCCGACCTGCCGCCGTCCTACCACCCTTAGCGGCCCGCTGCCCGCTTTGCGACAGCGCAGTCAGGTCCGGAGTGCATGGTCCTGTGTTGTGCACGAGGACCGGGGTTTTGCCGGCGAGCACATAGTACGTGTGGATGCCATCAACGGTTAGGTTGTAAGCGAGGGCGGCGTGGACAGTGTCGGGGCGGAGGCCCACCGCCAATCGGGTTCGGCCGTCCGATGACAACACGAGGTCGCCCGCGTCGAGCTCGTCAGCCCGCTGCCACTCCCGGTCTGTCTGGTTCCAGAACGGATGATCCTCGGTCGTGGTGATCACCGCGCCAACCAGCTGGAGCTCGATGAGATCGTCCTGGTGGACCCAGACATGAGTGATGACTCGGGGACCCTGCTCACCGGTCTCCGGGTCCGCCGCCATCACCTCGTCTCCGGCCTCCAACTCATCCAGTCGCTTGGTGGCGCCATCGGCCATCAGGACTTCGGTTTCACCGCTGAAGCTCATGCAGCCGCAGTTACAGCCACCGCCGCGACCAGGACGCCCACCCTGTAGTCCCGTACGGGCCGCCGCGTTGGCCGCGCCGATCGCACCGCTCTGGAACATCTCGTCTGCTGGCAAGGTCGCTGCCAAGATGTCGACGTACGGGCTGTAGAGCTGCTCGATCCACTCCTGGCAGCCGCCCGGCCGTCCCATGTCGTGGCAGATGTTCATGGCGAGCGCGCGCTCGTCCTGCGCCTCGAGTAGGTCGTTGCTGAAGGCCGACGCCGAAAGCCACTCGGCACGCTGATCGTTCCACCGGCGGGCGAACTCCTCCAGCGGCACCGTTTCGGGCACCACGATCACTTTTCCGAGGACTCGGGGATGCTCCCGCTTCCGGTCCCTGGTGCTCGTCTTGCCGTTCGCGTCGCCCCACGCGATGTTCGCATCGGTGCCGCAGCCACCCGGGCAGCCGCCGGCACCCCGACCGTCGCCCTCCTTCAGCGGACGCGGGTCGTAACCGCGGCAGTCGTACTCCCGGCAGTCGGCGGGGATCAGACCGTCCGGGTCGCTCATCGTGACCGGGGAGTTGTTGGCGTAGGAGTAACCATTCCACTGCTGCGGATCGGCCGGGTCCTGCAACGGGTCCACCGAGACGAACCGACCGATGCTCGGGTCGTAGTTGCGGGCGCTGACCTGGGTCAGGCCGGTGTTCGTGTTGAGTGGCTGGTTGAGGAAGCCGCGGTTGTCCGGTGCCGTGACGGTGGAGCCGCGCGGCGCGCCGTACGGGGTGTACTGCCGCCAGGTCGGCACCTGGGCCGTGTTGTTCAGGTAGAGGCTGGGCGTGCCCTGGTGGTCGGGGATGGTGAACCCGTACGCGTTGCCACTACCCGTGCGGTAGGCCATCGCGCCGCTCGGCAGCGGGTAGTAGCGGGTGCCGCTGAGCGCCTGGGTATTGGTGTTGAGGGTGATCTGCTGACCGGGCAGGTAGAGGGTGGTGACCCCCGGGTCCTTCTGGATCAGCAGGTTGCCGTCGGCGTCGTACAGGAAAGAGCTGTTGCCGTCCGTGCCGCCGGTCACCGACGCCAACTCACCCGCGTCGTCCCAGTTCAGGGTCTGGGTGCCCTGTCCGGCCTTGCGGGTGGTCATGTTGCCCGCGTCGTCGTAGCCGTACGACGTGCTGCCGGTGAGCCCACCGGTGGTGGTGGTGCTCGTCAACGTGTGCGGCTGGCCCTTGGCGTTGCCGTCGTAGGTGTAGCCGGTGGTGGTGTCGTTACCCCCGGTCAGTGAGTACTGGGTCTGGCTGCTCCGGTTGCCGAGCGGGTCGACGCTCCACTCGGTCCAGTAGGCGCTGGTGGCGCCGATGCCGCTGCCGACCATGGCCCGGTTACCGACGGTCGGCGCGACGGCGCAACCGTCGGTCGCCGTCCACGCCTTGGTGAGCCGCCGCAGTGCGTCGTACCGGTAGCACTCCGTCTCGGAGACCGTCGTCGGCTCGTAACGGGTGTTGACCGTCTTCGTGATGTTGCCGTACGTGTCGTACTCGTAGCTCTGCTTGTCGACGTCCGTGGTCGTGGTCGTCGTCTTGGTCACCAGTTGCTGATTCAGCCGCCCGTTGTGATCGTCGTAGATGTTGACGATGGAGGCCACGCTCGGCGGGAGGCCGACCACGTTGCGGGTGATCCGACCCCAGGCGTCGTAGTCCGCGGACGCGCTGTAGCCGGCCAGCCCCGCGGTGACGGTCGGCAGGTCCAGGATTCCGCTGTAGCTACGGATAACGGTTTCGGCAGGCAGGTTGCCGCGCGCCGGATAGGTGTCGGTGAGGGGGATTCCGATCGTTGCCGAGTAGGTGTGCCCGAACGCGTACGTGTTGCCGAGCGCCCCCTCGACGGCGGGAATGGTGATCGTCTCGCCCTTCGAGTTGCCGAAGGAGTCGAAGTTGATCCACTGGGTGCTGTACTCGGCGCCGTTGCGGAAGGCGGTCGCGGTGGTCAGCTTGCCGATCGCGTTCGTGATCGACGCCGCGTTGTTGTCGTTGTCGTACACCCAGGCGGCCAGCTTGTTGCTGGCCGACTGCGCCGACGTCGGCGCGGCGAAGCTCGCCGTGCGACGGTTGATCTTGTCGAAGGTGGCCGAGGTGGTCTTGCCACGGCCGTCCGTCGACTCGATGACGTTGCCGGCGCCGTCATAGCGCATGCTGCTGGTGCCGGCGTCCGGGTCGTCCTTGCCGGTCACCCGACCCAGCAGGTTGTACGTGGTGGTCCACACGTTGCCGGCACTGTCGGTCAGGGTCGACTGGTTGCCGTGGCCGTCGTACCCGTAGCTGCTGTCTACCGTGGTACCGCCGGTCAAGCGGTACAGGCCGGTGAAGGAGTTACTCGGCGACACCAGCGCCGGCGCGGCCGTGTACTGGAGTTGCTTCTCCAGCCGGCCCATCGGGTCGTTGACGGTCGCGGTGACGGTGCCGCCGGTCGGCGGGATGACCGTCGTGCGGTCCCCGTTGTACACGGTCCTGGTCGACGATTTCACCACGCCGTCGCGTGCGCTCTCGGCCAGGATGACCCGGCCGAGCCCGTCGTAGGTGTTGTAGGTCTGGTTCAGGGCCTTCTTGACCAACGAGTCCGTGTACGACGGCGTGGTGTTCGGCCCGGTGGAGGCGTCCCACCAGCCGTTGTAGGTCGCCCGCACCCAACCCCGACTGTCGTAGAACGAGTCGGAGATCATCCGACCACCCGGGTTCGTGTCCGACTGGGTCTGCCGCACCCGGTAGAGGGCGTCGTAGATGGTGGTCGAGGTCCGGTACGAGTTGTTCTTGTTGAGGGTTTCGGTCGTCGTGGCGGTCACCCCGGTGTTCGACACCGCGTAGCTGTGCTTCACGTTCGCCAGCGCGCTCGTGGGCCGGGACGCCAGCCAGACCGCCGTCAACCGACCGAGCGCGTCGTACTGGGTGCTGGTGACCACCCCGTTGGCGTCGGTGCTGCTCGTGGGCAGATTGCGCAGCGTGGTGATGGTCGTGGAGGTGGCGTGACCCTCCGCGTTCTCCAACTTCATGCCGGTGGTCAGACCGGCCGTATTGTCGGTGTAGGTGGTGATGGTCTTGTTGCCGTTACCGTCCCAGCTTCCGGTCACCCGCCCGTACGCGTCGAACTCGGCCTTGTCGGTGGTCTGGTAGACGTACGCACCGGAGACCCAGTCGGACGCCTTGCGAACCATCGTGACGTTGCCCCGCGTCGGGGCGGCCTGCGGAAACGCCTCCGCGAACTGCGTGTCGTCGTAGTAGGTCCGAACGTGCGAGACGACCTGCGCCGGCCGGCTGACCGTGGTCGGGGCGGCCAGCGTGTTGGTGCTGCCCGGCACCGAGGCCGGCGAGCCGGCGCGGAAGCCGGCGCAGGCCACCGACACCGTCTCGATCTGGCTGGTCAGGCCGACCAGGTTGAGACCGGTGTTGGCCGCGGCGTACGTCGTGCTCGTACACCGGTCGTAGGTGGGATTCGCCGGCACAGTGTGGTCGTACGAGTGTTGCAACAGCCCGAAGGTCGGCGAGCTGATCGACGAGTCGTACGACATGTCGGACTGGCTGTACCGCCAGGTGGTGCTGGCGCCGGAGGTGACGGCCTGCCGCCGCCACGTCTGCACCGGCGCGGTGAACGTCGCGGTCAGGTCCGGGAGTCCGGTGCGGCTCCGGGTCGCGGTCGCGTCCGAAACCCAGTACGAGGTGACCGTCGAGCTGTCGACCGGGCCGCCGTCGCCCAGGTACGAGGTGGTCTCCAGAGCACGACCAGCGAGCTGGTCGACGTCCTCGTGGACCCCTCCCGCGCTGTCGGTGACGGTGGCGACCGCGGTGCTGTTGTTCTTGCTCATGCCCCGGTAGTAGGTGGTCTCGGCCAACGTGCGGGGGTCGTTCACGCCGTCACCGTTGCGTACCCGGACCTTGCCGTACCCACGGAACTGGCCGTAGGTGCGGTACTTGGCCTTGACCACCTCGTTGTCGTCGTAGTGCCAGGCAGCGCCGTCGAGGTATTGGTAACTGGTGGAGGTGGCTGGCGCACCGCCGGTCGGGTCGGTCGAGGTGACCCGGGTGACGGCGTACTTGTTGAACCAGTCGCGGATCTGGTCCGGCAACCCCTCCGGGGTCCAGTAGACCGGGTAGCAGGACTTGGTGTTGGTGGCGGGACTGATCGTAACCGGCGTCGTGCAGGGTTCGGGCAGCTCGTAGCTGGGCGAGACGACCGAGCCGGTCTCGGTGGTGATCGTCGCGATGCGCTGCCGGTAGAACGAGGGGTAGCCGCTCCTGACCTCCACGCGGTTGGGGAGCTTAATGCCGGTGAACGACACCGAGGGCAGGGTGATGGCGCTGGTCGAGCCGCCGGAGGTGGTGTCACGCCCGGTACGGGTGATCGACGTCAGCCACAGCGTCGGCGCGGTGCCGTCACCTGTCGCCGGCATCGTGTGCGCGAGGGCGTAGGAATCGACCTTCTTGTACGGAGTGGTGCTGGTGTCGTACTGCTGGGTCTCGATCGAGGCCAACCGCACGGTGGAGAAGAAGGACGGGCTCCACGCCTTGCAGTCGGTGCCGGAGTTGCAGACGAGGTCGAACGGAACGTCCGGCCAGTTCGCCTTGTTCGCCTCGTTCAACGGCTTGCAGGTGCCCGACAGGCAACGGTCGTCGGTGTTGAACACCACCTGGTTGGGGACGATGCCGTACGCGCCGTTGTCACGGAAGCCGTAGTCGATCCGGGCCAGGTTGCTGTCCCGGATGTACATCACGTCCGTGGCGCCCTCGTTGCGCCCGTAGTAGTTGGTGGCCTGGTTGTAGTAGTAGGCCATCGCATTGCCGTGGACGTCCTTGACGTAGTCGAGGTTCCACCGGTACGCCATCGTGCAGACCGACGAGCTGAAGCCTGCCGAGTCGTAACAGGGGTCGCCCGAGTGCGCCGAGTAGACCGGGACGTAGTCGACCGACTTGGTCTCGGGCTTGTTGGTGGTCCACCCGGGCAGGCGGTTGCGACCGAACTCGTAGACCGTGCCGTCCCGTTCGGTCACCCGCCAGTAGTCGGTGTCCTCGGTACCGCTGCCGTTGCCCGAGTTCATTACCCGGGTGACCACGGCACCGGTGTCGTTCTGCACCTTCCAGGTGTCCTTGGCGGAGTCCCAGATGAGCGAACTCGACGATCCGTTCAACGCGATGGTGAGGATCGGGCCGGCGTAGCACCGGTCGTTCGTCTTGACCGGCGACGGGCTGCCACCCGGGTCGTCCGAGCAGGAGACGAAGGTCTGCTCGACGTACGACTTCGGGGTGGTCCAACCGTCGCCGACCCACGACGCCTGCGCGTTGGTGGCCACGGTCTGGCCGTCGACACTTGCGGAGTCGTAGGAGAGAGCCAGTTGCGGCACGAGCTTCGACCGGGTCGGCGGCACGGTCAACGGGTACGAGTAGGTGAAGGAGCCGGTACTGCCACCCGCGCTCCACGAGCCGGACGGCTTCAGGTCGGTCGCCGCGTAGTTGCCGCCCGTGCCGCCCTGCTCGCCAACACCGGCGACGGCGGCGAGGACCATCGCCGGGGCGGCCGAGCGACTGTCGCCGCCGACAGTCGTCAGCGGCACCTCGGCCGACACCGACTTGGCCGCCTGATCGTTCGTGGAAGGCACCCGGATCGGCGTCCGGCAGGCGGCGAGCGAGGGCGTGGTGAGCGCACATGCCGGCAGTTGCACGAGCCGAAGACGGGACCCGTAGTTGCCGCCGTACGCCTCGGTGAACTCGGCATAGTCGACGCCGACATGCACGGAACCGCTGGCGCGTTCACTGTCCGTCGGAGTCAGCGACAGCAATACGCCGTCCACGCCGGCGGCCTCGGTGGTCGCCCGGTCCGCGATCTGGACCCGCATCTGCCGGGGTCCGGCGTAACGACCACCCTTCGCGACCGGCGCCACCCAGACCGGGGTGCCCGCGGCACGGGTGCTCCCCGGTGCCGCGGTGCGGGTCGCCGAAGCCGAGCCGACCAGCTCCACCGTGGCCGACGCGGCCTTCGGCCATGCCGTCCGCGACGGTCGATGGGTCGACTTCGCCTGGTCAGGTGGGGTAACGAAGTGCGTGGGCAACGGCTTGACGCCGGTCACGGATCGCCCGGGCGACATGGGCGGCAGCTTGGACAGGCCGCCGTCATCGGGCTTCGCGACCGCTGGCGTCCCGGTCAGCAGGCTGGCCATCAGCGACGTCGCCGCAGTAAGCGCCACCAGACGTCTGGGCCCTGTGACCAAACGTAATCCCCCGTGCCCGACCATTGCACCCTCACCTCTGCGAGATCCGGAAAAACACGCAGGGTGTTACGTCGCGCACCCCCGTGGCGCGATCAATGTTTCACGTCGGCTCCGCACCAATGGTCACAGGAAGATAACGAATGACCGAGGTCGGACCGGCAAATCCAACGCAGTGAGTTCCAAAGGGGCATCTCTGCGTGACACACGTCGTTCCGCGCAGGCGGCCAGGCTGGTTCACTGCTGCCGCCCACCCGGACGTACCCACGTCCGCCGGACGACGAACTCGACCGGGATCCTCTGGATGCACCCGGGAGCCTCCAATGGTTCCCTCGCTCCTCGGGTCTCGCTCGCCACCGACTGGTGAACAACAGCGGCGGGTCGGATGCCCCGCCGCACCGTGGATCGAGCAGCTAGCCGGCGGTCGCGCGGACGTACGCCACGCACTCGTCGTGCAACGTCGACCAGTCCTCGCCGAACGCCTCGTCGGCGGCGGCCGCGAGCGTCGCACGGTCGTGCACCACGGCCTTGAAGAACGTCAACAGCCGCTCCGGCCCGAACCGGTCGACGAGGTGGCGGACGGCGAGGTAACCAACGCCGTAGCTGCCGCCGACCCGGTCGGCGGGCGCGTCGTCGGTCGGCGTGACGCCCTCCAACCGGCCGTCCCAACCGCCCTGGACCAGTTTGCGCACCTCAGCGAGCCCTTCGTACCGGTCGACCGGCCGACCGCCGGAACCCGAGAACTCGGCCAGCCCTTCGACGAGCCACCACGTCGTCTTGCCCGGGTATCCGCGCTCGGGCAGCGACGCGGCGTGGGTCAGCTCGTGCCGGAGCAGGTCATCGGCGCCGCTGCCGGGCAGCCCGTCGGCGTTGAGCACCACCTCGTGGTGGCCGCCACCGACCGTCACCGCGTAACCGCCGGTCCACTGTGGCCGCCCGCCGCCGTACCAGCGCTGCCACTCGTTGCGGCCGGCGTAGAAGATCCGGTAGCGGTCCGGGGGCGAGCCCGTCACGACGTACGTGTCGGCGACCTTCGCCGCCGCCTCGGCCTGGGTGAGCAGGGCGGGCAGCTTGCCGCGCAGCGCGGGTGTGGTGGCGACGATGGTCCGCGCGCCGACCGCCACGACCAGGTCGCTGATCTCCCACGGCCGGGTGCCGGTCTCGACGGACTTGGACTCCTCGACGGCGACCAGTCGGGGCGTGTCGCCGTTCTCCCGCCAGCGGGTGCCGATCAGCACCGGACTCGGTCGGCAGTCCGCCACGACGAAGCAGTACTGGAAGCGCACCAGTAGCCGCCACTCCCCCGGCCTGCCGACGACCGGCGTGGGCAGACCACTCGGCTCGGCCCGCCAGACGGTCACCTTGAGGGCGCGCAGGGCGGCGAATCGGCGGCGCAGGTCGGCGTGCGCGGCCGGATCGGCGATGGCGAGGAAGGCGGTGCGGTCGCCGCCGAGCAACGCCGTGGACTGCTGCCGGAGCTGTGCGGTCATCCGGTCGGACAACCCCCGTGCGACGGCGGTGGCCGGGTCGTCGGTGGCGGTGGCCCCGGCCCGGCTGAGCGTGGCCCGGCCGGCAGCCTCCCGGATGGCCCCAACCACCAGCACCGCCGGAAGACCGCAGCCCAGCAGCAGGACGACAACGACGAGTACGGTCCACAGCGGCCAGAGCCGCCGCGGTGCTGGCTGCTGCACCCCGTCAGTCACCCGCCGAAGGGTACGACCAATCGGCGAATCGGGCGAGGCCGACCCGGTCCGATCGGTCGGGTCAGGCCCCGCGAGCCGGCCACGAGCGGAACGCGGTGTCCAGCCCGGCGACCAACTGGTGGTACGACCGGTCGACCTCGCGGGGCAGACCGAAGCCGCCGGCGGCCTCCAGGGCGATGAAGCCGTGCAGGGCGCTGCGCAGGGCGCGGGTCGCGTCCACCGCGTCGTCGCCGGTGAGCCCGTAGCCGCGCAGCACCGCGAAGATGGCGCCCACCGCGCGTTCGCCGGCCTCGACGTGCTCCGGGTCGGACGGGTCGGGCACCCGCTGGGTGGTTGGGTAGCGCCCGGGGTGCCGGCGGGCGTACGCGCGGTAGGCGTCGGCCATCGCGCGCAGGGCGTCCCCCCCGGCCCGGCCGGCGGCGGCAGTGGTCAGCTCGGTCGCCAGCTCGGCGGTGGCGAGCGCGGCGAGCTTCTGGTTGAGCGCGTCGGCCCCACGGATGTGCTTGTAGAGGCTGGGCAGCGCGACGCCGAGTCGGCTGGCGAGCGCGGCGAGGGTGAGCTGTTCGTAGCCGACCTCGTCGGCGAGCCGGGCGGCCTCGCGCACCACGGCCTGCTGGTTGAGCCCGGCCCTAGGCACCGACACACACCCGGCTAGCTGTCATAGCCTGAAAGCTAACTCCGCTAGCCGGGCGCGTCAAGCGACGGTTACTTCTTGGAGATCAGGGCGCGGCCGAAGAAGACCAGGTTCGCCGGGCGCTCGGCGAGCCGACGCATCAGGTAGCCGTACCACTCGTCGCCGTACGGGACGTACGTGCGCACCGTGTAGCCCTCGCCGGCCAGCCGGGCCTGCTCCTCGGGACGGATGCCGTAGAGCATCTGGAACTCGAAGCGCTCCGGCCCCCGGTCGAACCAGCGCGCCCGGTCCTCGCCGATCGAGATCATCCGCGGGTCGTGCGTCGCCAGCATCGGGTACCCGTCGCCGGACATCAGGATGTTCATGCAGCGGACGTAGGACTTGTCCACCTCGCGGGCCGACTGGTAGGCCACCGACTCCGGCTCCTTGTAGGCGCCCTTGCACAGGCGCACCCGCGACCCGGCCGAGGACAGCTCCCGGCAGTCCGACTCGGTCCGCCGCAGGTACGCCTGGAGCACCGCCCCCGTCGACGGGAAGTCCTTGCGCAGCTTCGCCAGCACCTCCAACGTCGAGTCGGTGGTGGTGTGGTCCTCCATGTCCAGCGTGACGGTGGTGCCCGCCTTGTCGGCGGCAGCGCAGATCGCCCGCACGTTGTCGTACGCCAACTGTTCGTCGAACATCTGGCCCAGCGCGGAAAGCTTCACGCTCACCTCGGCGGCCGGCGTGAGCCCGGCCCCGGAGAGCATCGACAGCAGCTTCAGGTACTCGTCCCGGGTGGCCGTGGCCTGCTCGGGGGTGACGGTGTCCTCGCCCAGGTGGTCGAGGGTGACGGCCAGCCCGTCGTCGACGAGCCCGCGGGTCGCGCGCAACGCGTCGTCGGTGGCGGCGCCGGCGACGAACCGGCGGACGACGTCCCGGGTGTACGGGGCGGTCGCGACGAGCCGCTCGACCTGGGATGACCGGGAGGCGGCGAGGATGACGGAACGGAGCATGAGCCGAGCGTATCGCCCCTGCCAGGAGCCCCGCCCGGCGGCGGCTGCGCCTGCGGCGCTTGTGTAAGGAAGGGCCCCTTGTACAACAGATTCCGTTAACAAGGTGCCCTTCCTTGCCTGGGGCTGCGGCGCTGGCGTCGATCGGCTACAACGATGCCGTGAACCAAAGCCCCCACCGCCGGCTCCGGTCGGCCTCCGTGCAGCTCGGCGCGCTCACCGCTCTCGCGCTCGCCCTCTCCGGCTGCAACATGACCTCCGACGACGACGATGACGACTGCGCCCTCGGGCCGGTCGGTGGCGGTGGCACGGTCGCGCTGGGGATGCGGGTGTCCGCCCCCACCGCGGGGCGGACCGGCGGCGAGCCGACGACCGCCGCCCTGCCCGAGCGCGGCGGGTTCGGCACCCACCTCGCCTCCTGCGGCGGCTGACGTGCGGCGCGAGGCCGTGACGCCCCGGCCCGACTGGGACGCCACCATCCGGGCCCAGGGCCTGGTGTACGTCGACACCGAACTGCCCGACGGCGGGATCATGTCGTACTGGGACGAGACCGCCGCGTACGCCTTCGACCTGGACGAGGTGCTGCGGCTGGAAGAGGCCACCGAGGAGCTGCACCGGATGTCGGTGGCCGCCGCTGAGTACGTGGTGGCCCAGCGCCGGTACGCCGAGTTCGGCATCCCGGAGTGGGCCGCGGAGGCGGTGGCCCGGTCCCTGCGCGAGGCGCCGCCCACCCTCTACGGGCGATTCGACCTGGCGTACGACGGCACCTGGCCGCCGAAGATGCTGGAGTACAACGCGGACACCCCGACGGCGCTCGTCGAGGCGAGCATCGTCCAGTGGTACTGGCTGGAGCAGACCCGCCCCGACCTGGACCAGTGGAACAGCCTGCACGAGCGGCTGGTCGGCGCCTGGGCCAAGATCGGCGCCGGGCTGCACGACCCCCGGGTGCACGTGCTCTGGTCGAACGAGGAGGAGTCGGGCGAGGACCACATGACCGCCGGCTACCTCGCCGAGACCGCCCGGCAGGCCGGCCTGGACGTCGCGCTGCAACCCATTCAGGAGATCGGCTGGGAAGGCCGGCGCTTCGTCGACGCCGCCGACCGCCCGGTGACCACCTGCTTCAAGCTCTACCCGTGGGAGTGGATGCTCGCCGAGCCGTACGGGCCGCCGGCGCTGGCCCCGGGCACCCCGACCACCTGGATCGAGCCGGCCTGGAAGCTGCTGCTGTCCAACAAGGCGCTGCTCGCGATCCTCTGGGAGCTGTACCCGGGTCACGAGTTCCTGCTTCCGGCGTACCTCGACTCGCCGCGCGGCATGCCCGAGTACGTGGCCAAGCCCCTGCTCGGCCGCGAGGGCGGCTCGGTACGCATCGTCACCGCCGCCGAGGAGATCACCAACCCGGGGATCTACGGCGACGAGGGCTGGTGCTACCAGGAGTTTCGGGCGCTGCCGCAGTTCGACGGCAACCGGACGGTGTTGGGTAGCTGGATCGTCGACGGCGAGTCGGCCGGGTTGGGAGTCCGCGAGAGCGCGAGTCTGATCACCGACGGCTACGCGCGGTTCCTACCGCACTACATCGACGCGCCACGCGCCCCGTGAGTCGTCTACCGTTGGGGGTGTGAACTTCGACGCGTACGCCCGGACCGGCGTTGACCTGGTCAACGCCCGCCTGGACGACCTCGACGACCTGCGGGCCCTGTTCCCCGACGACAACGCCTGGATGCGCGACGAGGTCGCCGACCGGGACGTCGCCATCTTCCGACGGGCTCAGAAGCGGTTGCGCGATGTCTTCGAGTACGGCACCTCGGGGCGCGACGCCCAGGCGGTGACCGAGCTGAACGCGCTGTTGGAGGCGTTCCCGGTCCAGCCGCGCATCTCCGGGCACGACTCCAGTGACTGGCACATGCACGTGACCAGCCGGGGTGCCTCGGTCAGCGCCGAATACCTGGCCGGCGCGGTCTGGGGGCTCTCGGTGTGGCTCTGCGAGTACGGCAGCGCCCGCTTCGGGGTCTGCGCCGACGAGCGGTGCGGCAACGTCTACCTGGACACGTCGTCCAACTGCTGCCGGCGGTTCTGCTCTGAGCGCTGCGCCACCCGCTCGCACGTGGCGGCGCACCGGGCCCGCAAGCGGGCCGCGGTCGGCGAGCAGGCGCCGGTCGCCCCGCAGCCGACCTCGACCGCCGAGTCGCTGACCCCGGTCAGCTGACCGGGGCCACCGGTCAGACGTCGACCGGTGACGGCGCGGTGAGGTGCTCGCGGGCGAACTCGAGCGAAGTCCGCAGGTCCGCCTCGCGCACCGCGCGGCTCTTCGCGCCCCGGGTCGCCACCTCGACGGCCACCGCGCCGGTGAAGCCCCGGCCGGCCAGCGAGGAGAGCAGCTCCCCGCAGGGCTGGGTGCCGCGCCCGGGCACCAGGTGCTCGTCACGGCCCTCGCCGGTGCCGTCGCCCAGGTGCACGTGGGCGAGCCCCGCGCCCATCCGGTCGGCCATCGCGAGGGGGTCACTGTGCGAGGCCGCGCAGTGGGAAAGATCCAGGGTGTACGACGGGTAGCCGGTGTCGGTGGGATCCCATCCGGGGACGTACGGGACGAACTGCCGGCCCGCCATGCGCACCGGGTACATGTTCTCCACGGCGAAGCGGAGCCCGGAGAACCGCTCCTCGACTCTGGCCAGCCCCTCGGCGAACCCGCGCGCGTAGTCGCGCTGCCAGGTGAACGGCGGGTGCACCACCACCGTCGGCGCACCGAGCGTCTCGGCCAGCTCGGCGGCCTTGCGCAACCGCTGCCACGGGTCCGGGCTCCACACCCGCTGCGTCACCAGGAGACAGGGCGCGTGCACCGAGAGCACCGGAACGCCGTAGTGCGCCGACAGGCCGCGCAACGCGCCCGCGTCCTGGCTGACGACGTCGGTCCACACCATTACCTCGACGCCGTCGTAGCCGAGCGCCGCGGCCAGCTGAAACGCCGCAGCGGTCGGCTCGGGGAAGACCGACGAGCTGGACAGGAGCACGGGGACTCGGGACGTCACACCAGCCAGCCTAGCCCGGCTGTCACGGGGTCATCAGGACGAGCATCGGCAAACCCGTCGGCGGCCCAGCGGCGGTCACATCGGTTCGAGTTGATCGAGCCGACGGAGGATGACCCCCTCGCGCAGGGCCCACGGGCAGATGTCCATGGCATCCAGGTCGAGCCGGCGCATCACCGCCTCGGCGACCACCGCGCCCGCCAACAGTTGGTGGGCCCGGCCCGCGCCGACGCCCTCCAACTCCATCAACTGCGCGGGCGTCATGTGCCGGATGAAGCCGATGATCTGCCGCAGGCCGGCACGGGTCAGCCTGCGGTGCACCCAGAGGCCGGCGCCGGACGGTGCCGCGCCGGCCAGTCGCGCCAGGGTGCGGAACGTCTTCGAGGTGGCGGCCACCCGGTCCCAGCCCACCTCGGTCATCTGGTCGACCACCTTGTCCAGCCGGCTGTCGACGTACTCCCGTAGCTTGGCGACGGCCTCGGCGGACGACGGCGTGGTGCTGGCCGGGTCGACCCGCAGTTGCTCGCGGGTGAGACGCCCGGCGCCCAGCGGCAGCGAGACCGCCACGTCCGGGTCCTCGTCGATTCCGGCAGCGATCTCCAGGGAGCCGCCACCGATGTCGAGCACCAGCAGACGCCCCGCCGACCAGCCGAACCAGCGCCGTACCGCCAGGAACGTCATCCGTGCCTCGTCCGCGCCGGAGAGCACCTCCAGGCGTACGCCGGTCTCGTCACGGACCCGGGCGAGCACGTCGGCCGCGTTGGTGGCGTCGCGGACCGCGGAGGTGGCGAACGCGATCAGGTCGTCGGCCTCCAGCCCGGTCGCCGCCGCCCTGGCCATGCCGACCGCCTTGACCAGGCTGTCCGCACCCACCTCGGTCAACGCCCCGTCCGGACCGATCTGTTCGGCGAGACGCAGGACGACCTTCTCCGAGTGGGCCGGCCAGGGGTGCGCGCCGTGATGCGCGTCGACCACCAGCAGGTGCACCGTGTTGGATCCGACGTCGAGGACACCCAGTCGCATGGTGAAGACCCTAGGTGCAACACGTTCGTGCGGCTCGTCGGCCCGCGGACGGCACCACGCGTACGCTGGTCCGGGTGACGATGGAGCTCCGCGTGCTGGTGGACGACCCGGGGGACCCGCGCAGCCGTGAGGTGCCGCTGGACTTTCCCCGGGAGTGGATCGAGTTCGCCGACCCGGCGGACGAGACCCACCTGATCCGGGCCGACCTGACCTGGCTGCTCTCCCGCTGGACCTGCATCTTCGGCCAGGGCTGCCACGGCATCATCGCCGGCCGGGCCGCCGATGGCTGCTGCTCGCACGGGGCGTTCTTCACCGACCCGGACGACGAGAAGCGGGTCCGCCGCGCCGTCAAGCTGCTCACCCCGTCGACCTGGCAGCACTTCCAGCGCGGGTTCAAGAACTGGACCGACGAGGACACGATCGACGGCAAGAACCCCGCTCGCCGCACCGCCACCCAGGGCGCCGACGGGCCGTGCGTCTTCCTCAACGACGCCGACTTCGTCGGCGGGGGTGGTTGCGCGCTGCACGCCCAGGCGCTGCGCGACGGGGTGCACCCGCTCGAATACAAGCCGGACGTCTGCTGGCAGCTCCCCATCCGGCGTGACCAGGACTGGGTGAAGCGTCCGGACAACACCAAGGTGTTGGTCTCCACCCTGTCCGAGTTCGACCGGCGGGGCTGGGGCGCCGGTGGGCACGACCTCGACTGGTGGTGCACCTCGTCGACCGACGCGCACGTCGGGGCCGAGCCGATGTACCTGTCGTACGGCCCGGAGCTGACCGCGCTGATCGGCGCGGCGGCGTACGAGCGGCTGGCCGAACTGTGCGCGGCCCGGGTACGACAGGGCCTGGTCGCCCCCCACCCCGCCGACGATCTCTAGCCGATCTTGGTAGCACTGTTGCTACCATATTCGGATGGCAATGACCCTCCGGCTGGATGACGAACGCGAACGGCGACTCCGTCTCGTCGCGGACGAGGAGGACCGATCCATGCACGCCGTCGTGGTCACCGCCATCGACGACTACTTGGCGCGACGGAACGCCAAGGAGTTCGGCGACCTCGCCGACGAGATCATCGAACGACACGCCACCCTGCTCGCGCGCCTGGCCGAGTGATGGCAGAGGTTCGATACCCCACGCTCGCCGATGTGGCCGGCATCGCCCGCAAGCTCGGCGTGGGGATCAGGGACGCCGGCCTCGTGGAGTCGGCGGTGGCTCGGCCGAGAACGAGCGTCTTCGGCGAAGACGCCTACCCCGATCTCTGGACCAAAGCGGCAGCGCTGCTGCACTCACTGGCGAACAACCACCCGTTCGTGGACGGCAACAAACGGATTAGCTGGATCGTGACTGTCGCCTTCCTGTTGCAGAACCGCACCGTCAGCATCGACCAGCTCGACGAGACCGATCAGGACGTCGCGTACGACCTCGTCATCGGCGTGGCGGAGAGTCGCCTGACGGAAGTCTCCGAAATCGCCGCCGCCCTGCGCAAACTGTTCTGAGCGCACGAAGTCAGTCGAGGGCGGCATCGACGAGTGTGCGGGCGGTCTGCTTCGCGGCCTCGGCGATCGCCGGATCGCCGTCCAGCACGCCGCCGGCGAGCCCACCGTCGAGCAGCAGGGTGAGCTGCCGGGCGAGCAGTTCCGGGTCGGCCGCCCCGGCCTTGCGGGCCAGCTCGGTCACCCAGGCCCGGACGACCGTCTTGTGCTCCACCGTCCGGGCGTGCACCGGACCGCCGGCGGGCGACTCGGCGGCCGTGTTGATGAAGGCGCAACCGTGGTAGCCGTCCCGACGACAGGCACTGACGAGGGCGTCGAACATCCCGACGAGCTGGTCGCGCGGCTCGTCGCCGGCCTCGCGGGCCGCCGCCCGCAGCGCGCCGAACCACGCCTGGTCGACCCGGTCCAGGTACGCCAGCACGAGGTCGTCCTTGCGCGGGAAGTGCTTGTAGAGCGTCGCCTTGGCCACGCCCGACTCGGCGATGACCGTGTCGACCCCGACGCCGCGTGGCCCGTGCGCATAGAACAGCCGGAACGCGGTGTCCAGGATCCGCTCCCGGGCCGAGCCGGCCGGCGTGCGGTGCACGGGCATCGGCACTCCCTCATCGTTGCTGGTGACGGGCACGATTTTACAGACAGCTCGGTCTACAGACAGCTCCGTCTGCTGCCGCTCGGTCTGCTGCCGCTCGGTCTGCTGCCGCTCGGTCTGCTGCCGCTCGGTCTGCTGCCGCTCGGTCTGCTGCCGCTCGTCGGTCCGCCGCCGGGGCTGACGGTGTCCTCGACTCCTGTCGAGCTGCCCCAGATATGGGGCTGAGCCGTCGAGGCCAAGCCGTCGAGGCCAAGCCGTCGAGGCTGAAACCTTTTCAGCCGCAGCGCGCTCGACCGCCGCCCCATATCCGGGGCAGCTCGACACGGCACAAGGGATAAGCGCCCTACCGCGCCGAACCCGCGCCGCCCCATTTTTCGGGCAGCTCGACACGGCACGAGGGATAACTGCCCCCTCCCCCGCCGCACCGCAGCCCAACCCCCCGCCGCCCCATCTTCAGGGCAACTCGTCACGGGGCGAGGGATAGGCGCCGCGCCGCACGGCAGCCCGGACCCCGCATCCCCATATCCGGGGCAACTCGACACGGAGTGAGGGACAGGCGCGATTCCAGCGTCCATGAGGGACAGCGGTAGACAGACCTGTCTGTTAGCCTACGGACAGTCGGCGCGAGGCCACCGCGCCCGAGTGGAGGATCGATCGACATGCGCATCGCAGTTCTCGGCACCGGCTCGGTGGGACAGACCATCGCGGCCCGCACGGCGGAGCTGGGCCACCAGGTCACCATCGGCACCCGGGACGTCGCGGCCACGCGGGCCGGCGCCTACGCCGCCTGGGCCGCCGAGCACCCCGAGGTCGGCCTGGAGACCATGGCCGTGGCGGCGGCCGACGCCGAACTGGTCGTCAACGCCACCAGTGGCACCGGATCCCTGCCGGCACTAACCGCGGCCGGCGCGGCGAACCTGGCCGGCAAGGTCCTGCTCGACATCGCCAACCCGCTCGACTTCAGCGCGGGTTTCCCGCCCGTTCTGACGGTCAATGACACCGACTCCCTGGCCGAACGGATCCAGCGGGAGTTCCCGCAGGCCAAGGTCGTCAAGTCGCTCAACACGCTCACCGCGGAGCTGATGGTGCGTCCGCGCCAGCTCGCCGACGGCGACCACAGCGTCTTCGTCTCCGGCGACGACGCGGAGGCGAAGCGCATCGTCACCGACCTGCTCGTCAGCTTCGGGCACACCGACGTCATCGACCTCGGTGACCTCTCCACGGCCCGGGGCACCGAGATGCTGATGCCACTCTGGCTGCGGCTCTACGGCCGGCTCGACACCGCCATCTTCAACGTCAAGGTCGTCCGCTGAGCGGACGCCGACAGCCCGAAGGGGGTCCACGCCGGGCGCGGACCCCCTTCGGATCGGCCGATCACGGCTCGAACTTGTAGCCCAGACCCCGCACGGTGACGATGAAACGCGGCGCCGACGGCTCTGGCTCGATCTTGGAGCGCAGCCGCTTCACGTGCACGTCCAGCGTCTTGGTGTCACCGACGTAGTCGGCGCCCCACACCCGGTCGATGAGCTGGCCCCGGGTCAACACCCGGCCCGCGTTGCGGAGCAGCAGTTCCAGCAACTCGAACTCCTTGAGCGGCAGCTGCACGGCACCGCCCTCGACCGTCACGACGTGCCGCTCGATGTCCATCCGCACCGGGCCGGCGGCCAGCGTCGGAGCGCCCGCCTCGGCGACCTCCGGGCTCTGCCGCCGCAGCACCGCCCGGATGCGGGCGACCAACTCCCGAGGGGAGTACGGCTTGGTGACGTAGTCGTCGGCGCCGATCTCCAGGCCGACCACCTTGTCGATCTCGCTGTCCCGCGCGGTGACCATGATGATCGGCACGGCCGAGCGCTGCCGAAGCTGCCGGCACACCTCGGTCCCCGACATCTCGGGCAACATCAGGTCGAGCAGCACGATGTCGGCGCCGGTTCGGTCGAACTCGGTGAGGGCGTCGGTTCCGGTCGCGGCGACCGAAACCTCAAAGCCCTCCTTACGGAGCATGTACGACAGGGCGTCGGAGAACGACTCCTCGTCCTCGACCACCAGAACGCGGCTCAAGGGGGATTTCCTTTCCATTGCTGTCAGACCTGCCGTAGCTCGGCCGGACCGGCCTCGATCCCAGCCGGCGGCAGTGTCGCCAGGAGATCGTCCGGTGGGCTGGCGGGCAACCGGAGGGTGAACGTCGACCCACCGCCAAGAGTGCTCGACACCTCCACCCGACCGCCATGGTTGCTCGCGATGTGTTTCACGATGGCCAGGCCGAGCCCGGTGCCACCGGTGGCACGTGAGCGGGCCTGGTCGGCCCGGTAGAACCGCTCGAAGATCCGGTCCACGTCCGTCGGGGCGATGCCGATGCCCTGGTCGGCGACCGCGACCTCGACATGTTCGCCGTCACCGCGGAGGGTGACCCGCACCGTGGTGTCCTCGCCCGAGTAGTTGATGGCGTTCTCCACCAGGTTCGCCACCGCCGTGGCGAGCTGGCTGTCGCTGCCGTACGCGGTGAGACCGCGCTCGCCGTCGACAGTGACCTCGACCCCCCGGGCGGCAGCCGTGGTCCGGGTGCGGTCGACCACCTCGGCGATCACCCAGTCGAGCGCGACCGGCTCCGGCGGCGGCTGCGGCTCGGCGCCCTGGAGCCGGGTCAGCTCCAGCAGCTCCTGCACCAGCCGGCCCAGCCGGGTCGACTCGTGCTGGATCCGTTCGGCGAACCGGCGGGCGGCGACCAGGTCCTCGGAGAGGTCCGGCGCCGTGGCGTCGGCCGGCTCGGTGGCGTCCAGCAGCGCCTCGGCGAGCAGTTGCAGCGCCCCGATCGGGGTCTTCAGCTCGTGACTGACGTTCGCCACGAAGTCCCGCCGGACCCGGGTCAGCCGGTGTGACTCGGTCACGTCGACAGCCTCGACGGCGATGAAGCCGTTTCCGAGACCCATGGCCCGCAGGTGCACGCCCAGCGGGTTCTCCCCCGCGCTGTCGCGGCCTCGGGGCAGATCCAGCTCGATCTCGCGCCGCACGCCGGTGCGCCGCACCTGACCCGCGAGGGTACGGATCAACGGGTGCGCGGCGATCGAACCCGGTGTGCTGCCGGTCCGTAGGAGCCCCATGGCGCGGGCGGCCGGGTTGATCAGGACGGGGACGTCGTCGTCGTCCAGTACCACGACACCGGCGCGGAGCGAGTCGATCGTCCGACGGCCGAGCCCGGCCTGCTGCGAGTCGGCTATCGCGGGCCTCCCTGTGCTCCAGCGGGAGCTCGCGCTACCCGTCGACGTGGAGCCGCCGCGCGCCGGCAGGAACCGGGGCAGCAGGACACCGACGACCACTCCGGCCGCCAACGCCACGGCCACCACGACCGCCACTGCCCACTCCACCCGGCGATCGTAGGGTCATTGTTAACCTGGCTACCACACAGAACGGGACGAATCACCCTCACTTCCGAAAGTGTTCACCCCCACGTCTGGCGTCGTTCACCCTGGTTCATCCGGGGTCCGTCAACGCCCCCTACCGTTGGCGTCGCACCTGCTCAACCCCTGCGCCGACACCCGTCGGCGGCGACCGACCACAGGACGTGATGATGCGCGACGAGTTCCGGGCCGACCTTCAGATCGTCAGCCAACTGCTGGTGGACATGGCGGAGGGCATCCGCGCCGCCATGCGCCAGGCCACCCGGGCCCTGCTCACGGCCGACCGGCAGGCCGCCGAGACGGTCATCGAGCGGGACGCCGAGATCGACGACCTCTACCGGCACGTCGAGGAGCGGGTGTGTGACCTGCTCGCCCGGCAGGCGCCGGTCGCCTCCGACCTCCGGGCAATGATCACCGCGCTGCACGTGGCGGCCGATCTGGAGCGAATGGGTGACCTCGCCGAGCACGTGGCGAAGACCGCGCTGCGCCGGCACCCCTCCCCGGCTGTTCCGGCCGAGCTGCGGACGGTCTTCACCGAGATGTCCGACATCGCCGACCGGATGGCCGCCAAGATCGGTTCCGTGCTGGCTAAGCCCGACGTCGACCTCGCCGCCGAGTTGGACCGCGACGACGACGCCATGGACGAGCTGCACAAGAGCCTGTTCGCGGTGCTGCTCGGCGACGACTGGCCGTACGGGGTGGAGACCGCGATCGACGCCACCCTGCTGGGCCGGTTCTACGAGCGCTTCGCCGACCACGCGGTGAACGCCGGCGAGCACGTGATCTACCTGATCACCGGCGAGAACACAACCACCGCCAGCTGAAGTGCAAGGAAGGGCCCCTTGTTATCGCTTTTTGCATAACAAGGGGCCCTTCCTTGCACTTAGCGGCCCTGGTTGGCGACCGCGGCGGCGGCTTCCTTCGCTGCCGTCGGGTCGAGGTAGGTGCCGCCCAGGGTGAGCGGGCGCAGCTGCGGGTCGAGGTCGTAGCGCAGCGGGATACCGGTCGGGATGTTGAGCTTGGCGATCGCCTCGTCGGAGATCTGGTCGAGGTGCTTCACCAGGGCGCGCAGCGAGTTGCCGTGCGCGGCCACCAGCACCGTACGGCCGGCCAGGATGTCGGGCACGATCGAGTCGTACCAGTACGGAAGCATCCGCTCGACGACGTCCTTGAGGCACTCGGTACGCGGCATCAGCTCGGTCGGCAGCAGCGCGTACCGCGGGTCACCCACCTGCGACCACTCGTCGTCGTCCGCGATGGGCGGCGGCGGGGTGTCGTACGACCGGCGCCAGAGCATGAACTGCTCCTCGCCGTACTCGTCAAGGGTCTGCTTCTTGTTCTTGCCCTGTAGGGCGCCGTAGTGGCGCTCGTTGAGCCGCCAGGACCGGCGCACGGCGATCCAGTTCCGGTCGGCGGCGTTGAGCGCCAGCTCGGCGGTGCGGATAGCCCGGCGCATAACGCTGGTGTGCACGACGTCCGGCAGCAGGCTGTGCTCGCGCAGCAGCTCGCCGCCCCGCCGTGCCTCGCCCTCGCCCTTCTCGGTCAGGTCGACGTCCACCCAGCCGGTGAAGAGGTTCTTGGCGTTCCAGTCACTCTCGCCGTGCCGCAACAGGACCAGCGTCCCGACGGTGGGCCCCTCGCTCGCAGTCATGCGGATCATCCTGCCTCAACCCGGTTGCGGACACGCGGGCACCCGTCGTGACGACCACCACGTGAAAAAGCGGGTGACCTGCGATTCCGGCCGGCACTAGGGTTGGTAAGGCACGGCAGTCAGATCGGTCATTACTTGTAAGCGGGGGCACCACGTGCGGACGATGCGGAGCTGGTTCACGGACACCACCGGGGGCCTACCCAGGACCTTCTGGTACCTGTGGTCCGGCACCCTGATCAACCGGCTCGGCTCGTTCGTCCTCGTGTTCCTCGCCATCTACCTGACCCAGGAACGTGGCTTCTCGCCGTCTCAGGCTGGCCTGGTGCTCGGTCTCTGGGGCGTCGGCGGCGCGGTCGGCACCACCGCCGGCGGGGCCCTCGCGGACCGGTGGGGCCGCCGGCCGACGCTGCTCACCGCGCATGTGGGCGCGGCGACCATGATGCTCGCCCTCGGGCTGGCCCGGGAACTCTGGGCGGTCGCGCTGGGCGCCCTGCTGCTCGGCATGTTCGCCGAGGCCGCCCGCCCGGCGTTCGGGGCCATGATGATCGACGTGGTACCGGCGAAGGACCGGCTGCGCGCCTTCTCGCTCAACTACTGGGCCATCAACCTCGGCTTCGCCTGCGCCGCCATCCTCGCCGGTCTCGCCGCGCAGGCCGACTACCTGCTGCTGTTCGTGGTCGACGCGGGCACGATGCTGATCACCGCGCTGATCATCTTCGTCCGGGTGCCGGAGACGAGCCACGGCGGATTTCCCGTCGCCGCGACCACCGCCCCGCGCGGCGCCCTGCGCACGATCCTCGCCGACCGGGTCTTTCTCGGCTTCGTGACGCTGAACCTGTTCGCTGCGCTGGTGTTCCTCCAGCACATCTCGATGCTGCCGATCGCCATGGGCGACTCCGGCCTGAGCCCGGCCACGTACGGCTCGGTGATCGCCCTCAACGGTCTCCTCATCGTCGTCGGCCAGCTTTTCGTGCCCCGGCTGATCCGGGGGCGCAACCGCTCGCAGGTGCTCGCCGTCGCCGCCGTGGTGATGGGCGTCGGGTTCGGGCTGACCGCGTTCGCGGGTAGCGCCTGGTTCTACGGGCTGACCGTGTTGATCTGGACGGTCGGCGAGATGCTGAACTCGCCGTCGAACTCCACGCTGATCGCCGAGCTCTCCCCGGCCGAACTGCGCGGTCGGTACCAGGGCGTGTTCGGCCTCTCCTGGCAGATCGCCGGTGCGAGCGCGCCGATCCTGGGCGGTCTGGTGCGTGAGCACGTCGGCAATGCGGCGCTGTGGCTCGGCTGCGCCGCGATCGGCGTGCTGACGGCGGTGGCCCACCTGGCGTCCGGCCCCGCCCGCGAGCGGCGGGCCACCGCGCTGCGGCACGCCGCCGAGGTCGCGGCGCCGGTGGGCACCCGTTCGCCGCAGCCCGCCGAGGCCGCGGCCTGAGTCCGGTACGACCACCGCGCGCAGGCCCGACTACCGTTCAGGAGAAACGGTTAAGAAACTGAACTGTCGGGAGGTCGCATGCACGCCCTGCGGCGCTGGTGGCAGGACACCGCAGGCGGGCTCCCCGGCGCATTCTGGTACCTCTGGGCAGGGCTGCTGATCAACCGGGCGGGCGCGTTCGCCATGCTCTTCCTGTCGCTCTACCTCACCGACGCCCGGGGCGCCAGCGCGGCGGTGGCCGGCGTCGTCGTCGGGGCGTACGGGGCCGGTGGGGCGGTCGGCGTGCTGTTCGGTGGGGTGCTGGCCGACCGGTGGGGGCGCCGATCGACACTGCTCGCCGCCCACCTGGTCACCGCCACCCTGATGGCGGCGCTGGCCTTCAGCCGTCCGCTGCCGCTGATCGCGGCGCTCGCCGCGCTGGTCGGCGTCGCCCACTCCATGCCCGGCCCGGCGCTCGTGGCGGCGATCGTCGACGTGGTGCCCGCCGACCGGCGCTCGCGCGCGTTCAACCTGGAGTTCTGGGCGTTGAACCTCGGGATGGCGGTCGCCTCGCTGCTCGCCGGGCTGGTGGCCGAGGCGAGCTTCACCGCGCTGTTCCTGGTCGACGCGGGCGCCACGCTGACCGCCGCCGCCGTCATCGGCTGGAAGGTTCCGGAGACCCTGCGGCGGGCCACTCCTGTCGCCCAGGCCAGCCACCCGACTCCCGCCCGGCCCCGCCGGCCGGGACTGCTCACCGTCCTCAGCGACCGGATCTTCCTGGTCTTCGTCGGGCTCACCTTCGTGCTGGCCGTCCTCACCCTGCAGACCTCGACGATCATGCCGCTGGCGATGCGCGCGGACGGCCTGGGACCGTCGGCGTACGGCCTGGTCGTGGCCCTCGGCGGCGCGCTGATCGTGCTGGGGCAACTGTTCGTGCCCCGCCTGATCGACCGACGCCGCAAGGCCGTCGTCCTGGCCGCCTCCACCGCCCTGCTGGCGGTCGGCTTCGGAGTGCTCGCGGTCGCCGACCACCTGGCCGTCTACCTGGGCGCGGCGGTGGTCTGGACGGTCGGCTCGATGCTCGCCGCCCCGCCCAACGCCCAGATCAACGCGGATCTCGCGCCGCCGGACCTACGCGCGCGGTATCAGTCGGTCTTCTATCTGACGTTCCCCGCCGCGGCCTTCGTCGCGCCCATGCTGGGCGGGGTGAGCCTGCAGTACCTCGGCGACCGGCACTGGCTGATCGTCGCCGGGTTGGGCGTCCTGGCCGCCGTCGGCCACCTGCTGGCCGGGCCGCCCCGCGAGCGGCACGTCGACGCGCTGCGCCGGGCCGCCGACCGGGAGCCGGCAGACCGGGTCCCGACAAGCTGACCGTACGACGGCAAAGCGCCCACCATGGCCCGAAGGTCATTGGTGGGCGCTCGCCGGTGTGGGGCCGGCGGCGGCGGGCAACACTCACCCCCGTAAGCATCGCCCGCTCGCGCCGCCGGTCCAAACAGGTGGGCACCGTCCCCCAACGGTTGGTCCACCCGTCCCCTCGCACCTCGCCTGGTGCGCGGATCTGATCGATCCGCCGCTCCCCCGAACGTTTCCAAGCGTGGTGCGGCGCAATAAAGCTAGTTCGGCCGGATTCTGAATTCAACCCGAATGGGATGTCTCGCCGGTCACAACTGACGAGTATCCCCAGCTCCGGCCTCGGTCTCTGGCAACAGCCGGGTACCCGTCGAGCATTCCCGCAAACACCTCATCCGTCCTCACGATCGGGTGACTCGGTGCGGAAGAAGTTGCTCTGCCGACCGTCGCGCATCTGCTCCTGGTAGATCAGATTGAGCCGGCGCAGATCGAAGGTGTGGAACCACTCATCCCAGGTGATCTCGCGAATCCGGCTGCTTTCCCGGTATCCGGGAATGTTGAAGGTCAGAACGCCCGCCCGGCCCTCCCGTTCGGTACCCGCGATGGTCGCCGGCTTCGCGCCTCGCGCTCGCGCCCAGCGCTGGATCACCTCGTGATTCGCGGTGATCAGACTCCGACCCGGTCGCTCCGGCCGGTCGGCGATCGACGCGATCACCTGCGAGCTGCGGACCGACCGTCCGCTGCCCCGCCCGGTCCGGATCCCACCGGCCGCCGTGCCCGTCGACCGGCTCGCCGTGGCCCGCTTCGCGGGAGCCGCGCTCTTCGCCGTGGCCCGCTTCGCGGGAGCGGCGCGCTTGGCGGCCGGTCGGGCCGGCGCCTTCTTCGCGGGCACCTTGCGCGCCGGCGCGGTACGGGCGGTCGCGGAGGTCCGACGCGCCGCCGTCGACTTCGCCGCCGTCGTCTTCTTCGCGGTGGCCGACTTACGGGCCGCCGTCGACGTCCGTGCGGTCGTCGTCTTCTTCGCCGCCGCCGTCTTCCGCGCCGGGGTGGCTCTCTTCGTGGCGGCCGTCTTCTTCGCGGCGGCTCGCTTCGCCGGGGCGCTCTTGTTCGCGGGCACGGCCTTCGCGCGACTCGGCGCAGCCCGCGCCGCCGACTTCTTCGTCGCGGCGGCCCGACCCGCCGACGCCCTGCTGCCGGACGCCCGGCCGGCCGGCCCGGTGCTGCGCCGACCTGCGCCACCGGCATCCGAACGCATCGAGCGCACCAACTGTTTCACCAGGTCGGGCTTGCGCATGGCGGAGATACCGGAAACCCCGCGCTTGCGCAGTTGCCCGCGGATGTCGTCCACCCGCATCTGCGAGATCGCCGACTCGGAGACCCCGGGCGTGCCCGGAGTCTGGTTGCCGGCCTGCCGTTTGGTCCGGGTCGCAGTCCCGCCGCGACCTGAGCTGTTCCGCTGAGCCATGGGACGCTCCGCTCCTCGACACTCCGTCCTCGGCGCGCGGGGGTCCCTGTGCCGCACCGCGCGCCGCGGCATACCCCGCCGGAGAGAACCCAACCGCGTCGATCTTGCACTTTCGGTGGCGGCACAAGGGGCATGGCAGCCCAAAACGACCACCGAAAGTGCAAGATCGCGGAAATCGGAGGGTGGGGTCAGGGCTGGGTGGGGTTGGCGGGCTCGAAGAGGTGGGCGAAGGCGGCCAGGTTCGCGGTCGACTCGCCGCGCTTGACGCGCCACTCGTACTCGCGCCGGATCGAACTGCCGAAGCCGATCTCCAGCATCGTGTCGAAGGACTCGTCGGAGTAGGTGAGCACCGAGCCGAGCAGCCGGTCGAGCTCGTCGGCGTCCACGCCGGCCGGGTTGACCCGGCCGGTCAGGTAGACGTCGCCGGCCGCGTCGATGGAGAAGGAGACGCCGTACATCCGGGCGTTGCGCTGCAACAGCCACGCCCACAGCTCCTCGCGGCGCTCGTCGGGCTGGCGCATCACGAAGGCCTCGATCCGTAGCGCGTGCTCGCCGACGATCAGGTTGCAGACCGTCTTGAGCTTGTGGGTGCCCGGCAGGGTCACCGCGTACGCGCCGGGACCGGTCGACTCCCAGGCCAGGTCACGGTCGGCGCAGACCGACTCGATGAGGGTCGCGAGGTCGCTTTTCGGGCTCACCGGGCCCACTCTACGACCGACCCGGCGCACGCACTCGGGTGGCGAGCGCCCGTGGTCACCAGGAGCAGGAGAGCGCCGGGTCGCAGGCCAGGTCGGCGGCGAGCCGGGCCCGGCGGGCGGCGATCGCCTCGCCGTACACGTCGAGCAGCCCCGACACCGTACGGTCCCAGGAGAAGTGCTGCGCGTGCTGCGCCGCGCCCCGGGACAGCGTGGCCCGCAGGGCGCTGTCCGGCAGCAGGCGACTCAGCGCGCGAGCCCAGTCCACCGGGTCGTGCCCGTCGATCAGCACCCCGCTGACGTGGTCCCGCACGGCGGTCACCAGGCCGCCGACGGCAGCGGCCAGCACCGGCGTACCGCAGGCCTGGGCCTCCAGGGCGACGAGCCCGAAGGATTCGTTGTGCGACGGCACCGCGACCAGATCGGCGGCCCGGTACAGAGCCGGCAGGTCGTCGCCGGTGCGCGGCGGCAGGAACACGACCCGGTCGGTGACGCCGAGCGTGGCGGCCAGCTCGATCAGGGCGGTCGGCCGGTCCAGGCCGCTGCCGCTGGGCCCGCCGCAGATCACCACGGTCACCTCGTCGGCCAGGGCGGGGTCACGCTCGCGCAACGCGGCGACGGCGCGGATCAGCACGTCCGGCGCCTTGAGTGGTTGGATCCGACCGACGAAGGCCACCACGTACCCGTCGACCGGCAGCCCCAGCCGGCGGCGGGCGGCACGGGCGGCCAGGTGGCGGTCGCCCGGTGCGGGGCGGAACCGGGCCAGGTCGACGCCCGGCTGCACGACCGTGACGTGGGCGGGGTCGGCGTCGTACCGCTCGACCAGGTCGCGGGCCTCCACGCGGGTGTTGGCGACCAGTTGGTCCGCCTCGGCGACCACCTGCTCCTCGCCGATCACCCGGGCCTTCGGTTCGGGCCGGTCGTCGGCCGCGAGCTGGGCGTTCTTGACCTTCGCGAGGGTGTGCGCGGTGTGCACGAGCGGCACGCCCCAGCGTTCCTTGGCCAGCCAGCCGACCTGGCCGGAGAGCCAGTAGTGGGAGTGGATGAGGTCGTAGTGCCCGGGCGGGCGGGACGCCTCGGCACGCAGCACCCCGGCCGTGAAGGCGCAGAGCTGGCCGGGCAGCTCCTCCTTGGTCAGCCCCTCGAGCGGGCCGGACATGATGTGCCGCACCTGCACGCCGGGGGCCATCTCGACCACCGGCGGAAGGTCGCCCGAGGTGGCCCGGGTGAAGATCTCCACCTCGACGTCGGCCTCGGCGAGCCGCCGGGCGACTTCCAGGATGTACACGTTCATCCCCCCGGCATCGCCCGTTCCGGGCTGGTGCAGGGGGGATGTGTGGACGGAGAGGGTGGCGATGCGCCGGGGTCGCGGCCACGGTCGCGCACCTCGCTGACGACCGACACCGGTGTGCAGTTCCGCCACGTCCGCTCCTTCTGTCACGGTTAATGCCGTCACGCACGACCGGCGCTTCTCGGTCAACCTGTACGCCGGATGTCATCTTCCCCATCGGGCAACGGAAATGCGTCGGCGCGGCCGCCCGGCGTGACGGACCTCATCACGAACGGCCGCCGACACAGCCCGACGCCCGGTCGGGATCGGCGGTGCGGCGCGGGTGACAATGACCCGATGACCTCTGTCGCCATCGTCACCGGAGCGTCCAGCGGGATCGGCGCGGCCACCGCCCGCCGGCTCGCCGCCGAGGGCTTCCACGTACTCGCCGCCGCCCGCCGCGCCGACCGTCTCACCGATCTCGTCGCCGAGATCACCGCCGCTGGCGGGCAGGCAACCGCGGTGACCTGCGACGTCACCTCGGACGAGTCGGTGGCCGGGCTCGCCGAGGCCGCCGTCCAGGCGTCCGGGCCGGTCACCCTGCTGGTCAACAACGCCGGCGGCGCACGCGGCCTGGACCCGGTGGAGTCCGGCTCGCTCGACGACTGGCAGTGGATGTACGACGTGAACGTGCTCGGCACGCTGCGGGTGACCCAGGCGCTGCTGCCGGCGCTGGAGGCGTCCGGCTCGGGGACCATCGTGGTGGTCTCCTCCACGGCCGGGCTGACCGTGTACGAGGGTGGCGGCGGCTACACGGCGGCGAAGCACGCGCAGACGGCCATCGCCGGCACGCTCCGGCTGGAGCTGTGCGGCCGGCCGCTGCGGGTCATCGAGATCGACCCGGGGATGGTGCAGACCGAGGAGTTCGGGCTGGTCCGCTTCGGCGGGGACGCCGAGCGGGCCGCCGCCGTCTACGCCGGGGTCCCCGGGCCGCTGGTCGCCGAGGACGTGGCCGACTGCATCGCCTGGTGCGCCACCCGCCCCGAGCACGTGAACGTCGACCGGCTGGTGGTCCGGCCTCGTGCGCAGGCCGCACAGCACAAGGTGCACCGGGTCTCCTGACCCCGGGACCGGACGCATGAGCGGGGCTCCACGACGCCGGCCCCTCGGGGTGGTCACCCGGGGCACCACCAACCCGAACCGGCTCCGCCGGGTGGACAACTGGATCGTGGCGACCTGCGCCGACCGGCTGCGGGACGCGGCCGATCCGCTGGTGGTGGACCTGGGCTACGGCGCGACGCCGGTCACCGCCGTGGAACTGCGGGCGCGGCTGGCGGCGGGGGTCCGTCGGGACGTACGACTGGTCGGGCTGGAGATCGACCAGGCGCGGGTGGCCGCCGCGACGCCGGCCGCCGACCCGCCGGGCCTGACCTTCGCCCGGGGTGGCTTCGAGCTGGCCGGGCTCCGGCCGGTGCTGGTCCGCGCGTTCAACGTCCTGCGACAGTACGACGAGAGTGACGTGCAGGACGCCTGGCGCACGATGACCGCCGCGCTCGCCCCGGGTGGGGTGCTCGTGGAGGGCACCTGTGACGAGCTGGGCCGGCTGGCGAGCTGGCTGCTCCTCGACGCGGACGGCCCTCGGACGTTGACCCTGGCCGCGAAGCTCACCACGCTGGGCAGCCCCGCCGAGCTGGCCGAGCGGCTACCCAAGGCGCTGATCCACCGCAACGTTCCGGGCGAGGCCATCCACGATCTGATCCGGGCGCTGGAGGACGCCTGGCGGAGTGCGGCTCCCTATGCCACGTTCGGCCCCCGCCAACGCTGGGTGCGCGCGGTGTCCCAGCTCAAGGCTGAGGGCTGGCCCGTGCTGTCCACTCCGCAACGCTGGCGTCAGGGCGAGCTGACCCTCCCCTGGCCCCCGGAGGGTTAGAGAGTGCAGTTGATCAGGACTGGTTCGGGGTGCAGGGTCACGCCGAAGCGGGCGTGGACCTCGTCGCGGATGGTGTTGGCCAGCATCAGCAGGTCGCCGGTGCTGGCGGTGCCGCTGCGGTTGGTCAGGGCGAGGGTGTGCTTGCTGGAGATGGCGACGCCGCCGGGACCGGGGTGGCCCTTGGTGAAGCCCGCCTTGTCGATCAGCCAGGCCGCGCTCACCTTGACCAGCCCGTCCGCCCCGGGCCAGGAGGGCGGGTCGCCCACCTCGGCGGAGCGTTCCAGGAGTTGTTCGTACGTCGCCCGGTCCAGGACCGGGTTGGTGAAGAAGGAGCCGACCGAGCTGGTGTCGGGATCGGTGGCGTCGAGCACCATGCCCTTGCCGGCGCGTAGGCGCAGCACCGCCGCCCGAGCCTCGGCCAGCGGCACCTGGTCGCCGACCTCGACGCCGAGCGCCCGGGCCAGTTCGGCGTAGCGCACCGGACCGGACAGCGGCGAGCGGGCGAGCCGGAAGTCGACCGAGAGCACGATCCAGCGGTCCTGGTACTTGAAGATGCTGCCCCGGTAGGCAAAACCGCACTCGGCGGCGGGAACGAGCTGGCGGGTGCCGTCGAGGCGGTCGTACACCTCGACGGCGGTAATCGTCTCGGCGACCTCCTGGCCGTACGCGCCGACGTTCTGGATCGGGGTCGCGCCGGTCGAGCCGGGAATGCCGGAGAGGCACTCCAGGCCGGCCCAGCCGTTACGGACAGTGGCGGCCACCAGGTCGTCCCACGGCTCGCCGGCCTCGACACGGACGGTGACGGACTCGGCGTCCTCGGCGAGTACCCGCAGGCCGCCCGAGCGCACCAGCACGACCGTCCCGGGGAAGCCATCGTCGCCGATCACCACGTTGCTGCCGCCGGCCAGGACGAGGATCGGCTCGTCCGTGGCCTGGACCGCCCGGATGATCTCGTCGGCACTGGTCGCGGCCACGATCCGCCCGGCGGGCCCGCCCATCCGTAGCGTGGTGTAGCCGGCCAGTGGACCCGGAATGGCACGATCGGCTTCGGTTGTCGGCTGGGCGTAGGCGTCTGACACGTCTTTCACCTTAGGCTGATGGGCAGCCGTGGCACCTACTGGTGGCCCGGCACCCCCGGGAGGATGGCGATGAGCAGAGTGCAGGGCAGCAAGGATTTCTGGATTGGGGCACTCCGGGCCGAGGGTCCGGCGTTCGCCGCGGCGGTTGCCGAGGCACCGCCGGAGACACCCGTGCTGTCCTGTCCCGGCTGGACGGTCAATGATCTCACTCTGCACCTTGCGGGCCTCTACCACTGGGTTTATTCGTTCGCCGGGTCGGGCAGCACCGAGGCGCCGCCCCGCCGGGACGCGTCCGAAGTGCCGTCCGGCGTGAGCGCGCTCCAGCTCTGGCAGCACGGGTACGACCAGTTGATGACCCTGTTCGACGGGCTCGACCCGGAGGCGCCGGCGTGGAACTGGGCCCCGCAGCCGAAGAAGGCCGGTTTCTGGCCCCGCCGGATGGCGCACGAGACGGCGGTGCACCGCTGGGACGCCCAGCTCGCCATCGCGGCCGGTGAGCCGGTCGAGGCGAAGCTGGCCGCCGACGGGGTGAGCGAGGTGCTGGACACCTGGTTGCCGGCCGGCCGGCGACAGGTGAAGGGCGACTGGCGCGGGGTGGTCCAGCTCGCGGCGACCGACGCGGACCAGGAGTGGTATCTGCGGCTGCGCGGCGAGGGGGTGGCGCTGCTCGACACGGCGACCATCTTCGACCACGACGACCACCACGCCCGCGCGCAGGTCAGCGGCACCGCGAGCGACCTGCTGCTGGCGCTCTGGGGCCGGGTCAGCTTCGAGACGCTCGACGTGACGGGCGACCGCGCGCTGCTGGAGGGTCTGCGTACCGGCTGATCCCAGCGACAGCCGCGCGTGACGAGGGCGTCACCCCTGGTGGGGTGACGCCCTCGTTCGCCTGCCGCCCGAATTCGTGAGAGCGCTCTCTTGACAGGGTGCGAGCGACCCACCACCCTGACGTGAGAGCGCTCTCTTGGTCTTCTACCACCACCTCATCACCCTGAGAGAGGTCCATACGATGGCTGTCCTTCCGCGCCGCCGCCTCGCCGCGGTGGCCCTCGCCGCAACAGCCGCCCTGCTCGTCACCGCCGGCTGCGGCGGCGGTGACGACGCCGAGGCGGACGGGCCGATCACGCTGACCGTCGACGTCTTCGGCCAGTTCGGCTACGACCAGCTCTACCAGGAGTACATGGCCGCGCACTCCGACGTGAAGATCGTCGAGCGGGGCACCGGCAGCAACCTCGACGAGTACTCACCGAAGCTGACCCAGTGGCTCGCCGCCGGCCGGGGGGCCGGCGACATCGTGGCCATCGAGGAGGGTCTGCTCGTCGAGTACAAGGCGAATCCGAACAACTTCGTCAACCTGCTGGACCACGGCGCCGCCGACCTCAAGGGCAACTTCCTGGAGTGGAAGTGGAACGCCGGCCTGACCGCCGACGGCAAGCAGCTCATCGGCCTCGGCACCGACGTCGGCGGCATCGCCATGTGCTACCGCAAGGACCTCTTCGAAAAGGCCGGCCTGCCCACCGAGCGGGACGAGGTGTCGAAGCTCTGGCCCACCTGGCAGGACTACATCGCCACCGGGGAGAAGTTCGTCGCCGCCAAGACCGGGGCGTCCTTCCTCGACGCGGCCACCAACACCTTCAACACGATCCTGTTGCAGACCGCCGGCAACAGCACCGGCTACAGCTACTACGACACCAGCGGCAACGTCGTGGTCGACAGCAACCCGGCCGTACGACAGGCCTGGGACACCACGATGGACATCATCGACTCAGGCCTCTCCGGTAAGTACGGCTCGTGGTCCGAGGAGTGGGTGTCCGCCTTCAAGCAGACGAAGTTCGCCACCATCGCCTGCCCCGCGTGGATGACCGGGGTCATCGAGGGCAACGCCGGCCCGGCCGCCAAGGGCAAGTGGGACATCGCCCGGGTGCCCGGCAACGGCGGCAACTGGGGTGGGTCGCACCTCGCCGTACCGAAGCAGAGCAAGCACCAGGCCCAGGCCATCGAGCTGGCCAAGTTCCTGACCAGCGCCAAGGGCCAGATCGGCGCGTTCAAGGCCAAGGGGCCGCTGCCATCGTCGCCGCAGGCGCTCGACGACCCGGCGATCGCCCAGTCGACGAACGCGTACTTCTCCGGTGCGCCCGTCGGGTCCATCTTCGGCACCGGCGCGAAGAGCCTGAAGCCGGTCTACATGGGCCCCAAGAACCAGGCCGTGCGTACCGAGGTGGAGAACGCCGTACGCACCGTGGAGCTGGGCCAGCGCAGCCCCGCGCAGGGCTGGACGGACGCGGTGACCAACGCCAAGAAGGCCGCCGCCAAGTAGCCCGAGCCAGCGTGCGGGCGGGCGCCGGACCCCGGTTCCCGCCCGCACGACGGAAAGGAGTCACCGGGCATGACCGTTCAGCTCGACGCCCGCCCACCGGTCGCACCGTCGGCCGGACCCCACCGCCGATTGTCGGGTCGGCTCAGCCACCTCGACACCCGCTACTCGCCGTACCTCTACATCGCCCCGTTCTTCCTGCTCTTCGCGGTGTTCGGGGTCTACCCGCTGGCGTACACCTTCTGGGTCTCGCTGCACGACTGGGACCTGCTCGGCACCGACCATCCGTTCGTGGGCGCGGAGAACTACACCCGGCTGCTCGCCGACGTGGACTTCTGGCACGCGCTGGTCAACACGCTCGGCATCTTCGTCATCTCGACCGTGCCGCAGTTGCTCGCCGCGCTCTGGTTGGCCAACCTGCTGAACCGGGGCCTGCGGGGGCGTACGGGCTGGCGGATGGCGGTGCTCGTCCCCAACGTGACCTCCACGGCCGCCGTGGCGATCGTCTTCGGGGTGCTCTTCGGCCGCGAGTTCGGCATGGTCAACTGGCTGCTCGACCTCATCGGGCTGGACGCGATCGAGTGGAAGTCCAACCGGATCGCCTCCTGGGTCGCGATCTCCGCGATGGTCGACTGGCGGTGGACCGGCTACAACGCGTTGATCCTCCTGGCCGCGATGCAGGCCATCCCCCGGGACCTCTACGAGGCGGCGGCGATCGACGGCGCGAGCCGGGCCCGACAGTTCTGGTCGGTCACCGTACCGCTGCTCAAACCGACGATCATCTTCTGCACCATCATCGCCACCATCGGCGGCCTTCAGCTCTTCACCGAGCCCCGGATGTTCCACTCCGGCACCAACCCGATCCGCGGCGGACCGCTGCGCGAGTCGCAGACCCTGACCATGTACATGTTCGAGAACGCCTTCGCGCCGCACTACAACTTCGGCTACGGCTCGGCGGTGGCGTGGCTGCTCTTCGCGCTCATCGCACTCGTCGCGGCCGTCAACGTGCTGGTCCTGCGCCGCCTCGGCGGGAAGGAAACCCGATGAGTCGGCTCTGGCGGGCCAGCCCGCTCACCTACTTCGCCCTGGTCGGCGCCGCCGTCCTGTCGATCTTCCCGATCTGGTGGATGTTCGTCGTGGCCAGTCGTACCAGCGACGCGATGGGCCAACTGCCGCCGCCGATCACGCCGGGCAACAACCTGGGCGCGAACATCGCCCGGCTGTTCGACAACACCGACGCGTACTTCCTGACCGGCCTGATCAACTCGGTGATCGTGGCGACCACGGTCACCGTCTCGGTGGTCTTCTTCTCCAGCCTGGCCGGGTTCGCCTTCGCGAAGCTGCGCTTCCGGGGCCGCAACGCGCTGCTGTTGGTCATCATCGCGACCATGATGGTGCCGACCCAGCTCGGGGTGATCCCGCTCTACCTGCTCATGACGAAGTTGCAGTGGAACGACCGGCTGCCCGCGGTGATCGTCCCGGTGCTGGTCACCGGGTTCGGGGTGTTCATGATGCGGCAGTACGCCGGCCAGGCCATCAGCGACGAGCTGATCGAGGCCGCCCGGATGGACGGCTGCGGCACCGCGCGGATCTGGTGGCACGTGGTGCTGCCGGCGCTGCGCCCGGCCGCCGCCGTGCTCGGTCTGCTCACGTTCATGACCACCTGGAACGACTTCCTGTGGCCGTACGCTGTGTTGAACGACCCGGCCAATCCGACCGTTCAGCTCTCCCTGCGGGCGCTGTCCGACGGGTACTACCAGGACATGTCGCAGGTCTTCACCGGCACGGCCATCGCGACGCTGCCCCTGTTGCTGGTCTTCGTGCTGTTCGGTCGCCAGATCATCGGCGGGATCATGGAAGGTGCGGTCAAGGCGTGAACGAGATCCGATTTCCCGAACACTTCCTCTGGGGAGCGGCCACCGCCGCGTACCAGATCGAGGGCGCGGCCCGCGACGACGGTCGCGGTCCGTCCATCTGGGACACCTTCTGTCGTACGCCCGGAAAGGTCTACCAGGGCCACACCGGCGACGTCGCCTGCGACCACTACCACCGGTACGCCGACGACGTGGCGCTGATGGCCGAGCTGGGCCTGGCGGCGTATCGGTTCTCGATCGCCTGGCCCCGGGTCCAGCCGGACGGCAGCGGTCCGGTCAACCCGCGCGGGCTCGACTTCTACGACCGCCTCACCGACACCCTGCTCGCCCGGGGCATCGACCCGATCGTCACCCTCTACCACTGGGACCTGCCGCAGAGCCTCGAGGACCGGGGCGGCTGGACCAACCGGGAGACCGCCGAACACTTCGCCACGTACGCCACCGCCGTCCACGCCCGCCTCGGCGACCGGATCGACACCTGGACCACCCTCAACGAGCCGTGGTGCTCGGCCTACCTCGGGTACGGCAACGGGGTGCACGCCCCGGGTGCACAGGACGGGGCGGCCGCCTTCACCGCCGTACACCATCTGCTGTTGGCACACGGCCTGGCCGCGCGGGCGCTGCGCGCGGCCGGCGCGCGCAGCGTCGGCATCACCATCAACCCGGCAGATGTACGACCGGCCGACCCGCAGAGCGCGGCCGACGCCGCCGCCGTCCGCCTGGTCGACGGCCTGCACAACCGGATCTTCCTGGACCCGCTGCTGACCGGCGGCTACCCCGACGACGTACGCGAGCACGTGGCGCGCATCGTCGAGCCGACGTTCATCCACGACGGCGACGAGAAGGTGATCGCCGCCCCGATCGACCTGCTCGGGCTCAACTACTACGCGCCCACCTACGTGGCGGGGCGGCCCGACGGCGACGGCAACGGCGCGTACCCGGGCACCGAGGGCGCCGTGCACTTCCTCCCGCCGAGCGGACCCCTCACCGACATGGGCTGGATGATCGAGCCGGCCGGGTTGACGCGGCTGCTGGAACGGATCGCCGCCGACTATCCCGGCGTGCCACTGCTGATCACCGAGAACGGCGCGGCGTTCCCCGACAAGGCGGGCACCGAGTCGCCCGAAGGGCTGGGGCAGGTGATCGACAACGACCGGATCGCCTACCTCGACGGGCACCTGCGGGCCGCCCACGAGGCGATCTCCCGGGGCGTTGATCTGCGCGGGTATCTCGTATGGTCATTGTTGGACAACTTCGAGTGGGCGGAGGGTTACCGCAAGCGGTTCGGGATCGTGCACGTCGACTACCTGACCCAGCGGCGCACACCGAAGGCCAGCGCCCGGTGGTACCAGGAGGTGATCTCCCGGAACGGGCTGTGACGAGCGGGGGACAGTCACGATGACGACGGCGCACCGGCCGACGTTGGAGGCGGTGGCGGCACGGGCCGGGGTGTCCAGGGCCACCGTGTCCCGGGTGGTCAACGGCTCCACCACCGTCGCCGAGCCGATCCGGGAGGCCGTCAAGCGGGCGGTCGCCGAGTTGGGGTACGTGCCCAACCTCGCCGCCCGCAGCCTCGTCACCCAGCGCACCGACTCGATCGCCCTGGTCATGCCGGAGGCGGCCACCCGGGTCTTCTCCGACGACCAGGTCTTCCCCGGCATCATCCGGGGCGTCAGTCAGGAGTTGGAGGCCGCCGACAAGCAGTTGGTGCTGATGCTGGCCGGCTCACCGGCCGGGCACCAGCGGGTCGAGCGGTACACGACCGGCCGCCACGTCGACGGGGTGCTCTTCGCCTCGCTGCACGGCGCCGACCCGCTGCCCGGCACGCTGGCCCGCCTCGGCATCCCGGTGGTGGTCAGCGGCCGGCCGCTCGGCGACGTACCCGTGCCGTACGTGGACGTCGACCACGTCGGCGGCGTCACCGCCGCCGTCCGACACATGATCGACAGCGGTCGGCGGCGGATCGCCACCATCGCCGGCCCGCAGGACATGGTCGCCGGCATCGAGCGGCTGAACGGCTACCGGGACGCGGTCGCCGCCGCCGGGCTACCCGAGATGGTCGCCGTCGGCGACTTCACCCGGGAGTCCGGCGCGGCGGCGATGCACCAGCTCCTCAACGACCACCCCGACCTGGACGGGGTGTTCGCCGCCTCCGACCTGATGGCGCACGCCGCCCTGCGAACGCTGCGTGCGGCCGGTCGGCGGGTGCCCGAGGACGTGGCGGTGGTCGGCTTCGACGACATCGAGACCGCCGCGTACACCGAGCCGCCGCTGACCACCGTCCGCCAGCCGATCGTCGAACTCGGCCGACGCATGACCCGCCAACTGCTGAGGCTGGCGGCCGGCGAGGCGATCGAACCGGCGATCATGCTCGACACCGAGCTGATCATCCGCGCCTCGGCCTGACCGCTCCCGCGCTCCTAGATCCGCGCAACTTCCGGGAAATAGTGGCCTCACGACGCCGGGATGCCACTATTTCCCGGAAGTAGTGACCAGGCATCGAGGTGCAGGGGGCGGTTAATCCGTCGCTACGGCGGGCGATCGTCGTTAGCCTCGCCGGCATGCCGGATCCTGTCGCGCTGCTGCACGTGCCCGCCCTCTCCGACGTCGCCGAGTACGCCTACGCGGCGACCGTCGAACCGCCCGCTCGGCTGGTGTTCACGGCCGGCGCGTGCCCGCTCGACGCCGAGGGCCGTACCGTCGCGCCGGGCGACCATGCCGCACAGGCCCGGCAGGTGATGACGAACCTGGAGACCGCGCTCGGCGCGGCCGGCGCGCGACTCACCGACGTCGTCAAGACCACCGTGTACGTGGCATCGTCGCGGCAGGCCGACCTGGTGACCGTCTGGGAGGTGGTCCGGGACTTCTTCGGCGACCACGATCCGCCCAGCACCCTGCTCGGTGTGGCCGTGCTCGGCTACACCGACCAGCTCGTCGAGGTCGAGGCCGTCGCCGCCGTACGGACGGGGGCCTGACATGCGCATCCGCGAAGCCCGGCCGGACGACGCCGCAGCCGTGGTGGCGCTGCGGACGATCGTCCACCCGTACCTGGTACGCGGGGTCGAGTCGACCCGCAAGATGCTGGCCGAACCGCCGCCGCACGAGGGTTGGATCGCGTTCGTGGCCGAGGTCGACGGCCAGGTGGTCGGCTGGACGTCCGCCGAGCCCAACACCTCGACCTCGGTGCAGGGCTTCGGCAACGTCAACACGCTGCACGTACACCCGGATCATCGACGGCGCGGCATCGGGACGGCGCTATTGACCGCCGCGACCGATCACCTCCGCCCTCTCGGGATTCGCCGCGTACGCGCCACGGCCGCGACGGACTCGCTGCCGTTCGCCCGCCACCACGGGTTCGAACCGAGCCGCGAGGTGCGCTACTCGGCGCTGGATTTGACCCCGCCGCCCGCGCTGCCCGAGCCGCCGCCGGGCGTACGGCTGCGGCCGATCGCCGAGATGGACCCGCACCTGCTCTACGAAGCCGACGTCGCCTCGGCCGTCGACGAACCCGGTGACGTGCCCGTCGACACGGTCACCTTCGAGAGTTGGCGGTACGACGTCTGGGACGAACTTGGCCTGGACAAGACGGCCAGCACCGCAGCCGAAGTCGACGGCGAGGTGGCCGCGTTCAGCCTGGTCAAGCGCGACGGCGAGCGGATGTGGTCGGATTACACCTGCTCAGTCCCGGCGTACCGGGGTCGGGGACTGGCCCGGCTGGCCAAGACGGCGGCGCTGCACCGGGCCGCCGCTGCCGGCGTACGGATCGCGTACACCTCGAACGACGAGTCGAACGCGCCGATGCTGGCGATCAACGCCCGGCTGGGCTACCGCCCGGTGGCGTCGCAGTGGACCTGCCTGGCCGACCTCACCTGATCAGTCACCCAATGCCTCCGCGACGCTCGGAGCGAAGGCGCAGGGCGGCGGCGATGTAAGTTTCCTGCTCGGTGACCCCGGCAGTGAGATCACCGTGGCACGAGAAGGCATCGAGGCGACTCCGCTCACGCTTGCGACCCGCATAGCCATGACCCAGGCGGAGATCGCGAAGTCTCCGGAACCCCTCGCCGTCCGACTGTCGGACCGGCACGTTGCCATGTCCGTCTGGGTCCTCGACGACGAGGCGATCGTGGCTACCCACATCGGCGCAGGACTAGGGCAGGATTCGGTGACCATGCACCTCCGACGCCGCGAGGCGGGTGGCCCGTTCGATCGTTACGTGGAGCACTTCGAGTCGCTGTGGAATGACGCGGCTCCGACTGGCGCACGGTGATCACTTGATGGTGACCAGTTGCCAGAAGCGATTTCCAACTGGTCAGCATCAAGTGATCAAGCCACGTGGCCTACGCCGCCTCGAAGACGTCGCGGGCTGTCGCGTGGGTGTCCGCGCCGAAGAGCACCAGGCGGGCCTCCGTGACCGTGGCCGGAGTGGCTGAGCGGAGCACCGTCAGCGCCTGGCGGACCGCGTCGTCGACCGGCCAGCCGTAGATGCCGGCGGAGATCAGCGGGAACGCCACCGTGGCCGCGCCCAGTTCGTCGGCCACCCGCAGGCTGTTGGCGTAGCAGTCGCGCAGCAGCCCCGACCGGTCCTCGGCGGCCGAGAAGACCGGGCCGACCGTGTGGATGACCCAGCGGGCCGGCAGGTTTCCGGCGGTGGTCGCCACCGCCTGCCCGGTGCGGAGCCCTTTGCCGTACTTGGACGCACGCAGCGCCCGACAGTCGGCCAGGATGGCCGGGCCGCCGCGTCGGTGGATCGCGCCGTCCACTCCACCGCCGCCGAGCAGGGACGAGTTCGCGGCGTTCACGATGGCGTCGACCCGCTGGTCGGTGATGTCGCCCTGAATCAGGGTGATCTCCACGTCAGCTCTCCTCGATCGACTGGCCCAACGACCGGCGGGCCAGCAGGGTCGCGCCGGCGACGGCGGCCGGCATGACCAGCACCGCTCCGAGCGGGATGAGGAAACACAGGAAGACCGCGACTCCGAAGCCGAGCGCGGTCGGCCGGTCCGCCTTGAGGATGGTCCGGCGCTGCGGCAGCCGCATGCCGCGTCGGTAGAACGGCGCTCCGACCAGCTCGACGGCGAGGAACCAGCCACCCACGGCCGCCCCGATCACCGGTACCACCGTCTGGCCCACCACCGGGATGAACCCGGCGAGGAAGAGCGGGATGCCGACGAGCGCGGTGAGGGCCACCAGGCGTACGGAGTCGGCGGTGCTGCGGCGCAGCGAGGACCAGAACGGCACGTCCACGGCGTCCGAGGTGCCGCCGAGCCGCCCCTCCACCTTCTCGGAGATCTTCTCGTAGAACGGGTCGCCGATGACCAGGGTGACCGCCGTGAAGCTGATCACCGCGAGCAGACCGCCGATCCCCAGGAAGGCCAGGCCGGCGATCACCCGGACCAGGCTCCGGCCGGTGCTCGACCAGTCGTCGGCGAACGGGGTGACCAGGGCGGCGAGGTCGTCCACGAAGTAGACGAGGGTGGCGTACGCGGCCACGAAGAGCACGCCGGAGATCAGCGCCGGCACGATACCGAGCAGCATGAGCTTCGGGCTGCGCACGTAGAGGCCCAGTCCGCGCAGGAGCAGCCGCACCCCGAGGAGGAAGCGTCCGACGGCCCCGGTGACCGGGCTGGCGATTCTGCTGGCGTCCACGATCGAGCAGCCTAACGACAGTTGATCGAAGCGGCACGGGGCAGGATGGGCGGGTGCGTGCCTCCCGACTGATCTCGTTGCTGCTGCTGTTGCAGGCGCGCGGGTCGATGACGGCCGGCGAGCTGGCACACGAGCTGGAGGTCTCCGAGCGGACCGTCTACCGGGACGTGTTGGCGCTGTCCGCCGCCGGTGTTCCGGTCTACGCGGACCGGGGCCGGGCCGGCGGGTACCGGCTGCTCGGTGGCTACCGGACCCGGCTGACCGGGCTGAACCGCGACGAGGCGGAGGCCCTGTTCCTGGCCGGTCTGCCCGGCCCGGCCGGCGACATGGGTCTGGCCGACGCGGTCGCCGCCGCCGAGTTGAAGGTGCTCGCCGCACTGCCACCGGCCCTGCGCGACGCGCCCGTACGCACGGGTCAGCGGTTCCACCTGGACGTGCCGGGATGGTTCCAGGAGACGCCGCCACCGCCCTGGCTCACCGAGCTGGCGCGGGCGGTCTGGGGTGACCGGGTGGTACGGCTGCGCTACCGGCGGGGCGGCGACGAGGTGACCCGGCACCTTCAGCCGTACGGACTCGTGCTCAAGAACGCGACCTGGTATCTGGTCGGTCGGGTCGGCGACGACATGCGCACCTACCGGGTGGACCGGGTGACCGGCGTCGAGGTGGACGACGAGCGGTTCGCGCGCAACGAGGGCTTCGACCTGGCCGGGCATTGGCGCGAGCAGGCCGGGTCGTTCCTGCGGACCATACTGCGGGCCGAGGTCACCGTCCGGCTGAGCCCCGCCGGCCTGCGCCAGCTCCGGCACGTGGTCGACGCTCCCGAGGTGTACGACGAGGTCGTCACCACCATCAGCGAACCGGACGGGCAGGGCTGGGTGGTGGCGCGACTGCCGGTGGAGACCGTCGACGTCGCGTACGCCCAGTTGCTGGCGCTGGGCCCGGAGGTGGAGGCGCTCGACCCGCCGGAGCTGCGTGGACGCCTGGCGGACGCGGCACGCCGGGCCGCCGCACGTTACGACGGCCCGGCGGTGGCGGACGACGTCAGCGGTAGCCGGTGACGTCGGCCGGCTTACCCGCCTCGACCACCTCGACGATGTACCGGATGGCCTCCGGTTGGCTCCCGTCGACGTCGGTGAAGCCGTACACCTTGGACAGCGTGCCCGCGTCGACGGACTGGCCGGTCCAGCGGGCCTTGTCCTCGTCGGCGGCGAGCGCGGCCACCGCGCGGCCCACGAAGGCGGGCGTCTCGGAGATCAGGAAGTGCGGGTCGGTGGCGGCCCCGTCGCGCCAGTTCTCCTCGGTGACCCCGAAGTGCTCCAGCATCGCCTCGGAGCGTAGCCAGCCGGGGGTGAGTGCGACGGCTGTGCCGCCGTGCGGTTTCAGCTCGTGCGCCTGACTGAAGGCGAGCCGGTTGACCGAGGTCTTGGCCAGGTCGTAGAAGACCGAGAGGCGGTAGTTCTCGTCGTTGTACGCCTTGGTGCCGTCACCGATCTCGACGACCAGGCCACCGGGCTTGCGGATCAGCAGCGGCAGGGCGAAGTGGCTGGTGATGATGTGCGTGTCGACGGCCAGCCGCAGGGTGCGGAACCCCTTGTCGAGAGGCTGCTCCCAGACCGGCTTGTCCCAGGTGACCAGGGGGTCGCCGCCCCAGATGTCGTTGACCAGCACGTCGAGGCCGCCCTGCTCGGCGTCGATCCGGGCGACCAGGTCGCGGACCTGCTCCGGCACCAGATGGTCGACCTGCACGGCGATGCCGGTGCCGCCGGCCGCGGTGACCAGTTCGGCGGTCTCCTCGATGGTTTCCGGCCGGTCCATCTCCGAACGGCCGGCGCGGCTGCTGCGACCGGTGGCGTACACGGTGGCGCCGGCGGCGCCCAACTGGACCGCGATCTGTCGGCCGGCGCCCCGGGTGGCACCGGCGACGAGCGCGATCTTTCCTGCGAGCGGTGGTGTCATGCCTGCGAGGCTGCCAGCGATACCTGACAGCCGACGTCCGAATTCGTCAATCCACCAGCCGGACGCGGACGCGCCGGTTGGCCCGACCCTTGCTCTCCACCTTGACGACCTGCACCTTGCCGATCTGGGCGGTGGACGCGACGTGGGTGCCGCCGTCCGCCTGGACGTCCAGACCGACGATGTCGACGATCCGCACCTCCTGCTCGTCCGGCGGGATGAGGTTGGACTGGGTGCGGATGATGTCCGGCAGAGCCAACGCCTCGGTACGCGGCAGCACCCGGGTGGCGACCGAGCGGTCGGCGGCCACCTCGGCGTTGACCAGCTCCTCGATGCGGCTCTTGAAGTCCGGCGGCACCTCGGGCAGGTTGAAGTCCATCCGAGCCTCGCCCGGTTCCATCGAGTTGCCCGTCACGAGCGCGCCGAAGTCGCGGAACACCACGCCGCAGAGCACGTGCAACCCCGAATGGGTACGCATCAGACGGGTGCGGCGCTCGTCCTCCACCGCGCCGACGACCTCGGTGCCGACCGGCGGCAACGGGTCACCCTCGGCGGGGATCAGGTACGGGTCATCGCCCTTGCGGGTACCGACGATCCGGGTCTGCACGCCCTGCCAGAGCAGTACGCCGTGGTCCGGCGGTTGACCGCCACCACCCGGGTAGAACGCCGAGCGGTCGAGCACGATGCCCTGCTCCGGGTCGGCGTGCAGGACCGTGCAGGTCCACTCGCGCAGGGTCGGGTCCGCGAGATCCAGCCGGTGCGTCCGGCCATGCTGTGTGACGCCCATGACAGGGCACGTTACTCGTTGAGGAAGCCGGAGATGCGCTCCCGCAGGTCGGCGCGTTCCGACCAGAGGAACCCGGGGCGGTCGTACACGTGCAGAGTGGCCCGGGGCAGCGCGGCGGCGAGCTGCTCGGCGACCTCGACCGGGTGCAGGTCGTCGCCCGCGCACCCGATCACCAGGGCCGGCGCGGTGACCGCCGACAGCACGCCGGCGTCGTCGAGCGGCACCTGCCCCGCCAGGGTGGCCAGGCCCTCGTCCAGGCCGTCGCGGAGCAACTGGTCCAGCCGCTGCCGCAGGTACGCCCAGCCGGCCGGCGTGTTGCGCACCGCCGCCGGCAGCTCCAGCGAGACGACGTCCGCGACGGCCCCCGCGTCACCGCTGGCCACGGCATCCACCAGGGCGCCGACGCGGTCCCAGGCGGCCGGACCGCGCGGCTGGTCGAGCGCCGCCGGCAGGAAGAACACCAGCTTCTCGAAGCGCTCCGGACTCTCCGCGAGCAGGCGGCAGAGCGCCCCCGCGCCGAGGCTCGCCCCGAACGCCCGGCTGGCGCCGCCGAGATCCGCGATGGCCCGCAGGTCACGGGCGAGGTCGAGGTAGGTCCACGAGCCGGGCGGCGCGTCCGAGCGGCCGTGCCCCCGGAACTGGAAGAACAGCCGACGACCGGCCACCCCGCTGCCGAACGGTCGCGTGGTGGCGATCCCGTTGCCCAGCCCGTGCGCGAAGACGGTGACCGGGTCACCGACGCCGGTGACCAGGCGTTCCAACTGCACGCCGTGCGGCGTGTCGACGAGCTCGGTCTCCGGATCGGGGATCGCGGGACGGCCGGTGCGCGGCCCACCCGGGCCCGGACCGAAGGTGCGGGGGCCGCTGTCCGGTGGAGGAGGCCAGCGGAAACCTCTCACCAGAACCCTTTGCCGTTGCCGTCGCTGAGGTCGCGGAGACCGACCCGCACGTCGAGCAGGTAGATGAGCGCGGCGGCGATGCCGATCAGTCCGAAGAGGCTGATCGGACCGCGGCTGAGCAGGATCAGGACGAGGCAGACCGCGAGGATCGCGATCCAGCCGCCCTTGGGCAGCGTCCCGATGGCGGCGAAGGCGTCGGACCGCTGCGTGATGGCATGCACCAGCGCGACACCCTGAATGATCAACGCGAAGACGAGCAGGATCAGCTCGATCACGTAACGGACTTCGAACGCGAAGATCGGCGCGGCGGTGGCCATGCCGGCAAGTTTATGTCGACGACCCCGACTACGTCCGACAAGGACGCCGTCGGGATCGCCGACAGGTGTGAACTACTCGGCCGCCGGGCGGGTCCGCTTGGTGGCCCGAGGCAGCTTGGCCGACGGGGTCTCGGCCGGCTTCGCGGCCTTCGCCCGGGTCGCCTTCTTGACGGCGGCCGGCTTGGCCTCTGCGATCTCGGCGACCTCGGTCGGGCTCGGCGCCTCCGCCGGGGCGGGCGTCGCCTGCGCCGTCGTAGCGGTCTGAGCCGTGGCCGTGGTGGCGGTCTGAGCCGTGGCCGTGGCCGTGGTGGCGGTCTCGGCCGTGACCGTCGTCGCCTCGGTGGCCTCGATGTCCGCGTTGACCGTCTCGGCGGCCTCCAGCACGCCGACGCCGACGACCCGCTCGCCGCGAGCCACCAGCGCGCCGTACGCGGCGAACGCCCGCTCCTGGGCCGCCTGGGCCGCGGTGACCACCACGGCCGCGTTGCGGGTGGCGGCGGCGCGCAGCTTCTCGATGTCGGCGACCTCGCGCAGCTTGGCCAGGTCGGCCGACTCGCGCAGCTTGGCCAGGTCCAGCTCGGCCTGTGCGCGGTCGCGCAGGGTGCCGGCGGTCTCGTTGGCAGTACGGAGCGTCTCGGTGGCCTTCTGACGCAGCTCGAAGCCCGTCAGCACCGCCCGGCCGCCCAGGTCGGCGACGACCCGGGTGCCGTGCAGACCGACGGCCATGGGCAGCTTGCGGAGCTGCTCGATGGCCAGCTCGGCCGCCCCGGCGGCGGCGTAGATGGGAGCGGGGATGCGATTGGTCTTCGGCTCGGTCATGACGTCTCCTCCTCGGCCGTCTCGGCGGCCTTCTTCTTCTCGGGGGTGCTGCTCGGGGCGTTCGTCCCGGGGGTGCTGCTCGGGGCGGGTGCGGGGCCCGCCTCGGTCACGGCGACCGACTCGAGCACGGCCTCGGTCGGGGTGCCGCCCTCGGTGGTGGGGCCGGTCGCGGCCAGGTTGGCCACGTCGGCGGGCCCGTCGGCGACATCGGTCGGGGTGGTCGCCCCGGCTGCGGCCTGGGCCTCGGACAGCCGGGCGTTCTCCCGGCGGAAGGTCTCGTAGATCTGGCTGAGCGACTGCTTCTGGGCCATCGTCAGGTCGGGGTCCACCGCGATGGCGGCGAGCACGCCGTGGCCCTCCTTGTCGTCGAGCAGCCCGGCCCGCAGGTACATGGCCGGGGTCGACACCCGCAGCGCGCTGGCCAGCTGCTGGAGCACCTCGGCGCTCGGCCGGCGTAGGCCGCGCTCGATCTGGCTCAGGTACGGGTTGCTGACCCCCGCCTGCTCGGCGAGCTGGCGCAGCGAGATCTTGGCGTTACGGCGCAGATCGCGGATGAACCCGCCGACGTCGGGGAGGTCCTTTGGGGTCGCCATGGTGCCGACGCTAACCGGATCCGCTAACTCCTGCAAGCAAAATGCTAGCCAAAGTTAGCAAGGTCTCAGCGTCCCGTTTGCGCCCCACCCCAACCGGTCCGTACGGTCCGTTGGTGCACAAGATCACAGTCAATGGAGCAGTTCTCGCGTACGACGAGGCCGGCAGCGGTTCGCCCGTCGTCCTGCTGCACGCCGGCATCGCGGACCGGCGCATGTGGCGGGGCGTCGTACCCGCGCTCGCCGCCCGACACCGGGTGATCGTCCCGGACCTGCGCGGGTACGGCGACTCCGAACTGCCGCCGACGCCGTTCGCACACCACGACGACGTGGCCGGCCTGCTGGACGCTCTGGACCTGCCACAGGCCGCCCTGGTCGGCTGCTCCTTCGGCGGGTCGGTCGCCGTCGACACCGCCCTGGCCCATCCGGACCGGGTGAGCGCGCTCGCCCTGCTCGACACGGCGGTCTCCGGCAACGAGTGGTCCGACGAGGCCAACGAGCTCTGGGACGACCTGGTCGGCGAGGTCGACCCGGACGACTTCGTGGCGGGCGCGGCCGGCGAGGTGCGCTTCTGGGTGGTCGGTCCGGCGCGTCAGCCCGCCGACGTCGACCCCGAACTGCTGGCGTTCGCGCAGGAGATGGACCAGCGCGCCCTGGCCGCCGAGTTGGCGCTCGGCGCGGTCGAGGTGGGAGAGCTGACGCCACCGGCGATCGGCCGTCTCGGCGAGCTGAAGATCCCCGTCCTGGTCACCGCCGGCGCGGCAGACGTACCGGACATCCGCCAACTCGCCGACCGGATCGCCGCCGAGGTCCCGAACGCGACACGACTGCCGGACGTCCCGGACGCCGCGCACCTGCTCCCCCTGGAGCGCCCCGAGGCCGTCAACGCCGCCCTCCTGAACTTCCTAACCTGAGCACCCACCCGACTCCAGCACCCGCCACCCCGCACCCGACCTCCAGCACCCGGCACCCGGCACCCGGCACCCGGCACCCGGCACCCGGACAAGCGTGATGCCTCAGAGTCATCTTGATGACTCTGAGGCATCACGACCACCGGCGACCGTTCCACCCCAGCCACACCGCCACCTAACGATTGCACTCACCCTTTGACCCCAGGGCGGCTCGAGTGGCAATAACTTCATGATCAACGGGGTGGGGTGGGGGCGAGACCGGGAGGTGGGGGTTACCAGAGGGGGCGGATTGCGCCTACCGGGACGCCGCCGCCGAAGAGCGGCACCTCGGCGTACTCGGTCAGCACGGGAGCGTCCACGCCGAGCCGCCGCAGCGCCGAGACCAGGACCGGCATGCGCGCCCGGTCGGCGCCGTCGTCGATCTTGAGGGCCACCGCGCCGACGCCCGGCAGTCCGACCGCGAACACACCCTCGGCGCCGATCTTGGCCAGGAGGCCCGGAACACCGCGCATCAGCCGGGTGTCGTCGGCCTGGGTACCGCCCACGATCTCCGGGTGGGCCCGCATCGCGTCGGCCACCCGGCGCGGCGCCGAGCCGGGCTCGGCGTCGACGAGCCGGAGGTACGCCCCGGCCAGGCCGGTCAGCGACACCGCGAGTACCGGTGCGCCGCAGCCGTCCACGCCCACCGCCGCGGTCGGCTCGCCGGTGAACTCCTCGACGGTCGCCCGCAACCGCTGCTGCAACGGGTGCTCCGGCCGCCAGTAGCCGTCCCGGGGCCAGCCGGCGGCCCCGCAGGTCAGCAGCATCCCGCTGTGCTTGCCGGAGCAGTTCATCTGGACCCGGCTCGGCCCACCCCCGGCGCGTAGCACCGCCTCCCGGGCCGCCCCGCCCGCCGGCAGGTCGGGCGGGCAGTGCAGCGCCGAGGCGTCCAACCCGGCCCGGTCGAGCAGCGCGCCGACCCGGGCCAGGTGGAAGTCCTCCCCCGCGTGGCTGGCCGAGACCAGCGCCAGGTCGGCCGGGTCGCTGAGCGCAAGGCCGGCGCGGAGCATCCCGATCGTCTGCATCGGCTTGCTGGCCGAGCGCGGAAAGATCGGCGCGGTCACGTCCCCGGCGGCGGCCAGCGTCGCCCCGGTCGCGTCCAGCACCACCACCGAACCGCGGTGCCCACCCTCCACGAACCCGGACCGGACCACCTCGGCGAGCGGCACGCCGCCCTCGTACGTCTTTCCCACGTGCTGGACGGTACCCAGGGGATCGGGCCGCCCGTCGGCGGGGTGACCAGGTCGTCAACCGCGCGGGTGACAGGGGCGGGGGAAGCCCGTGGCCTTACAGCCCGAGCAGCGCGCGAGCCTCGGTGGTGCTCAGCGGCGGCCGCTGGGCGAGCTGGGCGAAGCCGACCGCGCGGGCGACCAGCTGCATGTTGGACTCGACCGGACGACCCTTGGCGTACGTCACCGTGTCCTCCATGCCGACCCGCAGGTGCCCGCCCGTCGAGAGCGAGGCCAGCAGCACCGCAATGGTGCTGCGGCCGATGCCGGTGGCCGAGAACGTGGTGCCCTCGGGCAGGTCCCGCAGCATCCGGTGGGCGGCGACGAGCGTCTCGGTGGTGCCCGGCATGCCGCCCGGCACCCCCATGACGAAGTCGACGTGTACGTGCCCGCCCGCCGGCAGCCCGTACCTGCCGAGCAGCCGCTGCAACGCGGACAGGTGACCGAGGTCGAAGATCTCGTACTCCGGCACGATCCCGCGCTCCTGCATCCGGGTGTGCAGGTCGACGATGAACTCCCAACGGTTGAGGAAGACGTCGTCGCCGAAGTTGACCGTGCCCATGGTGCAGGAGGCCATGTCGGGACGGGCGTCGAGCACGGCGAGCCGGGACGCCTCCGGGTCGGTCACCGCGCCGCCGGACGAGAGCTGCACGATCAGGTCGGTGTTCTCGCGCAGCGCCGCCACCGTCTCGGCCAGGCGGGCCGGGTCTAGGGTCGGCCGGGCCTCGTCGTCGCGGATGTGGACGTGGATCACGGCGGCGCCGAGCGCCTCGCACTCCTTGGCGGTGCGCAGCAGCTCGTCCAGCGTCACCGGCAGTGCCGGCACCTCCGCCTTGGCCGACTCCGCGCCCGTCGGGGCCACCGTGATCAACGTCCCTGTCGTCATGCCGGCGATCCTAGACGTGCCGGTCAGGACGGGTCGATCGCCGCCGCGGTCTCACCGATCATCAGAGCGGCGTCGTCCGGGACGTTCCGCTTCAGGACGGCGAGCGCGACCTGACCCAGTTCGTGGTGCAGCACGGCGGTGCCGACGAAACCCACCGCCCGTCCGTCGAGGGTCACCGGCGTACCGGCGGTCGGCGGCTGGTCGGTGGTCACCCCGTCGAGGTGCAGCAGCACCAGGCGGCGGGGTGGCCGGCCCAGGTTGTGCACGCGGGCGACCGTCTCCTGACCCCGGTAGCAGCCCTTGTCCAGGTGCACGGCCGGGCCGATCAGGTCCACCTCGGCCGGGATCGTCCGGTGGTCGGTGTCCACCCCCACCCGGGGCTGCCGGGCGGCCACCCGGATCGCCTCGTACGCCCAGAGGCCGGCGACCGGCACGCCCGCGCCGCGTAGCTCCGCGACGACCTGCTCCATCGCCGAGCGGGGCACCAGCAGGTCCACCCCGAGGAGGCCGCGTCGCGCCCAACCGCCGATCGACAATGGTCGGACGTCGTACCGGATGCCCGCCCGGGGCGGCACGGCCCCGGCGGCGAACTTCGGACCCGGCACCGGGATCAGGTCCGGTGCGGCCAGCCCGGTCACGCCGAGCGTCCCGACGGCCTCCGCCGCCGCCGGACCGACCAGCGACAGCAGCGCCCGTTCGGCGGTGGCGTCGCGGGGGTCGACCTTGCTGAAGAACCGCATCTTCTCCAGGTACGCCAGCAGGCCGTCGGTCGCTCCCGGCTCGGTGTCCAGCCAGGTGGTCTCGCCGTCCTCGGCGACCAGGGCGTGCTGCTCGACGTGCCCGTGCGGGGAGAGCACCAGCAGTTCGGTGCCCTCACCGGCGGAGAGCGTCGACAGGTGCTGCGAGGTGATCGTGTGCAGCCAACCGGCACGCTCCTCGCCGGGCACCGCGACGATCCCCCGGTGCGACCTGTCGACCAGGCCGACCTCGGTGTCAAGTACGCGCTGCTCGCGCAGCGGATCGCCGTAGTGCGCGGCCACGCCCCGCACCCCGGCGGCGACGTGCGCCGGGTCCGGCTGATCGCGGCTGGCCTCGTCGATGCTCTCGACGGCCACCGCGCCCGCGATGTCGATCATTTGTGGTCCCCGTTCTCGCACCGGCCGCAGACGCCGAAGAGTGACACGTGCCCGATGTCCACCCGGAAGCCCCGCTGCGCGACCAACTGGTCGGCGAGCGGGCGGAGCAGCTCCGGATCGATCTCGTCGATCGCGCCGCACTCCCGGCAGACCAGGTGGACGTGTTGGTGCTCACCCGCCGCGTGGTACGTGGGCGAACCGTGCGACAGGTGGGTGTGCGTCACCAGGCCGAGCCGTTCCAGCAGCTCCAGCGTGCGGTAGATGGTGGTGATGTTGACCCCGGCGGCGACCTCCCGCACGGCGGCGTGCACCCGCTCCGGGGTGGCGTGGCCCAGATCGAGCACCGCCTGCAGGACGAGCTGCCGTTGCGCCGTCAGCCGCAGCCCACGGGCCCGGAGCATTTCCGCGAGGGAGGATTCGGACACCGTCCGATCATAGTTCGACGAACGCGCCGACTCCCTACGCGCGGTTGTCCCCCGCTACGCTCGACGGTCATGGTGACGTCGTCCGTCGGCAATGTCCCGGCCACGCCGAGCGCGCGGATCGCCGTGCTGGGTCGGGGCCCGATCCCGGCGGACGAACCCGTGCTCCGCGGCGACGACCTGGGCGTCCTGCGCGGCGACGGCCTCTTCGAGTCGATGCACCTGCGCCACGGGCGACCGTGGCTCCGCGACGAGCACCTGGCCCGGCTGATCACCGCGGCGGCAGCCGTCGAGCTGGACCTGCCGCCGACCGACGCGCTGACCGATCTGCTCGACTCCGTGCTCGTGGGCTGGCCGGCGGAGGTGGAGGGCGCGTTACGGCTGGTCTGCACCCGGGGCTCGGAGGCCGGCGGTCCGCCGACCGTCTACGCCACGCTGACCGCCGTGCCGGCGTCGTCGCTGGCGGCGCGACGGAACGGGATAACCGTGGCCGTCCTGCCGCTGGGGGTGCCCGCCGACGCGCGTACCGGGCTGGACTGGCTACCGGCGGGCATCAAATCCACCTCGTACGCGGTCAACAGCGCCGCCCGCCGCTGGGCCCGACGGGCCGGGGTGGACGACGTGCTCTGGGTCTCGTCCGACGGGTACGCCCTGGAGGGGCCGATCGCCAACGTGGTGTGGCTCACCGGTGACACGATCTGCACGGTGCCCGCCGCCACCACCGGCATCCTGCCCGGCACGACCGTCGCCTGGCTGCTCGCCCACGCGCACGAGCTGGGCCTGGACGGTGCCGAACGGATGGTGACGCCGGCGGAGCTGCACGCCGCCGACGGGCTCTGGTTCAGCTCCTCGGTACGCGGACTCGCCGAGGTGCGGATGCTGGACGGGGTACGCCGGGACCCCTGCCCGCGTACCCCCGCCCTGCACGAACTGCTGGGTTTCCCCGTCGACTGAGCCGTCAGCCGCCGACCCGGACGAGCCGCGCCGACAGGTGCGGGCTGAGCGGGTGACCCATCGCGGCCATCTCCTGTGCGTACAGCAGCGCGCCCTCGACGATGCCGAAGAGCCGGTGACCCCCGGTGACCTCCTTGGCGGTCGCCGTCCGCACCACCGCGTCGGTGGCGAACTCGACCTGGGTGCCGGTGCGCTTGCCGAGATGCAGCTCCATGACACCGGTCGGAGTCGTCAGCAGGGCCTCCAACTCGTCGGTGGCCCGGCCGTCCACCAGCACCGGCCGCCACCAGCCGACCTCACGCCCGGCCGGGCGGACGGGCCGGCTCTGCTCGTCGAGGATCCAGGCCCGCGACTCGTAGTGCAGGAACGGCCGGCCGTCGTGGCTGATCCGGATCTCCTGCGCGTAGTCGAAGTCCTCGATGGTGGGGAAGCCGCCCTTGCCCCGGCCCCGCCACAGACCGATGTACGGCAGCAGGCCGTCCAGCGCCGGGTGCAGCTTCGGCCCGACGCGCAGGTCGTGGCTCTCCTCGTACGGGTACTCCTCGACCGGCGGCGCGTTGAGCCACGGCGGTTGCAGCGGATTCTCGTCGCTCACTGTGCGCTCACCAACGTCCCCTTGAAATCCTTACCGCCAGATAGACCAGGCCACCGGCGAGCGCGCCCAGGCCGGCGACCAGCAGGCTGACGAACCCGATCTCGGTAACCATCCCGACCATCCTATGCTGGGCCCCATGGCCCGCTCTCTCGTCGTCAAGGTCACCGCCGGTGCGGACGCCCCGGAGCGGTGCGCGCAGGCGTTCACGGTCGCCGCCACGGCGGTCGCGGCCGGCGTGGACGTCTCGCTCTGGCTGACCGGGGAGTCGACCTGGTTCGCGCTGCCCGGCCGCGCCCAGGAATTCGAGCTGCCGCACTCCGCGCCGCTGGCCGAGCTGCTGCACGTCATCCTGACCAGCGCTCGGGTGACCGCCTGCACCCAGTGCGCGGCCCGGCGGGAGATCGGCCCGGAGGACGTACTGCCCGGTGTGCGGATCGCGGGCGCCGCGGTCTTCGTCGAGGAGGCGTTGGCCGAGGGCGCGCAGGCACTCGTGTACTGACCCCTGACTCAGCCGGATGGCGGAGTGCGAATACCGACCCGGCAACCCGAAGCGCTGCCTACGATTCGGATGTGACCGAGGCGACCCAGCGGTTCTTCGAATCCCTGCCGGCGCGGGCACCGACGGTCCTGCGCGGCCTGGCCGCCGGAACCCTCCAGATCGACCTCGGCATCAACCACCAGACCGAGCACTGGCTGGTCCGGATGCGGCCGGGCGAGGTGCGGGCCACCCGCGAGCGAGGCCCGGCCGACGCCATCTGGTACAGCAGCTCGGCCCTGTTCGACAGATTGATCGCCGGTGAAGCCCAGGCGCTCGCCGCCGTGCTGCGCAACGAGAGCACCTTCAGCGGCGACGTGGTGCTCTTCCTGGCCTTCCGCCGCTTCTTTCCGGACCCGCCGGGCACGAGGGACCCGCGCGAGGTCGCCCGCGAGGCAGTCGGGCGGCGTTCGTGAAGGATCTCGTCAGCATCCTGGACGGCAACACCTTCCTGGTCACCGACCACCGTGGGGACATCGAGCCGTCCTTCGACTTCCCGACGGGACTGTTCTCGTTCGACACCCGCTTCCTGTCGAGCTGGGTGCTCACCCTCGACGGGCAGCGGTTGCACGCTCTCTCCGTGGACACCAGTGAGTCGTACCGGACCACGTTCTTCCTCGCGCCCGGCGAACCCACCCACTACCTGGACGCCAAGGCGTCGGTGATCCGCAGCCGCGAGATCGGGGGTGGCTTCGACGAGGAGCTGACCGTCCTCAACCACTCCGGCGAGGAGGCCGATTTCATCGTCCGGGTCGAGATGGGCAGCGACTTCGCCGACCTGTTCGAGATCAAACACGCCCAACAGAAGGTGGGCCGGACGACGGTCGCGGTGACCGACAACGAGCTGCGCCTGACGTACCGGCGGGAGGCCTTCCACCGGGAGACCCGGATCCGCTCCACGGCACCGGCACAGGTCGACCCCGCCGGGATGACCTTCCGCGTCCGGGTCGACAGCAACGGCGAATGGACGACCCGGCTGCGCATCTCCACCACCGTCTTCGGCGCGCGGGGCGAGGACATCCGCACGACCCTGCCGTACGCGGGCGGCCGCGGCGGGGACGCCATCCGCGCCGAGCACCGGGAGCTGATCGACCGGGCGCCGAAGCTCGGCTGCGACTGCGAGCCGCTGGCCGGGGCGTACCGGCGCAGTCTCAACGACCTGGCCGCGCTGCGCTACGAGTCGATCGCCCTGGGCGTACGGCTGATCGCCGCCGGGCTGCCGTGGTTCATGACCCTCTTCGGTCGGGACAGCATCATCACCTCGTTGCAGGTGCTGCCGTTCCTGCCGGAGCTGATCCCGCCGACCGCGCAGATGCTGGGCGGCCTTCAGGGGCACCGGGTGGACGACTTCCGGGACGAGGAGCCGGGCAAGATCCTGCACGAGCTGCGGTACGGCGAGACCGCCGGCTTCGAGGAGCAGCCCCACTCGCCGTACTACGGCTCGGCCGACTCCACCCCGCTGTTCGTCATCCTGGTCGACGAGTACGAGCGCTGGACCGGCGACACCGCGCTGGTCCGGCAGTTGGAGCCGCAGGTCCGCGCCGCGTTGGACTGGATCGACACCTACGGCGACCTGCTCGGCACCGGTTACCTGTCGTACCGCACCCGCAACCCGGAGACCGGCCTGCAGAACCAGTGCTGGAAGGACTCCTGGGACGGCATCTCGTACGCCGACGGCCGGCTGCCCGGCTTCCCCCGGGCCACCTGCGAGTTGCAGGGCTACGCGTACGACGCGAAGGTCCGCGCCGCCCGGCTCGCCCGCGAGGTCTGGGACGACCCGGCGTACGCCGACCGGCTGGAACGGGAGGCGGCGGAGCTCAAGCAGCGGTTCAACCGCGACTTCTGGATCGCCGACCGCGGGTACTACGCGCTCGCCCTGGACGCCGACGGTCAGCAGGTCGACGCGCTGACGTCGAACATCGGGCACCTGCTGTGGAGCGGGATCGTGGACGAGCCACGGGCCGGCAAGGTGGCCGAACACCTCCTCGGGCCGCGGCTCTTCTCCGGCTGGGGGGTGCGGACCCTGGCCGAGGGCGAGGGCCGGTACAACCCCATCGGTTACCACGTGGGCACCGTCTGGCCGTTCGACAACTCGATCATCGCCTGGGGGTTGACCCGGTACGGCTACCGGGAGGAGGCCGGGCGAATCTGCGACGCCATGCTGGCCGCGTCGGAGTACTTCGGCGGGCGGCTGCCGGAGGCGTTCGCGGGCTACACCCGCAGCCGCACCGGTTACCCCGTGGAGTACCCCACCGCGTGCAGCCCGCAGGCCTGGTCGAGCGGCACGCCGCTGCTGTTGCTACGCGTGATGCTCGGCCTGGAACCGCAGGGTGAACATCTGATCATCGACCCGGCCGTGCCGCCGGGCATGGGCCGGGTGGAGCTGCTGGACATCCCGGGTCGCTGGGGCCACATCGACGCGTTGGGGCGCAGCCGCGATCCGGACGATCGAGGCACGGGCGGCTGACCCGCCTCCTCAGTCGGGGCAGCCGACGGTGGCGGCCACGCGTGCGGCGGCCGGACCGAGTTCGGCCAGCACGGTCACGTCACCCGCGCGGTACGCGTACACCGGCGGGTTGTCCAGCAGTGGGGTGCCGCCGGCCAGCGCGGCGAGGGCGCTGGTCTCGGCCGGGCCGGGACCGGCGGCGGACCGTGCGGTACGGGCCAGGGTGCCGTCCGGGCAGGGCGCGGTGACCAGGTCCGGCGCGCTGCCGGTCGGCCGTCCCAGCGCGGTCAGGGCGGCCGTGAGCGCCGCCGCCTCCGGGCCGACGGCGGTGGCCGGCGGCGGGTCGTAGCCGGCGCCCGGCGGCCGGCACCCCGTGTCGACGGTCAACCGCAGCCGGCCGTCCCCGGTCGGCCGCCCCGCGACGGCGACGAACTCTCCGGCGTCGGCGCGTAGTTCCGGACCGTCCAGGCCGGGGCCGACGCCGGCCCGCCAGCTCGCGGGCAGCCGGTCGGCGATGCCGGTCAGTACGGCCCGCCCGGTGTCGGCGGGCGCCAACACGGCGATCTCGCGACGCAGCCGCGCGCCGTCGGCGAGTGGGGTGACGCGGCAGCCCGCGCTGACCCGCGCCGGTCCCAGCTCCAGCAGCCCGGTCGTGCCGGCGGCCCGGGCCAGCTCGCCGACCGCCCTGTCGACCACCGGAGCGGCCTCGGCGAGGGTGCGCTGCTCGCGCACCGTCGGTGGGTCGTCGCGGACCGACATCCAGGTGAGCCCGGCCAGCAGGAGGGCCCAGAGGACGGTCGCGACCAGCAGCCAGCGCCGCCCGCGCCGGGCGGGCGCCGGCGGGGCGGGGTCGCTCGACGAGGGCCAACCCGTCTGGACAGCACCGCTCACCCGGCCATGGTGTCACGAGCCGTCCTCCGCTCTCGAAAGGCAGTGGTCGACGACCCGACAGCCCGCCTTTCGGCCGGCATAACGCCAGGTCACCGGCCGATCGTTAGGCATTGAGCACCGTCCGAGCAGGTCCCGGACCCAACGGGACCCGATGTGGGGAGGAACAGTGCTCCAACCACCACCGAATGCGAGATCCGTCCGCTGGCGAACGGCCGTGGCATGCGTCGCGGCCCTGCTGGCCCTCACCGCCCAACCCGCCGTCGCCGCCCGACCCGCGCCCACGCCCGCCCGCGTCGACCAGCGGCTGCTCCGCCAGCTCGGCGCGACGGGCACCGGCAGCTTCCTCGTCTACCTGCGCAGCACCGCACCGGTGGCGCGGACCGCCAAGCTGCGTGACCCGGACGACCGGGCCCGCGAGGTGCACCGGCTGCTCACCACGACCGCCACGCGCACCCAGAAGGGCCTACGCACGCTGCTCAGGAACCGCAAGGCGGCATACACCCCGTACTGGATCGCCAACGCGGTCCGTGTCACCGGGAATCGCGCGCTGCTCGACGAGATCGCCAAGCGGCCGGACGTGGCGAGGATCGAGCCGAGCCGCAGTTATCCCCTGCTGCGGCCCACCCCGGCCACCGGCAGCCACGCGGACGCGAACGGCCCGGAGTGGGGGCTCACCAACATCAACGCCCCGCAGGTGTGGAGCGAACTCGGCGACCGGGGCGACGGCGTGGTCGTCGCCACGATCGACAGCGGCGTCCAGTACGACCACCCGGCGCTGGTCGGGGCGTACCGCGGCAACCTCGGCGGTGGCGTCTTCAACCACGACCACAACTGGTACGACCCGGCCGGCGGGTGCCCCAGCGCCGCGCCCTGCGACAACGTCGGCCACGGCACACACACCACCGGCACGATGGTCGGCGACGACGGCGCGGGCAACCAGATCGGCGTCGCTCCCGGCGCGAAGTGGATCGCCGCGAAGGGCTGCGAGACCGACTCCTGCACCGACGCCTCGCTGCTCGCCGCCGGCCAGTGGGTGCTGGCCCCGACCGACCTGAACGGGCAGAACCCCCGCCCCGACCTGCGCCCCGACGTGGTCAACAACTCGTGGGGCGGCGCCGGCGGCGACCCGTGGTTCGAGCAGACCATCGCGGCCTGGCGCGCTGCCGGCATCTTCGGGGTCTTCTCCGCCGGCAACGACGGCCCGGCCTGCGGCAGCGCCGGCTCACCCGGAGACAACGCCAACGCGTACGCCGTCGGCTCGTACGACGTGCAGAACACCATCTCCGACTTCTCCGGGCGGGGCGCCGGCACCGAAGGACGGTCGTACAAGCCGAACGTGGCCGCGCCCGGCAGCAACGTGCGCTCCAGTGTTCCCGGCGACTCCTACGCCGCGTACGACGGCACCTCGATGGCCGCGCCGCACGTCTCCGGCACGGTGGCGCTGCTCTGGTCGGCCGCGCCGACCCTCCGGGGCGACGTCGCCGGAACCGAGGAGCTGCTGGACCGCACCGCCCGCGACGTCGACGCCACCGCCTGCGGAGGCACCGCCGCCGACAACAACGTGTTCGGCGAAGGTCGGCTGGACGCGTACGCGGCGACGCGGGCCGCGCCGCGCGGCGCCGTCGGACGGATCACCGGCACGGTCACCACGGCCGGCGGCGGCGACCCGATCGCCGGCGCGACCGTCGGCGACGGCGCCCGCAGCGTCACCACCGGCGCGGACGGCCGGTACGCGCTGACCGTGCCGGCCGGCGAGGCGACGGTCACCGTCAGCGCCTACGGGTACGCCGGACAGAGCGCCACCGTCACCGTCACCGAGGGCGGGGCGGTCACCCGGGACTTCGCCCTGACGGCCAACCCGACGGTCACCGTGGCCGGCCAGGTCACCGACGCCTCCGGGCACGGCTGGCCGCTCTACGCCCGGATCGAGGTCACCGGCCGTCCCGGTGGACCGGTGTTCACCGACCCGGCCACCGGCCGGTACTCGTTCACCGTGCCCGGCAACGCCACGTACCGGCTCACCGTCACCGCCCGCTATCCCGGCTACCGCACGGTCACCCGGGACGTGGTCACCGGCGGCGACCCCGTGACGGCCGACCTCGCCGTACCGGTCGAGACCGGATGCACGGCGGCCGGCTACACCGGCAGTTTCGGCACCCCCCTGCTGCGGGAGAGCTTCGACAGCGCCGCGACGCCGGACGGCTGGTCGGTACGGGACCGCACCGACGACGGCGGCTGGACCTTCACCGACGCGGGCGAGCGGGGCAACCTCACCGGCGGCAGCGGCGCCTTCGCCATCGCCGACAGCGACCGTCTCGGCTCCGGCCGGACCCAGGACACCGACCTGGTGACCCCGAGCGTCGACCTGCGCGGCACGCCGGCGCCGGTGCTGCGTTTCCACAGCGACTGGCGGGCGGTCGGCGTGAGCGACACCGCCGACGTGGACGTCTCCACCGACGGCGGCGCCACCTGGACCACGGTCTGGCACCAGACCACCAGCCGGCGCGGGCCGGTCGTCGAGGAGGTGCCACTCGACCCGGCGGCCGGGGCCGCCACGGTACGGGTCCGGTTCCGCTTCCACGGCAGCTTCGCCTGGTGGTGGCAGGTGGACGACGTGCAGGTGGTCAACCGCGACTGCGTACCCGCCCCGGGCGGGCTGGTGCTCGGGGTGACCACCGACCGCAACACCGACACGCCGCTCGACGGGGTCACCGTGGTCAGCGCCGACCGCCCGCAGGACCGGGGCAGGTCGGCGCCGACGCCGGACGACCCGACGATGCCGGACGGCTTCTACTGGCTGTTCTCCGGGCTGACCGGGGCACACCGGTTCACCGCCAGCCGGACGCCGTACCAGGTGGCCGCCGAGACGGCGAGCGTGCCGGCCGACGGTGTCCGCCGCCTGGACGTCGCGCTGGCGGCCGGTCGCCTCACCGTCACACCGACGACCGTCCGGTCGTCCCAGCCGTACGGCAGCACCCGGACCGCGAAGCTGACGGTACGCAACACCGGCAGCGCGCCGGCCGCCGTCAACCTGGTGGAGCGCAACGGGCGGTTCGATGCGCCGTCCAGAGCCGGAGCGCCCCTGCGGGAGCAGCGGATCAAGGGGATCAGCAAGACCCGTACGGGCACCGCGTACGGCGCGTCCGGGACCGGGACCGGGACGCAGGACGCCTGGACCGGTATCGCCACCCTTCCGGCGGCGGTCTACGACAACGCGGCGGCCACCCTCGACGGCAAGGTGTACTCCGTCGGCGGCGGTGGCGGCAGCGGGCTGGAGCGCAAGGCCTGGCGCTACGACCCCGACACGGACACCTGGGCGGCGCTGCCCGACCTGCCGAGCGGCCGGGCGAAGCCGGTCGCGGCGGCCGTCGGCGGCAAGCTGTACGTCCTCGGTGGCTGGGGCGTCGACGACGACACCGTCGCCTCCGTGGACGTGTTCGACCCGGCCACCGACACGTGGAGCACGCTGGCCGGGCCGGGCAACCCGTTCCCCGTGGCGGCGGCCGGCGGGGCGGTCACCGGCGGGAAGATCTACCTGGTCGGTGGCTGCCAGGACAACGACTGCGCCGAATCGGACCGGCTCGTCGTCCTCGACCCGACCACCGGCACGTTCCGCACCGGCGCGGCGTACCCGCACCCGGTGTCCTGGCTCTCCTGCGGCGGGATCGGCAGCGCGGTCTACTGCGCCGGTGGCACCGGCGACGCCGACTACACCGACGCCTACCGGTACGACCCGGCGGCCGACGCGTGGCATCCCCTGCCCGACCTGCCGGTGGACCTCTGGGGCGCCCAGTACGCGGCGGCCGGTGACCTCCTGGTCCTGGCCGGTGGAGTCACGGCGGCGTCCACCACGGTCACCAACCGGACCATCGCGTACGACCCGGTGGCGGGGAGTTGGCGCGACCTGCCCAACGTCCAGTCCGGTCGGTACCGGGGCGCTGCCGCCTGCGGCGCGTACCGGATCGGCGGTTCGCCGTCCCCCTTCGTCGGCTCCCCGGACGCCGAACGGCTCAGCGGCCTGGAGCTGTGCGCCGGGGAGGCGGACCTACCCTGGCTGACCACCAAGCCGGGCACGTTCACCCTCGCGCCGGGGGCCTCCCGGACGGTCACCGTCAAGATGCGTGCCACGGCCGCCGCCGATGTGGCCCAGCCGGGCACCTACTCCGGCGAGCTGGGTATCGCGTCCGACACGCCGTACCGGGTTCCGGCGGTGCCGGCGCGGATGACCGTCTCGCCGCCGGCGAGCTGGGGCCGGATCCAGGGCAGCGTCACCGGGGTCACCTGCACCGGCGCGACCGTCGGGGTCGCGGCGACGGTACGGGTCAACCGGGTGGGCAGGACGACCGGCTGGACCCTGACCGCGAATCCGCAGGGCCGGTACGTCTGGTGGCTGCCCAAGGGCCGCTACGAGGTGATCGTCGCCAAGGACGGGTGGATACCGCAGACGCGGCGCATTCGCATCAGGGCGGGCCTCGTCGAGACCGTCGACGTCGTCCTCGCCCCGGTCTCGTCCTGCACGAGAGCCACCGGCATCTGACCGTGCCTACGGGTGACCGGCGGCTACCAGGCCGCCGGTCACCCCGCACCGGTCGTCCTGTCGGACTCTCCCCCGGCACACTGTCATCTAACCGACACCGACACATCCACAAAGCCAATGCCATCGATGAATGGTGGGTAGTGGACTAGTGACGCGAGCATCCACGAGGTGGTCCGCGTCGTCGGAGGGAGGCAGTAGGGTGACGCCAACAGCGACGTCGTCGGCGGCGAGAGGACCAGCAATGGGCACCGCCATCGTCAAGACCCCGCAGGAGCTACGCGAGTGGCGAGAGCGTCTCCTGGAACGCGTCCACATGACCAAGGAAACGCTGTACGACCTGGGGCGCAACTTCGAGCTTCGAGCCGACGAACGCGGCATCTACGAGATGGTTCGCTCTATCGACTACCTGCTCGGCGATGACGACTGACGGCCTTGCCGTCCCTCCCGATCTCATCGCCAGAGCCAGCGCCTTCGCCGACGACATCACCGCCCGAGTGCACCGGGTGGTCAGGACGGAGAAGAGCCTGTCGGCACTGCTGATGCCCGGCCGAAACGGCGGCCGGGTCATGGTGGGCATCGTCGAGGGGGACAACTTCGGCACCTTCCCCCTGTACATCGACAACCGGCACCGCCTCGATTTGCTGGTCAAGTTCAACTGCTGCCTGGATTCGAGTGGCAAGCATCTGGCCACGGATTCGTCCTGGCTCCATGTCACCGTGAAGGGCGACAAGGCACCGCTGTTCCGCTACGAGTACGTCCGAGAGGCCCAGAGCGGGGTGCCCTGCGCCCACCTGCACGTACACGGCCACCGCGACGAGTTCGCCTTCGTGATGCAGGACGGGGCACGAGGACGCCCCAAGGCGCGCAAAAGACGGCACGAAGTGCCCCGGCTGGCGAAGTTTCACTTCCCGCTCGGCGGACACCGCTTCCGGCCCTGCGTCGAGGACGTTCTCCAGGCCGTCGTGGAGGAGTTCTGCGTCGACACCGTGCCCGGATGGCGGGACGCAGTGGACGAGGGCCGCGAGGAGTGGCGCCGGCTACAACTGCTCGCCGCGGTCCGCGACGCCCCCGGCGTCGCGGTGCAGGCACTCGATGAGCTGGACTACAAGATCGCTCCGCCCGACTCGGTACCAGCCGACAACCCGGGCAGGATGCGCGCCTACTGACCGCTCCACGACGACCGGGGCCGGCCACCCAGGAGGGTGACCGGCCCCGGTCGATCAGAGCGGTGGGTCAGGCGACGGTGACGGACACCTCGTTGATGCCCCGGCCGGCGGTGACGGCGGTGTCGCCGTTGCCGTGCCGGGACAGCGCCCGCAGCGTCCAGGCGCCGGGTGCGGCGAAGAACCGGAACTGGCCGGCGGCCGAGGTGACCACCTCGGCGGTGAACTCGCCGGTCGAGTCGAGCAGCCGGACGTACGCGCCCGGCACGACCTCGTCCGCCGCCGACCGGACGACGCCGGTGATGACGGTCTCCTTCTCAAGGTCCAGGCTGGCCGGCAGGGGCGCGGCCTGGTCAGGTGCGGCGCAGCCCGCAGCGGTGGGAGCGGTCATCGTCAGGCCTCCCCTGGCTCGTCGCCGAGCGCGACCGGCACGCCGACCAGCGAGCCGTACTCGGTCCAGGAGCCGTCGTAGTTCTTCACGTTGCGGTGACCGAGCAGCTCCTGCAGCACGAACCAGGTGTGCGAGGAGCGCTCGCCGATCCGGCAGTACGCGATGGTCTCCTTGCTGTCGTCCAGCCCCGCGTCGCCGTAGATCTTGCGCAGCTCGTCGTCGGACCGGAAGGTGCCGTCCTCGTTGGCCGCCTTGGACCACGGGACGCTGATCGCCGTCGGGATGTGACCGGCCCGCTGCGCCTGCTCCTGCGGCAGGTGGGCGGGGGCCAGCAGCCGGCCGGCGAACTCGTCGGGGCTGCGCACGTCGACCAGGTTCTTGGTGCCGATCGCGGCGACGACCTCGTCGCGGAAGGCCCGGATGGAGGTGTCCGGCTCCTGCGCGACGTACTGGGTCGCCGGGCGGGGCGTCGTCTCGGTGACGAGCGGGCGGGCGTCCAACTCCCACTTCTTGCGACCACCGTCGAGCAGCTTGACGTCGCGGTGGCCGTAGAGCTTGAAGTACCAGTAGGCGTACGCCGCGAACCAGTTGTTGTTGCCGCCGTAGAGGATCACGGTGTCGTCGTTGCTGATGCCCCGCTCGGACAGCAGCGCCTCGAACTGGGCCTTGTTGACGAAGTCCCGGCGGACCGGGTCCTGGAGGTCGGTCTTCCAGTCGACCTTGATAGCGCCGGCGATGTGGCCGGTCTCGTAGGCCGAGGTGTCTTCGTCGACCTCGACGAAGACGACGCCCGGGGCGTCGAGGTTCTTCTCGGCCCACTCGGCCGAGACGAGTGCGGTGTCGCGACTCATCGATTCACTCCCTGGTGAGGATGGATGGTGAGCCAACGCGCGAATATCGATGGGTTGAACTGTCGCACCGCGCGCGGGACCCAGCGGAAGGACGGGATCACGGGTTCGTGCGACGGCGCCGCTGCCGGGCGTTCGGTGGGATCACCGGAAAGGGTCGAGGACCCTGCGTGCCGGTGGCCGCCGTCAGGCGGCCGAAAACAGCCCCGCCGTCAGATGACAGGGCGACACAGGCAGGTGGCCACGCGGCACAGGTCGACCGCGCGCCGTTTGGTGAGGTGGGTCCCCATGGTCAGGCAGCCTACCAGCGATCCGGAGGGCTGCCACCGTGCCGACCACCATCCGGGAATCGTCCGGCTGCCGGGCCGCCGTGGCGTCCCAGCGGACCGGGCTGTCGACGCACGACTCAGCTGACCGAGTTGATCGGTACGTTCTTCGCGTCGGCGGTGACGGCCAGCCCTTCGGGCAGCGGCTGGACCTTGCGGACCGTGAGTTGGAACGGCAGGTCGGGCAGCGGCACGTCGATGGAGATGCTCTTGGCGTAGTTGCTGAGGATCGTGCGGGCCAGCGGCAGGTTCGGGAGCCCGGCGGCGTCCAGGTTGTTGAAGCGCAGGGCGACCGCGCCGTTCTTGGCGACGGTGACGTCGGCGGTGCCGGCGACGGTGAACTTCGTGCCGAGGATGTCGACCGGGGCGCTGACGGCCAGCTTGCCGCCCTGCTCGCCGAGGGTGAGGCCGGGTCGCTTCAGCAGCGCGGCGAGGCTCTCGTAGCTGATCGTGCCGGTGCCGTCGACCGTGTCGGCCACGACGTCGCCCTGCCCGGTCCGCAGCGTGTCCAGCGACGCCCGCACGTTGCGGGCGTCGACGTCCAGCACCGGCAGCCGTACGGCGTCACCGTCGACCGAGGCCTGCACGTCCCGCAGCGAGATGGAGATCCGCTCGTACCGCCCGTCGAGCACCTGCGTGAGGAACGGCATTCCACCGACCTCGACGTCGGGCGCCGCGGACTGCGCGCCCTGGTTGCTGATCTCCTGGCTGACCCGTTCGGCGATGAGCCGCTCGGCCACCCCGACCGCCACCCGGTCGGCGACCACCAGCAGGCCCGCCACCACGAGGAGCAGGACGACCAGGCCGATGAGCAGCTTGCGTCCGCGCCGTCGGGGCCGGGCCTGCTGCTGGTCGTCGACCGGATACTCCTGGGCCACGCCGCCTCCTGTCTCCGCCCGCCGCGACACGGCGGGTCGTCCGAACCGGTGCCGCTGCGCGGCGCACCCGTAGGTACCCGAGCGGCACCGACCTCAACCGTGGGCTCAGAGGAAGAGCATGCACATGGCGTACGCGGCGGGCGCAGCCAGGGCGAACCCGCCGAGCGGCCCCTGCATGTGCCGGGCGACCCACATGGTGGGCGGCTCTCCGGCCATGAGGCGACCTGCCTCCGCGTACCCCACCGCGAGGTCGGTGAGGACGGCGGTGACGGCCGCGACCAGGCCGATCACCGCGGCCCTGGTCGGGGTGAAGGGTGCTACCAGATAGCCGCCGAGCAGCGCGCTGACCAGCGTGCCCACCATCGCGCCGCCGACGACGCCGGCCGCGCCCCGGGGCACCTGCGGGGCCAGCCGGGGCCACGGCAGCACCGCGTCGGTGAGCCGGGCGACGGTGAGCGCGACCCCGCTCGCGGTCAGGCAGACGGTGATCGCCTGGGTGCCGGCGGGGATGCGGCTGAGCACGATCAGGGTGCCGAAGGCCACGACGCCGACCACGATGAGCAGGGTGGCGCCGAGGGAGTCGGTGACCCGGACCCGGTCGACGCGGCGGACCAGTTGGCCGAGCACGGCGGCGAGGAAGCCACCGACGGCCAGGTAGCCCAGCGGCGCCAGGCCGGCGATGTCGCTCCGGACGGCGGCGACGTCGGCGGCCGCGGCGACGGCGGCGCTGATCCCGCCCACCAGCAGCAGCGCCGGTGGGCGCATGGCCATCGTCCAGGCGAGCACGAACAGCAGTTGGACGCCGAAGACGATGACGGCGAACGGCAGGCGGTGACCCGGGCCCGACGTCTGCGCGCCGAGCACCAAGCCCACGCCGAGCAGCGCGGCGAAGCCGGCGATGGTCAGCGCCAGCGGGCGGTGCACCTCGACCGGAGGGACGACCTCCTCCTCCGGCTCGTCGGTCTCTTCCTCGGTACGACGGGCCGGCTCACCGGCGCGGCGGGCCCGGCGCGGTCCACCTCCACGGCGCTCGCCGTCGGCGACAGCCGGCCCGGTGCGCGGCGCGGGTGGGTGGCCACGGGTCGGAGCGGCCGGACCCGGACGGGGTCCGTCGGTCCACGAGTCGCGGCCGGCGTCCGGCGAGGTGGAGGGAAACACGCCCCGATCGTGCCAGATCGACCGCCCGGTGCAGTGGTCGCGGGTTTCAGTAACGTTAAAACCTGTGCCACGATCAGGGGCAAGCTAGACAAACGGGAAATGGCCTGACGGTGCAGCCGAGGCGATCGGCTACGCTCAACGCGTTACCCGCCCGTCAGCGACGCCGGGACCACGCAATTTCTCAGCGCACTCCCTCACGAGTGTGTCTGGTCGCGTGCGGCGATGCGCCGCCGGGACGGAGGTGATCGTGGAAATCCTGCTGCTGGTGACTGCGCGCGCAGGCGAACCGTCGGCTGTGTTGCCGGCTCTCGACCTGCTGCCACACTCGGTGCGCACCGCGCCGCGCGACGTCCGCACCCTTGTTGCCGGGCCCAGCCCCGACGCGGTGCTGGTGGACGCCCGGTCGGAGTTGAGCGAAGCTCGGGCGACCTGCCGGATGTTGCACGCCACCGGGCTCGGGGTGCCGCTGGTCGCGGTCGTCACCGAGGCCGGCCTGATCGCGCTGAACGCGGACTGGGGCGTCGATGACGTCATCCTCGCCTCGGCCGGTCCCGCCGAGGTGGAGGCCCGGCTGCGGCTCGCGGTCGGCCGCCTGAGCAACGCGACGGCCGGCGCCGGCGGCTCGATCCGGGCCGGGGAACTCACCATCGACCCGGACACGTACGCGGCGAAGCTCAAGGGCCGCCCGCTCGACCTCACCTACAAGGAGTTCGAGCTGCTGAAGTTCCTGGCCCAGCACCCGGGCCGGGTGTTCACGCGCGACCAGCTGCTGCGCGAGGTCTGGGGATACGACTACTTCGGCGGCACCCGGACGGTGGACGTGCACGTCCGACGGCTGCGCGCCAAGCTCGGCTCGGAGTACGAGTCGATGATCGGCACGGTCCGCCAGGTGGGCTACAAGTTCGTCGTACCCCCGTCGCGTTCGCTGCCGGAGACGGAGCACGCGCCGTTGCCCGTCTAGCTTCGCCCGATTCCCCATATGCCCCTTTTGCGCAGCTTGGCAGTCCTATTCTGACTGCCGGGTTTGTCGCAAAAGGGGGCAAGGGTGCGCGCAGGTAACACGGGGGCGACGGGCCGGGGGCTCCGGCCGACCGGGTGGAAGCCGTGACGCGGGTCAGCTCGACCGCGCGCGTGGCAGGGATCGTGACAGTGGTGGTGGCGGCGCTGCTCGGCTCCGCGTACGTGCTGGGCCGTAGCCTCGTCCCGGACCAGACCCGGCAGCACGCCACGGGCGTCACCACCGACGCCACCGGGCCCCACTACGCCGACCAGCCTCCCGAGCAGCCGTCGACCGAACACCCGAGCACCAGCCAGAGCGCCGCCGGTCCCGCCGAGGCCAGCCAGGACGGCACGGGCCGGGACGCCGGGGGCGACAAGCTGTTCGGCGCCCACACGGACACCGGCACCGCCCGCCTCGCGCTGACCTTCGACGACGGGCCGGACCCGCGCTACACCCCCCAGGTCCTCGCGCTGCTGCGCGAGTACGACGTCAAGGCCACGTTCTGCGTGGTGGGCGAGAACGCCCAGGACCACCCCGACCTGATCCAGGCGATCGTGGCGGACGGCCACACGCTCTGCAACCACTCCTGGCACCACGACGTCTCGCTGGGCAACCGGTCCGCCGACCAGATCCGCACCGACCTGATCCGCACCAACGAGGCCATCCGGGCAGCCGTGCCGGACGTCCCGGTCGTCTGGTACCGCCAACCCGGCGGCGCCTGGACCTACCCGGTGGTGTCGGTGTCCCGGCAACTCGGCATGACCCCGCTGCACTGGTCGGTGGACCCGTCAGACTGGCAGGCGCCCGGAGCCAACAAGATCGCCACCACGGTGCTCACGCAGGCGCAACCCGGGGCGGTCGTCCTCATGCACGACGCGGGCGGCGACCGGCAGGGCACGGTCGACGCGCTGCGCCGGATCCTGCCCGAACTCACCGCACGGTACGAGCTGGAGGCGCTGCCCACCGACCCCACGTGAGGCGGCCACCTTCCTCGGGCGACGGGTCCGGGACGCTACTCGGGCGACAGTCCGGGACGCGCCTGACGCAACGGCTACGGTGACGGGATGAGCAGCGCGGAACCGACCAGCGACCAGGTCACCCGGACCGACCGACTGTCCCCCGCGGAGATCGCCGGCGTACTGGCCCTGGCCCGAACGGCGGGCGACACCGACGGCGCGGACCCGCTGGACGAGCACGTCCTGCTCCGCCTGCGTGACGCGGACGCTCCGGCCGTACACCTGCTCGCCCGCGCCGACGACGGCACGCTGACCGGGTACGCGCACCTGGACACCACCGACCCGGTGGACGGGATCGGTGTCGAGTTGGTGGTGCACCCGGCGTACCGGCGGCGCGGCACCGGCCGCGCGCTGGCCCGGGGTGTGCTCGCGTCGGCGACCGGACCGCTGCGGGCGTGGGCGCACGGCGACCACCCGTCGGCGGCGGCGCTCGCCGTGGACCTGGGGTTCGCCCGTGCGCGGGTGCTCTGGCAGCTCCGCCGACCGTTGGCGGCTCCACTGGGCGAGCCGCGCCTGCCTGACGGGGTGGCGCTGCGCGCGTTCCGGCCGGGGGCGGACGACACGGCGTGGCTGGCCCTGAACGCGCGGGCCTTCGCCGAGCACCCCGAGCAGGGCCGGTGGACCCCGGACGACCTGCGGCTCCGGCTCGCCGAGCCGTGGTTCGACCCGGCCGGCTTCCTGCTCGCCGAGGAGACCTCGACCGGTCGACTGCTCGGCTTTCACTGGACGAAGGTGCACGAACGGCCCGGGTCGGCCCGGATCGGCGAGGTGTACGTGCTCGGGGTGGAGCCGACCGCGCACGGCGGCGGCCTGGGCCGGGCGCTGACCACGGCGGGGCTCGCGTACCTGCGGGACAGGCGGGGCCTGGACCGGGTGATGCTCTACGTCGACGACTCGAACACCGGGGCGGTCGCGCTGTACGAGCGGCTGGGCTTCGCCCGGTGGTCCGCGCACATCAACTACCACCTCGGCTGAGCGGCAACGGGCACTGAAGTGCCCCGGTTCACTTAACGGACAACTCACCCTCAGCGAGCGGTCACCTCGGGGGCCGGACCTGTTCACCCTGCGTTCACTTGCGACCGGCGAACCGGCTACCTGGCACTTCTAACTTTCGTGTCAGCCGGTCAGTGCCGGTCCTCGGGCCCCGGGATCGGGGCGCCAAGTCAGACGCGAAGGGAAACCCCTCAGGTGAAGCTCCAGCGGTACGGCACTATTGCCTGCCTCGCTCTTGCCGCGACGCTCGGCCTCAGTGCATGCGGCTCGGACAACAACGAGCCCACTTCCGGCGCCAGCGCCTCGGGCTCCGCCGCCGCGGTCGACTGCGGTACCGGCACGGTGAACGCACAGGGCTCGTCGGCCCAGAAGAACGCCATGGCCGAGTGGATCAAGGCGTACCAGCAGAAGTGCGCCGGCACCACCATCAACTACGAGGCTTCCGGTTCGGGCGCCGGCATCCAGGCGTTCATCGCCGGGACCGCCGACTTCGCGGGCTCCGACTCCGCGCTCAAGCCGGAGGAGCAGCCGCAGGCCGACGCCAAGTGCGCCGGCGGCAAGGCTCTCAACCTGCCCATGGTGATCGGCCCGGTCGCGGTCGTTTACAACGCCGGCAGCGGCGTGGACAACCTGCAGTTCAAGCCGGCCACCCTGGCGAAGATCTTCGCCGGCAAGGTCACCAAGTGGGACGACCCGGCCATCAAGGCGGACAACCCGGACGCAAAGCTTCCGTCCGCCGCCATCCAGACGGTCCACCGCTCGGACGAGTCGGGCACCACCGACAACTTCACCAAGTACCTGTCGAAGACCGCCGAGTCGGACTGGACCTTCAGCAATGCCAAGGCGTGGAAGGCCCCGGGTGGTATTGGTGCCGCCAAGTCCGACGGTGTGGCCAGCAAGGTCAAGAGCACGGTCGGCACGATCAGCTACGTCGAGTGGTCGTACGCCGAGAACTCCAGCCTGAACATGGCCAAGGTGCAGAACGGTGCCGGCGAGTGGGCCGCGCTGACCGCTGAGTCGGCCGGCAAGACCATCGCCGGGGCGAAGATCGAGGGCCAGGGCGACGACCTCAAGCTGTCGATCGACTACAACACCAAGGAGGCCGGGGCCTACCCGATCGTCCTGGCGACGTACGAGGTCGTCTGCAGCAAGGGCCTCGCGGCCGACAAGCTGAAGCTGGTCAAGGGTCTGCTGAGCCACGCCGCCAGCGCTGAGGGCCAGAACTCCCTGACCGACCTCGGCTACGCCCCGCTGCCCGAGACGGTCCGCACCAAGGTCGAGACCGCGGTCAAGAACCTCTCCTGATCCGAGACCACCACACCTCCGCAACCGAATCGAGCGAGCAGATGGGTGAAACCCCTCACCGCTCGGCCGACGCCGGCACCGGTGGGACGCGCGTGACCCAGAGTCACGAGTGGCCCGCCGGTGCCTCGGCGCGTGTGGCCGAGGCACCAGTCAGCACCCGTTTCCCGGGCGGCACCGGGCTGGGCGGCGGCGACACGCTGCCCCGAAACCGGAAGTTCGGGGCCGAGCGGGCCTTCCGTGGCCTCACCCTGGCTGCCGGAACGACAGTGTTGGTCATCATCGTGGCCATCGCGGTCTTCCTGATCGCGAAGGCGATCCCGGCCCTACGCGCCAACTCCGCGAACTTCTGGACCTTCGAAGGCTGGTTTCCGAACGACAACCCGCCCACGTTCGGCATCGGCGCTCTCGCCTTCGGCACCGTGCTCACCGCCACCCTGGCGCTGCTCATGGCCGTACCTGTGGCAATGGGCATCGCGCTCTACCTCTCCCACTACGCTCCGCGCAGGCTTGGCAACAGCCTCGGCTTCCTGATCGACCTGCTGGCTGCCGTACCCAGCGTGGTGTTCGGCCTCTGGGGTCGCGACTACCTCATCGGCCCGGTGTCGGACCTCTCTGTCTGGCTCAACAAGTACTTCAGCTGGATCCCGATCTTCGGCGGCGACGGCCCCTACGGCAACTCGATCCTGCTCGGTTCTCTGGTACTGGCCATCATGATCCTGCCGATCGTCACCTCGCTCACCCGCGAGGTGTTCCTCCAGACGCCGAAGGCCAACGAGGAAGCCGCCATCGCCCTGGGCGCCACCCGTTGGGAGATGCTCCGCACTGCGGTGCTGCCGTACGGCCGTCCCGGCATCATCGCCGCGGTCATGCTCGGCCTGGGCCGAGCGCTGGGCGAGACCATCGCGCTGGCGTTGACCCTCGGCTCCACCTACGCCATCTCGTTCAACCTGCTCGAGTCCGGTGGTAACACCATCGCGGCCAACATCGCCAACCGATTCGCCGAGGCGAACGAGACCGGTCGGGGCGCCCTGATCGCCTCCGGCCTCGTGTTGTTCGCGATCACCTTGATCGTCAACATCATCGCGCGGGCGATCATCTACCGCCGCCGGGAGTTCACGGAGTCCGCCGCATGACCACAACCGTCACCTCCCACCGCACCCGGCCGCCGGCCCAGCCGGCTTCACTGCGGGCCCGGCGGCTGCCCTGGTACGCCGCACCGGTCATCGCCGTGGCGGCCCTCGCACTCTCCGCCGTGATCGTTTACGGCGGAGACATCGGCGGCCCGGTCCTCGTCGTCGTCCTCGGCGCGATCCTCTACCTGGCCGGGCTCTTCGCTGCGGCCAACGTGGTCGAGGGGCGTCGATCGGCCCGCAACCGTACCTGGAGCGCGCTGATCCACTCCGCGTTCGTGCTGGCGGTGCTGCCGCTCATCTCGGTCGTCTGGACGCTGGTCAGCAAGGGCACCGAGCGGCTGGACGGCAACTTCTTCCAGACCTCGATGAACAACATCGGGGCCCGGGACGCCAACGGCGGCGCGTACCACGCGATCATCGGCACGCTGGAGCAGGTCGGCATCGCCACCCTGATCACCGTCCCGCTCGGCATCCTCTGCGCCATCTACATCGTCGAGTACGGGCGGGGTCGGTTCGCCTTCGCGATCCGGTTCTTCGTGGACGTCATGACGGGCATCCCGTCGATCGTCACCGGCCTCTTCGTGCTGGCGTTCTGGGTGCTGATCGTGTCGCCCTGGTTCAACGACGGCCGGCCGAGCTTCTCCGGCTTCGCCGCCGCGCTGGCCCTTGCCGTACTGATGCTGCCCACGATCGTCCGGTCCACCGAGGAGATGCTCCGCCTCGTGCCGGCCCCACTGCGCGAGGGCGCATACGCGCTCGGCGTACCCAAATGGAAGACGATCCTGCGGGTGGTCCTGCCGACGGCACTGCCCGGCATCGTCACGGGCGTCATGCTCGCCATCGCCCGCGCGGCCGGCGAGACCGCGCCGGTGCTCCTGGTCGCCGGCGGCGGCGCCGCGATCAACTTCAACCCCTTCGAGAACAACCAGTCGTCGCTGGCCCTCTTCGTCTACCAGCAGGCCGGCGAGGCGTCGAAGTATTCGCCGGCACGGGCGTGGACCGCGGCACTCACCCTGGTCGCCCTCGTGCTCATCCTGACGATCGCGGCGAAGCTGCTGGCCCGTCGCAACAGGCTCAGCCGATGAACCCCGGAGGTACCACCATGGCCAAGCGCGTCTCCGCCTCGAACGTCACCGCGTACTACGGCGGCTTCAAGGCGATCGAGAACATCAACCTGACCGTCGAGCCGAAGACCGTCACCGCTCTCATCGGGCCGTCCGGTTGCGGCAAGTCGACGTTCCTGCGGTCGATCAACCGGATGCACGAGGTGCTGCCGGGGGCCCGCGTCGAGGGCAGCCTGACCATCGACGACCAGGACATCTACGACCGGGACGTGGACGTCACCGCGGTCCGGCGCACGATCGGCATGGTCTTCCAGCGGCCGAACCCGTTCCCGACCATGAGCATCTTCGAGAACGTGGTGGCCGGGCTGAAGCTCAACGGGGTCCGCAAGAAGTCGATCCTGGAGGACGCGGCCGAGAAGGCCCTGCGTTCGGCGAACCTGTGGGACGAGGTCAAGGACCGCCTCGGCAAGCCGGGCGCGGGCCTCTCCGGCGGTCAGCAGCAGCGGCTCTGCATCGCCCGGACCATCGCGGTCGAGCCGCAGGTCGTGCTGATGGACGAGCCCTGCTCGGCCCTGGACCCGATCTCCACGCTGGCCATCGAGGACCTGATGTTCCAGCTCAAGGACAAGTTCACGATCATCATCGTGACCCACAACATGCAGCAGGCCGCCCGGGTGTCGGACCGGACCGCCTTCTTCTCGATCGAGAAGACCGGCGACCCGGGCCGGCTGATCGAGTACGACAACACCCAGAAGATCTTCAGCAACCCGAGCGTGAAGAAGACCGAGGACTACATCACCGGCCGCTTCGGCTGAGCCGCCGGACTGCACTCGACGACGCTGGCGGCGGGCTCAGCTCAGGACGAAGCGGGGCTCGCCGTTCGGCGGCAGGTCCAGGCGTGGGGTGACGGGGGTGGCGGCGTCGCGATCCGCCGCCGCGCTTGCCACTCCCGCCAGGTCGCCGGCCGCCGCAATCTGGGCCAGCGTTACCAGGGTCGGTGGCAGCATGGTCAGCTCGCCGGCCTGGGCCCGGGCCAGCGCGTCCGCCGGCCGGATCCACAGCGTGTGGTCGGCCTCGCCGGAGACGTCGCGGGTCCGCTGTCCGGCCGGCAGCAGGGCCACGAAGAAGTACGTGTCGAAGCGGCGCGGCTCGAACTCCGGAGTGATCCACCGGCTCCAGGGCAACAGCAGATCAGACCGCAGGGTGAGTCGGCGGTCGGCGAGCAGTGCGGCGAAGCCCAGCCGACGCCCCTCCAGGTCCTGCCGGGCCGTCTCCCAGTCGTCTCCGCTGACGTCACCCACCACCGTCGCCGGGCCGGGCCCGGCGAGCAGCACACCCGCCTCCTCGAAGACCTCCCGGGCGGCAGCGCAGACCACCGCCTGGGCGGCGTCCGCGCCCACTCCGAGCCGCCCCGCCCAGTCGGTCGGCGTCGGCCCAGCCCAGTCCAGGTGCGCGTCGGAGTCGGAGCGGTCCACCCCGCCGCCGGGGAAGGCGTACATCCCGCCGAAGGTCATGGCGGCGACCCGGCGGATGACGTACACCTCGAAGTCGGTGTCGGTCGGACGCAGCAGCAGCACGGTGGCCGCGACCCGCGGCGTCGCCGGGCTGCCGCCCTCGGCCTGGAACCGGCGGGCGTGCTCGACCAGGGCGGCCGGCGCGGCGAAGCCGTCGCTGTCGATCGTCATGCCCGCGAGCCTAGTGTCCGGCCCCGCTGTCGCCGGGCGAGCGTCAGGCGACGAGGCAGCCGGCTCGGTGCGACCGGTCGCCGCCGCGAGCGTGATGACTGTGTGGCATCAATATGCCGCACAGTCATCACGCTCATCGCGGCGTCAGGCCCGGGACCACCGCACCGCTGGCCGGGCAGAGACGGGCTGGGCAGCAGCGGGCCGTTCAGCTGGCTCGGCTAGCGTTCGACGCATGACTCGTTGGGGCATCCTGGCCACCGGCCACATCGCCAGCCGTTTCGCCGAAGACCTCCGGCTGGTGCCGGACGCCGAACTGGTCGCGGTCGGCTCCCGCTCCGCCGACAGCGCGCGGCGGTTCGCGGACACGTACGGCGCGCAGCGGGCGTACGGCTCCTGGGTGGGGCTGGCCGCCGACCCTGAGGTCGACGTGATCTACGTGGCCACTCCGCACGCCGCGCACCACGAGGCGGCGCTGACCTGCCTGACCGCCGGCCGCGCGGTGCTGCTGGAGAAGCCGTTCACCCTCGACCTGGCCACCAGCACCGAGCTGGTGGACACCGCCCGCGCCGCCGGGGTCTTCCTCATGGAGGCCATGTGGATGCGGACTAACCCGCTCATCCTCCGCGCGGTCGAGCTGATCGCCGAGGGCGCCATCGGCACGGTGCGCAACGTGCGGGCCGACTTCGGGGTGGCCGGGCCGTTCCCGCCGGAGCACCGGATGCGCAACCCGGCGCTGGGTGGGGGCGCGCTGCTCGACCTGGGGATCTACCCGATCAGCCTGGCGCACCTGCTGCTGGGCGTGCCGCAGCACATCCGCTCCTGGGCGCACCTGGGCCCGGAGGGGACCGACGAGAACACCGGCATCCTCCTCGGGTACGACAGCGGGGCGGTGGCCACGCTGAGCTGCGGCATGGTCGGCGCGAGTTCGTTGGCTGCCTCGATCACCGGCAGCGCCGGCCGTATCGACCTGCCGGAGCCGTTCTTCCGGCCGGCCTCGCTGACCCTGTACCGGGACGGCGCCGAGCCCGAGACGATCACCGCCGAGGAGGCCGGCAACGGCTACCAGTACGAGGCGATCGAGGTGGGGCGCTGCCTGGCCGCCGGGCTGACCGAGAGCCCGCTGGTGCCGCACACCACGACCCTCGAGGTGATGACCCTGCTGGACACGGTCCGGGAGCAGATCGGCGTGCGTTACGAGTGAACGCGAAACGGCCCCCGGACAGCCGGGGGCCGTTTCGGGCACGCGGACCGGTCAGCCGAAGAGCGGCCGGACCAGCAGGTAGGTGACGCAGGCGATCAGCGCGGCCGCCGGGAACGTGATGATCCAGGCGATCACGATGTTGCCGGCGACGTTCCAGCGGACCGCGGAGAGTCGCTTGGTCGCGCCCACGCCCATGATCGCCGAGGTGATCGTGTGGGTCGTGGAGATCGGGGCCTTGAGCACCAGGGCGTTGAAGTAGAGCACCGCGCTGGCCACCGTCTCGGCCGCGAAGCCCTCCGGCGGCCCGAGGTCGATGATCTTACGACCCAGGGTGCGGATGATCCGCCAACCACCGGCGTACGTGCCGAGGGCCAGCATGGTGGCCGAGGTCCAGAAGACCCAGCCCGGGATGTGGGTCTTGCTCTCCTGGAAGCCGCCGGTGTAGAGCGCCAGCACCACGATGCCCATCGTCTTGGCGGCGTCCTGCATGCCGTGGCCGACCGACATGGCGGCGGCGGAGACGGTCTGCGCGTGGCGGAAACCCCGGTTGAGCTTGCCCGGCTGACCCTTACGGAACAGCCAGAGGATCGCCAGCATCAGCAGGTAACCGAGGGTGAGGCCGACGATCGGCGAGAGCACCATCGGCAGGATGACCTTCTCGCCGATGTTGCCCCACTGCACGATGCCACCGCTGGACAGCAGGGTCGCGCCGACCAGGCCGCCGAAGAGCGCGTGCGAGGACGACGACGGCAGGCCGAAGTACCAGGTGATCAGGTTCCAGGCGATGGCGCCCAGCACCCCGGCGAAGACCACCCCGAGGCTGCTCACCCCCGTGGGGAGGGTGACCAGGCCGTCGCCGACGGTCTTCGCGACGCCGGCGCCGAAGTGGGCGCCGATGAAGTTGCCGACCGCGGCGAGGCCGAGGGCGATCCGGGGTGTCAGCGCGCGGGTGGAGACGCTTGTCGCGATCGCGTTGGCGGCGTCGTGGAAGCCGTTGGTGTAGTCGAACGCCAGGGCCACCGCGATCACCGCCAGGACGGCGATGAGTTCGGTAGACACCGGTTCAGGACTCCTTGACCGCGATGGTCTCGACCGTGTTGGCCACGTGCTCGAAGGCGTCGCAGGCGGCTTCCAACTCGTCGGCGACCTCCTTCATCTTCAGCACCGTCAACGCGTCGTACTCGCCGGAGAAGAGCCGGACGAGGAGCTGCCGGTTGATCCGGTCGCCCTCGTTCTCCAGCCGGTTGCACTCGATCCAGTAGTCCTCGAGATCCTTCATCGACTGCAGCCGGGGCATCGCCTCGGCCGTCAGCTTGGCCTGCTGGTCGAGCACGTTGACCATCTCGTGCAGTTCGCGGGGCAGCGCCGGCAGCTCGGTGAGCCCGTACAGGTAGAGCAGGTCGCCGACCGCCTCCAGGTGGTCCATCACGTCGTCGAGCAGCGAGCCGAGCCGGTAGATGTCCTCCCGGTCGAAGGGCGTGATGAAGGTCGAGTTGATCTTCTTGTAAAGATCATGCGTGATCTGGTCGCTGTCGTGCTCGACCTCGGTCAGTCGCTCGCTGACCGACTGCACGTCGACACCGGGCAGGGCCAGTTCGTTCAGCAGCGTGGTGCCCCGGACCAGGTTCTGCGCGGCCCTGGTGAAGAGCTCGTAGAAGGCGCCCTCGGTGGGGCGGAAGGAAAACTTCACAGCACAGACCTCGTCGCGTCGGTGGAAGGGTGGCGGCGTCCGTGGGCGTCCGCTCGGTGAATGCTAGGAAACGCCAGATCCGCAAATTCGCCGGCCCACCCCTGGTCGGACCACATTCACCGCTCGTTCACCTAGTGTTCATCTCGGGCGTCCCAGCCGTCCCCGCTCCCCCAGCAGCCAACCGCTCGCGCTCGTGCGCCACGTCGAAATCGGCAGGCGGATACCCCAGCCGGAGCGTGTCGAACGTCTCCTTCAGCAGATGGGCCACCGCCCAGTCCCGGTACCACTTACGGTCCGCCGGCACCACGAACCACGGCGCGGCGTCCGTGCCACACCGGCTCAGGGCCTCGGCGTACGCGGCCTGGTAGTCGTCCCAGTGCGACCGGGAGTCGACGTCCGACGGGTTGTACTTCCAGTGCTTACGCGGGTCCGTGAGCCGTTCCAGCAGCCGCTCGCCCTGCTCGGCGTACGAGATGTGCAGCATCACCTTGATCACGGTCACGCCGTCCTCGGTCAACTCCCGCTCGAAGGAGTTGATCTCGTCGTACCGGGCCCGCCAGATCGCCTCCGGCACCAACGCGCCGACCCGGGCGATCAGCACGTCCTCGTAGTGCGACCGGTTGAACATGCCCACGTACCCCGCAGGCGGCAACTCCCGGCGGATCCGCCACAGGAAGTCGTGTTGCAACTCCTCCTCGGTCGGCGGCCCGAACGAGCGGATGTGCAGGCCCAGCGGGTTCATCGCGCCCGCCACCCGCTTGATCGTGCCGTCCTTGCCACCGCAGTCCATCGCCTGGAGCACCAGCAGCACCCGGTGCGCGGGACGCGTCGACCCGGCCTTCGCCATCGCGAACAGCATCTCCTGCTGGCGGCCCAACTCCTCGCCGATCAGCTCCACCTGCGCGCGGGCCCAGGTCTTACGGCGTTCGCCCATCTCCTCGGCGGCCGGCAGGCCGGGCGTGGACCGGGGATCGATCGCGGCGAGATCCACCGGAGCGGTGACCCGCAACAGATCCCGCACGGACCCACCGCGCGGCGTCACGATCCGACCGCCCTGCTCCTGCCGGGATTCGCTCATCTGAGGATCATCGCCCACCCGCGCGCCATCCGCCCGGCGAGCCCGACGCGCCGGCTCAGACCACCAGGGCCAACCACTTGCGGTACGAGGTGGCGAACGGTTCGGTGCCGTCGCCGAGAGCGCCGTACAACCACCGGGCCGCCGCCTCGGCCTCGACCACCACGTCGTCCGGGTAGCCGAAGCGGGCCCGGTGCTCGGCGAACTCGTCCTCGTCCAGCAGCTCCACCACGCCGGTGGCCCGCCGGCGGACCACGTCCAGGTCGAGATCGATCAGGTGGACGGTGTCGTCGGACTCCCAACGGGCCGGAGTGGCGATGTCGCAGTAGACCTCGCTGGTGCGCGGCGGGGGGTTGAACATGCACGTCCACCAGGCGTGGTGCGGCACCAGCAGGACGAAGGGGATCTTCTCCACCGACGGCCGGCCGTGGTAGACCGACTCGGTGCCGAACGGGACGCCGAGCCAGACGCCGAGGTCGTCCTCGGCGAGGCGGCGGGCCGGGTAGTCGCGGTGGGCGCTGCCGTCGTACTTGCGGTAGATCACTCGGACCACGTCGCTCGGCATGATTCGCACCCTAACCGATAGCGCCCACACGTCGTAGTGCCGCCGTAACCGGACGACGCCGGCCCGCCGGCCCACGCCACGCGGGCGGATGGGCGCGGTCGGTGTCGGCGGCGACGGGTACCGTCGCACGGTGACTCCGCCCCGCACCGCCACCGGTTCCGCCACCCCCTCGGCCCGTGGCGCAGGCCGGCGGCGGGGCGCCCGGCCCAGCGGCACGGAGCTGCTCGCGGCGGCGGTCGGCGCGGTCCCCGGCGGCACCGCGCGGCCCGGCCAGCAGCAGATGACCACCGCCATCGAGGATTGCGTGACCAGCGGCGAGCACCTGCTCGTGCAGGCCGGCACCGGCACCGGCAAGTCACTGGCCTATCTCGCGCCGGCCCTCACCGTGGACGGCCCGGTGGTGGTCTCCACGGCCACGCTGGCGTTGCAGTCCCAACTCGTCGACCACGACCTTCCCCGACTGGCCGACGCGGTCGAGCCGCTGCTCGGCCGCCGGCCCACGTTCGCGGTGCTCAAGGGTCGCCACCACTATCTCTGCCTGGCCCGACTGGACAACTCCACCGCCGACGAGCCGGAGGACACCCTCTTCGACGCCCCGGCCGCCCGCCCCGGCGGCGGCACCAAGTGGCTCGGCGAGGCCGGCCGGCTGGGCAAGCAGATCGAGCGCCTGCGTGACTGGGCCGAGAAGACCGACACCGGCGACCGCGACGAGCTGGACCCGGGCGTCGACGACCAGGCGTGGCGGCTGGTCTCCATGCCGTCGCGGGAGTGCGTCGGCGCGACCCGCTGCCCGTTCGGCGCGGAGTGCTTCGCCGAGGCGTCCCGGGCCCGCGCCCGCGAGGCCGACATCGTGGTGACCAACCACAGCCTCCTCGCGGTGGACATGCTGGCCGAGCGGCACATCGTCCCGCCGCACAAGCTGCTGATCGTCGACGAGGCGCACGAGCTGGCCGACCGCGTCTCCTCCGCCGCCCAGGCCGAGCTGGTGCCGGAGATGATCGACCGGTCCACCCGGCGGGCCCGCCCGCTGCTGCGCCCGGAGACGGCCGACGCGCTCGTCGCCGCCGGTGACGCCCTCGCCGTCGGGCTGGCCGAGGCGCCGGCCGGTCGCCTCACCGCCGGTCTGCCGACCCCGTTGCGCGAGGCGTGCACCCTGCTCGACTCGGCCACCCGCGCCGCCCTGGACGCCATCGGCGACATCAAGTCCGACGACCCCGATCCGGTGCGCAAACAGCAGGCCAAGGCCGCGATGGACGACCTCTCCACCACCGCCCAACGGCTCCTCGAAGAGGCCGACCACGACGTGGCCTGGGTGGAGAAGAACGACAGCGGCAACCGACGGGCACTGGTGGTCGCACCGCTGTCGGTCGCCGGCACCCTCGCCGCCCACCTGTACGACGAACGCACCGTGGTCGCCACCTCGGCCACCCTGGCGCTCGGCGGCCGGTTCGACACGGTGGCCCGCGCCCTCGGCCTGGACGCGCCGCCGGTTCCGGCGTCGCCCGCCGCCGCCGCGCAGGCCGCCCGCACCGGCGCGGGCCGCCCGGCCGCCGAGACACCGGGCCGCCGGCTGGCCGACGCCACCACCATCCCGGCGACCGAGGGACCGGGCTGGCGCTCGCTGGACGTGGGCTCGCCGTTCGACTACGCACGGCAGGGCATCCTGTACGTCGCCGCGCACCTGCCCCGGCCCAGCGTCTCCGGGCTGCCCGACGCGGCCGGTGAGGAGCTGCTCGGGCTCGTCGAGGCGCTCGGTGGTCGTACTCTGGGGCTCTTCTCCTCCCGACGGGCCGCGACGCAGGCGGCGGAGCTGCTGCGCGCGCGGACCGACCTGCCGGTGTTGTTGCAGGGCGAGGAGGCGCTGCCGCTGCTGGTCCGCCGGTTCCGCGAGGAGCGGTCGAGCTGCCTGTTCGGGGTGATGTCGCTCTGGCAGGGAGTGGACGTGCCGGGCGACGCCTGCCAGCTCGTGGTCATCGACCGGCTGCCCTTCCCCCGGCCCGACGAGCCGCTCGCGGCGGCCCGCGCCGCCGCCGTGGACGCGGGCGGCGGCTCCGGGTTCGCCGCCGTCAGCGTGCCGATCGCCGCGGTACGCCTCGCGCAGGGCGTGGGCCGGCTGATCCGAGCCACCGGCGACAAGGGGGTCGTCGCGGTGCTCGACTCACGCCTGGAGACCGCCCGAGGCTACGGACCCTTCCTGCGCCGTTCCCTGCCCCCGTTCTGGTACACGACCCGCCCCGAGGTGGCCCGCGGCGCCCTGAAACGCCTGGCCACCACGTAAAAGCCCGCGCCCCGGAGTCGGGCCCCGAACTCCGCGCCGATCTTGCAGTTTCGGTTGCCGATATGGTGCTTTTGGGCCCTATTGTCACCACCGAAAGTGCAAGATCGCGGAGTCCGGGGGTGGGGGCGGACGGTCAGGGGGCCTGCGAGGCGACGACCACGGCGTCGGGCGGGGTGTCGGGGACCGTCCGGGCGGCGAGGCGGCGTACCGCGGTGTTCAGCACCGCGATCAGTGGGACGGAGACCAGCGCGCCGGTGATGCCCGCGAGCACCACGCCGGCCGCGATCCCGATGATCACCGCGAGCGGGTGGATGGCCACCGCCCGGCCCATGATGATGGGCTGGAGCACGTGCCCCTCGACCTGCTGCACGCCGATCACGGCGCCCAGGATGATCAGCGCGGTGACCGGGCCGCTGTCGACAAGCGCCACCAGCACGGCGACACCGCCGGAGAGCGCCGCACCGACGATCGGGATGAACGCGCCGAGGAACACCAGGGCGGCCAGCGGGAAGGCGAACGGCACGTCGAAGATGACCAGGAAGATGCCGATGCCGACGGCGTCGATGAAGGCGACCAGCACGGTCGCGCGGACGTACGCGACGAGGGTCTGCCAGGCGGCCCGCCCGGCGTCGTCGACCTTCCAGCGGGCGGCCACCGGCAGCAGCCGGACGACGAAACGCCAGATCTTGTTGCCGTCGCGCAGGAAGAAGAACGTCGCGAACAGCACCAGCAGCGTGCCGGTCAGCACCTCCGCCAGCGTCGCCGCGGTGCTCAGCGCGCCGCTGGTGAACTTCGAGGTGTTGTCGTTGATCCAGCCCTGCGCCTCGTCGATGTACCGGTCGAGCTGGGTGTCGGACAGGTGCAACGGGCCCGTCTTGAGCCAGTTCTGGATCTGCCGGACGCCCTGCGACGACTTCTCGCTCAGCTCCGGAACGCCCCGGATGAACTCGTTGACCACCAGGGTGAGCGTGCCGATGACCGCCGCCAGACCGCCGACCAGCACCACGGCCGTCGCCAGCGAACGGGGCAGCCGGGCCCGCAGCAGCCAACCCACGGCGGGCGCGAGCAGGGCCGAGAGCAGCAACGCGATGGCCAACGGGATGATCACGATCCGGACGGTGCCGACGATCCGGAGCAGCGCCCAGGCCACCACACCGATCACGATCAGCCGCCAGCACCAGGCGGCGGCGATCCGCAGGCCGTGCGGCACGTCGGCGTCGTCCCGGCTGGACGTCGAGCTGTGCAGGTCCACCGGGGGCTCCGCGCCGACGACCGTGGCCTGCGCCGGGGCGGCCGGCCCGGGGACGGCCGGCGAGGCGATGCCGGGCGTCTCCGGCGCGTCGCTCGGGGTCTCCTGGGCGGCGCGTACCGACTTCTTTTCTGACTGGTAGGCGCGGCGCAGCCGCCCGCGTACCCGCTCGAAGCGGCTCAAGCGCACCTCCTGGCAGAAGAGTCGTCCGCCCACGGCGACAGGTCGGACAGCATACGTCCGTTCCCGACACCGTAGGGCAGTTCCGCCACACAATGCCCGCACGACCATGGGCGTAACCACCGGCGGCCGGTCAGCTGCGACACGGTAGCGTCTGCCCCGTGACCGCCGACCAGGATCTCGACTCCGGCCTGCCGATCCGCCTGCTGCACGACCGCGTGCTGGTGCGGATGGAGGGCAGCGAGGGCGAGCGTCGCTCCACCGCAGGAATCGTCATCCCGGCGACCGCAGCGGTCGGCAAGCGCCTCGCGTGGGCCACCGCCGTGGGTGTGGGGCCGAACGTCCGCGCCATCGTCTCCGGCGACCGGGTGCTCTTCGACCCCGACGACCGCTCCGAGGTCGAGCTGCACGGCCGCGGGTACGTGCTGCTGCGCGAGCGCGACGTGCACGCCGTGGCCGCCGAGCGGATCGAGAACGACCCCACCGGCCTCTACCTGTAGCCGCCCCGCCCCGGGCCCGACCGCTTCGTTTGTCGGACCGTACGACGGGAAGCCAGCCGGCGACCGTTGCCCTGGGGAGGGACGATGCCGGTATTCGTGAAGAAACTGCTGACCTGGGGCAGCGTCGCGTTCCTGATCTACTTCATGGCGTTCCGGCCGGACGGCGCGGCGCAGTTGTTCAAGGGGATCGGGGCGGCGTTGATCGCCATGGCCCAGGGACTCGGCGACTTCCTCACCACCCTGATGACCTGACCCCGCCGGCCGCGCCGCGAGACCGCCCGCCCGCGCTCAGGCGTTACCGGGCGGCCACGGCGCGGCGGGGCGCAGGCCGTGCCAACCGGGCGGCGGATAGTTGCCGACCGGGGGCGGCGGGGCGAGCACCACCGGAATGGGCACCACCGGCTCGTCGGGCGCGGACACCGATCGCTGCGTGCCGTCCGGAAAGCGCAGGTGGTACTGGCTACCGTCCCAGACACCGACCGGGGCCTGCGGGTCGCGGCCCACGAAGTACGACCGGTACGCGGTGATCGCCTCCAGGAGCTGCCGCTCCTCGACGGCGGTCCGTTCCCGGTCGGACGGCTTACGGTCCAGACCGCGCAGCGTCCCGTCCCGCAGCAGGGCCAGCCGCGTCGCAGCGAGCTGGTACCCGCGCATGGCACGCGCACCGGCGTCGCCGCCGACGCGGCGTGCCCAGCTCCGGGCGGCGTGCCGACGACCCAGGCTGCTCAGGGCGGCCACCTCCGGTGGGCTCAACCAGCCGGCGCGTACGTAGTCCGGCAGCGTCCGTTCGGTGAGCCGCCCTTCCCAGGCGCGCAGCCACACGGCCAGCCCGACCACGCCGAAGAACACCGGCACCATCAGGCCCAGGAAGCCGTACAGCATGATCACGGCCTCGCCGGTGGCCTGGGTGAGCGTCGGCAGCAGGTTCCACGTGCCGTGCAGCATCATCGCGAGCAGCAGGCCGGCGATCGGGGCCAGCACCCGGACCCGCCGGTCGGCGCTCCGGGAGGCCACGCCGAGCCCCACGCCGGTCATCGAGGTGAAGAGGGGATGGGCGAACCCGAACAGGAGGATCCGCACGATGAAGATGGCGATCACCTGTTGGGTGCCGGTCGCCGGGCCGTACCGGTCGGCACCGGCCGCGTAGCCGTACCCGCCCAGGTAGAGGATGTTCTCCACCATGGCGAAGCCGACCGCGGAGAGCCCGCAGTAGACCAGGCCGTCGGTGATCCCGGACCACTCCCGGCGGCGGAACACCAGCAGCAGGATCGGGCCGAGCGCCTTGGTCAACTCCTCAATGAACGGCGCCACCAGTACGCCGGTCAGCGCGTCCGGCAGCCCCCAGTCGGCGAATCGTCCGGCGGCGAACTCGTTGACGTTCAGCGAGGCGGCGGTGGAGACGAACGCCCCCCAGGCGAAGCAGAAGACCAGGTATTTCAGGGGTTCCGGTTCGTACCGGTCGAGCCAGAGGAAGCAGGCGACCAGCACCGGAACCGGCAGGATCGCGGCGCCCACCCCGATGAGCAGCGCGTCGAGGCCGAGCGACTGACCGAGGCGGACGACCATGAAGACCGCGCACGCGGCGATGAGCAGCACCACCCCGGCCAGCACCAGGAACCGCAGCCAGCCGAAGCGGCGCGGCGGCATCCCGGGTGACGTGCCGGCGGGCGGAACCGCGGGCGGGTGCGGCGGCGACGGCAGGGGTGCACCGGGCGGGGTGTCGGCCATGCGGTCAGCGTAGCCATCCCCCGCCGGCTGGTCCGGTCGCATCCACAGCCGCTATGCTGCCGGCAGGTCACGAGCGCCAGCGTCAAGCCCCGGCTTGCTGGCCGGCAACCCTCGTCGAGTTCGCGGTGGGGTGCCCCGGGTGATGACCGGGCCCAGCCCGATCGGCGTGCTGGGCAAGCGCGGACCCCGTCCCGATGCCATACCCGGGGTCCCTGACCCCGGAGGTTCCGGCGTGTCCGTCACCCTCGTACCCTCGCTGCCCAGCCTGCCCGCTCTCGCGTCCCCGCCGTCGGCGGCGCTCGACGTGCTGGGCGTGCCCGGCGAGATCAACCTCGACTACGCGGCCACCGCGCCGTGCGCGCGGGCCGCGGCCGACGCGGTCACCGAACTGCTGCCCTGGTACGCCAGCGTGCACCGGGGCGCGGGAGCGCTGTCGCGGCGCTGCACGCTGGCCTACGAGCGGGCCCGGCAGACCGTCGGCGACTTCCTCGGCGCGGGCGCCGATGACCACGTGGTCTTCACCCGCAACACCACGGACGCGCTCAACCTGCTGGCCCGGTCGTTGCCGGCCGGCACGACGGTGGTCACCTTCGCCGGTGAGCACCACGCGAACCTGCTGCCCTGGCCGCGCGGCTCGGTACGCCTGCCGGTACCCGCCAACCCGGCCGGGGCGGTACGCGATCTCGCCGCCGCGCTGACCGAACTGCGCCGCGACAGCAACCCCGCGCTGCCGGTGCTGGTCGCGGTGACCGGGGCGAGCAACGTGACCGGTGAGCTGTGGCCGGTCGCCGAACTGGCCCGGGTGGCCCACCGGCACGGCGCCCGGATCGTCCTCGACGCGGCGCAGCTCGCCCCGCACGTCCCAGTCGACAGGCGCACGCTCGACGTGGACTACCTGGCCGTCTCCGGCCACAAGCTGTACGCCCCGTTCGGCGCGGGTGTGCTCGTCGGCCGGGCGGACTGGCTGGACGCGGCCCCGCCGTACCTCGCCGGTGGAGGGGCCACCAGCCACGTCGGGCCGGCCACCCACGACGTGACCTGGACGACCGGTCCGGCCCGGCACGAGGGCGGCACCCCCAACCTGCTCGGCGCGGTGGCGCTGGCGGCGGTGTGCGCGGCGTTGACCGACGCCGACCGGGTCGCGCTCGCCGCCCGCGAGCAGGCGTTGCTGGCCCGGCTCCGCGCCGGCCTCGCGGCCCTGCCGCACGTCGTGGAGTTGCGGACCTTCGGCCCGGACGCGCCCCGGGTCGGCATCGTGTCGTTCGTGGTCGCCGGCCAGGACTCGGCCACGGTGGCCGCCCGGCTCGCCGCCGAGCACCACATCGGCGTACGGGACGGGTTGTTCTGCGCCCACCCGCTGGCCCGGCGGCTGCTCGACGAGGCTGCCACGCGTACCGGCCGGAGGGATCTGCCGCCGACCGCGCTGCGTGCCAGCATCGGCCTGGGCAGCACCGCCGCCCAGGTGGACCGACTCCTTGCGGCGCTCGCCGAGCTGGCCTGAGGCGCGTTCTCAGCCGACTGGCGGGGCGGTGGGTGGCTTCGGCGCGTCGCCCGGCTCGGCGGGCTCACCCACCGGCCGCTCCTGGTCCCCGAAGGAGGTGCGGATGCAGCGGTTCGCCTCCTCCTGCTCGATGCCGGAGGCCACCAACAGGTCGCTGGCCGTGGTGCGGATCTGGGCGATCACGACGCTGCCGGAGAAGCCCACCCCCTCCCCGTACGCGCGGCCGGCCTCGCTGACGGCCCGCAGCGACCGCTCCCGCGCCTTCTGCGGCTCCTCCCCCGCCGCGAACTCGTGTTTGAGCAGCCGGACCGACTCGGCGAGGTGGCCGATCGCGTCCGGCATGGGGTCGGGCACCGGCTCGTCGTCCTCGATCAGGGTGACGGACCGGCGGATCAGGGTGCCGGAGTTGCGCATCGCCCGGTCGATCGGGTCGGCCGCCTCCGCGTAGTGGACGAGTTCGTCCCGGCGGTGCCAGCGGGCCGGCGACAGGGTGGCGGTCTCCTTGGCGCCCTCGATCGCCTCGCTCAGGGTGGCCAGCTCGTCCTTGTTGTTGCGCAACCGTTCCAGCGCCCGCTGGATGGTGGCGCGGTCCCCGGAGCGCAGGCCGTCGGCGGTGGCGTCGAGCTGCGCCGCGAGCAGGTCCAGCGCCGGCCGGGCGGCCCGGTTGATCACCCGGAGCGGGTTCAGCGGCAGCAGCACCGCCGTCACCAGCAACGCGACGCCGCCGCCGAGGAACGCGTCGACGAAGCGGGGGATCTCCAGATTCTGGGTGGACGGGCTCAGCGTCACGATCAGCACCGCCGTGGCCGCCGCCTGGATGACGATGGCCACGCTCGCCCCGGCGAAGATGGTGAGCAGGATCGCCACGGTGACCACCAGACCGAGCTGCCACGCGCCGGTGCCGAGGAAGTAGATCAGCAGATCGCCGACGGCCACCCCGACGCCCACCCCGACGATCAGCTCCACGGTCCGGCGGAACCGCTGACCCACCGACGCGGCCAGGGTGCCGACCGCGGAGATCGGCGCGAAGACCGGCTGCGGGTTGCCGAGCACCTTGTGCGAGACGAGGTACGCCAGGCCGGCCGCCAACCCGGCCTGGACGGCGAGCCCACCGGCCATCCGCACCCGGTGCAGCCGGTCGTGCAGGGTGGCCCGGCTGCGATGCTTGAGTTGCTCGGTGGCCTCGGCGATACGCGCTCCGTCGACGTCCACCAGTCCGTCGCGCAGCGGCACACGCCGCACCGTCGGAGGTCTCTTGTCCCGGGCCACCGCCATGGGCGCGACTACCCGTGGCAGACCCGCTGAATCCTCCCGCCGGCGCGCGGTGCGGACGAATGCGGCAGACTCGGACGGTGGCCGATCTGCTGGAACGGTGGCGGGCGGCGGTCCGCGCCGCCGGCGCGGAAACCGACGAGCACGCGACTCTGGCCGGTGAGCGGCTGCTCGCCCGCTGGCGGGAGCCGCACCGGCAGTACCACACCGTCACGCACCTGGCCGCCGTACTCGATGTGGTGGACCGCCATGCCGGGCTGGCCGAACGGCCGAACCTGGTCCGGTTGGCAGCGTGGTGCCACGACGCGGTCTACGACCCCCGGGCCGCCGGTGACGCCAACGAACGGGACAGCGCGGAACTGGCCGGGAGCCTGCTCACCGGGCTCGGGGTACCCGAACCCGCGGTGGCCGAGGTCCGTCGGCTGGTCCTGCTCACCGCCGGGCACCGGGTGACGGCGGACGACGACGACGGCGCGCTGCTCTGCGACGCCGACCTCGCCGTGCTGGCCGGCCCGCCGGCCGCCTACGACCGCTACGCGGCGGCCATCCGACGGGAGTACGCGCACGTGCCCGACCCGGCCTTCCGCACCGGTCGGGCCCGCGTCCTCACCGGGCTGCTGGAACTGCCCGCGTTGTTCCGGCTGCCGTCGCTGGCGCAACGGTGGGAGGCTTCGGCCCGCGACAATCTTCGTCGTGAGCTGGCAACTCTCACCGGGCCGGCGAACCGCTGAGGTGCTTCGGGCGGCGCAGCCCGGCGTCGCGCAGCAGCCGGACCAGTTCCCGGCTCGGCACCACCCGGGCGCCGAGCCACACCGCCGCCGCGAACCGATCGGCCGGAATGTCGTAGTGGTCCCGGTCGAAAGCGCGTCGGGGTGCGCCCAAGGCCTCCGCGAAGGCGTGCAACTCGGCGTAGGAGACATCGCTGATCAGGTGCGACCAGAGCCGACCGCGCCACGGCCAGGCAGGCCGGTCCAGGTAGAGCATGTCGCCAAAGCTAACCCGCGTTGATGACCGCTGACACACGGCTTAGCCTCGGCGGCATGGCCCCCACCGGACTCCTCGACGACCTGCGCGCCGCCCTGGGCGAGAACGCCGTGCTCACCGACCCGGACCTGCTGCGCGGGCACCAGCGCGACGAGGCCGACCTCTGCGCCGCCGGCGTACCCCTCGTGGTGACCCGTCCCCGGACCACCGAGCAGGTGGTCGCGGTGGTCCGCGCGGCGGCCCGCCACGGCGTACCGGTCGTGCCGCAGGGCGCGCGAACCGGGCTGGCCGGCGCGGCGAACGCGGTGGACGGCTCGGTGGTGCTCAGCACCGTCGCGATGGACGAGATCCGGGAGATCGACCCGGTGAGCCGCATCGCGGTCGTCCAGCCGGGCGTCGTCAACGCCGCGCTCGCGGCGGCGGTCGCGAAGCAGGGCCTCTGGTACCCGCCGGATCCCGGCTCCTGGGAGTCGTCCACGATCGGCGGCAACGTGGCCACCAACGCGGGCGGCATGTGCTGCGTGAAGTACGGCGTGACCACCGAGTACGTGCTGGGCCTGGAGGTGGTGCTCGCCTCCGGGGAGGTGCTGCGCACCGGCCGGCGTACCGCCAAGGGGGTGGCGGGCTACGACCTGACGCGGCTCTTCGTCGGCTCGGAGGGCACCCTCGGCGTGATCACCGAGGTGACCGTGGCGCTACGGCCCGCCCCGGCCGACTCGTTGACCCTGGTGGCGGTCTTCGGATCCACCGCGGCGGCGGGCACGGCGGTGGCCCAGATCGCCGCGCGGGGCCTCACCCCCAGCCTGTTGGAGTTGCTGGACCAGACCCACCTGCGGGCGATCGAGGCGTACCGGCCGATGGGCCTGCGGACCGACGCGCAGGCCCTGCTGCTGGCCGCCGCCGACACCGGTGACCGGGCCGCCGACGACCTGGCCGCCGTGGCGCAGGTGTGCGAGGCGGCCGGCGCCGAGGAGGTCTACGCGGCCACCGACGCGCTGGAGGCGGCGGCGTTGTTGCAGGCCCGTCGACTGGCCCATCCCGCGATGGAGAAGTTCGCCGCCGACACCCACCCCGGAGGCAGCGGCGGCCTGGTGATCGACGACGTGGCCGTGCCGCGCGGTGCGCTCGCCGCGCTGCTCGACGGGGTGGCCCGGATCGCGGCGGAGTGCGAGGTGCCGATCGGCGTGGTGGGGCACGCCGGGGACGGCAACATGCATCCGAACATCGTCGTCGACCGGGCCGACCCGGAGAGCGTGCAGCGAGGTCGGCGGGCGTTCGACGAGATCATGCGCCTCGGTCTGGACCTGGGCGGCACCTGCACCGGCGAGCACGGCGTGGGCCTGCTCAAGCGGGAGTGGTTGGCGCGGGAGATCGGCCCGGTCGGCGTCCGGGTGCACCAGGCGATCAAGTCGGCGCTGGACCCGGCCGGTCTGCTCAACCCCGGCAAGGTGCTCTGACGGGCTGTGCTCAGCCCTTGACCTCGGCGGGCGTGGCCTGGGTGAGCAGCAACAGGATCTCGCCGGCCACCGGCGGGCGCTCCTCACCCGGGCAGTCCTGCGAGGAGATCAGCCCGGACGAGGTGAGCAGGCTCGACGTGAGCGCGTCGATGCAGGTGGTCCGGTACCGCCGGGCCTGGTCGGTCTCCTCGGCGAGCCGGGGGTCGGCGAGCAGCACCTGCAGCCGCTCGGTCTGCTCCGGCGCCAGCCGGCCGCGGGAGGTGACCCCGTCACCGGCGCAGTCGAGGCACTGCCACGAGCCGTCCCGCTCGACGCTCAGGGTGCGCAGCGGAGCGTCCGCTCCGAGGCGTTGGAGCAGACTGACCTGCCCCTGGGCGACCGTCGTGGGGACCTCGGGGGTCGATTGGCCGGCCGCCGAGCCGGCCGGCGGAGGGGCGGCCGGCGTCTCGGCGTCGTCGCGACCGAGCAGCGAACACCCGGCCAGGGCACCGACGAGCACCACGGCGAGAACGGGGGCGAGCAGAAGGGGGCGCGCGCGGTACAGCACGCGCGGAAACCTACCCCACCGTAGGTAGCGTTCGAAACCACCATCCGGGCCGCTATAGCTAGTTACCCATCGGTAGCGTTACATACCGGTCATCTCGCCGTGGGTCGCAGCTCCGCCTGATCGTCGCCACCCCGGTCCGCGGCGTACCCGCGGGCGTCCGGCACGCCGAGTCGCGCGGCGTCCGCCCCGGCGTCGTCCGGCATGAGCTGGGACCGGCGCTCCGCCTCGACCCGCGCGCGGTAGTGCTCGACCTCGGCGGCCCGGGTGGCCGCGTCCCACCCCAGCACCGAGCCCATCAACTCGGCCGCGTGCTCCGCCGACTCCAGGCCACGGTGACTGGTCTCGAACGAGATCCGGGTACGTCGGGTCAGCACGTCCTCCAGGTGCAGCGCCCCCTCGGCCCGCGCCGCGTAGGCGACCTCGGCCGCCAGGTACTCCGGAGCGCCGGCCAGCGGCGACGCGAGCAGCGGCTCGGCGTCGACAAGCGCCAGCAGATCGAGGGTGAGGCTGCCGTACCGCTCCAGCAGGTGCTCCACCACCCCCACCGGAACACCGTGCCGCCGGGCCAGGTCGGCCCGGTCCCGCCACAGCGCCGCGTACCCGTCCGCGCCCAGCAGCGGCAGGTCGGCCGTCCGCGACGCCCGGCCGCCCCCCAACCGGCGTACGGCCCGGTCGACCACGTCGGACGCCATCACCCGGTACGTCGTGTACTTGCCACCGGCCACCAGCAGCAGCCCGAGCATCGGCTCGAACACCGCGTGTTCCCGGGACAGCTTCGAGGTGGAGTCGGCCTCCCCGGCCAGCAGCGGGCGCAGCCCGGCGTAGACGCCCTCGATGTCGGCGGTCGTCAGCGGCCGGTCCAAGACGGTGTTGACCTGCTGCAACAGGTAGTCGATGTCGCGTGCCGAAGCGGCCGGGTGGGACCGGTCCAACCGCCAGTCGGTGTCCGTCGTACCGATGATCCAGTGCCCGCCCCACGGGATGACGAAGAGCACCGACGTCGCCGTACGCAGGATCAGCCCCGTCTCCCCGGTGATCGCCGAGCGGGGCACCACCAGGTGCACGCCCTTCGAGGCACGCACCCGGATGCCGGGCCGCAGGCCCACGTCGTTGAGCATCCGGGACATGTCGTCGCTCCACACGCCGGTGGCCGCGATGACGGTGCGGGCCTGCACCTCGAACTCCGCGTCCGGCGAGCCGGGCGGGGCCTCCAGGTCGCGGACCCGGACACCGGTGACCTCCCGCGCCTGGCGGATCAACCCGACGGCACGGGCGCTGCTCACCACCGTGGCGCCGAGGCTGGCCGCGGTGCGGGCCAGGGTGACGACCAACCGGGCGTCGTCGACCTGCCCGTCGTAGTAGCGGATCGCGCCGGCCAGGGCGTCGGCACGCAGGCTCGGGAAGATCCGCCGGGCGCCCTCCCGGGTGAGGTGCCGGTGCAGTGGCATGCCCCGGCCACCGCCGAAGAGACCGGCGAAGGCGTCGTACGCGGCCACGCCCGCGCCGTAGTACGAACGGCGGAAGACGCGCGCCGGCAGGTCCCGCAGACCCCGGCCGGCGGGCAGCGGCACGAGGAACGGCACCGGACGGACCAGGTGCGGCGCGAGCCGGGTCGCCAGCAGACCGCGCTCGGTCAGCGCCTCGTGGACCAGATGGAACTCCAACTGCTCCAGGTAACGCAGCCCGCCGTGGATCAGCTTGCTGGATCGGCTCGACGTGCCCGACGCGAGGTCGCGCGCCTCGACCAGGGCCACCTTCAGGCCCCGGGACGCCGCGTCCAGGGCGGCACCGGCACCGGTCACCCCACCCCCGATGACCAGGACGTCGAAGCGTTCGGCGCGGAGTCGGCGCAGGTCTGCCGCACGACGGATCGGCGAGAGCTGCCCGGCGACGGACCGGGAGACATTGGGATCACGCACTCATCCACCGTAACCGCCGTACCAGCCGGTCGACACGTGCCGCCAGCTCCGCCCCGCCCGCGTTCCACCTCGACCGGCCGCAGATCTCGGACAGTTCCCGTTGACGGCCACCGGGAAGTGTCCAAAGATTTTCCGGGTGGCCGTAGGGTTCCTGGATGCATGGTCATCCTGGAGTCGACGACCGCAGCTCCCCGTGGCCGGTGGTCGCGGCCGTCTTCGTCGGCTGCTGGACCGTCGCGGTCACGGTGGCCACCCAGACCGGTGGCTGGCTGACCGATCAGGTGCTGCTGGGCTTCGGACGGGACCGGGTGGGCTGGCTCTGGCCGGTGCTCGGCCTGGCCGCCGTCGTGCTGGCCGGCACGCCCGCCCTGCTGCTGGCTGTCCTGCCCCGCTCGGCCGCTGTCCGGGCCACCGGACGGGTGTGGCTGCTCGGTGCGCTGACCCTCGGTGTGCTCACCCTGCTGCGGGTGGTGCCGCCCGTGCACCACGAGGCCTACCTCGCCGCGCTGGCCGCGACGGCGCTGCTCGGCGCGCTCGCCGTCAGGTGGTCGGAACGTCGGCGGACGTACCCCGGGCCGGCTGGCCTGGTCGACGGCCCGGCGCCCGGCGGCGAAGGCGACGCCGCGCGGACCGACGCCGCCCCGACCGACGCCGCGCGGACCGAATCCGACCCGGGGCGGGCCGACGCCGCGCGGACGGGGGCCACCGGTGACGCGGAGCTGGCGGGGCGCGGCTCGCGGCGGCCGGGCGCGGTGCCGCTGCTGGCGGTCGCCGCCGGGTTGGCGCTGTTGCTGCCGTGGGCCTGGCTGGGCGCGCTCGGCGGCCTGCTGGAGACCGTCCTCGCGGTCCTGGCAGCCGCCTCGCTGGGCGGGCTGGCCGCCATGCTGCTGGACGCCACCTTCTGGTCCCGGTTCGCGGTCGGCCGGCCACCCCGACCGGCCCGCCTGGTGCTGGTCGGTGGCCTCGTCGCCGGGTTGGCGCTGCTGCTGCTCGCGGCCGGGACGGGCCAGTCCGGCGCGCAGCTGCCCGCCCTGCTGACGCTGCCGCCGACCGGTTTCGTGCTCGCCGCGCTCTGGGCCGCGACCTGGCGGCCGGCCACCGGGAGACTGGTCGCGGCCTCGCAGCCCGGCGTCGACACGACCGATCCGGCCCGCGTGGGCCGGGTCGCGACCGGCTGGCTGGTGGGCCTGGCCGCCCTCGGGCCGCTGGCCTTCACCGATCCGGAAGAGATCACTCTGCTGCTGGTCGGCACCCGCGACGTGCCGTTCTGGGTTGCGGCCGCCGCCGGCGTCGGCCTCGCCGTCGCGGTCGTCCTCGCCATCGGGTACGCGGTGCTGCTGGCCCGCCCGGCGGCACGTACCCCGAGTCGCCGGGTGGCCGCGCTGGCGGCGGCGGTCCTGCTGGTGACGGCGGGCGTGGTCGACGTCGGGCCCGGTCAGCCCGGCCTGTACGGCGAGCGGCTGCTGGTGGTGCTGCGCGAGCAGGCCGACCTGAGCGGCATCCCGGCCGGCGCCCCAGGACAGGCCGGGCGGGATACCCGGGCAACGGAGGTCTACCGGCGGCTGGTGGCGACCGCCGACCGTACGCAGGCCGACCTGCGCCGCACGGCGGGGCGGCTACGGCTCGACCCGGTGCCGTACTACCTGGTCAACGCGGTCGAGGTGGACGGTGGTCCGGCCGTGCGCGCCTGGCTCGCCCGTCGGCCCGAGGTGGCCCGGGTGCTGATCAGCCAGCGTCTACGGCCCCTGCCCGCCCCGGCGGGGCAGACCCGGGGCACCGCGCCGGCACCGACCGGCCCGGAGTGGAACATCCGTCAGCTCGGCGCGGACCGGGTCTGGTCCCAGCTCGGTGCGACCGGCGCGGGGATCGTGGTCGGCAGTTCCGATTCCGGCGTGGACGGCAGCCATCCAGCGCTGCGGCCCGGGTTCCGGGGCGGTGACGACTCCTGGTACGACCCGTGGGACGGCACCCGGGCACCGAACGACCAGGGCGGGCACGGCACCCACACGGTGGGCAGCGCGGTCGGGCGCAACGGCATCGGCGTGGCCCCGGACGCGCAGTGGGTGGGCTGCGTCAACCTGGACCGCAACCTGGGCAGCCCGGGGCACTACCTGGACTGCCTCCAGTTCATGCTGGCGCCGTTCCCCGCGGGGGGTGACCCGTTCACCGACGGCCGGCCGGAGCGCGCCCCGCAGGTGCTGACCAACTCGTGGAGCTGCCCCTCGATCGAGGGTTGCGACCGGGGCGCGTTGCTGCCGGCCACCACGGCGCTGGACGCGGCCGGGATCTTCGTGGTCGCCGCCGCCGGGAACAGCGGCCCGTGGTGCGCGTCGATCGACGAACCACCCGCGCCGTACGCGAACGTGCTGACCGTGGGCGCGGTGGACGCGCAGCGACGCGTTGCGGAGTTCTCCTCGCGTGGGCCGGTGGAGGGCGGCGCGGGCAAGCCGGACGTGCTGGCCCCCGGGGTGGGGGTCGTCTCGGCCATGCCCGGCGGCGGGTACGCGGCGCTGGACGGCACGTCGATGGCGACCCCGCAGGTGGCGGGAGTGGTCGCGCTCATGTGGTCGGCGAACCCGGCGCTGATCGGCGATCTGACCCGGACCCGGCAGATCCTGCGGGACACCGCCACGCCGGCCGAGCCGACGTACCGCTCACGCAATCCGAGTGACGCCTGCGGCACCCCGGCGAACGTCACCGGCGCCGGGCAGGTCGACGCGTACGCCGCCGTCCGCGCCGCCCGGGGGTGAGCAGGGCGGGAGGCGGCGGGTGATCTAGGGTCGGCACCCATGGACGCCGAGATCACCGTCACCGAGCTGGCCCTCGATCTCGCGCCCACCGTGGCGCGGCTCTGCGCGCAGGCCCTCGACCTGCCCGAGGACGCCGCCGAGGCGGACGCCGTCGTGGACGTCCTCTGGCCGCGGGCCGCCGTCGACCGGACGGTGATCGGGCTGGGGGCGTACCGGGCCGGCGACCTGGTCGGGGTGCTGCTCTGCTCGGTGTCGCCGACGGAGCCGGGCATCGGGCACGTGGACCTGGTCGCCGTACTGCCGGGGCAGCGTCGCCGGGGCGTGGGCCGCAGCCTGGTCGCCCGGGCCGAGCGGGCGCTCGCCGAGCACGGCGTGACCGAGGTGCTGCTGGCCGGAAACCCGCCGTACTACGCCTGGCCGGGCATCGACGTGCGGTACACGCCGGCGGTGTGCGCGGCCCTCGCGCTCGGCTACCAGCAGGACCGGACCGCCTGGAACATGACGGCGGACCTGTCGTACGACGAGTCCCCGGCGCTGCGGTCGACGGAGGCAACCGAGCGGCGGCTGGCCGGGCAGGGCATCACGGTACGGCGGGCCGAGCCCGCTGACCTGCCGGCGCTGACCGCGTTCGCCCGGTCCACCTTCGGCGGCGCCTGGGACGGTGAGCTGGCCGGATCGGTGGGCCGCGAGGGGGCCGGCTGCCACCTGGCGGAGCGGGCCGGCGAGGTGCTGGGCTTCGCCGCCTACGGATCGTCCCGGCCGAGCTGGTTCGGGCCGATGGGCACCGCCCCGGCCGCCGAGGGCTCGGGCATCGGCGGAGTGCTGCTGCGACGCTGCCTGCGGGATCAGCGTGCGGCGGGACTGGACCGGGCGGAGATCGGCTGGGTGGGGCCGGTGCCGTTCTACTCGGGCAGCGCGGGTGCGCGGATCGAGCGGGTCTTCTTCCTGTACCGGCGACGGCTTGGGGCCGAATAGCGGTCAAATGGGACATTGACCCATTCGTCCGCGTCGGGCATCGACGCCCCCTACCGTTTCGGTAGAGGAGGCAGCCATGACCACGGATGACGACCAGACCGAGGACGGCCCGCCGATCACCTGGAAGCCGGCCGACGAACTGCCCGGCCAACTGCCGTTCGACCGGTTGGATTACGGCGACGCCGAACAACTGGCCGAGATGAGCACCGACGGCCGACCGGCGACCGAGGAACCGCAGGAGATGGTGGACGCGCCGATCCGGTCGCTGCCGCCGTACGACCGGGCGCAGAAGCGCCGCAACCAGCGTCCACTGCCCACCTGACGACGAACGGGGCGGACCGCGTCAGCGGCCCGCCCCGTTCGGTGTGTCGGAACTGGACTCAGAAGTCCATGTCCCCGCCACCCGGGCCAGCCGGGGCAGCCGGGGTCTTCTCCGGCTTGTCCGCGACGACGGCCTCGGTGGTGAGGAACAGCGCGGCGATCGACGACGCGTTCTGCAGCGCCGAACGCGTCACCTTGGCCGGGTCGATGATGCCCGCGGCCAGCAGGTCGACGTACTCGCCGTTGGCGGCGTTGAGGCCGTGACCCGCTTCGAGGTTACGGACCTTCTCCACCACGACGCCGCCCTCGAGGCCGGCGTTGACGGCGATCTGCCGCAGCGGGGCGTCCAGCGCGACCTTGACGATGTTGGCACCGGTCGCCTCGTCGCCGACCAGGTCCAGCTTGTCGAAGGCGGTCTTGCCGGCCTGCACCAGCGCGACGCCACCACCGGGGACGATGCCCTCCTCGACGGCCGCCTTCGCGTTGCGAACGGCGTCCTCGATGCGGTGCTTGCGCTCCTTCAGCTCGACCTCGGTGGCCGCGCCGACCTTGATGACCGCAACGCCACCGGCCAGCTTGGCCAGCCGCTCCTGCAGCTTCTCGCGGTCGTAGTCGGAGTCGCTCTTGTCGATCTCGGCCCGGATCTGGTTGACCCGGCCCTGGATCTGCTCGGCGTCACCGGCACCGTCGACGATGGTGGTCTCGTCCTTGGTGACGACGACCTTGCGGGCGTGGCCCAGCATGTCGACGCTGACGGCGTCGAGCTTGAGGCCGACCTCCTCGCTGATGACCTGGCCGCCGGTGAGGATGGCGATGTCGCCCAGCATGGCCTTGCGGCGGTCACCGAAGCCCGGCGCCTTGACGGCGACCGACTTGAAGGTGCCCCGGACCTTGTTGACGACCAGGGTGGCCAGGGCCTCGCCCTCGATGTCCTCGGCGATGATCAGCAGCGGCTTGCCGCCCTGCATGACCTTCTCCAGGATCGGGAGCAGGTCCTTCACCGACGAGATCTTGCTGTTGACGATCAGGATGTACGGGTCGTCGAAGACGGCCTCCATACGCTCCGGGTCGGTCATGAAGTAGGCCGAGATGTAGCCCTTGTCGAAGCGCATACCCTCGGTGAGCTCCAGCTCCAGCCCGAAGGTGTTGCTCTCCTCGACGGTGATGACGCCTTCCTTGCCGACCTTGTCCATCGCCTCGGCGATGATCTCGCCGACAGTGCTGTCGCCAGCGGAGATGGAGGCGGTGGAGGCGATCTGCTCCTTGGTCTCGACGTCCTTGGCGAGCTTGGACAGCTCCTCCGAGACGCTCGCGACCGCGGCCTCGATGCCCCGCTTCAGGGCCATCGGGTTGGCGCCGGCGGCCACGTTGCGCAGGCCCTCGCGAACCAGGGCCTGGGCCAGGACGGTCGCCGTCGTCGTGCCGTCACCGGCAACGTCGTCGGTCTTCTTGGCGACCTCCTTGACCAGCTCAGCGCCGATCTTCTCGTACGGGTCCTCGAGCTCGATCTCCTTGGCGATGCTCACACCATCGTTGGTGATGGTGGGGGCACCCCACTTCTTCTCGAGCACGACGTTGCGGCCCTTGGGGCCGAGGGTCACCTTTACGGCGTCGGCGAGCTGGTTCATGCCCCGCTCGAGGCCGCGGCGCGCCTCTTCGTCGAACGCGATCATCTTGGCCATACGGCGTTGTCCTCCTGGACACTCACGGGCCACCCGAGATGTGTGCCCCGGATGGGCCGCCTGGTGTACGCACCTTGGGACGTCGCCACCTGGCGACGACGACGTCCTTCGGCCGGGCCGGATAGCCCGCGACGACCGGCCATGTGCTGCCCCGGTGTCTCCACACCGGCGCAACCAGGCCCCACCGTCCCGACCATTGGCACTCACGGTATGCGAGTGCCAATGACTTGTTTAGCACTCTCACCTGCCGAGTGCAAGCACGATGAGCCCGGTCAGTCGAGTTCCGCGGCCAGTGTGGCCCCGTTCACGGGCCCCTCATGAGCCCGTTGCTCGGCGTACGTGATCAGCAGACCGACCAACTGGGCGAGGTGGGCCGGCAGGGCCAGCACCGCCGTGACGGCGATGACCACCACCACCCCGACCGCGGGGCCCGGGGACGCGAACGGATCCTCGCCGAACGCGCCGGTGCCGGCGGACTCCAGGATGCCGGGCACCACGGTTCCGATGATCACCGCCGCGCCCACCAGGGCCACCCGGCCGAGCAGCATTCCGAGCCGGTCGTGGAACATCCGGAACGACCGGCCGATCGGGTTGTCCCGCTCGAACAGGTAGACCGGGCCGGCCATGCTCAACGCGAACGCCAGGTAGATCCCCGGCAGCACGCAGAAGCAGACTCCGATGCCGATGAGCAGGCTGACCAGCAGCGTCCAACCCCACAGGCCGACGGCCCGGCGCAGCCCGTACCGCAGCGCCGCGTCGAGCCGGGCGGGCCGGCCGGCCGCCTGCTGGGTGATCACCCAACTGCCCGCGGCCCAGCCCAGCGCCTGCACCAGGCCGATCAGCAGGCTGCCGCCGACCAGCACGACGACGAGGGTCAACAGGCTGGTGGCGAAGTTGTCCGGCAGCCCGGCCGACGGGTCCGTCTCGGCCTGCGCCGCCCAGGTGGGCGACGGGTCCAGACCGAACGAGATGACCGACAGCACCGCCGCCGGCAGGACCTGAGTGAGCAGCATGATCGGCACCAACTGCCGCCAGCCCCGGCGCAGCGCGCCCCAGAACCGGTCGAACCAGCCCCCGATACCGGCGCCGGGCGGAGTGACCAGGGCGTCGTTCGGGTCGAGGCCGTAACCCGGCGGGTACCAGCCGACCGGTGCCCCCGGATACCACGGCTGACCGCCGTAGGGACCGGCCCCCGGCGGGTAGCCGCCGGTGGGCGGAAAGGCCCAGCCCTGCGGCGGCGGACCACCGGGCTGACCCCATGCTCCCTGGGCGGGACCCCAGCCCGGCGGCGGACCGGCGGGCTGACCCCACGCCTGCGCCGGGTCCCCGCTCTGCGGCGGCGGGCCCGCGTGCGGCAGGCCAGCGTCCGGGACGGGCGGGGTGCCCGGAACTGGTGACGCGCCGGAGCCGTCGCCGGGTGACGTCGGGTCGGGCCGGCTCGGCTCACCCGGCCCGGAGGGCGTGGCGGGTGGCGGCGACTGGTCGGTCATGAACCCTCCTCAGCATCGGCTGGAACGGTTCACGATCTTCCCGGGCCGGCGTCCGCGCCGCAGCCCCGACTCGCCAGCCGGTCGCGCAACAGCCGGCGAGCAGATCGGGATCGGTCAGCCGATGACGCGGACGTGCTCCGCCTGCGGGCCCTTCTGACCCTGGGCGATCTCGAACTCGACCCGCTGACCGTCGTCGAGCGCCTTGTAGCCGTCCATCTCGATCGCGGAGAAGTGGACGAACACGTCCTGACCGCCGTCGACGGCGATGAAGCCGTAACCCTTCTCGGCGTTGAACCACTTCACAGAACCCTGTGCCACGGTGCACTTCCCTCACTCTGCGCGGCGTTGCCTGCCCGGCCGTCCGGCACCGCCGGACACCCACGAACCACCACCTCAGCGATCGACGGCGACCGTTGAAAGAGGTGATCGAAATCGCACGCTACACGAGGAGTGACGGGAGCGCACGACCACAAATCGGGCATAGTTCGTAGCGATCCGAGGCTCCGTCGGATTCATGACGATGGTTGCGTTTGGACCGGATGGAGGGGGTCTGGCGGCACGGGTCACCGGTGCGCGTCCGCCCCTGTGGTAGGCATGCGGTCATGAGCACCAACACGGGCTCCGCGCCCCTGCGGCAGGCGCGGATCCACCGGGTACGACCGCAGGACGCCGCCCGGATGCGGGCGCTGCGACTGGAGATGCTCGCCGACGCGCCGTTGGCCTTCCTGGAGACGTTGGCGGATGCCGCGGCCCGACCGCACAACGAGTTCGCCGCCCGGGTGGCGTTCACGTCGACCGGTCCGCACACCGCGCAGTTCGTCGCGGATCCGGGCGGCCGGCTCGTCGGGCACGCCGGTGGAACGGTCGCCCCTAACGAGCCGGGCCTCACCGTGATCTACGCCGTGTACGTCACGCCGGCCTGGCGGGGCAGCGGGCTGCTCGGCGAGCTGATCGACGGGGTGGCCGCCTGGTCGCGGGACTGCGGCCGGCCGGAGCTGCTGTTGGAGGTGGTGGTCGGCAACGACCGCGCCTACCGGGCCTACCAGCGCCTCGGCTTCAAGGACACCGGCGTACGGGTCCCCCACCCCACCATCCCCGCCCTAACCGAACTACAAATGCGCCGAACAGCCTAACCCCCCCTCCCCCCACCGACCCCGGTGATCAAGAGGTTCGCGTCAAGAACAGCGTCATTTCTGACGCGAACCTCTTGATCACCACGAGAGGTCAGGCGTGGCGGCGGGACTGCACGATCCGGAACCGGTTGGCCACGTAGGCGCCGTCGGTCAGGGCGGAGTTGGCCGCCGCGTTGGCGCCGCTGCCGTGGAAGTCGGAGAAGGCCGCCGACTGGTTCACGAAGACACCGCCGGTGAGGTTGGCGGACAGGTGCACACCGACCTCGACCGCGACCGCCTCGGCGGCGTCCAGCACCGCCTCGTCGGTCGAGTAGACCCCGGCGGTCAGCGCGCCCTTCTCGCCGATGGTCCGGCGCATCAACTCCAGGCTGTGCGCGGTGGAGTCGGTCGCGATGGCGAAGGAGATCGGCCCGAACCACTCCCGGCCGTACGTCTGGGCGTCGTCCGCGGTCAGCTTCACGACCGTCGGGGTACGCACCACCGCGTCGGCGTACGACGGGTGCGCCACCGTCCGCGACTCCAGCACCGGCTCGCCAACCTTGGTGACCTCGGCCAGCCGCTCCAGCACCCCGTCGTTGACGATGGCGCCGGTCAGCTCGACCCCCCGGGCCGGGTCGGCGGTCAGTTTGCCGATCGCCGCCGCGATCCCGCCGGCCACCTCGTCGAAGCTCTTGTGCCCCTGGTCGGTCTCGATGCCGCCGGCCGGGATGAGGATGTTCTGCGACGTGGTGCACATCTGCCCGCTGTAGAGGGTCAGCGTGAAACCGAGGTTGCGGCACATGCCGGCGAAGTCGTCGGTGGAGTCGATGACGACCGTGTTCAGGCCGGCCTTCTCGGTGTAGACCGACGCCTGCCGGGCGTGCGTCTCCAGCCAGTCGCCGTACTCGGTGGAACCGGTGAAGTCGACGATCTTCACGGCCTGGTGCAGGGCCAGGTCGCTGGCGAGCTTCTCACCGGGGGCCTCGGCCGCCAGCAGGACCAGGTTCGGGTCGAAGCCGGCCTCGGCCAGCACCTCCCGCGCGTACTTCACGGTGATCGCCAGCGGCAGCACCGCGCGCGGGTGCGGCTTCACGATCACCGGGTTACCGGTGACCAGCGACGCGAACAGCCCGGGGTACGAGTTCCAGGTCGGGAAGGTGTTGCACCCGATCACCAGCGCCACGCCACGCGGGACCACGTGGAACGTCTTGATCATCCGCAGCGGGTCGCCCTTGCCGGCGGCCTTCTCCCAGCCGGCCGTGCCCGGGTGCCGGGTCATCTCGGCGTACGCGTACGCCAGCGCCTCCAGCGCCCGGTCCAGCGCGTGCGCGCCACCGGCCTGGAAGGCCATCACGAACGCCTGCCCGCTGGTGAACTGCACCGCGTTGGCCAGCTCGAAGATGTGCTTGTGCAGCCGGTCGAGGATCTCCAGGCAGACGCCCACCCGGGCCTGCGGGCCGGCGTCGCGCCAGGCCGGCAACGCGGCGGACGCGGCGGCGACCAACTCGTCGGTGCCGGCGTGCGGGTACCGCACCGCCAGGTCGACGCCGAACGGGCTCGTCTCGGTGGCGATCCGCTCGCCAGCGGCGGGCTGGTCGAGGGGAAAGTCAGCACCGAGGTACGCCTCGAAGGCGGCCTTGCCGTCGGCGGCGGCGGTCTCGCCGTACACCCGGGGGCTGGGGGACTCGGGATAGGCGGACCAGTAGCCCCGCTCCGTGATCGCGGTCAGCGCACGGTTGAGGGTGTCGGCGTGCCTGTCGTACAGGGGATGCGGGGTCTCCGTCATGCCGCCATCATGCCTGAGCAAGGTCCGCGAGCAGTAGCGGCGGATACCCGTCAGAGAGTGAGCTGCCAGTTGTCCCAGGCGTCCACCGGGCGGAACCCGAGCTGCTCGTTGATCGCCACCATGTAGCTGTTGCTCGCCGCGTTCCAGGTGTCGATGACGCGTACGGCGGGCTCGTGGGTGAGCAGGTGGTGCAGGTTCTCCGCCTTGGCGATGAGGCCCAGCCGGTGACCACGGTGGGCCGGGTCGACGAGGGTGATCTGCTGGTACGCGTGCCAGTCGACGGAGGCGCCCACGTCGAGCAGGGTCCAGGCGACCAGCCGGCCGGACGCCTCGTGTCGCATCGCGAGGTGGTAGCGCCGCCGACCCCGGGCGTCCAGGGCGCGTTCGTTGCCCCGGATGCGCTCGGCGTCGACCTGCTCGGGTTCCCACTGCACGTCGCCCATGGGCGCGTCCGTCATGAGCCGGCCGTCCAGGTAGGCGATGTCCGCCAGGTACTCCGGCGGGGTGGTGCCCTGCCAGGAGACGGACCGGTAGCCCTCGGCGCGGGGCTGGGCCTCGGCCAGCGCCGCTCGCAGCGCGACCCGGTCGATGTCGGCGATGGCCAGCCGGCGGCGCACCTCGGCCAGCGCGGAGTGCGCGCCCATCGCGGTGGCGAACGCCGCGCCCGCCGCCGGTCGGGCCGGACCGCCGGGTAGCGCGGCGACAGCCATCACGACGACCCGTTTGCGGTCGTGCTCGCGGAGCAGGCGTACCCCGTACTCGTGCAGGGCCCGGCCGACGCCCCGGCGACGCAGGTCCGGACGGACCGTCAGCTCGGCGGTGGCGTTGTCGGTGTTGTCGAGCTGCGGCAGGTCGAGCTGAAGGTAACCGGCGGGCACCCCGTCCAGCCGGGCCAGCGCCCAGAGGGAGCGGGTGCCGGGCATCGGGGTGTGAAATTGGGCGTCGAAGCGTTGCCGGCAGGACGGCGGGAAGTCGGGCAGGTCGGCCTCGGTGGCCGCCGCTCCGATCCGGTACGCCTCGTCGACCGCGGTCCGGTCGGTGCCGTCGAACGGCGCGATCGTGATGCTCATGTGGGCGAGCCTGGCAGGTGCAAAAGCGACAGGGCCAGCGAATTTTCGCTGGCCCTGTCGGACGTGGTCGGGAGGGACACTCGCACAACGCCTCCGGCGTTGGGTCGCAAGAACTTCAAAAGTCTTCGGCGAAATGCCCTCCCGCACGGAGCATCTTGCGCCGTCCGGTTCCTGCCGTCAAGTCCTGCGCGGCGGGTTTTCCACACTCACAGCGAAAATCCAGTCACCCGGTGGATTCAGCCGAGCAGGCCGGCGTCGCGGGCGGCACGCAGGGACGGCTTGATCTGGTGGGTCGGGCCGACCTGGGCGGCCACCGCGTCGATCGTCTTCAGTCCTTCGCCGGTGTTGAAGATGACCGTCTCCGCCGTGGGGTCGAGCCGGCCGGACTCGACCAGCTTGCGCAGCACCGCCGCGGTGACGCCGCCCGCCGTCTCGGCGAACACCCCGGTGGTACGGGCCAGGTCGCGGATGCCGGCGCGGATCTCGTCGTCGTCGGCGTACTCCATCCACCCGCCGGTGCGGCGCACCGCCTCCAGGGCGTAGAGGCCGGCGGCCGGGTCGCCGATGTTGAGCGACTTGGCGATGCCGGTGGGCTTGACCGGGATGATCGTGTCGGTGTCGGCGTGCAGGGCCGTCGCGATCGGGTTGCAGCCGGCCGACTGCGCCCCGAACACCTTCCAGCCGCCCGCCGGGGCCTCGACCAGGCCGATCTCGACCAGCTCGGAGAACGCCTTGTCAATCTTGGTGAGCAGTTCGCCGCTGGCCATCGGGATGACCACCTGGGCGGGGATCCGCCAGCCGAGCTGCTCGGCCACCTCGTACCCGAGGGTCTTGGAGCCTTCCGCGTAGTACGGCCGGACGTTCACGTTGACGAACGCCGTGTCCTCGAACTCGTCGGTCTCCACCAGCTCGCCGCAGAGCCGGTTGACGTCGTCGTACGAGCCGTCGATGGCGACCAGTTCGCCGCCGTACACAGCGGTGGTGATGACCTTGCCCTGCTCCAGGTCGCTGGGGATGAAGACGATCGAGGGCACGCCGGCGCGGGCGGCGTGCGCGGCCACCGAGTTGGCCAGGTTGCCGGTGGAGGCGCAGGCGAACCGGGTGAACCCGAGCGCCTTCGCGGCGGTCAGCGCCACCGAGACGACCCGGTCCTTGAACGAGTGGGTCGGGTTGGCGCTGTCGTCCTTGACCCAGAGCGGCGCGGTGATGCCCAGCTCGGCGGCGAGGTGCGGGGCCGCCACCAGCGGGGTCAGCCCCGGGTCGAGGGTGACCCGGGTGGCCGGGTCCTGCCCGGCGGGCAGCAGCGCGGCGTACCGCCAGATGTTGTTCGGGCCGGCCTCGATCTGCTCGCGGGTGACCGTGGCGAGGGCCGCGGTGTCGTAGTCGACTTCCAGCGGACCGAAACACTCGTAACAGGCGTGCTGGGCGGCGAGCGGGTAGCGGGCCGAACAGGCGCGGCAGACGAGGGCGCGGGCGGGGCTGGCGGAGGTGTCGATGCCGGAGGCGGCGAGCGTCGACGTCATGTCGAGAGTCCTCTCATCTTTCCCCGCATCGCACGGTGCGGCGGGGACGGAATTGGCACCTGCCCCGCGGGTCGCTCAGCGGTGAGCGCGCGGGGTGGTTGCCGGGGCGTCGTCGGGCCGTATCCCTCAGCCCCTCTGGATGAGGTATGCAGTTGTGCCGTCAAGTCTAGGCAACGTTGCCCGGCGCCTCCACCGGGCATCCCAGCCAGTGGGTCAGCGGGCCGCCACCGCCACCGGGTCGACTACCGCGACGGGATCGGTGACCGCCGTCGACCGGGGCGACGACGAGGGCCGGGTGCGGGTGCGCGCCGCGAGGTTCGCGGCGACCAGCGCGGCGATGGTGATCGCCGCGCCGACCAGTTCGACCCCCTCCGGCCGGTAGCCACGGGCGATCTGCACGACGAACGTGGTCACCGGGACGAGGTTCATGAACAGGGCGGCGTTGGCCGCGCCCAGCCGCTGCACGCCGGTGTTCCACGCCAGCACCGCGACGACGGCGGCGACGAGCACCGCGTACGCCAGTTGGGGGGTGACCGCCACCAGGTCGGCGGCGGCCGGCGCGTGCTGCCACCCGACGGCGTCGGCGCCGATGCTCGCGACCACCATGGCGGCCGTGCCGGCGAGCGCGGTCAGCGTGGTGAAGCGCAGCGGTGACCACGCGCCGAACCGGGTCGCGCCGTGGGTGTAGATGGCCCAGCCGAGCACCGCGCCGATCATCATGAGGCCGCCGAGACCGAACTGGCCGAGCCCGGCCAGGCTTCCGCGGGTGATCACCAGGCCGACGCCGAGGAGCGCCACCAGGGAGAGGGTCAGCAGGGCAGGCTTCGGCCGTACGCCGTCCCGGGCCCACCGGACCAGTTGGGTGATGATCGGGGTGGTCGCCACGAACAGGGAGATCTGCTGCGGGGCCGCGTGTTCGAGGGCCAGGTTGGTGAGCAGGTTGAAGCCGGCGAAGCCGACGACACCCAGCACCACCACCTCGACTCCCCGACCGCCGAGGCGCAGCGCGGCAGACCCCTCGCGGAGCAGCAGGATGCCGACCAGGATGACGGCGGCGAACAGATAGCGGGCGGTGGTCAGGTTGAGCGGGTCGACCCTCGCCAGCGCGGTGGCCAGGATCGGGAACATCGCACCCCAGGCGAGCGCGGCGAGCAGCGGGTAGGCGGCGGCGCGGGATCGCATCGTCAGCTCCAATGTTCGAGTATCTTCGAACCAACAACACCGACCTTAGGGTGTTGTTCGATCGTTGTCGAACAAGGGTTAGGCTGGTCACATGGAGCTGCACGAACCCGACCTGACCGCCGTACCGGTCACCGCCGTACTGGCCGCGCTCGCCGATGACGTGCGGTTGCAGATCGTCCGGGCGCTCGCCGAGGGCGGCGAGGCGGCCTGCGGCAGCTTCGACTTCGGCGTCTCGAAGGCGACCCGGAGCCACCATCTGAAGGTGCTGCGCGAGGCCGGCCTGACGCGTACCCGGGCCGCCGGCACGAGCCGCCTGGTCCGGCTGCGCCGCGACGAGGTGGACAAGCTCTACCCCGGCCTCCTGGACGCGGTCCTCACTCCCCGCCCTGCGGCCTGACCCGTCCACGCCCTTGACTGACCTGTCCACGCCCTTTGGCTGACCCGTCCGCGCACGCGTCGCCGGAGCCGACACGCCGAGGCTCCGGCGACGCGCGTTACGGGTCGGTCAGGCGTTGACCGGGCTGGGCTCGGCCATCGACGGCACCTCGGCACGCCGCTTGAAGAGCACCGAGTCGAGCGCCCACGGGCCCGCGCCGAGCGTCGCGACCAGCAGGAACGACCAGCAGAAGAGGGCTGCCAGCTCACCGCCGTTGCGCAGCGGCAGCAGGTCGTCCGGCTGGTGCACGACGAAGTAGGCGTACGCCATCGAGCCGGACGCGAGCAGCGCGGCGGGTCGGGCGAAGAGTCCGACCAGCACCAGCGCGCCGCAGATGAGCTGGATCAGGGCGGCCCACCAGCCCGGCCAGGTGCCGAGCGGTATGGCCTTGCCGGTCGTCGAGTTGCCGCCGAACAACCCGAAGACCGACGCGAGGCCGTGCAGGGTGAACAGCAGGCCGATCACGATGCGGAAGAGGGACAGGGTCGGCCCGCCGAGCCGAGAGACGTTCATGGAGACCTCCATCGAAGGGAACAGATCTCTTCCATGGTGGGGCCTCAAGCCATCGATGTTAATAAATTCCTTGCTAGTGGGAAAATCCCCGGCGGAAGAACCTGAAGCGCGCGAGGCCGAAGCTGCGATTTGCCCTGTTTTGACCGCCCACCACGATGGCCGTCACCGACGCTGGGAGCGCTCCCGAGCCCTCAACGTACCGGCTGGCGTGGTGTCCGTACACCCTGTCGAGCTGCCCTGAAAATGGGGCAAGCGCTGCCGCCGAGGGGCGCGGGGGCAGCGCCTCGACCTGGCAGCCGGGACTGCGGCAGCGCGCAGATGTCGGATAGTGTCCGCTTCGACACGCGGCGCGACATCGCTTCGCATCGAAGGTCGGGAGGCGCGCATGGCGAGCATCGAGGAAGTCAAGGCGGCGCTCGCACAGGCTGCGGATCAAGGAAATGCCACCCAGCAGCAGATTCGCGCCGCCGTCGAGGCAACCGAGCAGACCATGGCAAGACTTCGGGCTGTGGCCGCCGGCACCGGACACCCAACGCTGGCCGAAGCGATTGCCCGCGCCGAGCAGGGCAAGCAACGCCTCGTGGAGGCGATGACGCTGCTCCAGGGCAGCTCGCAGGCCGCCCGAAACTACATGAGCGTCCTCGGGTAGACGAGGGCTACAGCATCTCGAGCCGGTTGTGCGCGCCGATCACACACCGGGCGCGGGCTCAGGCGCTAGTCCCGCGATGCGAGGTCGGCTGCCTCTGAGAGCAGGGTGTCCAGCGCAGAGTCGACGAGACCTTCTTCCGTGAAGATCTTCTGGACCGTCGCCGCCTGGATCCGCCCGATCATTTCGGGGCTGACCGTGTAGTCAAGCGAGGGGTCGATGGTTGCCAGGATCAACGACTCAGCGTCGTCGGCTCGGATCTCAGGGCCGCCCTCGTACTGGGCTCGCAACTCTGCGACAAACTTGATCACTCCGACCCGGTCTGCGGTCTCGCCAAATCGTCGGTCGACTGCCACAAAGAACAGAGCGGCAAGGAACCGTGGGAAACCGTCCCAGCCTTCGGCATCGAGCCGGGCACCGACGGACTCGTTGGCAGCGTAGTCACTCCGGATCATCGTCCGGACGTACTCGATCAGGTCGGACTTGATCATCGCTGTCCCGTCTCCTCGCTCGTCGAGTGTGGCCATAGTTCCACATCGCTTTGGCCATGACCGCCACCGCACCGGCCGCCATCACCAGCGCCGTCACGGGGTTGTCGATTTGGGGAGAAGCTTGAGCCGGTCCCGGCGAGGCAGTGCCAGTACTCGATCCGCCGCCATTGTCCTGCCTCAGGAACTTGTAGAACTCCTTCGCGCCACTCTCGCTCTTCTTCAAAGCGTCTTCGGTGTCGTCCGCCTTCTGGACCTGCCGTCGCCACAGGACGTCGGCTTTGCTGCCGCGGGCTTCGGCCTCGGTGACCAGACGCTCGCCGGAGGGCGTGGAGGCGTCGACGGACGGGTCTACTGGTGCGGCGCCGGGAGCGATGACGTTTACGTAGGCGCTGATGTGCCGGGCAGCGTCGGCCAGCAGCCGCGCGTAGCGACCTGCTTTGTCCCTGGCGACTTCCGCATCTGCGGCAGCGGCTGCCAGCCGTTGATTGGTGCCATTCCGGAGAGCTTCAGTCAGGTGAGCGAGCGCCTGTTCGGCGTCCGCCCGCGCGCGCGACGCTGTCACCGCAGCGCTGTCGAGGCTTGCTCGTATCGCCACGAGCTGCGCGACCACCTCGCCTACGCTGGTCATCCGAGCCGCGAGCGGTAGTCGCCCACCTTCTCGGCAATGGCATCGAAACGGCGGCGAGTCGGTTCTATCTCGGCTTGGGCGGAACGGAGTGCACTGTGCGCCCGCGTCACCTCAGCATGCCGACTGCCTCGGAGGACTCGGGCCGCTTCGCTGGTCGCTGATTCGGCCTCAGCAATCGCCTGATCGAGGGTTCGGCGGCCTTGGCGGGCCGACTCGATGGCGGCACCAAGGGTCGCCTTCAGCTCGGCGATGCTCATCGGGCAATCCGCCCTTGGTTGAAATACACCTGGTGACGGTATCGAGTATCGACGTGTATCGCAGTCCCCGAGCTGAGGACTATTCAGCCACGAAGACGCCCAGTCCTTGGTGGCCGTACAACTCACCGGTCTCAATCAAGATCGTGATGGCTTGCCGGACAGTCGACTGGCTACCGACGTTGTACAGGTCTGCCAACTCTTTGGTGGACGGCAGCTTGTGCCCAGGCGGCCACTCACCGTCGGCGATACGCCTTCTGATGTCGGCGATGATCCGCCGGTAGTGCGGCTCGAACTTCCGTGGTGTGGGCATGCAAGGTACTCCCAGCTAGGCATGCCCATCTGATCACGACGACGCGAGTCACCTCAAGCGCATCGTTGACTTTACCGGCATTACCGGTAAAGCTGGGAAGAGGAACTTCCAGCTAGGCACTGGGCGGTTCCCCCTGCCGGGGCAGCGCGCAAAGCGGCTCGGATGTCCCCCATCTGAGCTGGTTGTCGCGCTGCTCCGGCACCGATCAATGCGAGAGGAGGCCCCCGTGACCGTGACCGAGGCGAGCGCCGCCTGGGAAGTCGAGCAGGTGGCCGGCGAGCTGCGCGAGACGTACCTCGCGGTAGCCGCTGCGACCGTCCTGTTGGAGCGGACCAGCGCCGGCTGTGCCCACCCGGCGACCCGGCACGCGCGGCGTCGCGGGGACGATGCGCTCGACCTGGCCGCTGACGCGGAACGGCAGCTCAGCGACGGTGCGAGCCGGCTACGCACCGCAGCCGGCCAGCCCAGCATCGGCGACCTGGTCGAGGTGTTGGACACCGCCCGCGACCAGTTTGGTGCCGCCGCCGCGCGGGTCGGTCAGCTTCCGGCGCGGATCACCACGGCTCGGCAGCAACTCGCCGAAGCCGGCCAGCCCGACCTGGCCGCCGAGGCGGCGAGCGGGCAGTGGTCCCGGGCCGCCGAACAGCTCGACCTGATGGCCGAGAGCCTTACAGCGGCCGTGGAGGCGCTCACGTCGTACACCGAAGGGTTGTCCGGAGCGACCACCTGACGCCGGACCCAGGACCGGCGCCGCCCGAACCAAGGGAAGAACCATGACGGAGTACGAGGTACCGCCACGCTGGATCGTTCACCTACCCACCACCCTGACCAGCGTCGACGGCGCGCGGGCGCTGGCCGAGGCGCTGCGTGACTCGCTCGGGCACGTCACCGCGATCGACTTCGGTGAGACGACGTTGAGCGAGGAGGACCGCCAGTTCGTGCGTACCCGCGTCTGGTGCGACCACCGACTGCCCGGCGGTGCCCGCTGCGCCCTGCCCACCGACCACCCCGACAGGCTATGCGAGCCGGACGACGACGTGGCATCGGCTACCGGGTAACCACACCCCAACCCCCTCAGCGCCCGAAGATCCGCACAACATCAGGGTTGTTGCTGCCTCCCGCGCGCCGCAAGCAGCAACAACAGGGAAGTTGCGCGGATCTTGGCATCGGCAGGCCCACAGCGGCGATCTAGCGCGAACGACGACCGCCCGGGCAGCGGCCGGGGGCGTCGGTGCGCGAGGATCAGGAGATGATCTTCCGCAACGCCTGGGGGCGACGAATCGGCGCGGGGGCCGCTCTGCTGGTCACGCTCAGCGCCTGCGTGCCGCGCGATCACGCCGGGCAGGGCGGCGACCCCACCGGTCCCCCGCCCAAGGCCACCTCCACGACGAGTCCGACCCCGTCGGCGAGTGTCGCCCCGGTGGCCGAGTGCCCGGCATCCGGTGTCCGGATCCGCTCGACCGGCGGGGACGCCGCGATGGGGCTGCGCGCCCTCGGCCTGGAGCTGGTCAACTGCGGTGACCGCCCGTACCGGCTCAACGGGTACCCGACGGTGTGGGTCCTCGACGAGCAGCGCAAGCCGATCATCCTGGCGGTGCAGAACGGGGCGAAGGACATCACGTCCGGCTACGACCAGCCACCCCGCGAGATCACCCTGGCACCCGGCGAACGGGCCATCGCCAGCGTCCTCTGGCGCAACCTGGTCACCGACTCGACGGTGGTCGCCACCGACGGGGCGTACCTGACGGTGGCGCCCGCCGCCGGTCAGCCGGCCGAGGAGGTCGACCCGGACGGCCCGGTCGACGTGGGCAACACCGGGCGGATCGGCGTCAGCGCCTGGCGGACGCCTACGACGTGATGTCCTTGCGGGTGAAGCGCCAGAACGCCAACCCCCAGAACAGCGTCGCGTAGCTGATCGCCGAGATGGTGCCGCGTACCACGTCGTCGGTCTGCACCGGTGTGGAGAGCAACCCCAGCCAGGCGGTGCTGAAGTGGGTGGGCAGAAAGTCCCGCAGCCCGCCCAGGGCGGTGATCTGGTCCAGGATGCTGGACAGGATCCACAGCAGGACCGCTCCGCCGACCGCGCCCAGCGCGGCGTCCGTCGTCACCGACAGCAGGAACGCCAGGCCGGCCACCACCAGGAGTACGACCGCCAGGTAGCCGAGTACGGCCAGCAACCGGAGCAGCCCCTCCCCCGGCTCCAGCTCGGCGGCCACCGTGCTGCGCAGCGGCGACCAGCCGTAGCGCAGGGTCCCCGCGAGCAGGGCGGTGCCGGCCAACAACACCAGGGCCAGACCCGAGTACGCGAGCGCGACCACCAGCTTCACCGTCAGCAGCCGGGCCCGGGGTACCGGGATCGCCAGCAGGTAGCGCAGGCTCCCCCAGCTCGCCTCGCTGGCCACCGTGTCGCCGCAGAACAGCGCGACGACCACCACCAGCAGGAACGACGCCGACACGAAGATCGAGAAGAGGGTGAAGTTGAGCCCGCCGGAGGTGGCCAGGTCGACAAGGCTGGCGAACTCGTTGTTGCCGTTGTCGTCGTCGCCGCCGGAGTTGAACTGGAAGGCGATCAGGATGATCAGCGGCAGCAGCACCATGAACCCGAGCGCAAGCTGGGTCCGCCGCCGGGACGCCTGCCGGCGGAACTCCGCCGCGAAGGGCAGGGTGGCCGACGGCCGGTAGCCCCGGGCCTCACCCGCGTCGACAACAGCCATCACCGGTCACCGCTTCCCCGAGAGTTCTCGCCCACCAGGGCGAGGAACGCGTCTTCCAGGCGTCGCCGGGGCACCACCCGGTCCACCCCGATGCCGGCGCGCACCAGCTCGGCCACCACCTCGCTGCGGGCCGTGCCGTTGGTGTCCACCACCAACTGCCCGTCGCTCTCCGGCAACACCCGTACGCCGTGCAGCCGGTCCAGCACGGCCCGCGCCGCCTCCGGATCGGTGACGTCGAACAGCACGCTCGGCGACTCGCCCACGATCTCCTGGACCGGCCCGGAGGCCACGATCCGGCCCTTGTTGACCACCACCGCGTGCGTGCAGGTCTGCTCCACCTCGGCCAGCAGGTGACTGGAGACCAGCACCGCCCGCCCGTCGGTGGCGTACCGCTGCAGGACCCGGCGCATCTCGGCGATCTGCGGCGGGTCGAGCCCGTCGGTCGGCTCGTCCAGCACCAACAGCTCCGGTAGGCCCAGCATGGCCTGGGCGATGGCGAGCCGCTGGCGCATGCCGTGGCTGTAGTTCTTGATCTTCCGGTGCACCGAGTCGCCCAGCCCGGCGATCTCCAACGCCTCGTCGAAGTGCGCGTCCTCGGCCGGTCGCCCGGTGGCCCGCCAGTACGCCCGCAGGTTCGCCAGGCCGGAGAGGTGCGGCAGGAATCCCGGCCCCTCCACCAGCGCCCCGATGCGGGACAGCACCGGCGAGCCGGGCACCAGCCGACGACCGAACACGTAGATCTCCCCGGCGGTCGGCTGGGTCAGCCCCATCAGCACCCGCAGGGTGGTGGTCTTGCCCGCGCCGTTGGGCCCCAGCAGGCCCACCACCTGACCCGGGTGCACCTCGAAGTCCACGTTCGACACCGCCACGAACCCGTCCGCGTACTCCTTGCGCAGCGCGCGCACGGCCAGCGGCGTGTCCGCGTACTCCGGATGCACCGAGCGGTCCTGGCGGCGATGCCGGCGGCGGACGACGGCGACGACCACGACGAGCCCGATCACGATGGCGGCGAGCAGGCCGGCGAGCACCCAGCGCCAGACGGTCGCCGCGGTGGGGATCGGCTCGCCGTCGACCGTGGGCAGGCTGACCGCGCCGTCCGCGGCAACCGTGTAGACGGTGGGCGCGGCGGGGGTGGTGTACGCCTGGTCGGAGCTGGCGACCACCAGGCGCAGCCGGTGCCCCGCCTCGATCCGGCGGACGATCCCGGGCAGCGTCACGGTGACCGGGCGGGCGTCCTGCACCCGCTGCGGCAGGCCGGTGAGGCGGATCGGCGCGACCAGGCCGTTCGGCAGGGTCGCCGCGCCGTCCTTGTCGACGTCGTAGAGCTTGACGAAGAGCACCGCTTCGCCGGTGGGCGAGGCGGCCCGCACGGTCACGGTGGGCGCGCCGGCCACGTCGACCGCCTCGGTGAGCGGCGTCGACTCGAAACGCGCGTGCTGGCCGGGCACGTCGCCGGCCACCCCGTCGAGCAGCGAGGCGAGGCCGCCAGCGAACGGAATCGAGGAGATGGCGGCCGGGTTGCCGTTCGGCGGGTTCGCGATCGGCTGCGCCGGACCGGCGACCGCCACCTCCCGGCGGGCGTTGCCGGCCAGGCCGGGGTAGTCGGCGCGGCGGAAGCCGGTGGCGACCAGACCCCGGTCGAGCGCGTCGAACCCGGCGATCCGGGACCAGGTGAAGTCGTCGCCGGGCGCGTCGCCGTCGCCCTTGACGTAGTGGTCGAGCCACTGGATGGTCAGGAACTTCACCCGGTCGGAGTCCGAGCGCGGTCCACTGCCGCCGTCGTGCCCACCGGTGAACCAGGCGACCCGCACCGGGGTGCCGGCGGCGGCGATCCCCCGGGCGTTCGCGTCCGCCTCGCCGAGCGGAAAGAGCGTGTCCGCCTCGCCCTGCACCAGCAGGGTGGGCGCCTTGATCCGGTCCAGCACACCGGCCGGGCTGGACCGGCGCAGCAGGTCGACGGCCGCCTGGTCGGCCCGGCCCGCGGTGGCGATCCGCAGGTACGCGGCGCACACGTCGGCCGCGAACCGCCCGCAGGACGGGTCGGCGGCACCGGCCGGTAGGCCACCGGACGCGGTTCCGGGACCCGCGCCCGGCCCCGGGCTCGGTGGACCGGCGGACGCCGGCGCTCCTTCGGGCTGGGCGGCGGTCGTACCGGCGAGCCCGGCCGGGCCGCTGCCCACGTTGCCGCCGCCGCCGAAGAAGAGGCCGGCCCAGCCCTTCTTGAACACGCCCTCGGTCGGCGCCCCGCCGGTGCTCTCCGGCAGGAAGGCGCGGGACAGGTCGTTCCAGGTGATCATGGGGACGATCGCGTCCACCCGGCGGTCCTGGGCGGCCAGCAGCAGCGCCAGGCCGCCGCCGTACGAGCCGCCGACCACGCCGACCTTCGGGTCGCCGGGGGCGTCGGTCCGCACCTCGGGCCGGGCGGCCAGCCAGTCCAGCAGCCGCTGGGCGTCGCGCACCTCGTAGTCCGGGTTGTCCAGGTGGATCTCGCCGCCGCTGCGGCCGAAGCCCCGCGCGGTCCAGGTGAGCACCGCGTAGCCGCGTCCGGCGAACTCTTCGGCGTCCGAGCGCACCGACTCCTTCGTGCCGCCGAAGCCGTGCGCCAGCAGGACCGCGGGGACCTTCCGGCCGGACGACGCGCCGGACGGGAGGTACAGGGTGGTGTCCAGGTCCACGGGGGCGTCGCCGGACGGTCCGGAGCGGACGGTGAGCATCGCGCTCTGCGTGCGGACGTCCGATCCCTGCGGCCACACCGCCCAGGTCACGGCGGCAGCCAGCAGCACGACGACCGCCGCTGCGGCGATCGTGCGGCGGCGGGTGGGCAGGGCACGCCGGAACCACGCGGCCGGCGACGGCGATCTCATGCGGCACACGGTACGGCGCGCAGCCTGAGCATTGGCTGAGATCCGCCGTACGTCCGTCCGGTTGCCCCGATCGGTGAACCGGTCTGGTGCGACCGAGCATCAGGCGTGGCGGGCCAGTGAGTTGACTTCGGATCCTGTGAATTCCGATCTTTCGCGGATATCACCCTCGATGCCTTCATGTCACACCAACGAACCGGACAGAGCGTGCCCGGAACCCTGACGAACGGTGACATCGCTCGAACTGACGCAAACCTGACTCGTCGCAACCGGCCAGCTCGCCTGGGGTTCGATTAGTTTTCCGGTCCGGTGGACGGGACTTGTCGGCGAACCCGACACCGCGCCGATCCCCCGCCCGACGCCGGAGGAGACACCCCATGACAGTCCCCGCGCCGCGGGCCCGTCGACGAACGTCCATGCTCGGCCGTTCGCTGCCGTTGCTGCTCATCGTCGCGCTGCTCGCGCCGGTCGGCACGCTCTTCGCGTCCACCTGGCGACACACCGGCGACGATCGGAGCCTGGCCGACCGGGAACGACTCGGCGTGGAGTACCTCCGCGCGCTGGCCCCGGTCACCGAGACACTGGTGGAGGCCCAGACCACCGCCGTCGCCGGCCGTCCCGTCCCCGGCGAGCCCCTGACCCGTGCCGTCGAGCAGGCCGCCGCGGTGGACGCCCGCATCGGCGGAGAACTGCGCACGCAGGAACGGTGGGCCGGGCTACGCGCCAAACTGGAGGCGCTGCGCGACCGCAGCCCCGCCGACCCGGACGCCGCCTACACCGCGTACGGCGAGGTCACCGACCTGCTGCTCGCCCTGCACCGCAAGGTCCGGGAGAGCTCGGGGCTGGGCCGTGACCCGGGCGCCGACTCCTTCTTCCTGCAGGACAGCGCCGGCCAGAAGCTGCCCGAGGCGGTGGTGGGCGCCGGCCGGCTCGCCGACCTGGGTGTGCTCGCCGCTCGACGACCGGCCGCCGAACGACCCCGGAGCCTGATGGAGATGACCGGCCTGCGGGTGGCCGCCCTGGCGCCCGCGACCGACGCGGTCGACAACCTGCGCTCCGCCGTGGACAACTCGGAGAGCACCGACCTGGGCGCCAACGTGCTGACCCCGCTCGACGCCTACCAGCGGTCGGTGGAGGCGATGGCCCTGTACTCGACGCCCAGCGCCTCCGGAACGGTGGACCAGGGCCAACTGGCCGCCACCGCGCTCAACTCGCGCAACGCCGCCCGGCAACTTCAGCCCGTCATCCTCGGCGAGCTGGACACCCTGCTCACCGAACGGATCGACGGGTTGGCCCGGGACCGGTGGCTGGCCGCCGGGGCGGCCGGGGTGGCCGCGCTGGTGCTGATCTGGCTCGCCGTACTACTGATCGCCGCCGACCGGCGGACACGCCGGCGGGCCGCCGCACCGGACGCCACGACCCCGGCCACCGCGACGACCGGCGACCCCTGGCAACCACCGGCCGCGACCGACCTCCGACCGCTGCAACCGGTGGGCGCGGCCCACGAGCCGGTCGCCGAACAGTGGGGGCCGTTCGATGCTGCTCGCTAGGCTCCGGATCCGCGGGAAGCTCGCGCTGCTCGTGGTAATTCCCCTGCTGAGCATGGTCGGCCTCGCGGTGCCCGTGGTGCTCGACCGGGTGGCCGCCGCCCAACGCGCCGCCGACATCACCGACCAGGTACGGCTCGCCAGCCGGGTCGGCAGCCTCGTCCAGGACCTCCAGCAGGAGCGCATCCTGTCGATCGGCTTCCTCCTCGGCCGGGTCGAACGCTCCGAGGTGATCCGCAAGGCGGCCGACGTGGACGACCGGGTGGCCGACCTGCGGGCCGACGGCGGAGACGCGCTGACCGAGCAGGTCGACCACGCGCTCAACGGGATTTCCCGGCTGGGCGACCTGCGCAGGGCGGTACTGGCCCGGAGCGCGAACCCCGGCCAGGTGATGGACGCCTTCGGCCCGGTCAACCGGGAGTTGATCGGATCGCTCCGGCTGGTCTTCAGTGTGGACACCGAGACGTTGCCCGGCCGCCAGGTGCTCGCCCTGGACGGGCTGCTCCGCGCCGACGAGGGCATCGGCGCCTGCGCCACGCTGAGCATCCTCGTCAAGGCGATCGGCACTCCGGACACCACCGCCGGCTACGTGGCGTGCATCGCGGCCCTCCAGGTCGACAACGCGCGCTTCCGCAGCCTGATCACGCCCGAGCAGCTCAAGGTGGCCCAGCTCAACGACGCCGCCGTGGCCGCGCGTACCAGCCCCGACTTCCTGATCACCAGCGCCCGGGACCCGGCCGGGGCGGTCCGCGACGTGCCGATGGAGGCGCTGTTCCCCGCCGTCCGCACGATGATCCGGCTCGGTCAGTTCGTCGAGAAGAAGATCGTCGCCGACGTTCTCGCCGAGGTGAAGGCCGACCAGCGGCGCGCGCTCACCGCCGCCTACCTGGTGGCCGGCGCGGCGGCGCTGATCCTGGCGCTGGTGGTGCTGCTCAGCGCGGCGGTGGCGCGTACGGTGGCCCGACCGCTGACCCAGCTCACCCGCTCCGCCGACCGGGTCGCCCGGGTCGCGGAGGCGGAGCTGGTCCGGGTCACCGACGACGAGGCGGAGAGCGCCCAGTCGGTCCGGTTGCAGCCGGTGGTCATCTCCTCCAGCGACGAGATCGGTGACCTGGCCCGGGCGTTCGACCGGGTGCAGAACACCGCCGCCCAGTTGGTCGAGCGGCAGATCGCCGGCCGGCGCAACGTGGCGCAGATGTTCGGACACGTCGGACGGCGTACCCAGAACCTGGTGAGCCGGCAGCTCGCGCTGATCGACCGGCTGGAGCAGCAGGAGGCCGACGCGGGCCGGTTGGAGCACCTGTACCGGCTCGACCACATCTCCAGCCGGCTGCGCCGCAACGCCGGCAGCCTCGTGGTGCTCTCCGGCTCGGCGGGCGCCGACGCGCACACCGCGCCGGTTCCGCTGGCCGACGTGGTCCGGTTGGCGCTCGGCGAGATCGAGGACTACACCCGCGTCGACGTGCAGGTGCCGGCGGGTGTCGCCGCCGCGCCGGCCGTCATCGGCGACCTCGTCCTGGCACTGGCCGAGCTGATGGAGAACGCGACGGTCTTCTCCCCGCCGCACACCCGGGTCGTGGTGACCGGCGAGACCTCCGGTCCGGGCGCCCGGATCACCGTGGTGGACCACGGCATCGGCATGAGCGAGCAACGGCTCGCCGAGGAGAACGCCCGGCTCACCCGGCGGGAACGTCTCGACCTCGCGCCGACCGAGGTGCTCGGCCTCTTCGTGGTGGGCCGGCTGGCTCGCCGCCACGGCTGGGAGGTGCGTCTCGCCGCCACCGTCGGCGGCGGCGTGACCGCCCAGGTGGAGATTCCCCAGGCGTCACTGGTGCTGCGCCGCGCCGACCGGGCCGGGGCGACGGTCGCGCGGGCCGCCGTACCGGACCGGGGACGACGGCTGGCTCTCGACCCCGCCCGGGGCGCTCGTGCCCGGGGGGCCGCTGCCGCGCCGGCCACCGCCGCACCGGCCGTCGCCGCGCCGGCCGCCGCCGCTGGGCCAGCGTCCGGCTTCGACACGGACCTGCTCAGCCGGGCCACCCGCAGCCTGGAGTCCGGCGAGTCCTGGGACGCCTTCGGCGCTCGGGAGTCGGCGGACGCCGCCGCGACCGCCCGTACGACACCGCAACCCGCCGCCGTCGCGCAGAGCGCCACCACGGCGGGAACGTCCGCCGGCCCCCGGATCCGGCAGCGGGTGCCCGGCGCGAGCCTCTCCGCGGCCGCCGCACCCAGCCGGCCGGTCGACGCCACCAGCGCCGACCCGGACGCCGCCCGCGCGCTGGTCGAGGCGTTCCAGTCCGGCGTACGCCGGGCCGAGTCGAGCGCCCCGCCCGCCGATGGTCCCGGCGGGAACTGGTCAATGCGGACGGTCACCGACCCGCCGACCAGCGCGGGGCCCACGGCGGCGGATTCCGGCGCTACCGTCGACCTGCCCACCACCCCGGGCGGCTTCGGCCCGACCGTGGCGGACACCGGCGGCACCAACCGGGGCCGTCCCCGGCTGAGTCGGCGCGTGCCCGGCGCGAACCTGACGGTCTCACCGCCCAACCCACCAGCCAGCCCGCAGCTCGGCGACCCGGCCGAGGTGCGCAGCCTCATCACCGATTTCGAGGCGGGCGTCGCCCGCGCTCTCCGCGAAGTCAGCCCAGATCGTCGGAACGAAGAAGGATCATCACGGTGACCAGCCCCTTCCTGCACGACAACGTCGACCAGACCCAGCCGGCCGCCGCCGGGGACCTCAGCCCCGAGGCCCGCACGTTCAACTGGCTGCTGGACTCCTTCACCTCCAGCACCGCCGGGGTGTTGGAGGCGATCGCGGTCTCCTCGGACGGGCTGCTGATGGCCATGTCGGCCATCAAGGACCGCTCCAACGCCGAGCGTCTGGCCGCCGTGGTCTCCGGCATGACCAGCCTCGCCGGGGGCGCGGCCAGTTGGTACGCGCTCGGCGGCCTCAACCGGGTGATCGTCGACATGGCCGACGGATACCTGTTGATCAGCGCTATCAGCAGCGGTTCCGTGTTGGGTGTCGTCGCCGACCGCTCGGCGAACCTGGGCACCGTCGCGTACGAGATGACGCTCTTCGCCGGCCGGGCCGGCGGCGCGCTCACCCCGCGCCTGATCGCCGAGCTGAAGAACGCCGTTCAGCAGTGACTCCCGACGTCGCCGGCGAGGATCCGGACCCGGAGCCCGGGGCACGGATCCGCCCCTACCTGCGCACGCCGCACCCGGGTGGGGGCGGCGCGTCGGCGGCGCCGGAGCCGGCGCCGGGGCCGGCTCCGGACGACAGTGGCCCGGCCGGTCTGCGGCCGTTCGTGCTCACCGCCGGGCGGGTGGCCGGCGCCGATCCGGCGATCGGACTCGAGACGCAGGTGACCCGCTCCGACGTCGCCCGCTGGACGGGCACGCCGGTCAGCCTGCTGGCGCCGGAGCTTCAGGCGATCATCGCGCTCTGCGCCGAACCCATCTCGGTAGCCGAGATCTCCGCCCGGGCCCGGCTGCAGTTCGGCGTGACCCGGGTGCTGGTGGGCGACCTGCGGGCCGCCGGGCACCTGGACGTGCACGTCACCGACGCCAACGACGCCTACGACCCCGACCTCATCCTGCGAGTGATTGATGGACTTCGTGCGATCTCCTGAATGGCCGGTCGTCCCGATCGGGGGTCTCGCCGGCAACAGCGCCACCGCCCGCTACGGCGCGGCCTCCGGCACTCCTCCGGCGTCCGGACGGGCCAGCGCGCCACCGCCGACCGGGCCGCCACCTCCGTACCGGCCGCCGGCCGACACGGGACCGACCAGCCGTCCGTCGGCCGCGCCACCCGTACCGGTCAAGATCCTCGTCGCCGGTGGGTTCGGGGTGGGCAAGACCACCACGGTCGGCGCGATCTCCGAGATCGCGCCGCTGACCACCGAGGCCGAGATGACCAGCGCCGGCATCGGCGTGGACGACCCGGGCGTACGGTCGAACAAGACCACGACCACGGTGGCGATGGACTTCGGTTGTGTGACCATCGACCGCAGCCTCAAGCTCTACCTGTTCGGCACCCCGGGGCAGTCCCGCTTCGGCTTCATGTGGGAAGACCTCGCCCGGGGCGCGCTCGGCGCGCTGGTGGTCGTCGACAGCGCCCGACTGGACGACTGCTTCCCGGCGATCGACTTCTTCGAGCGGGCCGGTCTGCCGTTCGTGGTGGGGGTCAACGCGTTCGACGGGCGACTGGCCCTGGAACTCGGCGAGATCCGCTGGGCGCTGGCCATCGGCGACCATGTACCCCTGGTGCAGTTCGACGCCCGGGACCGACTCTCCGTGCGGGACGCCCTGCTGGTCGTCCTGGACCGCGCGTTGGACCGGGCCACCCGGGACAGGAAGGCCTGAGCCGACCGGCTCCGGCCGTGGCGGGAAGGGGTGATCTGGTGAGGGGCGACCTGGACGAGACGCTGGCCCGGCTGGCCCGGCGCGAGGAGGCGCTGCGCCGGCGGGCCGACGACCGTGACGGCACCACGCCACCACCGGGCCCGACCGCCGCGCCGGGCGTCACCGCGCCGGCCCGCAACGCCGGGCCAGCCCGGCACGCGGAACGGCACGACCCCGCCGACGACGCCGGGTGGGGGCCGGTCGAGGAGGTGACCGAGGCGGTACGCCAGGTCGTCGGCGCGTACCCCGGGCTGGCGGTGACCGTCCGGGTGGAGCACGACGGTCGGACGTACCCGCTGCGGATCTCCTGGGACGGCCCGGACGTGACGGTCGGCCCGGAGCCGCCGGCGGCCCCGGTGGAACCCCCGCCGTCCTGGCCGCTCTCCGGGCGGACGGTCCCGTCGTGGGCGTCCGGCCCGGACGGGTTGACGCCGGACCCGGCGGCCCGCCTGGCCGAGTTGATCCGAAGCGACCCGTCGCTGCTGGACGAGTTGGATCCGCGGCGCTGAACGGCGTGACCGGCTGACGGGTACTACGGTCGGGCGGTGGCCCCACCCGACCTGACCCTGACGGCGAGCCTTCGACCGGCCGCGCTGGACGCCCGACGGGGCATCGTGCGGCTGCACCCGGAGGCGCTGACCGCGCTGGGTCTGCGACCGGGCTCGCCGGTGCGGCTGACGGGTCGCCGGGAGACCGCCGGGATCGTGGCGGCGGCCGGGGCGGGCGCGAGCAGCGCCCTGCTCTACGCCGACGACCTCACGCTCGGCAACCTGGGCGTACGGGACGGCGCGTCGGTGCGCGTCTCGCCGCTGCCGCTGACCCCGGCGGCCCGGGTCACCCTGGCCGGGCCGGTGGAGGTGATCGCGGCGGTCAGCCCGGAGATGCTCCGGCTCGCCCTGCTCGGCAAGGTGGTCACGGCCGGCGACGACGTGTCGCTGCTGCCGCAGGACGTGCTGCCGGACGCGTCGACGCGCGGTCTCGTCGAGGCGGCCCGGCGCAGCCTCGCCACCAGCGTCGGCTTCGCCTGGACGAGCACCCTGCTCACCGTGGTCACCGTCGAGGAGTCCGCCGGGTCGCTGGTCACCATGGACACGGTGGTCGCCTGGGAACACGGTCCGGCCACCCTCGGCGCGCCACCACCGGCCGGGCGGCCGGGGACGGTCGACGCCGTCGACGAGACGGACGCGCCCGACGTGGACGAGCTGCCGGGGTTGCGCGCCCAGGCGGACGAGTTGACCGAACTCCTCGACCTCGGCTTCCACCACCGGGAGGTGCTGGGCCGGCTGGGCACCACCATCTCGCTGGGCGTGCTGCTCTCCGGACCGGCCGGCTCCGGGAAGTCGGCGCTGGTCCGGGCGGTCGCGGCCCGGGTGGGTGCCCGCGTACACCCGCTGTGGGCGCCCGAGGTGGTCGCGCTGGCCGACCAGGCCGCCGCCGACCGGCTGCGCGCCGCCGCGACGGCGGCCCGTACCGCCGGGCCCGCGGTGCTGCTGATCACCGACGTCGAGGCGGTGGCCCCGCCGGAGGAGCCCGGTCCGCTGGCCACGGTGTTCCGGCAGGTGCTCGCGGAGGTCGTCCGGGCGGGGGTCGCCGTGGTCTGCACCACCAGCCGACCGGAGGCCGTCGACGTGGCGCTGCGCGCCCCGGACCTGCTGTCGCTGCGGATCAGCGTGCCGCTGCCCGACGCGCCCCTGCGCCGCGAACAGCTCACCGTGCTGACCCGGCAGGTCCCGCTCGCCGACGACGTGCGGCTGGACGAGGTGGCCGGCCGTACCCCCGGGTTCGTCGCGGCGGACCTGGCCGCGCTGGTCCGGGAGGCCGGGGTACGCGCGGCGCTGCGGCAGAAGTCCGCGTCGACGCCCACGGTGTCGATGGCCGACTTCACCGCCGCCCTGGAGGTGGTCCGGCCGACGACGATGGCCGCGTCGACGTTGGAGTTGGCGTCGGTGACGCTTGACGACGTCGGCGGACTGGACGAGGTCAAGCAGACGTTGACCGAGTCGGTGCTGTGGCCGTTGACCTACCCGGACACCTTCGCCCGCCTCGGCGTGCAGCCACCGCGCGGCGTGCTGCTCTACGGACCGCCCGGTTGCGGCAAGACGTACCTGGTCACCGCGCTCGCCGGGTCGGGCCGGGCGAACGTGCTCTCGGTCAAGGGCGCGGAACTGCTCTCCAAGTGGGTGGGCGAGAGCGAACGCGCCGTACGCGAGCTGTTCCGCCGGGCCCGGGAGGCCGCGCCGACGCTGATCTTCCTGGACGAGGTCGACGCGTTGGCCCCGGTACGCGGGCAGGCCACCGACGGCGGCACCACGGATCGGGTGGTCGCGGCGCTGCTCACCGAACTGGACGGGGTGGAGGCGCTGCGCAACGTGGTGGTCGTCGGCGCCACGAACCGGCCGGACCTGGTCGACCCGGCGCTGCTGCGGCCCGGCCGGCTGGGGCGGCTCGTCTACGTGCCACCACCGGACGGTGCGGCCCGCGCGGAGATCCTGCGGGCCGCGTCCCGGAACGTGCCGCTGGCATCCGACGTCGACCTGGCCGCCCTCGGCGCGGACCTGGGCGGCTTCTCGGCCGCGGACTGCGCCGCCGTGATCCGGGAGGCGGCACTCGCCGCGATGCGGGAGTCGCTGGCCGCCGCCACGGTCACCGCCGCGCACGTCGCTACCGCCCGCGACCGCGTCCGCCCGTCGCTGGACCCGGCCCAGGTCGCCTGGCTGGCCGCGTACGCCGCCGAGCGGGACTGAGCATCGCTCCAACCTTCTGGGGTACGCGGAGCGTTACCAGGGCAGCACATTCCTCAGTGGAGAAATCCACTCGACGACTGGCGGTGACCCTCTTGCGCAGGCTGCTCTCTCTTATCGTCGTCCCGCTGATGGCGGCGACAACCCTCGCCACGGTCGGTCCGGGCGCGAACGCCCAACCGAGGACGTCGTTCCCGTCCCGGATCGCCCTGCCCGACGGCTACTCCCCCGAAGGGCTGACGATCGGCCGGGGCACCACCGTCTACGTGGGCTCGGTCGGCAACGGGGCCGTCTGGCGGGGCGACCTCCGTACCGGACACGGTTCGGTGTTCATCGCGGGCGCTCCGGGGCGGGAGAAGGCCGGTCTCAAGCTCGACCCGCAGGGCCGGCTGTGGACCGCCGACTTCTCCGCCGGCACGGCGAGCGTCTACGACGGTGCGACCGGCGGGCAACTGGCCAACTACCGGTTCACCGACGAGCCGGGCAGCATCGTCAACGACCTCGTGGTCACCCGGCACGCCGTCTACTTCACCGACTCGGCCCGGCCGGTGCTGTACGTCGTACCGCTGCTTGCGGGTGGTCGGCTGCCCGCCGCCACCGCCGCCCGGGTACTGCCGCTCACCGGCCCGGCCGCCACGCCAGACGCGTTCAACAACGGGATCGTGGCGCTTCCCGACGGGGACCTGCTGGTCGACCAGATGTTGACCGGTCGGCTGGTCCGCGTCGACGCGCGCACCGGCGCCAGCCGTGTCGTCGACCTCGGCGGCTACTCGGTGGACCGGGCGGACGGGCTGGTGCTGCGCGGTCGCACCCTCTACGTGATCCGGAACCTGAGCAACGTCGTCGCGGTCGTCGAGCTGAACGCCGCCGGCACCGCCGGGGTGGTCCGGCGGGAGATCACCAGCCCGGCGCTGCGGTCGCCGGCCACCGGCGACCTGCTCGGCTCGGCGCTCTACGTGGTCAACGGCCGGTTCGACGTCGAGCCCGGCCCGACCGTCGACTACGACGTCGTACGACTGCCCGCCTGATCGGACGGTCGGCGGTGGCCCCGGCGGGGTCGCCGCCGATCCGTTCCGCTCAGCGAGCCGGCGGCGTCGAATCCAGGCAGATTTCGGCGTGCACCTTTCCACCCTCTGAGCGCAGTTTCGCACCGCATTTCTCGAGGATGGCGAGCGCGCCGACATTGTCCGGCGTCGTCTCCGCGACGACCGCACGCATTCCGGCGCGGGCGGCGACGTTGAGCAACTCACGCAGGGCGGCCGCGCCGATGCCCTGGCCCCGCGCCGAGAGGCCGAGCCACATGCCGGTCTCCACCGTGCCCGGTTCATCACAGCGCGTCATCCGGATCATGCCCACCACCTCGCCGCCGACGAGGATCGCGTACATCTGCGAGCCGGTCGGGCCGTCCAGGCCGGCGAAGCTCGCCCGGTGGAACTCGCGGAAGGCCTCCCGGCGGGCGAGCGACCAGCCGGCGGGCGCCTCCACGGGAGGCATCACCTCACCCGGCTCGGCCTCGGCAGCCGCTACGGAGAGCAACGGCTCCAGATTCCGCTCGTCCACCGGCTCCAGCCGGACCGCACTCGCCACGTGCCGCAGTCTGCCGGCCCCATCGGCCGAAGTCCACCCCATTGGGCAGCGGATGGCGGTCCGGCCACGGGTACCGGCCGGTCGGGCGGTTCGCGTGTTTCTCCTCACGCTCCGTCGTTATTTGGCCTATGGCCCGAACTCGCAGAACACCACCGAGGCGTCGTCGGTGGGCTTGTGCCGGCGGAGCCGATCGGGATGATCGCGCTCGGCGTCCCGTACCCGGCCGAGCAGCGCGGCCGGGCCTTCGGCGCTCAGCAGGTCGAGCAGTCCCGCCCAGTCGGTCAGCCCGAACTGCTCGACCGCGCTGGACGCGCCGTCGCTGAGCAGCGCCGCCCGGCGCAGGGCCGCCGAACCGTGCCGGGGCAGCGTCCCGGTCACCGCGTGGAAGGCCGCGTCCGGGTCGGCCGCCGCGACCCAGTAGCCGTGCGTACGGTTCATCCGCTCCCGCTGGATGCTTACCGCGTGCCGGAAGCGCGTGACCGGGTCCGACGCGCCCGCCGGCACGGTGGCGAGGGTCTGCCGCAGCTCGGCCATCGCGCTGTCCAGCCGGTCGTCGGTCACCACGGTGACCTGGCCGTCCACGTCGAGCACCAGCGGACTGTCGCAGAGCACCAGGTAGTCGACCTGGTCGCCGCAGTCGCGCAGCAGGCAGACGGTGCTGGACGGGGTGCCCGGGTGGTCGAGGTCGCACTGCCCGCCGTGGTCGGCGCGGACGGCGAGGATGGCCGCGGCCAGGTTGCTGGTCAGGCGGGCCGCCGGGCGGGCCGCCTCGGCCACCGCGAGCCGGGCGGCCAGGTGTCGGACGTACCACTCCGGGCCGTGGACGCAGCCCGTGTCGAAGCCGTCCGGGACGGTGGCGCCGTCCAGGACACCGACCAGCGGACCGAACTGGAAGACCACGTCCTCGTTGACGGGCCGACCAGGGGCCGGCGCGGACGCGGAACGCACCCGCATCATCGACCGGGTCCTGTCGGGGACGTACCTCTCATAGCCCGCTCCCTCCGTTGACCCGCGCCACGGTGACGAGACCGGCGTCGCGTACCCGCGGGCCGACGCTCCATTCCTGCGCTGCCGGGTGTCGCGGCGGCTCCGTCGTCCCGCAGGTGCCGGCGACACCGTCAGCGGCGGCGGTTGCGGGCCCGCGACGAGCGCAGCCGGCGGAGCCGGCCGATCAGCACGGGATCGGCGGCGAGCGCCGCCGGATTGTCCAGGAGGCCGTTGAGCAGTTGGTAGTACCGGGTCGAGGAGACGCCGAAGGTGTCCCGCACGGCCTGTTCCTTGGCGCCGGCGTGCCGCCACCACTGCTGCTCGAAGGCGAGGATGGCCAGTTCGCGGGTGGTCAGGCCCGCCTGTGCGGGGACGGGCGGGGCAGGCGTCGCCTCGTCCGACGACGCGGTCCCGGCCGGCTCGCCCTCGTCGGTGCTCTCGACGGAAGGCGCGGCCCGGGGAGTCGGCACGCTCGGCGCGACGCCGCCGGCCGCCTCGGCCGGACGAGCGTCGGTGGACGGCTCGGGGGCGACCGGGGTGGCGTCGGCGGACATGACGTTCAGCCTAGTCAGCGACGGCCATGGTCGCAGTAGCCGGCGCGGCCGGCCCCGCACGTCGGGACACCCCGACGGTCGGAGCCGGCCACGTTACGCCGTTGACGTGTCGATCAGGAGATGTCGCGGCGCCGCATCGCCCAGATCGCCGCGCCGAGGATCACCACGAGCCCGACCGAGAAGATGGCGGAGGACTGCTGCCAGGTGATGTCCATCGTCTCCGGCTTGCACTCGCCGAAGTAGGTCGCGTTGCAGGACTGCCAGTTCTCCAGGGTGACGGTCTTCGTCATCCAGGCCAGCGCGTACGTGGGCAGCAGCCACGCCTCGGCGAACTTGACGCTCGCCATCGACAGCAGGATGCCGAGGCCGAACTGGCCGACAACCATCAGCGCCACGACACCGCCGAGGGCCATCGCGGTGTGCCGGCCCAGCGAGGCCAGCGCGAAGCCGATGGTGGTGATCACCAGCACCAGCGCCACACCGCGCAGCCCGGTCAGGGCGAACGACTGCCAGGCCCCCGAGGTCATCTTCTCGGTGCTGCCCCGGAAGCTGGCGACGGCCCAGAAGCCGGCGAACCACAGCACCGCGGCGGGCAGTGTCACCGCCAGGATGCCGGTGAGCAGCGCGGCCAGCTTGGTGAGCAGTACGGTGAGCCGCTTCGGCCGCCAGAGCAGCAGGTTCATCATGCCGCCGGTGCTCCACTCGGCTCCGACGAAGGACGCGCCGATCACGAACCCGACCAGGGCGAGGATCGCCGCGAACGGGACCAGTGTCTCGTCGAACGTCTTGCGGAAGTTGAACGTCGACGGCAGGAACCACTCCGCCTTGATCTCCTCGCGCGGCGGCGGAGTGATCATCGAACAGTCGTCGGGGTAGCGGCCGTCGCTCGAGGTGCCGGCCTTCTTGGCCTGCTCGCAGTTGACCCGCTCCTGCTCGCTCCAGCGGACCTGATCCTGGTACTGCTGGTCGGCCTGCCGCTCGGCCTTGGCGAGCTGGCCGGCGTCGATCTTCTGGTTGGTGAAGAAGACGCCGACCACCACGGCGGCCAGCACCAGCAGGCCGAGCAGCGTCATGTAGCGGGTGAAGCGCCGCTTGGCCAGCCGGCGCAGCTCCGTCCGATAGAGGCTCACGCGCCCCACCCTCCTCCGGTGGCGCCGGGCTGACCCGTCCCACCGACCTTCATGGACTCGTCGACCTGCCGGTGCTGGCCGGGGACCGGCGCGGTGGCGGTCAGTTCGAGGAAGACACTCTCCAGGTCGACCGCGATCGGGGCCAACTCGCTGACGTACAGGTTCTGCTCGGCTAGCAGCCGGGTCACCGACGCCGGCTTGTCGACGCCGGTCAGCATCAGGTGGTCCGGGTGCCCGGTGACCCGGATGCCGGCCCGGGTCAGGGCCTCGGTGGCCGTCGGCAGGTCACTGACCGCCTCCAGGCGTACCCGGACCGCGCCGGACGAGTGCTGGGCGAGCACCTCGTCGACCGGGCCGAAGGCGACCCGTCGACCGAGCGAGATGATGGTGACCGAGTCGCAGATGAGCTGGATCTCGCCGAGGATGTGGCTGGACAGCACCACGGTCATCCCGGACTCGGCGAGATTGCGCATCAGCGTGCGCATCTCGCGGATGCCGCCCGGGTCGAGGCCGTTGGCCGGCTCGTCGAGGATCAGCAGCCTCGGGTTCTTGAGTAGGGCGGACGCGACGGCGAGCCGCTGCTTCATGCCCAGCGAGTACGTCTTGACCCGCTCGCCGGACCGGTCGCGGAGCCCGACCAACTCCAGCACCTCGTCGACCCGCGTGGCGGGCACCTCGCCCGCCCCGGCCAGCAGGGACAGCGTGTCCCGTGCGGTGAAGTGCGGGAAGAACTGCGGGCTCTCGACGATCGCGCCGACCTGACCGGCGACGGTGGGCAGCGCGGCGGGCACCTCGTGCCCGAGCAGCGCCATCCGTCCGCCGTCGGGCCGGATCAGGCCGAGAAGCGTACGCAGCGTGGTGGTCTTGCCGGACCCGTTGGGACCCAGGAAGCCATGCACCTGCCCCGCGTCGACCTGCATGTCAAAGCCGTCGAGCGCGTTGCGGGTGCCGCGTCGACGACTCTTGTACGTCTTACGTAGACCTTCGATCTCCAGGACAGCTGGCAAGCTGCACCTCCCCCGATGGTGGGCGTGACAGCCGACACCATACGGGGTATGCAGCGGTGCGCAATACCCGGTATGCAGTGACACGCCGGTCGATGCGTTTCATCGACGGAGCGTGACCGTTCAGGCGCAGACGACCTGCACGCCGGCCGCCCGGAAGGCGTCCACCACCTCGGGCGCGGCCCCGGAGTCGGTCACCAGCGTCTCGACCCGCTCGACCGGGCAGATCCGGGCGAAGGCGTGACCGCCCAGCTTGGACGAGTCCGCGATGATCACGACGCGCTTGGCGCGCGCGACCATCAGGTTGTTCATGGCCGCCTCGCCCTCGTGGTGGGCGGCGGCGCCGAGCTGCGGGTCGATCGCGTCCACGCCGAGCAGGGCGACGTCCAGGGTGACCTCCCGCAGCAACGCGCCGCCGAGCGGGCCGACCAGCTCGAACGACTTCGGACGCACCACCCCGCCGGCCACGACCACCTTCATCCGGGACCGCACGAGAAGCTCGTTGGCGATGTTCAGCGCGTTGGTCACCACGGTGAGCTGGGCGCCCTCGGCACTGGTGTTGAGATCCGGCCGGACGGCCAGCGCCCGAGCAACCTCCGTGCTGGTGGTGCCGCCGTTGAGGCCGACCACGGTTCCGGGCGTGACGAGCGCCGCGGCGGCAGCGCCGATCCGCTGCTTCTCGGCCGAGTGCTTGGCCGTCTTGTAGCGCAGCGGCAGGTCGTACGAGACACCGTTGGCGACCGCGCCACCCCGGGTTCTGGTGATCATCTGCTGCTGGGCGAGCTGGTCGAAGTCACGCCGGATGGTCGCCTGGGAGACGTCCAGCCGCTCGGCGGCCGCCTCGACGCTGACCCGACCGTTGTCGGTCAGCATCTCCAGCAGGGCGTTCCATCTGGCGTACCGGTCCACCTCGGGGGCCCCTCCCAGTAACTGCACGGTCGGTGATTGATTGCGTGCACACTAGTGCGCGAAACTAGGCTTGCGCAAAAGGCTGGCCTGCGCGATCGGCCGGCCGGTTGCCACGACCACCTCGGTTCGCGCAGAATAACGCGCGAAATACGGCCCTTACGAGCCGTATTGCGCAGACAGGTCGGCCCTGCGAGGAGTTACTCATGGCGTACGTGGACGCGGAGATCGCGAGCCAACCCGACTGTTGGCGGGAGGCCGCGTCGCTGTCCAACGCCGTACGTGACGACCTTCCGCGCCCCGGCGAGCGGGTCGCCGTCGTCGGTTGCGGCACGTCGTGGTTCATGGCGATGGCGTACGCGGCCCGCCGCGAGCAGGCCGGCCAGGGCGAGACCGACGCGTTCCAGGCGTCCGAGTTCCCCGCCGGCCGCCAGTACGACCGGCTCATCGCGATCACCCGCTCCGGCACGACCACCGAGGTGCTGGAACTGCTCGCCGCGCTGCGGGGGCGTACGCCCACCACCGTCATCGTCGGTGACCCGGCGGCGCCCGCCGTCGACCTGGCCGCCGCCGCGGTGACCATGGCCTTCGCCGACGAGCGCTCGGTGGTGCAGACCCGTTTCGCGACGACCGCGCTGGCCCTGCTCCGGGCGAACCTCGGCGACCCGGTGACCGCGCTCGCCGCCGACGCCGAGGTGGCGGTGCGTTCCCCGCTGCCGATCGACCCGGCCACCATCGAGCAGGCCACCTTCCTCGGTCGCGGCTGGACGGTCGGCCTCGCCCAGGAGGCCGCGCTCAAGTGCCGGGAGGCGGCCACCTTCTGGGCCGAGGCGTACCCGGCGATGGACTACCGGCACGGTCCCATCTCGGTCGCCGCGCCGGGCCGGCTGGTCTGGGCGTTCGGCGAGTTGCCCGACGGGCTGCCCGAGGACGTCGCCGCCACCGGCGCCGCCTTCGTGCACAGCCGCACGCACGGTTGGCGCACGGTGCTCGGGAGCTGGTCGGCCGGTCGTACCCCGGTCGACCCGATGGCCGACCTGATCCTGGCGCAGCGGTTCGCGGTCGCCCTGGCGACCAGCCGTGGCCTCGACCCGGACGCGCCACGACACCTGTCCCGGTCAGTGGTACTGGCGTGAGCGGTGCCGGGCGCGACGACCGGGTGGTCGTGGCGTTGGACGTCGGCGGCACCGGCATGAAGTGCGCCCTGGTCCGGCCGGACGGCGTGGCGGTACGCGCCGAACGACACCCCACCGACGCCGCGCGCGGGCCGGCCGCCGTGGTCGACACCATCCTCGGCGTGGCCGAAGGGCTGGCCGCCAAGGCCCGCGCCGACGGCTTCACCCCGGTCGCCATCGGCATCGCGGTCCCCGGGGTGGTGGACGAGGCGCGCGGGGTGGCGGTGTGGTCGGCGAACGTGGGCTTCCGGGACGTACCGCTGCGGGACCTGGCGGTGCGACGGCTCGGGCTGCCCACCGCGCTCGGCCACGACGTGCGCGTCGGTGGTCTCGCCGAGGCCCGGCTCGGGGCCGGACGCGGCGCCGACCACGTGCTCTTCGTGGCGATCGGCACCGGCATCGCCGCCGCGCACGTCGTCGGCGGCCTGGCCGCCGTCGGCGCGCACGGCGCGGCCGGCGAGATCGGCCACATCATGGTCCGACCCGACGGTCCACGTTGCGGATGCGGGCGGCCCGGCTGCCTGGAGGCGGTCGCGTCGGCGTCCGCGATCGGCCGGCGCTACGCGGAGCTGGCCGACGGCCGGCCCGACGCTCCGGTGACGGCTGCCGCCGTGGCCGAACGGGCGGCGGCCGGCGAACCGCTCGCCGCCGAGGTCTGGCGGTCGGCCGTCGAGGCGCTCGCCGACGGCCTGGCCACCGGGCAGGCACTGTTCGACGTGACGACGATCGTGCTCGGCGGCGGTCTCGCCCAGGCGGGCGACCTGCTGCTCGTCCCCCTCCGGGCGGCGCTGCACGAGCGGATGACCTTCCACCGTGAGCCGCAGCTCGTCGCGGCCGCCCTCGGCGACGAGGCCGGCTGCCTGGGGGCCGCCCTGCTCGCGCTCGACACCCTGGCCGCCGACCGTGCTTGACCAACAGGAGGAACGATGACCGAACGGGTGAACGGCCGAGTGGTGACCCCGACCGGTGTCATCCGGCAGGGCTGCGTCGAGTGGGACGGTGAACGGATCACCGCGGTGGCCGAGTACCCGTCGGTTCGCGACGGGCACTGGATCCTGCCGGGCTTCGTCGACATGCACACGCACGGCGGCGGGGGCCACACCTTCACCACAGGGGACGCCGACCAGGCCCGCGCCGCGGCCGCCTTCCACCTGGGACACGGCACCACCACGCTGCTGGCCAGCCTGGTCAGCGCGCCCTTCTCCGTGATGCGCTCGGCCACCGAGGCGTTCGCGCCGCTGGTCGACGAGGGTGTGCTGGCGGGGGTCCACTTCGAGGGTCCCTATCTCTCCGCCGCCCGCTGCGGCGCGCAGAACCCCGAGTACCTCCGGGACCCTTCCACCGAGGAGCTGTCCGAGCTGATCGAGCTGGGCCACGGCGCGGTCCGGATGGTCACCCTCGCCCCGGAGCGCGACGGCGCGCTGGAGGCGATCAAGCTGCTCACCGCGCAGCGCGTGGTGGCCGCCGTGGGTCACACCGACGCCACCTACGAGCAGACCCAGGCCGCGATCGCCGCCGGGGCGAGCGTGGGTACGCACCTGTTCAACGGCATGCGTCCGGTGCACCACCGCGAACCGGGCCCGGTGGTGGCCCTGCTGGACGCGTCCACCGTGGTCTGTGAACTGGTCGCCGACGGCGTGCACCTGCACGACGGCATGCTGGCCTTCACCACCACGACCGCCGGCCCCGACCGGGCCGCGCTGATCACCGACGCGATGGCCGCCGCCGGAATGGCCGACGGCGAGTACGAGCTGGGCGGGCAGGCGGTGACCGTCGCCGACGGGGTGGCCCGGCTCGCCCGCGACGGCGCGATCGCCGGCAGCACGCTGACCATGGACGCGACGCTGCGGCACGCCGTGCACGCCGGCATCCCGATGGCCGACGCCGCCCGGATGGCGGCGACCACCCCGGCCCGCGCGATCGGCCTGGGTGACCGCGTCGGCGCCCTCCAGGTGGGTCTCCGCTCCGACCTGGTCGTGCTCGACGACGACCTCAACGTGGTACGGGTGCTGCGCGGCGGTTCCTGGGTGGAGTGACGCGGATCGTGCCCTCCGGCGAGCGCCTGCGCATGCCTGTCGGAGAGCCTGTCGAGCTGCCCCAGATACGGGGCGGGCGGGCACCGAAACCGAACCCGGCAGCAGCAGCCAACTCGACCCGACACGCCCCACCCCACATCCGGGGCAGCTCGACCCGACACATCGCGCCCCACATCCGGGGCAGCTCGACAGGGCATGAGGAAGGGGCCTGGTACCTCTCGCGGCGCAGCCCGACCGTGACGTCAGCCCATCGGCCGTGACGTCAGCCCCGATGGACGCGCGCGCTGGCGATCAGCTCAGGCTGGGGACGTCGACGCCGAGGATGGCCTGTTCGTCGGGGCGATGCACCAGCACGTCGGCCAGGTACGACTGGACCGCGTGTCGCATCCCCACGTCCCGGCCGGCCTGCTCGGAGAGCAGCCACTTGTGCTCGATGATCTGCGCGAACAGCTCCTGCGGCTCAAGCTTGCGCCGCAGGTGCGCGGGCACGGCCCGGACCACCGGCTCGAAGACCTCGGTGAGCCAGCGGTGCGCCGCCTGCTGCTCGTCGGTCAGATCGCTCTCCGCGCGGTAGGCGTCCAGGTCGTTGAGCAGCTTGCGGGCCTGGTTCTCCTCGGCGTCCAGACCGGTGAGCCGCAGCAGCCGCCGCGTGTGGTAGCCGGCGTCGACGACCTTCGGCCGGACCAGGTAACGCCCGTCCGCGGCGCTCGACATGGCCACCTCGGCCACGTCGAACCCCAGGTCGTTGAGGCGACGGATCCGTCCCTCGATGTCGTGCCGCGCCTGTCGCTCGATCGCCTGCTCGTAGGTGATCTCGTGCCACAGCCGCTCGTACCGCTGCACGACCTCCTCGCAGACCAGCTCCGGGTCGATGGACTCGTGCAGCAGGCCGGCGGCCTGCAGGTCCAACGCCTCGCCGAAGATGTTCACCCGGGCGATCTCCAGGTCCTCGCCACGCTGCCCGTTGGAGAGCGAATTGTGCAGCGCACCCGTCTCCGCGTCGACCAGGTAGGCGGCGAAGGCCCCCGCGTCCCGGCGGAACAGCGTGTTCGACAGCGAGCAGTCTCCCCAGAAAAAGCCGGTCAGGTGCATCCGCACGATCAGCGCCGCGAGCGCGTCGAGCAGCCGGCTCATCGTCTCCGGCCGCAGGGTGTGCGAGAAGAGCGCCCGGTACGGCAGGGAGAACTGGAGGTGCCGGGTGATCAGCACCGATTCGAGGGGCTCCCCGTCGTCGGCCTGCCGGTCGGCGACGACCGCCACCGCCTCGACCGAGGGAAAGTCGATCCGCTCCAACGCGCGCAGCAGGTCGTACTCCCGCTCGGCGATCCGCTCGCGGGTCTCCTTGAAGGCGTACACGTAGTCGCCCAACCGGACGAACCGGACGATGTGTCGGGAGATGCCCTGCGGCAGGGCCACCAGGTGCTGGGCAGGCCACTCTTCCAGCGGTGTCGACCAGGGCAGGTCGAGCAGCGCCGGGTCGACGAGGGCAGACGTGATCCGCACGGGGACAAGCATGACGGGTAACCCCCCGCATCCGCCGCACATCGTGGTTGGGCCCACAGCGCCGCACCTCCCGGTCTCGCGCCGGGCCGGTAGCGTGGTCGCGTGCTCAAACCCACGGGTGTACGACGTGACCTGCGGCTTCGGCCCGTCCGCCCGGCCGGCTGGTGGTTCGACGCCCTGCTGCTGGCCGGTTTCGGGGCGGTGACCCTGGCGCTGGCCAACGGGGCGCTGCTCGGGCTGGACCTCGCGGTCCGCGAATGGGCCTACGCCCACCATCCGGCGCCGATCTACTGGACGGCGCGGGTGTTGAACTTCCTCGGGCAGGGCGGCTGGCTGCTGATGCCGATCGCCGGGGCGCTCGGGCTGGCGGTCGCGTGGCGTTCCCGCACGGTTCGGCCACTGCTGCTGCTGGCGGCGGCGTTCGTGCTGCTGTACCTGACGGTCGGCCCGCTCAAGATCCTGACCGATCGGGCAGCGCCCAGCTCGGATCTGCCGCCGGGTGAGTCCGTCCGGATCTTCAACGACCTGCCGCCCACCGAGTACGACCTCTCCTATCCGTCGGGGCACGTCGCCAACGCGATCGTCTGGTACGGGGTGATCGCCGTGCTGCTGACCGCGCTGACGGCCGGGCGACTGCACCCGAGCGGGTACCGCCTGATCCGTTTCGCACCCCCGGCGATCCTGCTGGTCACCACGACATACCTGAACTTCCACTGGCTCACCGACGGCGTCGCGGCACTGCTGCTCGGCCTCTTCCTGGACCGGCTGCTGCACCGGGTGCCGTGGGACGATCTGCCGCTCCCCGGCCGGTTACGTGACTGGGATCGCCCGTTCACGTCGTACCCCTAGGATTTCCGCTCGTGGATCGACTGGCGCGGCGGCTGGGCGTACCCGATGCGGTTGTCATCGGGTTGGGCTCGATGCTCGGCGCGGGCGTCTTCGTGGTCTTCGCCCCGGCCGCGGCGGCGGCCGGCGGCGCCGGCCTGCTGCCCGCGCTGCTGCTCGCCGGTTTCGTCGCCTTCTGCAACGCGACCAGCTCCGCGCGGCTGGCGGCCCGTTACCCGGAGTCCGGCGGCACCTACGTCTACGGCCGGGAACGCCTCGGCCCGCTGGCGGGATTCGTGGCGGGTTGGGGGTTCGTGGTCGGGAAGACGGCGAGCTGCGCGGCGATGGCGCTGACCATCGGGGCGTACCTCTGGCCGGGGCAGACCCGGCTGGTCGCCGTCGGCGCGGTCGTCGCGGTGACCGCCGTCAACCTGCGCGGCATCGGTAAGACGGCCACCGCCACGAAGGCGCTCGTCGCGCTGGTGCTCGCCGTGCTGACCCTCGTCGCGGCCGTCGGCCTGGTGGGCGGGCCGGTGCACCTGGACCGGCTGACCGATACCGGCGGCTCCGCGCGCGGTGTGCTCACCGCCGCCGGGCTGCTGTTCTTCGCCTTCGCCGGGTATGCGCGGATCGCCACGCTCGGCGAGGAGGTGCGCGACCCGGAGCGGACCATCCCCCGGGCGGTGCCACTGGCGCTGGGGGCGGTGCTGGCGATCTACCTGCTCCTGGCCGTGATCACGCTCGGCGTGCTGGGCGCCGACCGGCTGGCCGGGTCCGCCGCGCCCCTGGTCGACGTGGTGACCGCCGCCGGGCTGCCCGGCCTGGCCTGGGTGGTCCGGGCCGGGGCGACCATCGCCGTCGTCGGGGTGCTGCTCTCCCTGGTCGCCGGGGTGGGCCGGACCACGCTCGCGATGGCCCGCCGCCACGACCTGCCCGGCGCGCTGGCCGCCGTGCACCCCGTGCGCCGGGTACCGCACCGCGCCGAGGTGGCGGTGGCCGCCGTGGTGATCGTGGTGGTGCTGCTCGGCGACGTACGGCAGGCGATCGGCTTCTCCAGCTGCACGGTGCTGGTCTACTACGCGATCACCAACGCGGCGGCGCTCACGTTGGGCCGGGACCGGGGGCGACGGCTACCGGTGCAGGTGCTCGCCGGGCTCGGGCTGGTCGGCTGCCTGCTGCTCGCGCTCAACCTGCCGCTGGGCAGCGTCCTCGCCGGCGTCGGCGTACTCGCCGCCGGGGCGGTGTGGCACGGCCTGCGGCAGCGGGATCGCTGAGAGGTCCGTCGCGCGCGGCACCGGGCTGGTCGTCGCGGGCGGGGCGCACTGCCGGGTCAGCCAGTCCAGGCCACGTCGGCGGGCGACCACGGTGAGCCGGTCGCCCGCGAAGATCACCTGGCGGGGGTCGAGGTCCTTCCACCAGATGGTCTTCGCCGCGCCGGCCGGGGTCCGGGCGATCAGCCGGACCTGCCCGTCCCGGTTGACGGTGTCCAGCGGCCGGCCGTCCAGCTCGGAGCCGGCGGCGACCGGCACCTCGGCGACCGGCAGCGCGTGCCGGTCGACCGGGATGGTGGTGATGACCGCGCGTTCGGTGAGCGCGCCGATGAAGGCCGGGGCGGCCAGGTAGGAGACCGATCGGGACACCCCGAGCGCGAAGGTCTCCTCCACCCGCTCGGCGAAGTCACCGTCGAAGAGCCGCAGCACCACCCGCAGGTCGTCGCGGAGGTCGCGGGCGGCCAGCGCCGCCTCCAGGTTGGCGACGTCGTCGGTGGACGCCACCACCAGCGCCTGACAGTCCGCCACCGATGCGGCGGCCAGGGTCTCGGGCAGCGCGGCGTCGCCGACGACCAGTGGCACCTCCAACTGGCGGGCCAGGGCCGCGCCACGTGGCGCCGGGTCCTTGTCGATCGCCACGACCTCGACGTCGTACTCGCGCAGTTGGGCCATCACCCGCGTGCCGACGTTACCGAGGCCGATCACCACGACGTGCCCGGCGCGGGCCGGTTGCAGCAGACCGGTGTGCAGGGCGAGACGGGCGTTGACGATGCCGTCCACGACGACGGCGGTGATCAACGGGATCAGCGCGAGCCCGGCCAGGTTGAGCACCACCTGCATGATCTGCGCATCGGCGGCCTTGCCGGTGTCCGGATCGGCGCCGCTGAGGGTGGTGACCAGCGTCAGGTACAGCGCCTCCAGCGGAGAAACGCCCTCGGTGCGGGAGATCAGCGCGCCCAGCACCGCGATCACGGCGAGCACCAGCATCACCGCGATGCCGATCTTGCGGGTGGCGAAGCCGCGTACGGCCCGCACCAGCATCGTGACCGGCCGGCGTCGCCGCCGGGCCCGGACCAGCCGGCGCGCGGCGACCTCGGTGCCCGGCGGCAGACCGGTCGCCTCGGCGAGCACCAGGTCCGCGCCGGCCTGCTCGGCCGGCAGCAACTCCATCCCCTGCCGCCCGTCGGGGCGGGCCAGCGCGCACATCACGTCCTGCGTCCGGACGTCGGCACGCCGCGCCACCCGCAACGTCTTGTCCCGGTGTTGGAAGGAGCTGGGATCGACCTCGCCGAGCGCGGCGGCCACGAACGCCGGGGCGGCCATCTCGGCGTCGGAGAGCACCTCGACGGGCGCCCTGATCAGCTTGCGGACGCCGTCGGCCAGGGTGCCGTTGAACATCCGCAGCACCTGCCGGACGCGCTGGTCGACGGCCTGGGCACAGAGCGCGGCGTGCAGGTTGCCCACGTCGTCCTGGTGCAGCAGGGCCAACCCGGTCGCACCGGCCAGGCCGGCGGCCTCGAAGGTCGCCACGTCCAGGCGTTCCGAGCGGATCACGCGGACGCCGCGCAGGCTCGCCACGTCGGGACCGGTGCTGCGGTAGCGCTCCGGCACCACGACGGTGACCCGTGCGCCGCCCACGGGCAGGTCGGATTCGAGCAGCGCGCGGGCCACGTAGTAGGCCAGGGCGTCCCGGCCACAGATCACGTAGTGCGGACGCGGGTCACCGGCGGAGCGGAGCCGCCAGTTCCACTCGACCGCCCGTCGCGCCCGGTCCCGCCACGGCTCCGCCATGCCCGGATCGTAACCAGCACGATCACCCTGGGCGACCCCACCCGGATCGTCCCGGGCAGGCATGCCGACCCGGGCCGTGGGTAGAGCACCTGCCATGCAGACCTTCCTCCCGTACCCGGACTTTCTGGCCAGCGCCCGCGCGCTGGACCAGAAGCGGCTGGGCAAGCAGCGGGTGGAGGCCATCCAGGTGTTGCGCGGGCTCACCTGGCCGGGGTACGGGTGGCGCAACCACCCGGCCGTGAAGATGTGGGCCGGGTACGAGGAGGCGCTGACCCGGTACGGGCTGGACATGTGCGCCGTGTGGACCGAGCCGGGCCGGGCGGACACCTGCGCCTCCACGCTGACCGTCGACCTCGCCGCCGCCTGCGGGGCGGGTGTCGTACGCACCCAGGACGAGCTGGCCCGCGCCGGTGACCTGCCACCCTGGCTCGGCCGCGACGACCTGCACCTGAGCCACCGCTCCTCGCTGCTGCGCAAGGACCCGACGCACTACGCCCCGATCTTCGGCACCGACACGCCCGACGACCTGGAGTACGTCTGGCCCGCGTCCGACCGGGCGCGGCGCTGCCTGCCATAGGAGACTGGCGGCAGACGAGGGAGGTGCCCATGGCGCTGTCGCGTGTGGTGGGTCGGCTCATCGGCGTACGCCAGCATGAGGTGGACCCCGGCGGCGGTGGCGCCGCCCGCGTGCCGCGACCGGTCGCGGCGGTCGTGGTCGGCGCGGGCATCGCCGGCATGTCGGCGGCCGTGGTGCTCGCCGAACGCGGCGTGGACGTGACCGTGCTGGAGGCCGCGCCGACCATCGGTGGACGGCTCGGCGCCTGGCCGGAGGCCCTGCCCGACGGGGAGCAGCAGAACGAGCACGGCTTCCACGCGTTCTTCCGGCAGTACTACAACTGGCGGTCCATCCTCCGGCGCGTCGAGCCCGGCCTGGGCTTTCTCAAACCGATCCCGGGCTATCCGATCCTGAGCGCGCAGTGGCCGACCGAGGAGTTCGGCCGGCTGCCCCCCGCGCCTCCGGCGAACCTGCTCGCGCTGCTGCTGCGCAGTCCCAGCCTGCGCCTGGCGGACCTGCGGTCGATGGACCGGGACGCGGCGTTGCCGCTGCTCACCTACGATCCGGTCCGCACCTACGCCGAACTGGACGACACCACGGCCGACGAGTTGCTGGCGTCGCTGCGGCTGCCGGACCGGGCGCGGGCGATGCTGTTCGAGGTCTTCTCCCACTCGTTCTTCAACCACGAGGCGGAGATGTCGGCGGCCGAGATGGTCGCCCAGTTCCACTTCTACCTGCTGGGCAATCCGGAGGGGCTGGCCTTCGACTGCCCGGACGAGGACTATGCGACGGCGATCTGGCAGCCGCTGACCCGGCACGTGGAGAAGCACGGCGGTCGGGTGCTCACCCGCTCCGGCGCGACGGGGGTGCACCGTGACGGTGCCGGCTGGCGGGTGACGACCACCGACGGCGGCGACCACCGGGCGGAGCACGTGGTGCTGGCCGTCGATCCGCCCGCGCTCGCCGCGCTGGTGGCGGCCTCCCCCGACCTGGTCGCGCGGGCACCGGAGTTGGCGGCACGGATGCCCCGCTTCGGCCGGCCCGGCCCGCCGTACGCGGTGGCGCGGTACTGGTGCGACGGCGACGTCGCCGCCGACCGGGCGGTGTTCAGCGGGGTGTCCCGGCAGCCCACTCTGGACTCGGTGACGCTGTACCACCGGTTGGAGAACGAGTCGCGGCGCTGGGCGCACCGCACCGGCGGTTCGGTCGTGGAGCTGCACGCGTACGCCTGTGCGCCCGGCGTGCCGGCCGACGAGTTGGCCGAACGGATGCGCCGCGAGCTGGTGACGCTCTGGCCGGAGGCCGCTGACCTGCGGGTCCGGGAACTGCGCGCCCGGGTGGAGGCGCAGGCCCCGGCGTTCACGCCGGGCAGCCACGCCTGGCGTCCGGGGGTCCGCACCGAGGCCGCGGGTGTCTACCTGGCCGGCGACGGGATCGCGACGAACTTTCCGAGCGCGCTGATGGAACGTTCGGCGGCCACCGGGATCATCGCGGCGAACCACATCCTGCGGGCACAGGGTGCCGCGACCGAGCCGGTGCGCTCGGTCCGCCCGCGCGGCCTGCTGGCCGGGCGAGCAGCCCCAAAACGATCAAAAGCGACATAAGCGACGGTACGCTGCCGTACGCTCGATTGATCATCCGTCGATCGACCGGGCGGGAGGGCAGCGGCGATGTCACCACTGCACCGCGCCGGCGCAGCGGACGGCCGGCCGGCCGAGGAGGCCGTCCGCGACGATGCGTACCCACTCATCCGTGACGAGCGCGCCTGTGTCGTCACCGCCCTGCGGCTGGGCTGGTGGATGGCGGACGCCTACCACCACGGGCAACACGCCGAACCGGGGCCGACCACGCCGATCCACCCACCGGCCAAGCTCTCCAACCTGACCGAGATGTCACTCCCCCGCCGGATGCGGATGTACCTCGACGGCGTCGACGTCGCGCTGGCCCAGATCTCGGCGCTCACCCGGCACACCGGGTCGCTGCCCGACACGTCCGCCGCCCGCACGCGGCTGCCCGACCTGGACCGCCTACCCGATCTGGAGCGGCCGGACCTGGTCGACACCGAGCCGCTGCTGCTCGCCCTGGACGACCTCAACGTGGACGTGCTGCGCTGGGCGATGGCCACCAACCTCCGGGTCGGACTGGCCTACCGGCTGGGCCGGTCCCTGGCCGACACGGTCCGGCCCGGCGACGCCGCCCAACTCCTGCGCCGCTTCGACGGCCGACAAGTCCAGATCAGCCGGTGGTTGGACGAGTTGGCCAGCGTGCTGCCGCCGTACTCGGCCGCGGTGGTGCGCCGCTCGCTGGCCGCCTGGGCGGTGGCCGTGGAACGGGCCGGCCGGGGTGACCCGACCGAACCGGAGCCCGCCGAGCTGAGCCGCGAACTGCGCAACCAGGGCGACCTGTGGCGCGGCGTGCTCACCGGCGGCCTGCACCCGCGTGACCTGCTCGACGAGGAGGACTACGCGGTGGTCGCCCGGAACCTGATCATCCGGGACCGCCGGCTGGTCGCCCAGGCCGCCCGGGGCATCTTCTGGCCGGTGCTGGTGCCGCTGCTGGTGGTGCTCTTCGCGCTGGTCGGCGTGAGCGCGGCAGCGGCGGCCGGCTCGCCGACCACCCGGGCCGCCGTGGCCCTGCTCGGTCTGGGCGCCGGGCTGGCCGCCATCTGGCGCTCCGTCTCGGGACCCGCGCTGGCGGTCGCCGGCGAGGTCAACCGGCCGCTGCTGGACAGCGAACTCACCGCGCGGATGGCACTGCGGCTGGACAAACCGCTGACGAACGCCCGCCGCACGGCGGGGAGCGCTCCTCGCACCCGGCGCCAGCGCGCTCCCGAGGAGCCGGGTGGCCGATCGAAATACGTTGCCCCCCTCTCCCGTGCGGACCTACCGTGATCGCGCAAGGTCAGCCACCACAGCGGGAGCAGGTCATGACGAGGTCGCACGCCACCACCGTGCTGTCGTCACTGCTGTCCTGCGGCGGTTGGCCGGCGGAACACCCCCGGGCGGGCCGGCCCGACTGACGCGTACCCGTACGTGCTGAGCCGCCCGTCCGAACGCCGGACCGGGCGGCTCTTCGCTGTCCGCCGCCACTGTAGAAAGGAGTCCCGGTGGATGCCGTCCTCGTCGTCAACGCCGACCTCGGCCCGTTGCACCGGGTCACCGTCCAGCACGCCGTCCGGATGCTCTGCCGACGGGTGGCCGAGATCCACGAGGCGGAGCCCGATCGGCTGATCGGCGTCTTCCCGCTGCCCCGGGTGGTGCGGCTGGTCCGTTACGTGGTCACCCGGTGGCGGTTCAACTCCGGGCCGGCCTGGTCCCGGGCCGGGGTGCTACGCCGCGACGACCACTGCTGCGCGTACTGCGATGGCCCGGCGTCGACCATCGACCACATCCTGCCGCGTTCCCGGGGTGGCCGGAACACGTGGCGAAACACCACCGCCGCCTGCTACGGCTGCAACCAGCGCAAGGGTGACCGGACCCCGGCGGAGGCGGGCATGCCGCTACGCCGCGAGCCGGTGAACCCCGGCTGGGCATCGCTGGCCCGGCGGTGACCGACCGGCCGGCGGGAACGGGGGGCCGCGCCCGGGGGTACGCCTCCGGCGCGGCACCCGTCGGCCCCGGTCACGCGGCGCGCTCGGTGACCTTCGCCTTCGGCCGCCCGGCGGCGCAGTGCACCCGGATCTCGCTGCTGTGCTCGGGTGCGGTCAGCTCGACCGTGACCTGCTTCGCCGGCCCCGCGTCGTACGGCGGCACCTGGTAACCCGACGCGGGGGTGACCGTGAGCAGTTCGGCCAATCCCCCGACACAGCGGACGGTGACCGTCCCGCCCTGGGCGCGCACCGGGAGCCCCGGGGATTCGGCGGGCGGAGACGCGCCCGTGGGCGCGACCGTCGGCGCGACCGTCGGCGGCGGCTGACCCGGGGCCGACGGCCGGCCCGGCCCCACTGCGGGGCCCGGGCGGGGAGCGGCCGACGTGGGACCGGCCGACGGTTCGGCGGGCGCACGCACAGTGGACGGTTCGGGCTGCGCGACGGTCTCCGGCAGGCCGACCGTGGTGGTGCCACCCGTGCCGATCCCGGTTCGTGGGGTGGTTCCGTCGTGCCGCCGCGCGCCGTAGTCGCCGAGCGACCCGGCCACCGCCACCGCTGCGATCACCGCGCCGCCGACCACCAGCGCCACCCGTCGGCGACGCCAGGCCTGTCGCCGGGGCGCCTCGGAAGCAGCCCGGTTCACGCCATCGGCCACCTCCGCGTCCCCACCCGCTGCGGCCTTGCGCGCCTCGTTCGGCCCGGCGTCACCATCCTTGGCCGGGTGGGCAGCGGGCGAGCCAGCGGCGACCGCCCGGTCCGCGGCGGCCGACCGGTCCGCAGCGCTCGACCGGTCCGCGGCACTCGACCGGTCCGCGGCACTCGACCGGTCCGCGGCGACCGACCGGTCCGCGGCGACCGACCTGTTCGCGGCGCTCGACCCGGAATCAGCGGCCGATCCGGAAGCGGCGGCCAGCCCGGAAGCGGCGCTCGACCCGGAGGCGGCGGCCAGCCCGGAGGCGGCGTTTCCGCCGGCCAGCCCGGAGACGACGGTGAGCAGGATGCGGGCCACCTCGGCTGCTGGTGGCCGGTCGTCGGGGTTGCGGGCGAGACACCAGTGGTAGAGCCGGTGGATCTCGGCGGGCACCCGGTCGATCTCGGGTAGCGGGTCCGGATCGACATGCACGTGGGCGCGGAGCATCCCGGTCTGCGTCTCGGCCGCCCACGGCAGCCGGCCGGTGAGCGTCCGGTGCAGGAGCAGGCCGAGCGCGTACACGTCGGAGGCCGGCAGGACCTCGCCGGCCGCCAGCCGCTCCGGCGCGAGGTACGCGGGCGTACCGAGCAGCCGGCCGTCGAAGTCGATCTCGGAATCACCGGCGGCCGCCGCGATACCGAAGTCGAGCACCTTCGCGCCGGTGGGGGTGAGCATCACGTTGCCCGGCTTCACGTCCCGGTGCACCAACCCCTGGCCGTGCGCCGCCGAGATGGCCGACGCCACCTCCGCGCAGACCCGCAGCGCGGCGCGGGGTGGCAACGGCCCGGCGACCAGCCGCCTCTCGAGGGTGTCGCCGTTGAGCAGTTCCAGCACCACGAACGGCACCTGAACCCCGTCGAGACGCGACTCGCCGAAGTCGTAGACGTTGGTGACGTGCGGGTGCGACAACCGGGCCGCCGCCTTGGCCTCGGCCCGGATCCGCTGCCGGGCGTTCGGATCCGCGGCGACGAGCACCTTCACCGCCACGTCCCGTTCGAGCACCTCGTCGTACGCCCGGTAGACCGCCGACATGCCGCCGCTGCCGAGACGCTCCAGGAGCCGGTAGCGGCCCGCGAGCAACTGATCACGCTGCACGACCGACAGACTGCCGTACGACTCACGTTCGGCACCACCCGGGATCGAGGTTTCGCAATGGGTGGGAGATCGACTCGGGTTGCATGACATCGGCGTGTCCCAGCGCACGGGACACCCCGCCTTCCTGGAAACCGAGTGGATCAGGCCGCGAGCTTCAGCGCTCGGTCGGCGCTCGCCAGGCGAAGCGGGGAGCCCGGCGCTCGGCCATGGCCGCCACGCCCTCGCGGGCCTCGCCGCTGTCCGCGACCTTCCGGTGCCACCAGGCGATCCGGGCCGGCCCGGCGCGGTCGTCGACGATCTCCTTGGCGGCGGTGACGCTCAGCGGTGACCGTTGGGCGATCGTCGTGGTGAGGTCGTCCAGCCGCTCGGCGAGGCGGTCGCCCGGCAGCACCTCGTCGACCAGGCCGATCCGCAGGGCCCGCTCGGCGTCGATCAACTCGGCGGTGAAGAGCAGGTGCTTCGCCGCCGACGGGCCGACCAGCCGCGCCAGCCGGCGTGTCGTCGGGGCCGGGTAGACCAGCCCGAGGCGGGCCGGAGGTACGCCGAATCGGGCGTCGTCCGAGGCGATCCGCAGGTCACAGGCGACCGCGAGCTGCGCGCCGCCCCCGACGCAGGCGCCCCGGATCGCCGCGATCGTCGGCTTGGCGAAGCTAGCCAGCCGCTCCTCGGCGGCGACCGCGATACTGGTGTCACCGGCGTCCAGCAGCTCGGCCAGGTCACCGAGGTCCGCGCCCGCGCAGAAGGCGTCGCCCGCGCCGGTGAGCACCAGGGCCCGCACCTCGGGGTCGGGTTCCAGCCGGTCGAGCAGTTCGGGGAGCTGCCGCCACATGGCCGCCGTCATCGCGTTCCGGCGAGCCGGGTTGTGGATCACGACGGTTGCCACCGGTCCGGCCACCGCGACAGTCAACTCCGCGTCCGACACGCAAACCCCTCTTCCCACGCCACCCGAGCCGACCCAAGATTGCCAGAACGGCCCGGACGCGAACCCGGCGACCACCGTTGCGGTGGCCGCCGGGTCCGGGTGTCGGTCAGGTCAGGAGACGTTGACCGCCGTGTCGTCGACCACGAAGGACGTCTGGAGCGAGGAGTCCTCGGTGCCGGTGAACTTCAGGGTGACGGTCTGGCCGGCGTACCCGGCCAGGGAGAAGGATTTCTGGCTGTAGCCGGAGGCCTTGTTCAGGTTGGAGTAGGTCGCCAGCGTGGCCAGCACGGTCCCGCCCGAGTTGAGCACCTGCACGTTGAGCTTGTCGTACGCGGTGCTGGTGGTGGTCTCGGCCGAGTCGATGTGCAGCCAGAAGCTCAGCGTGTACGACGAGCAACCCGCCGGGAGGGCCACCGACTGGGCGAGCGTGTCGGTGTGGGTGCTGCCGTACCCGTCCAGCCAGGCCTTGTACGACCCACCGTGGGCCGCCTGGCCGCTGGAGCTGGTGATCACCCCGGAGCTGGCCGTCCAGCCGGTCGAGCCGGACTCGAAGCCCGGGTTGGCCAGCTTCTGGCCGGGCGAGGTGCAGCCGCCGCCGGAGCCGTTCACGGTCAACGTGTAGGTGGCGCTGCGGGTGACCGACCCCGCCCCGTTCACGGTGACCGAGTAGGTGCCCGGCGAGGTGCCGGACGAGGTGCTGATGGTGAGGGTGGACGAGCCGCCCGAGGTCACCGAGGCGGGGCTGAACGCGGCGCTCGCGCCACTGGGCAGGCCGGACGCGGAGAACGTCACGGTCTGCGCCGAGCCGCTCGTGGTGGCGGTCGAGACGGTGGTGGAGACCGCGCTGCCCGGGTTCACCGAGCCGGCGGTCGGCGACAGCGACACGGAGAAGTCGTTGCCGGTGGAGCAGGTGGCGTCGTTGCCGGCGACGTTGACCGCCGTCCAGGCGGCCTGCACGGCCTTGTACTCGGTCGAGCAGCTGCCGTACAGGTCGGTGGCCGCCCGCAGGCTGTAGGCGCGGGCGGTGTTCGCCGGGTTGCTGGTGTTGACGTACGACGTGTTGGAGGTGAAGTAGACGTCCAGCGCCCGGTACCAGATCTTCTCCGCCTTGGTACGGCCGATGCCGGTCACCGCCGGGGCGGAGCCGCAGACCGGCGAGGTGCCGTACGAGGTGGAGCCGGTGCCCTCGGCGAGGTTGAAGTAGAAGTGGTTGCCGACGCCGGAGGAGTAGTGCACGTCCTTGTTCTTCGTGCTGGTGGACCAGCAGGAGTCGGACGCGCCGTCCAGCGACGGGTTGTACATGTAGCGCAGCGGCGTGTTGTTGCCGTTGATGTTGATCTTCTCACCGACCTGGTAGTCACCCGGGTCGCTCGGCGCGGCGGCGTAGAACTCCACCATATTGCCGAAGATGTCGCTGGTGGACTCGTTCAGGCCACCGGACTCGCCGGAGTAGACCAGCCCGGCCAGCGCCTCGGTGACGCCGTGGCTCATCTCGTGCCCGGCCACGTCCAGCGCGACCAGCGGGCGGGAGTTGCCCGAGCCGTCGCCGTAGGTCATCTGGGCGCCGTCCCAGAAGGCGTTGACGTAGTTGTTGCCGTAGTGGACCCGGCTCGGCACACCACTGCCGTTGCCGAAGATGCCGTTACGGCCGTGCACGTTCTTGAAGTAGTCGAACGTCTTGGCGGCGCCGAAGTGCGCGTCCACTCCGGCCGACTGCCGATTCGAGTTGGCGCCGGTGCCCCACGCGTTGTCGGCGTCGGTGAACGTGGTGCAGGACGACGTGCCGTTGTTCATGTCGCAGGTACGGCCGTTGCCGCGCACCGGGTCGATCATCTGGTACGTGCTGCCGGAGAGCGTCGTGTCGATGCTGACCGTGCCGGTGTAGATGCCCTGGCCGCTGCCGGTGACCGATTCGATCTCGTCGTACGATCCGACGGTCGCGCCGGAGGTCGCGTCGGTGACGACGTGCAGCCGCGACGGCGTCTGCCCGTCCGGCTGCCAGCCACTGACCACCGTCTCCCAGGCCAGCCGGCCCACGCCCGAGCTGGCGTCGACGAACAGTTCCGGTGCGCCCACGTTCTCGGCCTTGCCGGTGAACCCGGCGCGGGCCGTCTTCTTCGCCGTGTCGGCGCTGACCTTGGCCGTGGTGAGGAGGGTCAGCGGTGCGGCGAGTCCGACCGAACTGCCGGCGTAGGTGCCGTTCGGCGCGGTGTGGATGACGAAGTCACCGCCGTACACCCGCAGTCCCTGGTAGGTGCGGGTGTAGCGGGTGTGCGCCGCGCCGGAGGCGTCCACCCGGGTGCTCTGCACCTGGTAGGACTCGGCGCTGGAACCCTGGACCGCGCCGGGGTTCGTTTGCAGGACGGTCGCCGCTCGGGCCGCGGCGGAGGCGTCCGGCGCGGGAGCGGGAGGTGCGGCAGCGTGCGCCGCGGTGGCGACGCAGGTCAACAGGCCGCTGGTGAGCAGCGCTGCGCTGACGGCCGCGAGGGGTCGTTTCACGTGCCCTCCTGGAAGGAGAAAGGGTGTGACGGGGGTAGTCACGCATGTAGATATAGCTATGTGTAGAAGAAAAGAGAAGCCTTGGACCGCTCCCAGACATTGAGATTGGCCGAACGGATGAGGGCCTTGACAAGGGAACCAACGCGGGCATCGGCGCGTCCGACGGACATGAGACCCGCCTCCACGACCGGCGTCACGATCGCGCTCCTGGCCGCCCTGCTGGCCGGCTGCACCGGCACCGACCGGGCCGCCGACCCCACCGACCTGCCCCCGGTGACCGGCGCGACCGCAGGCCCGGACCTCACGAACATCCCCGCGCCGAGCGGCCTCGTCCCGAGCGGGGCCGTCCCGAGCGGGGCCGTCCCGAGCGGCCCCGCCCCGAGCGGGGCCGTCCCGAGCGGCCCCGCCCCGAGCGGCCCGAGAGCGGACGACCGGGCTCGGGTCGCGCTGTTCCGCTCCGGTGGTTTCGCCGGGCGCGGCGACAACATCACCGTCGAGCCGGACGGGCGGTGGACCGTGGTCGACCGGGCCGGCGGCCGTCGTACCGGCAAGCTCGGCACCGCCGACCTGGGCCAGCTGCACGGACTGGCCGCCGACCCACGGCTGAGCGCCGAGGCCCGTCGCACGGCCACCACGTCGAGCTGCGCCGACGCGTTCAGCTACCGCGTCACCGTCGGGACCGTCGAGACCGGGTACGTCGACTGCCCCGCGGATCCCGCGCCGCCGCCCGCCACCCGGGCACTTGTCGAGTTGCTGCTGCGGGTCACCGCCTGACGGCGGGTCACACGAGGTAGTCCGGGGGAAGACCGGTGCCGCGCAGCTCGGCCGGCAGGTGCGCCACGTCGTTGACGGCGATCAGGTTCGGTGGCCCGGCCGGGCCGTACCGGATGACGGTCAACCCGGCGTTGTGGTGGTTCAAGCCCAGCCACCGCCGCTCAGGTGCCTCGAGGGCGTGCCGGACCAGCCAGGCGATCAGGAAGGTGTGCGTCACCACCAGCTCGCGGACCGGCTCTCCCACGGCCGCCGCCTCGTCGACCTCGGCCGGCCCCGTGAAGCGCCGCACGGCCTCCGCCGTCACGCGCGGCCCGTCGGCCCGCTCGGCCGCCGAGAATCCGGCCAGGAACTCGGCGTACGCCGACGGCAGGCCGGTCGGGTCCGTGTCGTGCGGGAGGTGGTCACCGGCCAACTCGGTGGCGTACACCGGAACCCCGGGCAGTGCCGCGGCGACCACCTCGGCGGTCTGCGCGGCCCGGCGCAGCGGCCCGTGGTGGACGGCGGCGAACGGCCGGCCCCGCAGGCGCTCGCCGAGCAGCGCCGCCTGCCGCCGGCCGCGCTCGGACAGGCCGGTGTCCGGCTCGGTCGAGCCCGTGTCGGCGTGCCCGGTGAGGTCCTGCTCGCCGTGTCGGGTCAGGTACAGCAGCCGCGTTCGCATGCGTACACCCCAACACACCGGAAGGCGCGGTGCCGGCCCGCGCCCTCCGGTTTCTTGATCTTCTGACTAGGCCCGGGGGAACATCTGGCCGATACGGATCTTGTTGCCGAACGGGTCCCGGATGCCGAAGTCGATCCCGTACGGGCGCTCGGTCGGCTCGTCGATGATCTCGACGCCCTTCGCCACGAGATCGTCGTGGGTCTTGTGGGCGTCGTCGGTGGTCATGAAGAGGTACCCACCCAGGGCACCCTTGCTGAGCAGCTCCCGTACCTGCTCGGCGGTCGCCGGGTCCAGCGCCGGCGGGCCCGGCTTCTCCAGCAGGATCTCGCGCTCCGGGTCGCCGGGCAGGTTCACCGTCAGCCAGCGCATGAAGCCGAGATCCTGGTCGGTGTTGACCTCCATGCCGAGCTTGTTGACGTAAAAGTCAAGCGCCTCGTCCTGGTCGAGGACGTAGATCTGAGAGCGGCTGATCGCGTTCATCGTCATACCAACGACCGTAGAGGATGCCCCTGACCTGCTGCTTATCCAAAACTGCTGGGACGCGTCCAGGCCTTCGTGAAGCAGGACGGCACGTTGCCGGCGGCGACGCGGCGACGCCGGAACTCCGAGGGCGACTCACCGACGATCTGCCGGAACGTCCGACTGAACGTGCCCAGACTGCCGAAGCCGACCGCGTAGCAGATGTCCGTCACGTCCCGGTCGGTCTCCACCAACAGCGTCATGGCCCGCTCCACCCGGCGACGTTGCAGGTAGCGGTGCGGCGTCTCGCCGAAGGTCGCCCGGAACGTCCGGATGAAGTGCGCCTCGGAGACGTACGCGATCCGGGCCAGCGCCGGGATGTCCAGCGGTTCCGCGTACGACCGGTCCATCGCGTCGCGGGCGCGCAGCATCGCCCGGTTGGACTCCTCCACCGCCCGACTCACCGCGGGCCGCCGGGCGGCAGGACCGGTGTCTGCGTCACGTCCTGATCGCGCAGCTTGGCGTAGACGACCTCGGAGGTGAACCCGCCGATGAACCCGATGGCCAGCACGAAGAAGACCAACCTCCGCGCCGCGTCACCGTCGAGCAGGCCCGGGTTGGTGGAGAGCTGCGCCGCCACGAACAGCAGGAAGGCGATGACACCGGCCGCCGACCCCAACGCCGCCGCCCGCAGCCAGTTGCCGTTGCCGTCGTACGCGTTGCGCACGATCGCGCCCCACACCGACGCGATCATCGGCGCGGCCACCAGGACCGCCACGTTCTGCCACCCACCGGCCGGCGCGGCGTACGCCAACGGGATCGTCGCCAGGGCGAGCAGCAGCAGGACCAGCGCGGTCACCAGGCCCACCACCGTACGCCGACCAGCGGCGCCCGCAGCGCGTTCCTCCTCCGCGCGGCGCCGCACCTGGGCGCGGAGCGCGGTGACGATCTGGCCGGCCGCCGCCAACTGCCAGGGTCGGGCCAGCAACGCCACCTCCTCCTCGCTGGCGACGCCCCGCTCGTTGTTGAGCCGCTGCCACGTCTTCTCCGCGCCACCGCCGAACGCCGCGACCGCAGCGACCGGGATACGACGGGACAGGCCGATGAGCCCGGCGATGAACGTGGAGCGTCCGCCGCCCACCAGCAGCAGCGCGTCGGCCGTCAGCAGCGACCGGTAGAAACTGACCTCCCAGTCGTCCGTCGACTCGGGCACCACGGCGAACAACTCCGGATACCGCTGGGCCTCCTCGAAGTCCACGTCCTGCTGATACCGGCCACGGACCAGGATCGACCCGGGCGTCGCCCGGCCGGAGCCCACGTAACCGCGTACGACATCGCGTTCCAGGTAGTCGGGATCGCTGGAGTACACGACGATGCCGCAACCCTGCCTCGCGAGCTCCGCGCCCAACTCGGCCGCCGCGGCGGGGGCAGCCTCCGGATCGCGTACGGCCGGCGAGTAGGAGCGGTTGACCTGGGCGCTGCCGGCGATCGCGACGAGCGGGCTCATGCGACTCCTCGACGGTCGGGTGATACCCGAACTATAGGAGCGGCCGACCATCGATCGTTCGCGCCGGCCGTGCGATCGGCGCGGCCGGGGAGCTCGACGCCACCGCACGTGGTGATCCGGGGCCGACGCTTCCCACTCCTCGCGAGCTAGCGTCGTCAGCGCAGCAATACCTGATGCCGGGGAGGCGTGGGGTGAGAGAGCTTGAGGGCACCTACCGCGGGCTTCTCCTGATTGAGCTGCCCCTACGCAGGCAGTGGCTACTCGACCGCAAGCCTGACTCGGTAAGTCCCGTGCACTGGTGGTTCGCACTGATCGATATGGCGACCTCGGATGTGCGCCGCCAGCACCGCGGATTGCCCGGCCACCGGCCCCTTGGCGACGTGCCGCTAGCGTTCTTTCTGATCGACCTGGCATCCGAGCACGATTTCCCGATGGAGCTGGCGGTCGCACACCTCAGCGCGCTCATCACGATCGCCCTCGATGCGGGTCAGCGAGTCCAGGAGCTACCAGCCAGCGCTCGGCCGGACACGGTCGCCCGGCGGGCTGTCGAGAGCTTTGGCATGACACGGAAACAAGCTGCCGCCCGAGCAGCGAGCCTGCGCGCCATCCCGCTCACCGAGGATGATTTCGTCCAGCCGGGTGAAGACTGGCTGGCGAGATGGCAGGCGCTCACCGTCACCGACGACTACCAGGACTACCACCGACTCCTCAACATCGAGCGGATCTTGACCGACCTCGCACCCCTCGTCGACCACATGACCGACGCCCACCTCGTCGCTGACGTCCAGGCATGGCTTCAGGTGCTACCCGATCTAGCCCCGGTGCCGGCAGCTGACCCGCCGCTTGATGAGGGATGAGTGTCCCGCCGCCCATGCCAGCCCTGACACGACGCCTCGGGCGCTGGTCACGCTCGACGGGAAGCTCTCTCGTGAGTGCCGTTGCTGTCAACCGGTCGACTCGGGGCAGTGCCCGTCGGGAAAAGCTTTGTGGATATGGAGCCCCCGGCCGGGATCGAACCGGCGACATCTCGCTTACAAGGCGAGTGCTCTGGCCAGCTGAGCTACAGGGGCGCATGTGTCGACGCCAGCATAGCGACTGACGTCCGGATATCCCGCTCGCGAGTGCTCCCGAGCACGGGAAACGTCAACAACCCGACGCCCGACGCCGCACCGCGACGTCGATTGATGCCTTGCCGTGCCCGACTGCCCGGAATGCGTAGGCATTGGGTCACTTCCGAGGGTCCCTCGCCTTGGCAGCGCGGGCAAAGCCAATTACGGTGCAGTGACACGGACGACGACCCGGCCGCCCCCGCGACCGACCGCCGTCCGCTGACCGGCACGGGCTCGTGCCGGTTGCTCCTTCACTCGGATCGTCCGGCACGTTCCTGCCGGTGAAAGGAAGCGCACCACCATGGCTACGGTCACCTATTCCAAGGCGTCCCGGATCTACCCGGGCACCGAGCGTCCCGCCGTCAACGAGCTGAACCTCGAGATCGGCGACGGCGAGTTCCTCGTTCTCGTCGGCCCGTCGGGTTGCGGCAAGTCCACCAGCCTGCGGATGCTCGCCGGTCTGGAGGACGTCGACGCCGGCTCGATCTACATCGACCAGCGGGACGTCACCCACCTTCCCCCGAAGGCCCGCGACATCGCGATGGTCTTCCAGAACTACGCCCTCTACCCGCACATGACGGTGTACGAGAACATGGCGTTCGCCCTGAAGCTGCGCAAGACCTCCAAGTCGGAGATCGACCGGCGGGTCAAGGAGGCGGCCGGGCTGCTCCAGCTCGAGGAGTACCTGAGCCGCAAGCCGAAGGCGCTCTCCGGTGGTCAGCGTCAGCGGGTGGCCATGGGCCGGGCGATCGTCCGCGAGCCGCAGGTCTTCCTCATGGACGAGCCGCTGTCGAACCTCGACGCCAAGCTGCGTGTGCAGACCCGTACGCAGATCGCGTCGCTCCAGGCCAAGCTGGGCGTCACCACCGTCTACGTGACGCACGACCAGGTCGAGGCCATGACCATGGGTCACCGGGTGGCCGTGCTGCTCGACGGTGTGCTCCAGCAGGTGGACACCCCGCGGGCGCTCTACGACACCCCGGCGAACGTGTTCGTCGCCGGTTTCATGGGCTCTCCCGCCATGAACATCAAGACCGTCCCGCTGCACGAGCAGGGCGCCGAGTTCGCCGAGCTGCGTATCCCGCTGACCCGCGAGCAGGTCGAGGCGGCCCGCGCCGAGGGTGGCGACGGCAAGGTCACCGTCGGCTTCCGTCCGGAGGACTGCGACCTGGTCAGCCCGACCGAGGGCGGTATGCCGGTCGTCGTCGAGCTGGTCGAGGACCTGGGCTCGGACGCGAACGTCTACGGCCACGCCGCCCTGGGTGGCAACTCGGAGCGCTTCGTCGTCCGTACCGACCGCCGCAGCATGCCGAACATGGGCGACACCGTGTTCGTCAAGCCGCGCGCCGGCCGCAGCCACGTCTTCCACGCCACCACGGGCAGCCGGATCTGACGTAACGCCGTACCGAAAAGGGGCGGTCCGCTGCGGCGGGCCGCCCCTTTCGTCGTACCCGGGAGGGGTCGTCATCCCCGGGAGCCAGCGCGAGCGTGGCTCCCCGGGGTGACGCGGCGGGGTGTGCCGTATCCCTAGCGTTCGCGGCACACCGAGCCGGAGGAGACGCCGTGTCCGCCACCGCCACCGCCACCGCCCACCGGAACCAGATCATCCGCCGGGCCGGCCGTAGCCTCGCCTACTGCGCGACGCTGGTACCGGTCGCCCTGTTCACCTTGGCTACCACTCCGGTGGGCGGGGCCGACGCCGCCGTCGCGCGGTGGCGGGGCCTGCGGACCGGCCTGCTCGGCGCACCCCCGACGGCCGTGCCCGGCCGGCGACCCGGAACGCTCGCGGTGCTCGGTCACGCGCTGCTCAGCCTGCTGCTCGGCCTCGTGGCCCTGTTGCCGATCGGCGTCGAGCTGTTGATGGTGCTGCGCGGCGTCCTGTACGGGGTGGTCGATCCCGGCCCGTACGACCACTCCTGGGGCGGTCCGAGCCGGGCCGGCGCGTGGCTGGCGCACTTCCTCGTCGGCCTGCCACTGGCGGCCGGCGGGCTGGCCGCGCTGATCGGCATCGCCGCCGTGCACCAACGACTGACCCGACGCCTCGACGGGGAGCGGGGTCCGGCCTGGCTGCTGCCGGCCACGCTGCTGACGGCGGTGGCCGGTGCGATCTTCTTCGTCGCCTGGCTCCACCAGATCTGACGGCGAGGCCCCCTACCGCTTTCGGGCGGTAGGGGGCCTCGTCGACGTCGTTACAGCTCGACCGAGCGGCGGCGGGCGACCTCGGCCAGGGTGACCGCGGCGGCCACGCTCGCGTTGAGCGACTCCACCTCGGAGATCATCGGGATGCTGACGGTCAGGTCGCAGGTCTCCCCGACCAGCCGGGACAACCCGCGCCCCTCGGAGCCGACGACCACCACCAGCGGGCCGACGGCGGCCTCCAGGTCGTACAGGTCGGTGTCGCCGTCGGCGTCCAGGCCGACCACCATGAAGCCGGCGTCCCGGCACGCCTTCAGCGACCGGGTCAGGTTGGTGACCTGGGCCACCGGCACCCGCGCCGCCGCGCCGGCACTGGTCCGCCAGGCGGTCGCGGTGATCCCGGCGGCACGACGCTCGGGTACGAAGACACCCTGCGCGCCGAATGCGGCGGCCGACCGGATCACGGCGCCCAGGTTGCGCGGGTCGGTGACCCCGTCCAGCGCGACCAGCAGCGGAGCCTGCTGCTCCAGCGACGCGGCCACCAGGTCCTCGAAGGGCTCGTACGCGAACGGCGGCACCTGCAAGCCGACGCCCTGGTGCAGCACCCCACCGGTCATCCGGTCCAGTTCGGCCCGGCTGATCTCCAGGTTGGCGATGCCCCGGTCGGCGGCGGTCCGGATGATCTCCTTGGTCCGCTCGTCCACGTCGATGCCCTGGGCCGTGTAGAGCGCCGTCGCGGGCACCTGGGCGCGCAGCGCCTCCAGCACCGGGTTGCGTCCGACCAACAGCTCCGGGGAGTCCTTCGACGGGTTGGACTTGCGCCCCGGGGAGACCCGGGGACCGGAGCGCGAGGTGGGCTTGCCACCCCGACCGCCGGTCGCGCCACGACCGACCGGTACGCCCCGACCGCCACCCTTGCCCCAGGTGGTGTCCTTGCTGCCCGGCTGACCGATCTTCGGGGCGCGCCCCTCCTCGGCCGCCACCCGGCGCTCCTTGTCCTGCTTCCAGGCGGTGCGCTGCGGCAGCTTCTCGGTGCCCGAGTAGCCCTTGTGCCACGGCCGCTCGTCAGCGGGCAGGGTGCGACCCCGCCCGGCGAGGGAGTCCTTGTTCTTGCCGCCGGAGCCCTTGGGGGCACCCGCCTTCGACGTCAGTCGCCGGCCACGGCGCTGCGAGTTGCCGGCCATCAGTCCTGCTCTCCAATAGTCCAACGGGGGCCCTGGGGGGTGTCCTCGACCACCACGCCGGCCAGCTTGAGCTGGTCACGTACCGCGTCGGCGGCAGCCCAGTCCTTGCGGCCCCGGGCCTGCGCGCGCTGCTCCAGGGCCAGCGCGATCAGGGAGTCCACCACGGCGCGCAGATCGTCCGAACGACCGCCGCCGGTCCACGCCTCGTCGAGGGGGTCGATCCCGAGGATATCCAGCATCGCGCGTACCACGGCCAGGGTGGTGCGGACAGTCACATCGTCGCCCGCGCTCAGCGCGGTGTTGCCGTCCCGGAGGTGCTGTTGCAGCACCGCCAGCGCGGCGGACGTGTTGAGGTCGTCGTCCATCGCCGCGACGAAACCGGCCGGCAGCTCGCCGAGCTGCCCGGCGCCCACCCGCTCGACGGCCCGCTGGACGAAACCCTCGATCCGGCGGTACGCGGTGGCCGCCTCGCGAAGCGAGTCCTCCGAGTAGTCGATCACCGAGCGGTAGTGCGCGGCGGCGTAGTAGTAACGCAGCTCCACCGGCCGCACACCGAGCGAGTCGACGTACGCGAGGCCCAGGGCGTTACCCGCCGACTTGCCCATTTTCGCCCCGCCGATGTTGAGCAGGCCGTGGTGCACCCAGTAGCGGGCGAACGGCAGCCCGGCCGCCTGGGACTGGGCGATCTCGTTCTCGTGGTGCGGGAACGTCAGGTCCAGACCACCGCCGTGGATGTCGAACTCCGGGCCCAGGTAGCGCCAGCACATCGCCGAGCACTCGATGTGCCAGCCCGGACGGCCCAGCCCCCACGGGGACGGCCAGTACGCGTCCGCCGGCTCGTTCGGCTTGGCGCCTTTCCAGAGGGCGAAGTCGCGCGGGTCCCGCTTACCCCGGTCCGGCGCGTCGCCGGCCGACTGCATCGCGTCCGGCGACTGACCCGACAGCGACCCGTACGCCGGCCAGGACGCCACATCGAAGTAGACGTCGCCGGAGCCGTCGGTGGCCGGGTACGCGTGCCCGTCCGTGATCAGCTTGGTGATCAGCTCGTGCATCTCCGGGATGTGCCCGGTGGCGCGCGGCTCGTAGGTGGGCGACAGCACGTTCAACGCCCGGTACGACTCGGCGAGGATCAACTCGTTGGCGTACGCGATCGACCAGAACGGCAGACCCTGCTCACCCGCCTTGACGAGGATCTTGTCGTCGATGTCGGTCAGGTTGCGGATGAACGTGACCTCGTAGCCGGCCGCGAGCAACCAGCGGCGCAGCACGTCGTAGTTGACGCCGGAGCGAAGGTGACCGATGTGCGGCGGCGCCTGGAGGGTGAGACCACACAGGTAGACCCCCACCTTGCCGGCTTCCCGCGGGACGAAGTCCCGCACCGATCGGGTGGCGGTGTCATACAGGCGTAGCGTCACCGTACAAGGGTAGCCGTCCGCGCCTGTCCGGGTCCGCCGGTGCCGGGTCGTACGCTGCGTGCTGTGGATGCGACGGCAGGGTCCAGCCGGACCGGGGAGACGTCCCAGACGCTCGACCGGGGTCTACGGCTTCTGCACCTGGTGGCCGATACGCCGACCGGGCTGACCGTCAGCGAGGCGGCGAACCGGCTCGGCGTCGGCCGGGCGGCCGTCTACCGGCTGGTCGGCCCGCTGACCGGGCACGGCATGCTGCGCCGGGGCAGCGACGGCCGACTCCGGATCGGCGCGGGCGTGCTGCACCTGGCCCGACGCGCCCAGCCGCTGCTCGCCGAGGGCGCGTTGCCGGCGCTGCGCCGACTCGCCGAACAGGCCGGCGCGACCGCCCACCTGACCGTGGTGGACGGCGGCGAGGGTGTCGCCCTGGCGGTGGTCGAGCCGAGTTGGACGTCGTTCCACGTCGCGTACCGGACGGGGGCGCGACACCCCCTGGACCGGGGCGCGGCGGGTCGGGCCATCCTGGCCGGCCGCAGCGGCACGGCCGACCCGGTGAGCAGCAGCGGCGAGTTGGAGTCCGGGGCGTACGGGGTGGCCGCGCCGGTGCTCGGCGTACCGGGCCTGGAGGCCAGCGTCGGCGTGGTCGCGCTCGCCCCGCTGGACGTCGCCCTGGTCGGCCCCCAGGTGCAGGCCGCCGCGACGGCCGTGGCGGCAACCCTCCGCTGACCCCTTGATCCACTCGGCGACGCTTGGTCGACTCGGCTTCCTGGAAGTCGGGCTCTCCTTGAGCCCGCGACGCCCCGATTTCTGGAAAGCCGAGTCGATCAACCCATAGCAAGATCTCCAAGGCGCTTCGTGGTTTTCCACAGGCGGTGGCGGGGCCCTCCGCGGGGTTGTCCACAGGGGTACCGGGCGGCGAACGGCGGGCGGCACGCTGCTCGGCATGCCACCACGTCCGTACCGACCCGACGCCCTGACCTGGCAGGTTTTCCGCGGCTCCGAGGTCGTCCGGGATGGCCTGCTCAGCGAGCACCAGCTACGCAGCAGCGCCTGGGTACGACTTCGCCACGACATCTACGCCGACGCCCGACTGGACCGGGACCACGCCCTGGCCTGCCGCGCCGCGCTCCTGCGGCTGCCGCCCGGGGTGGTCGTGGGTGGTCCGTCGGCCGCCTTCCTGCACGGCGTCGAGCACGCCGCCGCCTTCACCGACGACGTGCACATCCTCGCGCCCCGACCGTTGCGGGTCGGCGCTCAACGCGGCCTTCGGGTGCATGTCCACACCGCGTCCGAACACGCCGCCACCGGCCCGCGCGTAAGCGGTCCGAGGCCTGAACGGGCGGTCCCCTATCCACCGGCGAGCGGTCCCTCGAAAGCGAGACGCCCAACCGGCGCGACCCGCCCACCGGGACCGGATCGCCTGGCGCGCAGCCCGCTCCCCTGCTCGGGTCCGGCGCGGTCCGCCTGGGAGACGGCGGTCTGGCTCGACCCGGTCCGCGCGCTCCCCATCATCGACACGTTGCTCGGGCGGGGACTGACCGACAGCGCCGCGCTGGCCAAGGAGGCCGCCCTCAACACGGACCGACCCGGGGCTCGTCGGGCGGATTGGCTCTTCGACCTGGCCGACGGGCGGGCCCAGTCCCCGCCGGAGTCCCAGCTACGGGCGCGGTTGGTGTTGGGCGGCCTGCCACGCCCCGTCGTCCAACATCCGGTGCGCCTGCCCAACGGCGTGGTCCTGCACCCCGACCTGGCGTGGCCCACCTACCGGGTGGCGGTGGAGTACGACGGGCAGTGGCACTCCGACATCGACCAGTTGCACCGTGATCGCCGACGGCTCAATCTGCTCGTCGGCGCGGGTTGGTTGGTGCTCCATGTGACCAGTCGACGGATGGGGTCCGAGTTCCCGGCGGTGCTGCGCGAAGTGCGCGCCGCCCTGAACGCCCGCGGCTGGCGGCGATGAACGCCCGCGCCGCGGCGGTGAGCGGCCGTGATCCACTCGGCTTCTTGGAGACCGGGCTGTCCGGGGCACCGCGACACCCCGCCTTCCAAGAAACCGGGGTCGATCATCGCGCTCGACCGCCGCACGCGGCAGGGCCCGGCCGACCAGTGTCGACCGGGCCCCGCGGGCGGTGCGTTACGGGCGGGCGTTGAGCTTGAGCGGGGTCTTCACCGCCGCGTACGCGTCGACGATCCCGTACCCGTAGAAGCCGTTGAAGTTGAGCCCACCGGCGCAGTACGCGTCGTAGGTCTCGTCACGGCCCTCGTTGCGGTACTGCTGCAGGCGCGGCTCCGGGCAGGCGTGCTCGGCCGCCGTGCGGTAGAGGTGCTGCTCCACCTGGTCCGGGGACATGCCGAAGCCACCCCGGGCCTGCGGCTTGCCGTACCGGCTGACGATCAGCGCGGCCACCCCGGCGGCGTGCGGGGACGCCATCGAGGTGCCCTGCAGGTAGGTGTAGTAGCCGCACTCACCGTTGGCCTTGCACTGCTTGAAGACGGACTCCTCGAAACCGGCGACGATGTTGCCGTCGGCGTCGACCGAGCCCTCCTCCTGGAGCACGTGCTTCGGGTAGGACGACAGGATCATGTTGGCGTCGGTGCGGTACGTGTCCGTGCCGAAGCCGTCGCGGAACCAGCCGCCCGGCGCGGCGACCGAGATCTGCTCGGTGCCGTAGTTGGAGAAGTCCGACTTCTTGCCGGACGGGCCGACCGACGACACACCGATGACGTGCGGGCCCTCGGTGGGCAGGTCCCAGCAGCTGTTGTTGTCGATCGGGCGCGGGTACGGGTCGGCGCCGTAGTCCGGGCTGGACGTGTCGGTACGCGGCGCGCCCAGGTCCTCGTTGTTGTTGCCGAGCGCGCCGACCAGGGTGACGCCCTTGTTGTGGGCGAATTCCAGCGCCCGCTTCATGGCCTTGATGATGGCCCGCTGCTCGGCCTGCGCCTCGGGGGAGTCGGCCGGGTTGGCGGTGCAGTTGTAGAGCCACGGGTCGACGTAGAACGACATGTTGACCACGTCGATCCCGTTGCGGCCGGCGTAGACCAGGGCGTTGACGACCGGGTCGAGGAAGAAGTAGCCGGAGTCCTGGCCACCCTTGAGCTCGACCAGCGACACGTTCGGGGCGACACCGGAGAGGCCGAAGCCGTTGGCGGCGGCGCCGATGGTGCCGGCCACGTGGGTGCCGTGCCCGCCGTCGTCGGTGCCCACCGCGTCGAGGCAGCTCGGCACCTCGCAGGGGCCGTCCACGTCGATCCGGTCGGGTGCGAAGTTGCGCGACAACGCCCAGTTGAAGTTGGGCGCGATGTCCGGGTTGCTGGCGTCGACGCCGGTGTCCAGTACGCCGACGGTCACCCGACGGTCACCGGGCTCGATCTTGCGGGCCTTGTCGGCCTGGATCATCTCCAGGCCCCAGAGCTTGTTGTCGAGCGGGTCCATTTTGGCCCCGCGCCGGGCGGCAGCGCCGGCGGCGGCCTTGGTGGCGGCCGTCAGGTGCTCCTGCTCGACCCGGTCCAGCTTCGGCTTGCGGCCGATGGCCTTCTGCTCGGCGGCGCCGACCAGGGTCGGCGCGGCGGCGGCCCGGGACGCGAAGTCGGCCCGGTCACTGGTGACCTGGAACATGCCGACCTCGTCGGACGAGGACACCACCGTGCCGCCGGCGGCCCGGATGGCGGCGACCGCCGTGTCGACGGCGACCCCGTCCTCGGCGACCACCGTGAAGGTGCGGGACGTGCTCGGCGCGGCGCTGGCCGGTACACCCAGGCCCGCTGCCGTAAGTGCCAGTACCGCCGCGGTCGCGACGGCACCGACGGTGAAGCGCTTGCTCACCACATCGAATCCTCTCGTTGAGGGACGTGGCGTCATCACACAACACCTGGCGGGTTCCCGCCAGATGAACGTCCGTTATGCCGGTGAATCTGTTCTTCATCCGCCCTGGCCGACGCCCAGATCCACCCGGTCGGACGATGCCGCCGGCAGATTCGGCAGGACCGTGGGCAGTTCGGCCAGGGTGGACACCTCCGTGTCGGGGATGAGACCCGCCGGGCGGGGTAGCCCGTGCCGGTTCAGCCACACCGACCGCAGGCCGGCCCGTCGGGGCGCCACCACGTCGTGCTCCCACGAGTCGCCGACGTACACGATCTGCTCGGCGGGCACCCCGGCAGCCTCGACCACCGCCGCGTAGAACTCCGGGGCGGGCTTCTTGGGCAGGCCGTTCTCGTGCGCGTACAGCTCGAAGGCGAACTCGCCGGCGAGCCCGCAGCGTTCGGCGCGGCTGTTGCCGTTCGTGGCGAAGCCCAGGGTGTACCGGCGGCGCAGCGCCACCAGCGCCGGTGGGACGTCCGGGAACGGCCGGGTGAGGGCGAACCGGCGGGCAAAGAAGAGGTCGGCGATCTCGTCGAGGTGGTCGCCGAGGCCGGCGCGGGCCAGCGACCGGGCCAGCGCGGCGCGGCGGATCTCCATGACCGGGGCGGCGCTCAGCTCACCAAAGACCGCTCCCCAGTCGGATTCCAGCTCGGCGAGCGTCACGCCGGCCGCGTCGGGTGCGCGACGCCGCATCTCGTCGAGGACGGCCGCCAGCCCGCCGGTCACCGCGGGCCGCAGGTCGAGCAGGGTCTCGTCAGCGTCGAACACGACAGTGGTCAGCACGGCACCCACTCTCCCACCGCACGACGACCACACCGCACGACGACCACACCGCACGACGACCACACCGCACGACGACCGCACCGCGACAGCGACCTCACCGGGTGCCGGCCGCCAGCGCGGGCTCGGGCGCGGCGGGCGCGGGCACGCCGCGCAGCTCGTCGAGGCGTACCAGGGCGACCCCGGCGACGATCAGCAGGCCACCGAGGAGTTGCCAGGCGGTGGGCAGTTCGTCAAGGAACAGCCAGGCGATGAGTACGGCGAACAGCACCTCGGTCAGCCCGACGAACGACGACAGCCGGGGGCCGAGGATCCGGTTGCCGGCGATGCCGGCCAGGTACGCGATCACCGCGGCGACGAGGGTGAGCCCGACGATGGGCAGCAGCCAGGTGGTGCGCTGCCCGGCGAAGGTGACCTCACCGAACGTGGCACGCAGCGGCAGCAGCCCGGTCACCCCGATGAGCAGCAGCACGGCCGCGCCGACGGCCATCCCGCCGCTGGCCATGGCGACCGAGGGCAGTCGGGGGTCGACCCGGCCGGCGAGTACGAAGTAGCCGGCCAGGCCGAACGCGGCGCCCAGCCCCCAGAGCACGCCGACCGGGTCGAAGGCGGCGTTGCCGGTGAGGTCCAGGACGAACACCAACCCGCACAGCGCGGCGGCGGAGCCGGCCACGGTGAGCCGCCGGGGGCGCTGGCCGTGCCGCAGCCACATCCAGCCCACGACGAGGATGATGCCCAGGTATTCCAGCAGGAGCGCGATGCCAACCGGCAGGTAGCGCACGGCGTTGAAGAAGCACACCTGCGCCAGGGCGACCCCGAGCAGCCCGAACATCACGACTGCGGAGCTGTTGTCGCGCAGCACGTGCCACCTGCCGCGCAGCGCCAGCAGGGCGGGGATCGCGAGCACCAGGGCGGCCACCCCGACCCGGGCGACGACAGCGGCCTCGGCCGACCACCCGGCCTCGATGAGCGAGCGCGCGAAGGTGCCCGAGGTGGCGAACGTGACGGCGGAGAGCAGCGCCAAGGCGGCGCCGACGGCGGGTCGTTGCGGCATCTCGCGCTCCTCGCTGCGACACGTGTGTCATGGGCAAACTATCCTTGTGCCCATGACGCTAGGCGGCCATCGTGACAGGAGTCAAGTTGCTGTTCGCTCATGACACCGAATGCTCGCTGATCGCCGCCACCGCCCTGGTCAACACCGGAGGCCGCGACGGCGAGCTGCTACCCGACGTCGCCGCGCTGGACGCCTTCTTCGTCCGGCACACCTACAGCGGACGGCACGAGCACACCGACGCGGAACTACGCGCCGTACGACAGTTGCGCCCCCGCCTGCGCCGCATCTGGGACGCCGAACCGCCCGAGGTCGTCGACATCATCAACGGCCTGCTCCGCGAACACCGGGCGTTGCCGCAGCTCATCGAGCACGACGACGAGCCGTACCACCTGCACGCCGTGCCCCGCGACGCGCCGCTGGCCACCCGCATGGCGGTGGAGGCGGCCATGGCGATCGCCGACCTGGTCCGGTCGAGCGAGCTGAGCCGGCTGCGCATCTGCGAGCACCCGGACTGCGACAACGTCGTCGTCGACCTGTCCCGCAACCGGTCGCGGCGGTTCTGCGAGGCCGGCTGCGGCAACCGCGCCGCCGTAACCGCCTACCGGGCGCGCAAGGCCGCCGGCCGGTCCTGAGCAATGTCGGCGGCCAGCAGCTCGTACTCCACCTCACCCTGCTCGGTCCCCGGGATCGGGTCGTCGAAGTCCAGGTGGAACGTCCGCACGTAACGCAGCCCGGCCTTCTCCATCACCCGGCGGGACCGCTCGTTCACCGCCATCGTCTGCGCCCACACCCGGCGCACGCCCACGACGTCGAGCGCGTACCGGACCAGCGCCCGGGACCCCTCCGTCGCCAGGCCACGCCCCCACGCCGCGCGGCGCAGCCGGTAGCCCAACTCGGCCTCCGTGCCGTCCGCCGACGGGTCGAGCGCGAACCACCCCAGGAACTCACCGGACGCCCGGTCGAGCGCCGCCCAACGCCCCAGGCCGGGATGCCGCTCGTACTGGGCGATCAGCCTCGGCAACTCCTCGTCCCGGATCGTCTCCATCGGGGTCGCGACGCCGCCGGTGAGGAACCGCATCACCTCGGGATCGCCGTCAAGCTCGACGAACGCGTCCACGTCGGCCATCGTCAACCGGCGCATCCGCAGCCGCTCGGTCGACACGCTCTCGCCATCGCCGTCCCACATGCCCGCATCATCCCGCCACTCGCGGACACCGTCGAGCCGATTACCCGCAGCCCGACGCCGGCCGCCGCAAGATCCACGCAACTTCGGGGATACTGCTGCCTCACGCCGCGCGGAAGCAGCAGTATCCCTGAAGTTGCGCGGGAAACCCCGCGACCACCGTCGCGGACCGGGCGGTCGGGTCAGCGCGGGGGCGCGACCACGAAGAGCCGCCAGGAGTACGCGTCGACCACCAACACGGGTCCGTCCGGGTCCTTACTGTCCCGCACCCCGACCACGCCCCCCAGATCCGTAGCCACCTCGACGCAGTTGCCGTCCTGGTTGCTGCGGCTGCTCTTGCGCCATCGGGCGCCAGTCAACTCCACGATTCGGCCACCTCGCTCACCAACTCGATGGAAGCCTGCGGCGGCAGGGCTTCGCCCAACGTAGCCTCCCAGACCCGTTGGAGCCGCGCCAGATCATGCTCTTGGTCCAACTCCTGGCCACGAACCTGACTGTCCAGATAGGCCAATTTCGTGCCATCTGGCAGGGCGGCAAGCGCGAACGGCCCGCCGAGTCCCGGGTACTCCTCGGCGGATCGCGGCACGACATGCAGCCGAACCCGAGGGTGCCCGGTGGCGATGCTGGCCAGGTGCAGCGCCTGATCGCGCATCACCTTCCGCTCGCCGACCCGTCGCCGCAGCACCGCTTCGTCCAACACGGCCACAATCTGCGGGGTTCGTTCGCTATGCAGCACGTCCTGGCGGTCCATCCGCTCAGTGACGCGCCGGTCGACCTCGTCGGAGTCGAGCAGGTTGCCCGCCTCGAAGACCGCTCGGGCATAGGCCTCGGTCTGGAAGAGCCCCGGCACGTAGCGCGGCTCGTACCAGCGGACCGTGCGCGCCTGCTCCAGGATTGCCTGCCAGCCGCGTAGCCAGGGCTGGGTCCGGTCCAGGCTGACCAACTCGGTGGACATGCGGCTGAAGAGGCCGCCGGTGTCCAGGGCGCGGTCGAGGAGTTCCAGGTACTTCGCGGTGGGCGGCTGCTGGCCCAACTCGACCGCGCTGACCATCGACGGCGAGTAGTTGACCGCCTTGGCCAACTCGTCCTGGCTCCAGCCTCGGCGAGCCCGCGCCCGGCGCAGCTCCGCGACCAGGAACGCCGCCGCCGTCATCTGCCCATCGGCCATGCCCGACCACTCTCCAACCCGCCGGCGATCAATTCCAGCCGGCCAACAGAGCCGGCACCGCCCGGAAACAGGGCAGCCACGACAGGTCGGCCGAACCCTTCCGACCGTAGTCGTCCGATCACCAGACTGTGAAGTGCGACGCCGCTCCCCGTCCCCCGGGCCAGCGGCATCGCCCGGGACCGCCCGAACCCCCGTGCCGGGCGGTCCCACCCCGCAAGATCGTGCTCGATCGTGGAAACAGTGGCCTCCGCACGTGCCGAGGCCACTACATCCAGGATCGAGCACGATCTTGATCGGGTGCGGGGGTGATGTCGCCAGCGATTCAGCTCGAAAGGACTCCCACACCATGTCCCGGACCGTCTCGGACGACCGCGCGGCCGTACCCCGTCGACCGCACCTGCCGTTGCGGCCGTTGTGGCTCTGCCGGGTCTGCGCCGCGCCGTGGCCGTGCGCGCTGGCCCGGCTCACCCTCCGCCAGGAGTACGCGCACGATCGGATCGCGCTGAGCATCTACCTGTGCACGGTCCTGCACGACGCGGCGGCCGACCTGTACCGGCTCAACCCGCACGACGGCCCGGCTCCGGCGGCGCTCTACGTCCGGTTCCTCGGCTGGGCGGCACTGCCCGAACCCTGACGTTCGTCGACGGCGGCCCTGCCGTCGACGGGAGCGTCTAACGCATGGCGAGCCGTTCCAGCAGGGCGGCGCTGCGTGCCAGCAGTGCCCGCTCCTCATCCGTGAGTTCCGCCTCGATGGCCTGGGCGAGCCAACCGGCTCTGCGGTTGCGCTCCGCCTCCAGGGCGGCCCGACCCGCGTCCGACAGCTCGACGAGCGACTTGCGGCCGTCCGTGGGGTGCGCCCGTCGCGTGATCAGCTTCTGTTCCATGAGCAGCCCCACCGCCCGCGCCATCGACTGGGGGCGTACGCGCTGGTCGGCGGCGAGGTCGCTGGTGGTCATGGCACCGTCGCGGTCCAACGCGCCCAGCACGGCGATCTGACCCAGCGGAATGCGGTCCTCGTGCTTGACGCGCCGGGTGAGCTTGCCCATCGCGGTACGCAGTTCGGCGGCGATGGCGGCGGCTTCCGAGGTGGGCACAGGGCACTTTACCCCGCTCGTCAGCGCTGTTGGGCAGCTGACCTGCACAGCAATACTGTTCAGCGGGGCTGTTCAGCATAACTGGTCAGCATTGCTGTAGGGTTTGCCGCTGTCGGGCCCAGCGCCAGCGTTGTCGCAGCTGGGGCCACGGCAGGCGACAACGAAAGGGACCTCCCATGTCCGCACCGGCAGCCGGAACCGTCACCACCACCATCGAGACCGTCACCGCCCGCCGCATCATCGACAGCCGGGGCAACCCCACGGTCGAGGTCGACGTCACGCTGGCGGACGGCTCGTTCGGCCGGGCCGCCGTCCCCTCCGGCGCCTCCACCGGGGCCCGGGAGGCCGTGGAGCTGCGCGACGGAGACCCGACGCGCTGGCACGGCAAGGGCGTCGACCGCGCGGTGGCCAACGTCAACGGGGAGATCGCGGCGGCCGTGCGCGGCAGCGACGCGGCAGACCAGGCGGGTCTGGACGCCGCACTGATCGCCCTCGACGGCACCGCCACGAAGTCCCGGCTCGGCGCCAACGCGATTCTCGGCGTCTCCCTCGCCGTCGCCAAGGCCGCCGCGGCGGCCCACCGCCAGCCCCTCTACCGCTACCTGGGCGGCGCCGACGCCCACCTCCTGCCGCTGCCGATGATGAACATCGTCAACGGCGGCGCCCACGCCGACAACCCACTCGATTTCCAGGAGTTCATGATCGTGCCCGTGGGCGCGGACACCTTCGCCGAAGCCGTCCGCATGGGCAGCGAGGTCTTCCACACCCTGCGCCGCGATCTGCTGGCCGCCGGGCACTCCACGGGTGTGGGCGACGAGGGTGGCTTCGCGCCCGAGCTGCGTACCGCCGAGGAAGCGCTCGACTTCGTGCTGACTGCCGTCGAGGGCGCGGGCTACCGCCCCGGCACGGACATCGGCCTCGTCATGGACCCGGCGTCATCCGAGTTCTTCCGCGACGGCGTGTACGACTACACGGGCGAGGGAGTACGCCGCACGCCCGCCGAGCACGCCGACTACCTCGCCAGGCTCATCGACGCCTACCCGGTCGTCTCCATCGAGGACCCGATGGCCGAGAACGACCTGGACGGCTGGCGCGAGCTGACCGCCCGTGTCGGTGACCGCTGCCAGCTCACCGGTGACGACGTGTTCTGCACCAACGAGACGCTGCTGAGCGAGGGCATCCGCACCGGCGTCGGCAACTCGGTCCTGGTCAAGGTCAACCAGATCGGCACCCTGACCGAGGCGTTGGCCACGGTGGCCACGGCCCAGCGGGCGGGCTGGACCGTCGTCATGTCGCACCGCTCCGGCGAGACGGAGGACACCACGATCGCGGATCTGGCGGTCGCCACCGGCTGCGGTCAGCTCAAGACCGGCTCGCTCTCCCGCTCCGACCGGACGGCGAAGTACAACCAGCTGATCCGGATCGAAGAGGAGCTGGGCGACTCGGCGCGCTTCGCGGGCCGCGCCGCACTGCTCCGGGCGTGAGCGATCGCGCCGCGCTTCGCCGGGCGTGAGCAGAGGGCGGCGCTGGTCAGGGGTGGGTCATCCGGAGCAGGTCGAGCACCTCGTCGAGCTGGGTCTCGGTGAGCTTGCCCGAGTCGACGTGGCCTCGGGCGATCACGACCTCCCGGATGGACGCCTGCTTGGCCAGCGCCTCCTTGGCGATCGAGGCGGCCTCGTCGTACCCCAGGTAGCGGTTCAGCGGCGTGACGATCGACGGCGAGCCCTCGGCGTACGCCAGACAGACCTCGGCGTCCGCGACCAGGCCGGCCACCAGACGGTCGGCGAACAGCCGACTCACGGCGGCCAGCAGCCGGATCGACTCCAGCAGGTTGCGGCCCATCACCGGGAGCATGACGTTCAGCTCGAAGTCGCCCTGCGAGCCGGCGAACCCGACTGTCGCGTCGTTGCCGATGACCTGGGCGCAGACCTGCCGCATCGCCTCGGCGACCACCGGGTTGACCTTGCCCGGCATGATCGACGAGCCGGGCTGAAGGTCGGGGATTTGCAGCTCCCGCAGGCCGGCCCGGGGGCCGGAGCCCATCCAGCGGATGTCGTTCGCGACCTTGTAGAGGCCCACCGCGATGGTGCGGAGCTGCCCGGAGGTCTCCACCAGGGCGTCGCGGGCGCCCTGCGCCTCGAAGTGGTTACGGGCCTCCGACAGTGGCAGCCCGGTCGACTCGCGCAGCTTGCCGATCACGGCGGCGGCGAAGCCGAGCGGCGTGTTGATCCCGGTGCCCACGGCGGTACCGCCCAACGGCAGTTCGGCCAGCCGGGGCAGCGAGCCCTGCAACCGCTCGATGCCGTAGCGGACCTGGGCGGCGTAACCGCCGAACTCCTGCCCGAGGGTGACCGGCGTGGCGTCCATCAGGTGCGTACGCCCCGCCTTCACCACCGTCTCGAACTCCGCCGCCTTGCCCTCCAACGCCTCGGCGAGGTGGGTCAGCGACGGCAGCAGGTCCTCCGCGATGAACTGGGTGGCCGCCAGGTGGATCGACGACGGGAACACGTCGTTGCTGGACTGGGACGCGTTGACGTGGTCGTTCGGGTGCACCGGTGAGCCCAGCTCCCGGCTCGCCAGGGTCGCGATCACCTCGTTGGCGTTCATGTTGGACGACGTTCCGGAGCCGGTCTGGAAGACGTCGACCGGGAACTGGTCGTCGTACCCACCGTCGGCCACGTGCGCGGCGGCGGCGGCGATCGCGGCGGCCACGTTGGCGTCGATCACGCCCAGCTCGCCGTTGACCTCGGCCGCCGCGCCCTTGATCTGGGCCAGGGCCTTGATCTGGGCGGGTTCGATGCCCCGGCCGGAGATCGGAAAGTTCTGCACCGCGCGCTGGGTCTGCGCCCGCCACAGCGCCTCGGCGGGCACCTCCACCTCGCCCATCGAGTCGCGTTCGATCCGGTAACCGGTCGCCTCTGGAGTCGTCACGCGTACCATCCTGCCGCGCCCGTGGCCGAACCGCAGATGATCCGTCAGCCCAACTCGGCGACCGGCACCAGCCGACCGGCACGCAGCAGCAGCATCGGGAGCACGACGCGGTCCGGTGATAGTGATCTGAGAGCGGATCGAGTGTGGTGCACCGCAGACTTGTTCCAGGTTGGCGGTGACGACATCCGACGGGGGCGGTGCGACCGTCCCACCCCCCAGCGGGCGGGCGTACCGATGTCGGTGGAGGTGCTACCGACGGGCGAGGCGCCAGGCGGAAGCCTGGCGCCTCGTCGCGTCACCCACCGATCAGTGTGGGTCGATGGCGAGCAGTCGCTCCACCTCGTGCCGGTCCGGCACGTCGATCTGCTGGTACAGGGACAGCGCCCGGGTCAGGTGTGCGCGGGCCGCCGCCGGATCGGTCGTCAGCAGGCACCGGCCGATGCCCTCCAGCGCCCGGCCCTGCTCGTAGCGGGCGCCCAACCCGGTCGCGTCGGCGAGCACCCGGCGGTACAGATCGAGGGCACTGGTCACGTCCCCCTGAGCCAGGATGGCCCGGGCCAACAGGTTGCGCGAGCCGCACTGGGCGACGCGGTCACCCACCTCGGTCATCGCGACGAGCGCCGAACGGTGCAGGTCGGCGGCCCGCTCCGGACGGCCGGCCTCGCGCTCCATCATCCCGATCTCGTTCAACACCTCACCCTCACCGAACCGGGCACCCACCTGCCGCTTCAGGCGCAGCGCCGCCCGCAGCAGCCGGCCGGCCGGCCCCACGTCGCCCATCCGGTGCCGGGCCATCCCGAGGTGCCCGACGGCGTTGGCGATGCGGCGCGGCTCGCCGATCTCACGGGCGACGATCAGGTGCTTGCGGGCCGTGAACACCGCCTCGTCGAGCCGACCCCACAGCAGCAGGCTCATCGACAGGTTGTTGAGTTCGTTCGCCAGCGCGTCGTTGTCGGGCATCCGCGTCGCCATCGCCCGGGAAGCCTCGTAGGCATCCCGGGCCCGCTGGAACTCGAAGTTGGCGGCGTACGAGGTGCCCAGATTGACCAGGGTGTTGCGGACTTCGCGACGCAGGCCGAGCCGGCGGAAGATGTCGAGCGACATCTCCATCACCCGGATCGACTCGGGAAAGTCACCCAGCCGGTAGTGGGCCGAGGCGAGATAGTTGAGCAGCGTCGCCTCCGCCCGCTCGTCCCCCAACTCCTCCGCGGCGCGCAGTCCGACGGAGTGCGTCTCGATCAGCTCGTCGAGACGGCCGCTCTCGAACTGGGCGTACCAGCACGCCCTGGTCAACTGCCAGCAGTAGTGCGGGAACCCCTCCGTCTCGGCCAGGCGGACCAGGGCCGGCCACAGGGACACGTTCTCATCGACCCAGGCTCCGCCCTGCTCGGCGACGATCGCGGCCAGGTCGGCGCGGAGCGGCTCGGCCACCACGAGCTGCGGACGAGAGGCGGAGAGTTCCCGCTTGCGGGCGATCGCGAGGGCGACCTGCAGATGGTGATCGAGGAGTCGCTCGACGCCATCCCGGCGCTCCACCGCCCGGTCCGGATCGGCCATCAAGGTCCGGGCGTACTCGCGGACGAGGTCGTGCAACCGGTACCGACCCGGCTGCACCTCCTCCACCAGGTGCGCGTCGACCAGCTCGTCCAGCAGATCCTGCGCGCCGGGAAGGGACAACTCGGCGAGGACGGCGGCGACCGAGGTGTCGAACCGTACCCCCGGGTGCAGGCCCAGCAGCCGGAACGCACGCTGCGCCGACGGCGACACCTGGGCGTACGACAGAGCGAAGGCCCGGCCCACGGACCGTTCGCCCGCCTCGAGCTCGGCCAGCGGGTCGGGTCGACTCGACAGCCGCTCCGCGAGGTCGGCGATGCGCCAGCGGGGCCGATGCGCCAGGCGAGCGCCGGCCAGCCGGATCGCCAGTGGCAGGTGACCGCAGCGCCGCACCATCTCGGCTGCCGCCTCCGGCTCGGCGGCAACCCGGTCGGAGCCGACCACATGCCCGAGCAGTTCGACCGCCTCGTCCCGGTCGAGCACCGGCAACGACAGGGGCCGTCCCTCGTCCACGCCGACCAGCCGGCGACGGCTGGTGACCAGGACCAGGCAGTGCGAGCCGTTGGGCAGCAGCGGTGTCACCTGGCCAGCGGTGGCGGCGTTGTCCAGCACCAGCAGGGCCCGCCGACCGGCCAGCTCGGTGCGCCACAGCGCCAACCGGTCGTCCTGGCTCGTCGGCACCCGGTCGGCGGGAACACCGAGCTGCCGTAGCAGGGTTGCCACCGCCGCCGACGGCGTCAACGGGGTGCGCTCGCTGTGCCCGTGCAGGTCGATGTAGAGCTGAGCGTCCGGATAGCTCTCCGCGAGGACAGTCGCGACGTGCACCGCCAGCGTGGTCTTGCCGCTGCCCGCCATGCCGTCGATGAGCTGGATCCGCGCACCGGCCTCCACATCCTTCAGCAGACGCGCCAGCGTCTGCTGCCGGCCGGTGAAGTCGCCGATCGCCCGGGGCAGCGAGCGCACCGGCGCCACCGACCGGACCTCCCGGCCGGCCAGCGCGAGGTCACCGGCCAGCACCCGCTGGTGCAACTCCTGCAGAGCGACACCCGGTTCGAGGCCCAACTCGTCGGCGTAGAACCGACGGCCCTCCCGGTAGACCGCCAGCGCGTCGGCCTGCCGACCCACCGACGAGAGCGCGAGCATCAGTTGCCCCCGCAGCCGATCCCGCGACGGATACACCTCGACGCTCTCGGTCAACTCCTCAATCAGCTCGGCGGCCCCCCCGAGGCGCAGCTCGACGTCGACGCACTCCTCCAGCACCGTGAGGCGCTGCTCGTCCAGCGTCTGCGCCCGGCGACGGACACTACGGCTGGCGATGCCAGCCAGCGCCGGGCCCCGCCACAGCGCCAGCGCCGCCCGGTAGTGCGTACGGGCGTCGACCAGACGACCGGCCGCGCCCGCCGCCCGAGCCACCTCCACCCCCCGGGTGAACAGGTTCGCGTCCAGGTCGGCGGGCTCGATACGCACGCCGTAACCGGCGGGATCGGTGACGATGGTCCCCGGGGTGAATCCCAGCTCGGTGAGGCGACGCCGCAGCCGCGACACACACGTCTGCAACTGGGCACGGGCGGTAGCTGGAGGATTTTCCTCCCAGACCGCGTCGACCAACTCGTCGACCGGCACCAGCCGGCCCGCACGCAGCAGCAGCATCGCGAGCACGACCCGGTCCCGACCTGCCGTGACGGTGGATCCACCACCGACACGCAGAGACCCCAGGATCCCGAACCGCATCTACTCCCCCGCGTCGATCACACAACCAACCAGCAGAGTAGTCCGACGATCACAGCTCGACGCAGGCCGACCACCGACGTGAGAGGCGCCTCCTCGCGGGACGGAGCGGTCAGCGGCGGCCGATGGTGAGCACCGGCTTGGTGACCTCGGCGAAGAAGTCGTTGCCCTTGTCGTCGACCACGATGAAGGCGGGGAAGTCCTCCACCTCGATCTTCCAGACGGCCTCCATGCCCAGCTCGGGGTATTCGAGCACCTCGACGTGCTTGATGCAGTCCTGGGCGAGGCGGGCCGCCGGACCGCCGATCGAGCCGAGGTAGAAGCCGCCGTACTGCTGGCAGGCGCGGGTCACCTGACCCGACCGGTTGCCCTTGGCCAGCATCACCTGCGAGCCGCCGGCGGCCTGGAACTTCTCCACGTACGCGTCCATCCGGCCGGCCGTGGTCGGGCCGAACGAGCCCGACGCGTACCCCTCGGGCGTCTTCGCCGGGCCGGCGTAGTAGACGGCGTGGTCGCGCAGGTACTGCGGCATCGGTTCACCGGCGTCCAGCCGCTCGGCGATCTTGGCGTGGGCGATGTCCCGGGCCACGACGAGCGGGCCGGACAACGACAGGCGGGTCTTCACCGGGTACTTGGACAGCTCGGCGCGGATCTCGTCCATCGGCCGGTTGAGGTCGACCCGGACGACCATCTCGGCGTCGAGCGCATCGTCGGTGACCTCGGGCAGGAACCGCGCCGGGTCGGTTTCGAGGCGCTCCAGCCACACGCCCGACGGGGTGATCTTGGCGACCGCCTGTCGGTCCGCCGAGCAGGAGACCGCGATCGCCACCGGGCACGACGCGCCGTGCCGGGGCAGCCGCACCACCCGTACGTCGTGGCAGAAGTAGCGCCCACCGAACTGCGCGCCGATGCCGAAGTTGCGGGTCAGCTCCAGCACCTGGGCCTCCAGCTCCAGGTCGCGGAAGCCGTGGGCGCTCATCGAGCCCTGCGTCGGCAGGGCGTCCAGGTACTTCGCGGAGGCGTACTTCGCGGTCTTCAACGCGTACTCGGCGGAGGTGCCGCCGATGACGATGGCCAGGTGGTACGGCGGGCAGGCGGCGGTGCCGATCAGCCGCAGCTTCTCCTCCAGGAACTGCATCATCCGCGTCGGATTGAGCAGCGCCTTCGTCTCCTGGTAGAGGTACGACTTGTTGGCCGAGCCGCCGCCCTTGGCCATGAAGAGGAACTTGTACGCGTCCGGGTGCCCGTCCGGGTCCTCGGCGTACAGCTCCACCTGGGCCGGCAGGTTGCTGCCGGTGTTCCGCTCGTCCCACATGGTCAGCGGGGCAAGCTGGGAGTAGCGCAGGTTGAGCCTCGTGTACGCCTGGTAGACGCCCCGGGAGATGGCCTCGGCGTCCGCGCCATCGGTCAGCACGTGCCGGCCACGCTTGCCCATCACGATCGCCGTGCCGGTGTCCTGGCACATCGGCAGCACCCCGCCGGCGGCGATGTTGGCGTTGCGCAGCAGGTCCAGCGCGACGAACCGGTCGTTCGACGACGCGGCCGGGTCGTCGATGATCGCCCGGAGCTGCGCCAGGTGCCCGGGGCGCAGGAAGTGCGCGATGTCGTGCATCGCCTCGGCGGTCAGCGCGGTCAGCGCGGCCGGCTCCACGGTGAGGAAACGACGACCCCCCGGGCCGTGCACGACGTCCACGCCCTCGTCGGTGACCAGGCGATATTCCGTCTGGTCGGGGCCGGTCGGCAGCAGGGGGGCGTACGAGAATGCGGCGGCACTGCTCATGAGCGGCAAGCCTAGGGCAGACCGGTCGATCATTCCCACCCGCCGGGCTGGGTCTGGGACGCCGCTCTCATCCGCCGAGGTCGGCAGCGCTCAGCGCCCCGAAATCCCACCCGCTCAGCCGTCCTTGCCGCCGTCCGGTTCGGTGCACAACTCACCCTTGGGACCGCAGTCGCCGTTGCCGTCACCCGACCCCGGGCGGGTGCCGCCCGGGCCGGGGTTGCCGCCGTCGCCGGGCTGCGGGACGGGGGCGCCGGGCGTGGCGCCGAAACGGACGTACCCGATCTCCCGACCCTCGCCGATGATCATGCCCTGCGAGCCGACGGCGAGTGCGTTCGCCGAGGTACGCAGGACGGCCAGCTCCCGCCCGGTGCGCGGGTCGAGGGCGACCAGCCGCGACGGCTTCTCGTCCGCGAGCACCGCCGCGTACGGGGTGAGCGCCGCGCCCGCCTTGGCGCTGGCCGGCCTGGTCCACCGCACCTTGTCGGCGCCGAGTTCCCGGGACACCACCGAGCGCTTGTCGGCGGAGCGGAACACCGCGTAGCGGTCGTCGACGGCGACGAGCTTGGTGCTGGCCTCGCCGACCCAGAGCAGCCGTCCGTCGTACCCGTCGATGACCGCCTCGCGGCCGTCCGGGCCGACGCCGATCAGCACGTTCCGCGCGCCCTGCGGGTCCTCGCGCTGGACGCAGCCGGCGGTGTCGGCGGTGCGCAGGTTGACCCCGGCCCGCTGCCACGCCTCCTGCCCGGTCGCCGGGTCCCGCGCGGAGATGGCGAAGTAGCAGGTGCCGTCCTGGGAGCGGGCGGCGATCCGCAGCATCCGGCCGCCCACCACCGACAGCCGCTCGTCCCGGCCGGGCTCGACGTTCTGCAGCACGCGACCGGTGGCGGTGTCGACGACGTGCACCCGGCCGTCGACCGGGAAGCCGAGCAGCGGAGGTGCCGCCTCGGCCCCGGCCACTCCGTCGTCGATGCGGGTGGCGGCGAGCCGGCGTGTGCCGCGCAGGCCGGGGTTGTCGGCGAGCAGGCCGCTGTGCACCCCGGGCAGGAAGGCCGTCCACAGTGGCTTGGTACCGCGCGGGTCCCACGCGCTCAGCGTGCAGTCGGTGGCGTCCGTGCAGCGGGCGTCCAGCAGCAGGTTCCGGTACGTCCAGACGGCCACCGCGTCGTCGTCGCGCCGTCGGACCGCCCCGGTGGTCGGGTCGAGCAGTTCGTACCCCTTGACCAGGAGCTTGCCCACGGCGACGACCGGATCGCGGTCGCCACCCGCGACCGCCGACCAGTCCGCTTTGCGTTCCCAGAGCTGGGCGCCGGTGGCCAGGCTGCGGGCCTCCACCCGGGTACGCTGCTCGACCACGACGGTGTCGCCGGCGATGGTCACGCTGCGCGGGGTGCCGCCGACCCGCTGCTGCCAGACCACGTCCGGCTCGGAGATGGGCTCGCTGCGGTCCACCCAGTCCCAGATACCGGGGAACGGGTTCCAGACGCCGGTGGCGGCGAGGGCGACGACCACGGCGAGGCCGGCCAGCAGCCCGACGCGCACGCTCCCCTTCGCCACCCGCACACCGTAGCCACGATCACGGATCTTCCGTACGCCCGCGCCGCCGTGTCGCCGCGCTTTCTGCGGCGGAAGGTGTTAACGGGGTGCCCTTCCTCTACCGCAAGCGTTAGGAAGGTGCCCTTCCTTCAGCTCGGACGGCGCTGCGGATCAACGGCAGCGTGCGGTAGGGGATCTGCTCCGCCAACGCGATGATCGTCGACGCGCGGGTGATGCCGGCGAACGAGACGATCTGGTCGATCACTCGTTGCAGGTCCGTGTTGGAGCGGGCCACGATCCGGCAGAGCAGGTCGCTGGAGCCGGTGATGGTGTGCGCCTCCAACACCTCGGGGATCGCCGCCAGGTGGGCGGTGACCGGGTCGTGGCCCTGCCGTTGGCTGATCTCCAACGTGACGAAGCTGGTCACGCCGAAGCCGATCGCGGCCGGCGAGATCTCCGGACCGAAGCCCCGGATGACACCCCGGTCGACGAGCTTGTCCAGCCGGGCCTGCACGGTGCCCCGGGCCACGCCGAGCCGCCGCGAGCACTCCAGCACCCCGATCCGCGGCTCCTCGGCGAGCAGTTCGACCAACCGGACATCGAGCGCGTCGAGCTGTACAGCCTGCCCACCATTCATGGGTTCAGACCATACCGAATGCGCAACCTGACCAGCCTTTACGTTGACAGTTGCCCACTCGATGCCCGTCCCGCGATCCTTCGGTCAAGAACCGGCCCACGAGGCCGGCCGGTACGCGAGGGAGGCCACCATGACCCAGGCGATCGACCGACCCCAGTCGACCGAGGACGTCGACATCGACCGGCTCGTCGGCGCCGTCGACCACGACATCAGCCACGACCCGTTCCCCGTCCGTGGGCTCGACCACGTGCACTTCCTGGTCGGCAACGCCAAGCAGGCCGCGCACTACTACTCCACCGCGTTCGGGATGACCTGCGTGGCGTACCGGGGCCCGGAGCAGGGTTACCGCGACCACGCCCAGTACGTGCTGACCAGCGGCTCGGCCCGGTTCGTGCTGACCGGCGCGGTGCGCCCGGACGCCGACGGCGCGGAGCACGTGGCGAAGCACAGCGACGGCATCAGCGACATCGCGCTCGAGGTGCCGAACGTCGACGCCGCGTACGCGCACGCCATCGGTCAGGGCGCCACCGGCGTCGTCGAGCCGCACGACGTGACCGACGAGAACGGCACCGTCCGGATGGCCTCCATCGCCGCGTACGGCGACACCCGGCACACGCTCGTCGACCGGTCCCGCTACCGCGGCCCGTTCCTGCCCGGCTTCGTGGCCCGCGGCCCGATCGTCGACCGGCAGCCCATGATCGACGCCGGCATCCAGCCGAAGCGGTTCTTCCAGGCCGTCGACCACGTGGTCGGCAACGTGGAGCTGGGCCGCATGGACGAGTGGGTGGAGTTCTACAAGCGGGTGATGGGCTTCTCCAACATGGCGGAGTTCGTCGGCGACGACATCGCCACCGACTACTCGGCGCTGATGAGCAAGGTCGTCGCGAACGGCACCCGCAAGGTGAAGTTCCCGCTCAACGAGCCGGCCATCGCCCGCAAGAAGTCGCAGATCGACGAGTACCTGGAGTTCTACCAGGGCCCGGGTGCCCAGCACATCGCCGTCGCCACCAACGACATCGTGGCCAGCGTCGACGCCATGCGCGCCGCCGGCGTGGAGTTCCTGGACACCCCCGACTCGTACTACGACGACCCGGAGCTGCGGGAGCGGATCGGCAACGTGCGGGTGCCGATCGAGCAGCTCAAGGAGCGCAAGATCCTGGTTGACCGGGACGAGGACGGCTACCTGCTCCAGATCTTCACCAAGCCGGTGCAGGACCGCCCGACCGTCTTCTTCGAGCTGATCGAGCGGCACGGCTCGCTGGGCTTCGGCAAGGGCAACTTCAAGGCGCTCTTCCAGGCCATCGAGCGGGAGCAGGAAGCGCGCGGGAACCTGTAACACTGTCGAACGTGACGCAGCCTCCGTCGTACCCGACGCCGCCGGCCGGTGGGCCTCCGCCCGCCGCTGGCGGCGTCGCGCCATCGCCCGGCCCACACCCCCAGGGGTACGGCGTGCCGCCGCACCAGCCCCCACCCGGGTACGGCGTGCCGCCGCACCAGCCCCCACCCGGGTACGGCGTGCCGCCGCAGTACGCCCCACCCGGGTACGGCGTGCCGCACTGGCCGGTCGCCCAGCCCGCGCTCAGCCCGGCCGGCCAGCCGCTGGCCAGCTTCGGTGACCGGCTGCTGGCCTGGCTCATCGACGGGGCACTGGCGAGTGTCGTGTCGATGGTGCTGTTCCTGCCGGTCTTCCTGGTCCTCTGGTGGCAGATGTTCAGCGAGATGACCCGGACCAACCCGGACGGCACTCTCGTGGAGCCCGACCCGGCCACCGTCTTCACCGACTTCTTCCTGCCGCTCCTGCTGGCGGAGCTCGGCGTCTTCGTCGTGCTGCTCGGGCTCTACTGGCTCTACCACGTGGAGTACCTCAAGCGTGGCGGCCAGACGCTCGGCAAGAAGATCATGAAGCTGCGCGTGGTGCCGCTCGATCCGAACCGCACGCTGGACCGGCGGATGGCCGGCCGCCGGTGGCTCGTGCAGTACCTGGCCTGCTCGCTGGTCCCCGGCCTGAGCTACGTCGACGGCTTCTGGCAGCTCTGGGACAAGCCCTGGCAGCAGTGCCTCCACGACAAGTTCGCCGCGACGGTCGTCGTTAAGGTTGCCTCGTGAGCGAGCGAACCAGCAGGTACGGCAGCGGAGCGTCGGCGTGAGTGTGGAGCCCGGCTGGTACGTCGACCCCGCCGACCGCGAGACCCGTCGTTACTGGGACGGCGAGGGTTGGCTCGGCGCGGCCATCCCTGTCGACGCGACCCCGCCCGACGGACCGCCCCCACCCGAGCCGCCGCCCGTACCGGTCACCCCGGCCGGCTCTCCCTCGGCGGAGACCCCGCCGGGCTGGCCGCCGCAATCCGGCCAGCCAGCGCACCCGGGGCCCGGCCCGCAGTCCGTCCCGCCTCCGGGTTGGGGTCCGCAGGGCACCCCGCCTCCCGGCTGGGGTCCGCAGGGCGGTCCGCCTCCGGGCTGGGGCCCGCAGAACGGTCCCGCCGGTTGGAGCCCGCAGAGCACCCCGCCCGGTTGGAGCCCGCAGAGCGTGCCGCCCGGCTGGGGTCCCGGCTGGCCCGGCCGTCCACCGGAGCCGCGCCCGCACGGGCTCAGGTTGGCCGGTTACGGCCGGCGGCTGGTCGCCCGTTTGATCGACTTCGCTGTCGTCTTCGCGCTGAACGTGCTCGTCAACGGCTGGTTCGTCTGGCGGTGGCTGGAAGAGCTGACGCCGTACTGGCGGGAGGCGTTCCGGCGTGGGATGGAGGGCAACACCTCCCGCGAGGGACTGCCGCCGATCAGCGAACAGGCCGGGCTCCTCCAGGTGGCGATCGTGGTGATCGCCACCGCGCTGTGGCTGGCGTACGAGGTGCCCGCCATGGCCGGCAACGGGCAGACCATCGGCAAGCGGGTGATGCGTATCCGCGCCGTCCCCATCGAGGCCGACCAGCCGTTGGGCTTCGGCCGGGCGCTGCGCCGATGGACGACGCTGGGCATGTCCACCCTGCTCTGGCCCTGCTTCGGGATCGGTCTGCTGGTCCAGCTCATCGACTCCGTGTCGCCGCTCGTCGACCACCCGCTGCGCCGCGCGTTGCACGACCGGGGCGCGCTGACGGTGGTCGTCGAGGTTCCCGCCACCACCGGTCCCCCCGCCTCCGACGATCACCCTCAGCCCTCGGGAGACACCCCATGACCGACTCCGGACGTCACCAGCCGGCGGTGCGACTGACCCGCGCCGACCTGGACGCGCTGCCCAGCTACGTCCCCGGGCGCAGCCCCGCCGACCTGGCCCGCGAACTGGGTCTGCCGGAGGCCATCAAGCTCGCCAGCAACGAGGTGCCGTACGGGCCGCTGCCGGGCGTGGTCGAGGCGGTCACCGAGGCGGTCAGCGGCTCGCACCGGTACCCGGACATGGGCGTTGTCGCGCTGCGCGACGCGTTGGCCCAGCGGTACGGCGTGGACGCCGACCGGATCGCCACGGGCTGCGGGTCGGTGGCGCTCGCCGAGCACCTGGTGCGGGCCACCTGCCTGCCGGGTGACGAGGTGCTGTACGCGTGGCGGTCGTTCGAGGCGTACCCGATCATCGCGGCGACCAGCGGCGCGACCAGCGTGCGGGTCGCCAACGACGCCGGGCACGGGCACGACCTGGCGGCCATGGCGGCGGCCGTGACCGACCGGACCCGGATGATCCTGGTCTGCAACCCGAACAACCCGACCGGCACGGCCGTCCGCCGGGCCGAGCTGGACCGGTTCCTCGACTCGGTGCCGGACGACGTGCTGGTGGTCATCGACGAGGCGTACCGGGAGTTCGTCACGGACCCCGAGGTGCCGGACGGCCTGGACTACCTCGGTCGGCCGAACGTGGCGGTGCTGCGCACCCTGTCCAAGGCGTGGGGCCTCGCCGGGCTGCGGATCGGCTGGCTGGTCGCGCAGCCGGCGGTGGCGGCGGCGGTCCGCAAGGTGGTGACGCCGTTCTCCACGAGCACTGCGGCCCAGGCCGGCGCGCTCGCGGCGCTGGCGCAGGCCGACGAGATGGAGCGCCGGTGCGCGCTGGTCGTCGCCGAGCGGGACCGGGTCACCGAGGCGCTGCGCAAGTTCGTGCCCGACGTTCCGACCAGCCAGGCGAACTTCGTCTGGCTGCCGCTGGGCGACCGGGCCGTGGCGTTCGGCAAGGCGTGCGAGTCGCGCGGGGTGATCGTGCGGCCGTTCGCCGGGGACGGCGTCCGGGTCACCATCGGCACCCCGACCGAGAACGACGCGTTCCTGGCCGCCGCGGAGGCGGCGCTGACCTGAGCGAACGCGGTATGACCAACCGGTGACATAAGAGCTGTTTGTCTGGTTTTGCACGGTATTTGCCCTATCTTCCGAAGTAGCCGGCGCGGCGCGGACCCGTGCCGGCTCACTTCGAGAAAACGGGGTAACGAACAGTGCGTACTGCCAAGATCTGCCTCGCCGGAGCAGCCGCGGTGGCGGCGGTCGGCTTCCTCGCGGCACCCGCCGCCGCGGCACCCACCGACACCACGACCACCACCTTCGAGGTGCTCGCCGGCACCCTCGACATCGACGCGCCGGCCACCGCCGACCTGGGCACCGGCGCACCCGGTGGCACCATCACCGGCCAGCTCGGCACGGTGACCGTCACCGACTCCCGGGGCTCCGCCGACGCCTCCTGGGTCGCCTCGGTGACGGCGACGGTCTTCCAGACCGGCGGCGGCTCGCCGCCCGAGACGGTCCTGCCGTCCGAGATCGACTACTGGTCCGGTCCGGCGACCGCGACCACCGGCGACGGCACCTTCACGCCGGGCCAGGCCACGGCCGGCGACGCGGCGCCACTGGACAGCACCACCCCGCTCACCGCGTTCACCCACTCCGGCGGCACCGGCGGCAACACCGCGGCCTGGAACCCCACCCTGGTGGTCAACGTCCCGCTGGACAGCATCGCGGGCGTCTACACCGGCACGGTGACACATTCGGTGGCGTGACCGCCGGGGGCGGTCGACCATCGCGGTCGCGCTCGCCCTGTTCTGCCTCGCCGGTCCGGGTCTGTCGACCCGGGCCGGCGCGGCCGAGCCGGACGCGGGGTCGGACGAGGGCAGCATCGGGATCCGGTTGCTGGAGGCCCCGACCGACCGCCGCGACGACCCGCGGGCACTGCGCTACATCGTCGACCACCTACCGCCGGGCACCACCATCAACCGGCAACTGCTGATCGTGAACCGGACCGGCGAGCCGCGCCGCGTCGACGTGTACCCCGCGGCAGCGACCCTGGAGGGTTCGGCCTTCACATTCGGGGAGGGCAGGGCGGCCAGCGAGCTGACGTCCTGGACCACGGTCGACCGCGACACCGTGGAGTTGGAGCCGTGGGGCGAGGCACGGGTCCGGGCGACCGTCACCGTGCCGACGGCCGCCCCCCGGGGCGAGCGGTACGGCGTCATCTGGGCGTCCACCACCTCAAAGCCCCGGGCGAGCGGCCAAGTCACCCAGATCCACCGGGTCGGTGTTCGGATGTACCTCGACATCGGCCCGGGTGGCGAACCGGCCTCGGACTTCACCATCGGCGACGTGCTCCCGGCCCGCGGTCCTGAGGGCGTGCCCACGGTGACGGTCCAGGTCACCAACACCGGCGGCCGGGCCATCGACCTGACCGGCACGGTCAGCCTGAGCGACGGGCCGGCCGGCAGTCGAGCCGGGCCGTTCCCGGTCGGGAAGGGCGTCACGCTGCCCCCGGGCGGCTCGGGACTGGTCGTCGCCCAGTTCCCCACCGAGCTGCCCAACGGCCGCTGGAAGGCCGAGGTGAACCTGGAGAGCGGGCTGGTGAAGCGGAGCCTGACCGCGCAGATCGAGTTCACCGACCCCGCTGCGGCCGGCCGCAAGGGCAGCGTCGTGTCCCGCCTGCGCTCTCCCTGGGCGGTGGGAGTTGTCGTCGCGGCGCTGCTGCTGACGACCGGTCTCGCCGTGCTCGTGCGCCGCCGCTCCCGCCGGACCCCTGCCGCCGCGCGCCGCGAACACGTTCCGGCCGACCGGCAGGCGGGCCACGTCAGCTCGGTCGGCGGCGACGGGCGGCCAGCCAACCGATGACCACCAGCGTCATCCCCACGGCGACGAGGAGCAGAATCGACCCGTTCGGGCCGGTGACCGGCAGGTTCCCACCGTGGCTGGGCGTCGGGGTGGGCTGCCGGGTCGGCGGGGGCGTGGTTGGGGTGATGGTCGGCGATGCCGGCACCACCTCGAAGGTGACACCGGTGTCGTCCGACGGCGCCACCCGCACCGCGGCAACCGCGCCTGCCGGCGGCCCGCCCGGCAGGAGCGCCGATGGCACCGTGCTCACGAGTCCGGTGGCAGCGGCGAGCACACCACCGACCAACCACCTGGTTGCCCTGCTGGCCATGTCGACCCCTCCCACCCAGAAACCTGAACCGTGAGAAAAGTACCTTTTCCGGACAGATGTGGTGAAAGATTCGGAACCCGGTGCCCCGATCAGGTGGCGGCCAGGATCACCGCCTCCGAGGTCAGGTAGTAGCGCTGGTCGTCGCCGTCCGGATCGACCGGCTCGCGCAGCCGCTCCATCGCGACGTAGCCGGCCTCGGCCCAGACCGCCCCGGGCGTCCAGCCCGTGCCGTCCGAGCCGACGTTGAGCGTGCTGCGGGACAGCAGACGCCCGGTCGCCGGGTCGAGCGTCACCAGGTCGTTCCCCTCGGTCAGCAGATGCACCCGGCCGGGCTGGGCGGCGAGCACCCGCGCCGGGCCCAGGCCCGCAGAACGCCACAGCTCGGCACCCGTACGCGCCGACCGACCCACCGCTACCCCGTCGACGACACCGACAGCCTGTTCGCCGACCACGACGACGCCGGCCGGGTCCAACGCGGGCGCGGCCACCGGCTCGCCACCGCCCAACGCCCAACCCCGGCCACCGGCGTCACCCGGACCCGCCGTGCGTAGGGCCAGACACCCCGACCGGCCGGTACGACATCCGAGCGGGGTGACCACCAGGTGATCCGGGTCGCCCGGGGGTCGCCAGCGCTCGCCCACCAGGCCCGTCGCGGCGTCCCGGAACTCGATCGTGGCCGGGCCGGAGCAGGTGTCCAGTCCGATCAACTGCCCGGTCGCCGTGGTGCCGACGTCGCTGCGGCAGTCGCCGGGCAGGTCGGTCCGCCACAGCTCCCGACCGCTGGACACCTCCACCCCGCTCGCCCGCCCGTTCCCGGTGACCGTCAGCACGGTCCGGCCGTCCGGGAGGTCGGTGAAAAGGAGCCCGCTGGGGTTCCAGACGATGGCGGCACCGGTGCGCCGGACCACCGCCGTGCTCGCAACGGGCACCGGCCCGTCGGCCCGCCAGCGGACCCGCCCGGTGGACGCGTCGAGCGCGACCAGCCGGCCGTCCGACCAGCGGCTGACCACGATGGCGCCGCTCGCCACCACCCCGGTCAGCTCCGCCGGCCACCGCCGGTACGACCAGTAGGGGGTGGTGCGGTGCCGCCAGTCGACCGGCCGGTCGGCGTAGACCTGGCGGTGGGCGGCGTACACCCGCAGCCGCCCGTCCACGATCAACGGGGCGACCGGGAGACGGCCGATCACACCGGCCGCGGGTTGGGGCGTCACCGGATAGTCCGCTCGGGCGGGCGTACTCACCTCGGCCGGCGCGAGCACCCGGTGGACGACGACCGCGACGGCCGCCACGGCGAGTAGCACCGCCACCGCCAGCACGAGCCGTCGCCGGCCCCTCGGGAACCCCATGCCGCACCTCCGCCCGGCACCCTACCCAGCGCACTGGGTCGGAGCCCGGTCAGGTTGTACGGGTCAAGCTCCGGGCACGTGCGCTCAGGCCGCTTCGAGGGAGCCGGCGGCGCGAGCAGCGACGGCCAGGTCGGCGAGGTCACGCCGGAGCGCCACCTCGACCGCACGGGCGGCGAGGCCACCGAGCAGCAGGGCCACCACCCGCCCGTACGGATCGGTCGGCACCGCCTCCTGGGTGACGGTGACCGCGGTGCGCGGGCCGCGACGTCGCCGGGCCGGACGCAGACGCCAGGTGATCCGGTAGTCCGCACCGGCGCCGGAGGAGCAGAGCACCAGCCGCTGGGGTGCGAGCGCCTCCACCACCAGGAACTCCTCGGTGAGGGTGCTGCCGCCCGGCTGGGCGCGCTCGGCACGCCAGGCGGTGCCCGGCCCGAACGGGCCCGGGGTCAGCACCTCGACCGGGCCGGCCCCGGTCAGTCGGGCGGCCCGGTCGGACAGGTCGGTCAGCAGGCACCAGACATCGACGGCGTCCGCCTCGATGAAACCGGTAACCGCGACCGTCGACATGCCACCCTCCCGTGCCACCGACGGTACGCGCGGTGCGGGCCGGACGAGGCCCCCGGACGGAATTTCCACCACCCGGAGGCCACGTTGTCCGTTCCGCCGGTGCGACACCGCTCAGCGTTCGAAGCGACCGGACCTGATCGCCCCGACGAACGCTGTCCATCCCGGCGGGCTGACGGCCAGTGTGGGGCCGCTCTGGTCCTTGGAGTCGCGGACCGCGACCAGGCCGATCACGTCGACCAGGTTGTCCGCCACCTCCACGCAGAGTCCCTGGTCGTTGGACCGGCTGCTGGTGCGCCAGAGCGCTCCGGTGAGATCGTGCATCGTTGTTACCTCCGTGTGCGTCGGGACGCCCCACCACTGGACAGGGGGTGGCGGGGCGACTGATCCGCGTGATCAACGGGGTAACCGGGGTGTGGTTATCGCACAGACGGTGCGACCATGAGTCTCGTCGATGAGACGGCCCGGCGGCGGGTGCCTCAGCGGGCCGGCTGGACCGTTCCGGTGACCTCGCCCAGGGCGATGGTGGTGCCGTCCAACCCGGGCGCGGTGGCGGTGATGGTGACGGTGTCGCCGTCGGCGAGGAAGGTACGGCTCTCGGCGCCGACCTTGGCCGGCTCGGCCCCGCCCCAGGTCAGTTCCAGGAACGAGCCGACCTGGGAGCGCTCGGGGCCGGAGACGGTGCCCGAGGCGTACAGGTCGCCGGTGCGCAGGGACGCGCCGTTGACGGTCAGGTGCGCCAACTGCTGGGCCGGCGTCCAGTACATGCCGGCGAACGGCGGTTCGCTGACCCGTTCGCCGTTCCACTCGACCGACAGCCGCAGGTCGAGCCCCAGGTGCGGGACGTCGCGCAGGTAGTCGACGACCGGCGGGTCCTGATCCGGAGCCGGCACGAAGGCGTCGGCCAACGCTTCCAACGGCGTCACCCAGGCCGAGACCGAGGTGGCGAAGGACTTGCCGAGGAACGGGCCGAGCGGCTGATACTCCCAGGCCTGGATGTCGCGGGCCGACCAGTCGTTGACCAGCACCACCCCGAAGACGTGATCGGCGAAGTCCGCCACCGGGACCCGGTCGCCCAACGCGCTGGGCACACCCACCACGAAGCCGACCTCGGCCTCGATGTCGAGGCGTACCGACGGGCCGGTCACCGGACCCTCGGCGGACGCCCGCTGCCCGGTGGGCCGAACCACCGGCGTGCCGGAGACCACGACGGTCCCGGCGCGGCCGTGGTAGCCGATCGGCAGGTGCTTCCAGTTGGGCAGCAGCGGCGGCTGACCCGGGCGGAAGATCTGCCCGACGTTCGACGCGTGGTGCTCCGAGGAGTAGAAGTCGACGTAGTCGGCCACCTCGAAGGGGAGCAGCATCTCCACGTCGGCCAGGGGCACCAGCAGCGGCTCGACCGCCGGCCGGTGCGCAGGGTCGGTGAGCAGCCCCACGATCCGCTGGCGGACCGCCGTCCACTGCGGACGCCCGAGCGCCATGAAGTCGTTGAGGGTGGGCCGGCCCAGCGCGCCGGCGGCCAGCACCAGCCCGGCGGCCTCCGCCCCGGTCAGGTCGAACACCCACGAGGAGATGCGTACGCCGATCCGCGGCCCGTCCCCGCCGGAGGAGAACACCCCGTACGGCAGGTTCGTCACGCCGTACGGCGAACCGTCAACGCCGCTCACCCAGGTCATGCGTCGTAGCCCCCGTTCACCAGCCCCAGCCGGATCAGATCGGTAAGTGGTTCCAGGATGCTGCACGAGCCGAAGCCGACCCAGAGCGGGCGCGGCGCGTCCAGCCGTCCGTTGACGCGTTCGAGCAGCGGACGTGGATCGAGGGCGGCCAGCAGCTCGGCGATCACGCGCACGCTCTCCCCGTCGGCGGCGGCGAGCGTCGCGGCCAGCACGTTGGCGTAGCCGTGGTGGGTGAACCCGGTCTCCGGGTCGAGGTGCCGCACCGCCTGGTGCAGTCCGGCGGTGAGCTTGAACGGCAGCGCGCGGTCGCGGCAGGCGCAGAGCACCGCCGCCAGCTCGGCCGGGGTGGGGAACAGTTCGGCGGCGAGGCCGCCGGTGCGGAACTTGGCGGCGATCGGCACGCCGTCGGCGCGGGCGGTGGCGAGGGCGTCCAGGGCGCCCATCAGGCCGAAGGTCAGCGGCAGCTCGGCGTAGACGGCCTCGACGCCCGGCAGGGTCTCGGTCAGCCGCAGCAGTTCGGCGACGCCGGGCAGCGGGTCCTCGCCCCGCTTGGCGACGGCCACCTCCACCTGGCGGGCCGTGACGCCGTCGGGTGGCAGGAACGAGAGCGCGAAGGGCAGGCGGGCGATCCCGGTGTCACCGATCAGCCCGATCACCAGGCCCTCACGCTGGTCGACGAGACCGCTCAGGTCGCCGGTCACGACGGTCGAGGCGGGAACGAGCAGCGGGCCGACCAGATCCGCGTACCAGGCGGCGCGGTGCTGGCGGTGCGCCTTCAGAGCGTCGGGCAGCGTGGCGCTGCCCGGAGGGAAGACGGCGGCGTCGTCCACCAGGCCGTCGAGGAGCGCGGGCACCTGCGTTGACACGGAACAAGAATCTACGGGACGCTACAAGGAACGGACAACAGCGTCCGATTATCGGACGCCTTCGGCCGGTGAACGGGATATATCGGGAGGCGAGATGCCGTACTACCGCAGCGTCGGCGAGGTGCCGCGCAAGCGCCACACCCAGTTCCGCCAGCCCGACGGCAGCCTCTACGCCGAAGAGCTGATGGGGCAGGAGGGCTTCTCCTCCGACTCGTCCCTGCTCTACCACCGGCACGCGCCCACCGCGATCCTGGCCGCCGACGTGTTCACCCCGCCCGCGTTCACCCGGACGGCGAACCTGCCGCTCAAGCCCCGCCACCTGCGCACCCACAAGCTCGACGCCGGCGATGCCGACCCGATCCTCGGCCGGCAGTACCTGCTCGCCAACGACGACGTCCGCATCGGGTACGTCCTCGCCGACCGGCCCTCCCCGCTGTTCCGCGACGCCACCGGCGACCACTGCCTGTACGTCGAGGCCGGCACGATGCGGGTCGAGTCGCCGTTCGGGGCCCTGGACGCGGTCGCCGGCGACTACGTCGTCATCCCCACCTCGACCATCCACCGGCTGGTCCCCACCGGTGACGTGCCCGTCCGGCTGCTCGCCGTCGAGGCGTCCGGGCACATCGGTCCGCCCAAGCGCTACCTCTCCGTACGCGGGCAGTTCCTGGAGCACTCGCCGTACTGCGAACGAGACGTCCGCGGCCCCGACATGCCCCTACTCGTGGACGGCGAGGAGGTCGAGGTTCTGGTCCGGCACCGTCGCGGCTGGACCCGCCACGTCTACGCCAACCACCCGTTCGACGTGGTCGGCTGGGACGGGCACCTCTACCCGTGGGCGTTCTCCATCCACGACTTCGAGCCGATCACCGGCCGCATCCACCAGCCCCCGCCGGTGCACCAGACCTTCCAGGGCCCGAACTTCGTCATCTGCTCCTTCGTGCCCCGCAAGGTCGACTACCACCCGCAGTCGATCCCGGTGCCGTACAACCACCACAACGTCGACTCCGACGAGATGCTCTTCTACACCGGCGGCAACTACGAGGCCCGGCGCGGCTCCGGCATCGAGCAGGGCTCGATCTCGCTGCACCCCTCCGGGTTCACCCACGGGCCCCAGCCGGGCGCCGCCGAACGCTCCATCGGCGCGGACTACTTCGACGAGCTGGCCGTCATGGTCGACACCTTCCGCCCCCTCGACCTCTGCGACGCGGCACGCGCCTGCGAAGACGAGGGATACGCCTGGACGTGGGCGCGCCGCCCCTAGCGGACGGTTGTTCTGGTGAAGGCGGCGAACTCGGCTATCACCGTGGCGACGATGGCGAGCACCAGCGGCCACGGCGAGCCGACCATGGCGTACACGAGTAGCAGCAGCGGCGCGGCCGCCACCGCGTAGATCGCCAGGGCCATCGTCCGGTCGGCGTGCAGCATGGTCGGCAGGACGGTCCGGGTGAACCCCGGAAGCCGGGCCGCGAGCTGCCACACCACGACGCCGCCGGTCAGGGCGGCGAGCACCGCCAGGACCCGGGAGAACCCGTCGTTCGCCGACGCCGCGAACGCGACCACCACCGCGGCGACCAGTGACCAGCCCGCGCCGTAGAACACCAGGCGGTGCAGGCCGTACGCGAGGGTCCGTGGGGAGTCGATCCGGCTCGGGCCGAACGTCACCATCTCGGCCATCTGCTCCAGCGCCGCGGACCAGCGGCGCTGCTCCAGGCGCAGGACGCCGACGTCGTGCCCGACCTCGGCGAGGCGGGGGTCGAGCCGCAGCGCCTCCCGGTAGGCCCGCTCGGCCAGGTCGAACAGCTCCAGCCGGGCCGCGACCAGGCTGAGCACCAGGTGCGCCGGCGGCTCCTGGGGGGCCAGCTCGACCCCACGCCAGGCCGCGTTCAGCGCCGGCTGGCCGTTGCGCGCGTCGGCCAGGATCGCCGCGGCGCTGCGCTGGGCGTACGCGTCAGCCGGCCCGAGCGCCAGCAGCCGGTCGGCGGTGGCGGCCGCGTCGGCGTACCGTCCCAGATCGGCCAGCGCCATCGCCCGCACGACGAGCGCCGGCGGGGCGTCCGGTGCGGCGGCAACGGCCGAGTCGGCGGCGGCGAGCGCGTCGGCCGGCCGGTCGGCGGCGAGATGCACCCGGGCCAGCATGGTGAGGGCGTCCGGGTCGGCGGGCTTCAGCGCGAGCCCCTCGGTCAACTCGCCGGCCGCCTCGTCGTGCCGGCCCAACTCGGCGAGGAGCTGGGCGCGTTCGAGGTAGCCGTCGGCGGCGAACCGGTCGGGGGCGGGATCGGTGGACATCGCGGCGAGCCTAGGCGGCCGGGGCGTCGTACACCAGCGCGACGGCGACGCCCGCCAGACCTTCCTCACGGCCGGCGAAGCCGAGCCCGTCGGTGGTCGCGGCGGAGACGGTGACGGGTGCGCCGACGGCCTCGGAGAGCACCCGCTGAGCCTCATCCCGCCGGCGGCCGATCTTGGGCCGATTGCCGATGACCTGCACGGACACGTTGCCGATCGCCAGGCCGACGGACCGCACCCGGCGGGCCGTCTCGGCCAGCAGCGCCACCCCGGACGCCCCGGCCCACTCGGGCTGGTCCACCCCGAAGGCCGAGCCGAGATCACCGAGCCCGGCGGCGGAGAGCAGCGCGTTGCAGGCGGCGTGGGCGGCGACGTCCGCGTCCGAGTGCCCGGCGAGACCGTCCTGGTCGGGCCAGAGCAGGCCGGCCACCCAGCAGGGTCGGCCGGGCTCGAACGCGTGCACATCGGTGCCGATGGCCACCCGAGGAACGATCATGATCCGAGACTACGCGTAGAACGAAGGTGCGGTCCCGCCGTGCGGTCGCGAGGCGTCAGTCGCTGGCGGCGAGCAGGTGCTCCGCCAGTGCCAGGTCGAACGGACGGGTGATCTTCAGCGCGTACTCCGAGCCGGGCACGCAGGTCACCGTTACGCCCTGCTTCTCGACCAGGCCGGCGTCGTCGGTGAGCGGATCACCCGCGGCGGCGTGCGCGGCGGCCAGCACGGACCGGCGGAAGCCCTGCGGGGTCTGCACCGCGCGCAGGGCGGACCGGTCGACGGTGCCCAGCACCACCTCGTCGGGGCCGACCTCCTTGATGGTGTCGACGACCGGCAGGACCGGGATCACCGCCGGCTGGCCGCCCCGGACCGCGGCGGCGACCGATTCGACCAGCTCGGGTGGGGTCAACGCGCGGGCAGCGTCGTGCACCAGGACGATTGTCGGGCCGGCCGGCACGGCCGCGAGCGCGGCGGCGACGGAGGCCTGTCGTTCGGCGCCACCGGCCACCACGGTCACCGGCGCCACCGAGGCCAGCAACTCACGGACACCCGCCACCTCGGCCGCCGGTGCGGCCACCACGATCGTGTGGACCGACGGTGCGGCGGCGAGCCGGCGCACGGCGTGCACCAGCAGCGGTTCTCCGGCGAGCAGGCGCAACGCCTTGGGTCGACCGGGACCGAGGCGTACGCCGGCACCGGCCGCAGGCACGAGGACCGCGACGTCACCGCGCGGGTTGAGCTGCGCGGTCACGTCGCGGTCCTCGGTGGTTTCTTCGCTACGAAGTGGGTACGACGATGCTGTGCGGACTAGGCCTCGGTGAGGACCTTGTCGAGCAGCGTCTCCGCCTCGTCCTTGGTGCTCTTCTCAGCCAGCGCGACCTCGCCGACGAGAATGTCGCGGGCCTTGGCCAGCATCCGCTTCTCGCCTGCGGAGAGGCCCCGCTCCCGCTCCCGACGCCACAGGTCACGCACGACCTCGGCGACCTTCAGCGGGTTGCCGGAGGCCAGCTTTTCCAGGTTGGCCTTGTAACGCCGCGACCAGTTGGTCGGCTCCTCGGTGTGCGGAGCCCGGAGAACGTCGAAGACCTTACCGAGGCCCTCTTCGCCGACCACCTCGCGAACGCCCACGATCTCGGCGTTCTCAGCCGGCACCCGGACCGTCAGGTCACCCTGCGCGACCCTCAGGACGAGATATTGCTTGGGCTCGCCCTTGATGACCCGAGTCTCGATTGCCTCGATGAGTGCGGCCCCGTGGTGGGGGTAAACAACGGTCTCGCCGACACTGAAAACCATAGGTTCGAAACCCCTTTCGCTGTGTCTAGGGTAACACGCTCAGGCAACGATGTCTCACCGATGTCCTGACCGTTGGCGCAGCTCAGGGGCCCTGTGAGAGGTCTTTCTTCAGCTTGACAGGCGGTCAAACCGATGGTTCAAACACGCTCCGTGACGATCGGATGACTTCCCGATACGAGTGAACAGAACGTCGAGATCAAGGGCTATGCGCTCCTCCCATGGTATCCCGGCGTGCGGGACCGCGCCCAGATGTAGCGGGACGTGCCCCCGGTGCGGGACCCTGGAGTCCGAGCCACACTCCGCTCTCGAGACGCTTCCTGGGGGGTCCGATGGGCAAGCCGGACGCAGAGGGCCACGGGCCATCCGACGGCCTGCCCGACCTACCACCCGAGTGGGGCCGCATCGTCGTCCCCGACGACGCCTCCGCCCTCGCCAGCGAGGCCGCCCAGGTACGTCGTGAGCTGCGCCGGGCCACCGGCCGGTACGCCGGACGCCGGGCACTCGCCCTGCCGCTGCTCGTCCTGGTGGTGGCGGTGCTCACCACTCTGACCGGCCTGCTCGCCGTGACCTGGCCCCGCGCCGGCCGGAGCACCGACCGGCCCACTCCGGCGCCCTCCCCACCACCCGTTTCGCTCACCGGTCAGGCGCTGCCCGCGCTGGACCTGGTCGACGCCGGGCAGGCGCCCGTTCCGCTCCGCGGCCTGTTACCCGCCATGATCATCCTCGTGGACGACTGTGGCTGCCCCGACGTCGTCACCGAGGCCGTGGCGGCGGCGCCCACCGGCGTCACGGTGGTCACCGTGACCGAGGGCCGGGCTGTCGCCACCGCACCACCCGTCGACGGCGTCCGCGCGCTGGCCGACCCCGCCGGCGGTCTGCGCTCGTTCCTGGGCCCCCGTGCCGCCAACGCGCTGCTGGTCGGCCGCACCGGCGTGGTGACCCGGGTGCTGCCCGGCGTCGGGCCCGTCGACGCGTACCAGGACGACCTGACCGCCCTGGCCCGCTGAACGGCCTACGACGGGGGCAGCGCGACGAGCTGCGCCTCGACGTCGATGGGCTGGTCGCCGACGGCCGACAGCGACACCCGGAACGGCCCGCCGCCGGGCAGCAGCCGGGCGGACGCGAGCGTGCCGTCGCAGTCGATGCGCGGCGGGCCGGCGATCTCGGCCCCGGTGCTCGTCACCGCCAGCGTGCCCGGTCGGGTGCACCGGTACTGGAGCAGGAAGCGGGAACCGTCGTCGGACGCCTGCCGGGTCCGCTCCTCGCCGGGCGCCAACTCCCGCTGCTCCCGCCAGATCGTGTTGCGGAACGAGGGCAGGTCACTCCCGGGGACGAGAATCCCCACATCGCCGTCGACGTCGGCGGTCGCGCCCGTCTCCGCGTCGATCGCGATTCGCGAGTTGCCGCCCACCCGGACGGCCTCGCCGGTCTCCGGGTCGATCCGAACCGTCACGCCCCGTTCCCCGGGTTCGATGCGGGTCAGGATGCGCTCCAGTTCGGTGCTGACGCTGGGCGCGACCACCGGTGAGCTCACCGGCCCGGCCACCGGGGCGGGCGCGGCGGCATGCCACCACCAGCCGCCCACCGCGAGCGCGGCCAGGGCCGCACCGACCAGCACCGCCGACCGCAACCGGTCGTCCGCCCCCGCATCCATGGAACGAGCGTACCGGTCGGGTCGCTGGCGTTCACTCCTGTCGATCGAGCAGGACGGCGTACAGGGTGAGGCCCGGACCGAACGCCAGCATGACCACCTGCCGAGGCGGCGGCGTGGACCGACCCAACCGGTCCAGGATCAGCAGCACCGTCGGCGAGGAGCAGTTGCCGTGCTCGTCCAGCGTCGCCCGGGACGCCGCCAACGCCTCCGGCGGCAGGGCCAACTCCCGCTCGACCACGTTGAGGATCCGCGGCCCGCCCGGGTGCACGGCCCAACCGTCCACGTCGGAGATGGTGCCGCCGTGCCGGGCCAGCAGGTCGTCGACCAGGCCGCGCACGTGCCGGGAGAGGACCTGCGGCACCTTCGACGACAGCCCCATCCGAAAGCCCGCGTCCGTGACGTCCCAGGTCATGTGGTCGGCCGTCGAGGTGTCGGTGACCGAGGCGACCTCGCGCAACGCGTACCCCCGGCCGCCGGGCACCACCACGGCGGCGACGGCGGCGTCCGAGAAGAGCGCGTGCGAGATGATCTGCTGGGTGTCGACCCGGGCCGTGGACGGCTGAATGTGCAGGCTGGTCAGCTCCGCGCAGAGCAGCAACGCCGGCCGGCCCCGGGCGGTGACGAAGTCACTCGCCGCGCCCAACCCCGGAAGCGCCGCGTAGCAGCCCATGTGGCCGACGAACATGCGCTGGGTGTCCGCCGCCATGCCCAGGTCACGGGCGAGCAGGATGTCCAGCCCCGGGGTGGCGTACCCGGTGCAGGAGCAGACGATGAACATCCCGACGTCGCCGGCGTCCAGACCGGCGGCGGTCAACGCGCGCCCCACCGCCTCCTTGCCCAGCGGCAGCGCCTCCACCTGGTAGCGACGCATCCGGCGCTCGGTCGGCCAGTCCGAGACGTCCTCGAGCAACGGGTTGACCGCGGCCTGCCGTCGGGTCACCCCCGAGTTCGCGAAGATCCGTTCGGCCAACGCCCGGGTGCTGCCGGAGAAGTGCCGGGAGAAGAAGCCCTCCCACAGCTCGTCCTGCGAAGCGGACGGCGGCTGCGCTGTCCCGAGCCCCGCGATCACTGGTACGGACACGATCCCCACCTCTCGTCAAACGCTGTCCTCCCCCTGGCCGTCCCTCCGGCCACCTCGGCCGGCCGCACCCTCGTACGTTTCCCGCGACACCCGCTCACCAACGCGGTGCCGATCCGTCGCGGTCCGGGTCCCCGCCCAGCGCGGCGATGCCCAGCCAGTCGGCGCAGACGTCCGACGTGGCCGGGTGCAGTGAGCCGCAACGGGCATCCCGGTAGAGCCGCTCCAACGGGTGGCCACGTCGGGTCGCCGACGTGCCGGCCGCCTCCAGCATCGACGCCGCCACCTCGGCGGCCGTCGTCCCGGCCAGCAGCTTCGCCCGCCACACCCAGCGGTTGGTCTCCGCGTCACCCGGCGCGTCGTCCACCCGGCGGGCCGCCTCGGCCACCGCCAGCTCGGCGGCAGCCGTCGCCGCGTCCGCCCGGCCCAGCCGCGAGCGCACCGCCGGCAGACCGGCCAGGTTGCGGGCGTTGAGGTGCTCGGCCGCCGCGTCGATGGCGGCCCGCGCCACCCCCACGTAGACGGCCGCGTAGCTGGCCACCAGCCAGTGCGGCATGAGCTGGGCGATCACGAGGGCCAACCCCTCCACCCCACCGAGCAGCCGGTCGCCCGGCACGGTGACGTCCAGATGCAGGTCGTGCGACGAGGTGGCCCGCATGCCGAGGGCGTCCCAGGTCGGCTCGACGCTCAAACCGTCGCCGGCCGGCACCAGGAACTGCGACACCGTCGACTGGTCGGTGGCGCTGCGCGCGGCCACCAGGTAGCCGTCGGCGTGCCCGGCCCCGGAACAGAAGGTCTTGCTGCCCTTGAGGTGCCAACCGCCGTCGGTCGGCTCGTAGACCGTGCTCAACTGCGAGAGGCGCGCGCCGGTGCCCCGCTCGCTCATCGCGACGCCGTACCAGGCGCCCTGGGCAGCGGCGGTGAGCAGCCGGTCCCGGGCGGCCAGCGCCTCGTCCGACACGCCCAGAGCCTCGGCCAACTCCTCGGTGACCGCGCCCAGCGCGCCGGTCACCGACGCGTGCATGTTGAACACCAGCGCCGTCGCGCCGTTGCCCCGGGCCAGCTCGGTGGCGACCGCGGTGTAATCCGCGAAGCTCGCGCCCAGGCCACCGAGAGCGCGCGGCACCATCAACCCGAAGAGGCCGGCCTCCCGCAGGTCACGGAAGTCCTCGGCCGGGAAGGAGCCGTCCCGGTCGTGCTCCGCCGCCCGCGCGGCGAACCGCGGCGTCAATCGGCGGGCCGCCTCAAGCGCGTGCACCGTCATATCGCTCCCTCCTCGGCGTCCCATACCCCGCCACGAGCCGACTATCCTCTGCGGACCCCCTGGCCCTGGTAGAGCACGGCGGTGGACCGGGTCGGCACGATGCGCGGGGCACGACCGGTCAACGGCACACCCGGCGTCCGTGCCGCGCGGGCCCGCCGCACCAGCCAGGCGAGCAGCCCCCCGACCTGCGGTCGGATCCCACGTAGGCGCAGCTCGACGCCGTGCCGGGCGCACTCGGCCACCAGCGCCCGCGCGTCCACGAACAACCGTGGATCGTGGATGCCACGCGGCACCGTCGGCAGCCGCTCGGCGATCCGCACCGCGACCAGCCGGGCCAGCGCCGTGTCGTTGAGCGTGTCCAGCACGAGCAGGCCGCCCGGGCGCAGCAGGCGGCACGCCTCGGCCACCGCCCGCGGCCAGTCCGGCACGTGTTCCAGCAGCTCGCCGGCGGAGACCACGTCGGCGCACCCGTCGGGCAGCGGCACCGCCGTGGCGTCACCCTGCACCACCCGTACGCCGTGCCCGGCGGCCTGGACCAGCGCCGAACGGGTCAGGTCCACCCCGACGTGCCGGTAGCCCTTGCCGGCCAGGTGCGGCGCGAGCAGACCGGCGCCGCAGCCCAGATCGACCAGGACCGCGCCCGGACTCCTCGTCGGCGGTACGAGCGCCGCGCGGGCCTCGGCCAGCCAGTGCAGCATCGCGAACGCGCCATCCGGCCGCCACCACTCACCGGCCAGGTCGTCGTACTGGCGCGGATCGTTGCGCGGCAGCACCCGCTGGGCGGTCGACGCCACGTCTCGCATGGCTCCGAGCGTGGCACGACTGCTCGGTAACGACCAGACTTCCCTTATGTCGTCGAGGGTGTTAGGGCTGGTCAGGGCGAGCCATCCGGAACCGGCCGCCGCGGTGACCACAGTGTCCGGTCTGCTGGCCTGGGGAGTGGGCCACCGGCCCTGGGGAATCGCCTCCGTGGTGCTCGCCGTACTCGCCAGCCAACTCGCGGTTGGCTGGACCAACGACGCGTTGGACGCCGAGCGGGATGCCACGGTGGGGCGTACCGACAAGCCGGTCGCCGCCGGCGCGGTGGGCCGGCGTGTCACGGCCTGGGCCGCCGCGGTGGCCGCGGTGGCCTGCCCGCTGCTGGCGCTGACCACGAACCCCCGGGCGGCGCTCTGGCTCACGGTCGCCCTGGTCTCCGCGCTGCTCTACGACTGGCCGCTCAAGGCCACCGTCTTCTCGGTCCTGCCGTACGCCGTCTCCTTCGGCGCGCTGCCCGGCTTCGTGGTGCTGGCGCTGCCCGGCGAACCGACCCCACCGCTCTGGCTGCTGACGGCGGCGGCCTGCCTCGGCGCCGGCGCGCACTTCGCCAACGTGCTGCCCGACCTCGCCGACGACGCCCGCACGGGTGTACGCGGCCTGCCGCACCGCCTCGGCGCGGCGGGCAGTCGGGCGGCCGCGGCCGGACTGCTCCTCGCCGCGACCGCCGTCCTGGTCCTGGGACCACCCGGACCGCCGTCGGTCCTCGGGCTCGCGGCGGTCGGCACGGCCGCCGTCGTGCCGCCACTGAGTTGGTACGCCGGGCGCTCGGCGGCCCGCGCGGGCCGGCGGCCGGTGGCTGCCTTCCGGGCGGTGATGCTGGTGGCCCTCATCGACGTCGCGCTGCTGGTGGCGAGCGGTCGGGTGGTGTGACGGCACCCGGCGGGGTGGCATTGCCGGGTCCCCGTGCGGGCCTCGATCAGCTCCAACTACCCTGGAGCGCGGTCTGCGCGGGTATGGCCACCTCCCCCGGCGTGCGCCCGGGTGGGGATCGTAACGAGGAGGACCGACGTGACGCGCTCGATCAACCGATCCCGGCGGGCGGCCCTGCTGCTGTCCGGAGTCGCGGCGGCCACCAGCCTGCTCGCGTCCGGATGCGGCGCTGGCCAGATCGCCGAGACGGCTTTGAAGGAGCCGTCCGTCCAGGGCGTCAACCTCACGACCCCCAACGGCGCCTACTCGGTGCGTGGCCTGCTGGTCACCTACCCCGGCACCGAGGGTTACCGGGCCGGCCAGGACGCCCCGCTCAACGCGGTGATCTACAACGACTCGAAGAGCACCGTGACGGTCACCGTCACCACGCAGAGCGCCCGCGAGGTGCTGATCTCGGGTGGCTCGGCCAGCCCGACGCCGTCCGCCTCGGAGTCGGCCTCGGCCAGCCCGTCGGGCTCGGCCACCCCGTCGGGCTCGGCCAGCCCGTCGACCACCGAGTCCGGCTCGGCCAGCCCGTCCGCGACCCCGTCCGAGACCGGTTCGTCGTCGGCGACCCCGTCCGCACCGGAGTCGGCGCGGGCGTCGGGTTCGGCCAGCGCTGCCGCGCCGGGCCAGCCCGCCCGCATCGAACTGGCCCCGCTGAGCTACCTCCAGCTCAACTCGGAGTCCACCTCGCAGCTGCGGCTGGTCGGTCTGACCGAGGCGCTGCGCTCCGGCCAGAACGTCGTCGTGACCTTCGACTTCGGCAACGGCAACACGGTCACCGGCCCCGCGCCGATCGCGGTGCCGCTCACCCCGGCGGCCCCCGCCTCGCCGATCATCGAGCGCGAGGGCGGCTACGAGGGCAACGAGGGTGGCACCACCCACGAGTGAGCCCGATCCTCAACTACGGAACACCCCGGCGTGGGAACCACCACGCCGGGGTGTTTTCGTCGTACGAGGCGGCTAGCGTCCTGATGTGACCACCTCCCGATCGACCTCCGGCCGTGGCGGCGCGGCAGGTGCGCCCCGCGCCCGGTCCGCCACCCGCGAACCGCGCCCGGCGTACGAGTGCGACGCCTGCGGGCACCAGCCGCCCAAGTGGGTGGGTCGCTGCCCGGAGTGCGGCGAGTGGGGCTCGGTGGTCGAGTCGACGGTGACCGGGCCGACCGTCTCCGGTCGGGTGGTCAGTTCGCGGATGCCGGCCGAGCCGGCCCGGCCGATCGCCACCATCAGCGCGGCTCCGGCCCGCGCCCGGCCGACCGGGGTGAGCGAGCTGGACCGGGTGCTCGGTGGCGGCCTGGTCCCCGGGGCGGTCGTGCTGCTCGCCGGCGAGCCCGGCGTGGGCAAGTCGACCCTCCTGCTCGACGTGGCGCAGCAGTGGGCGGTGGGCGCCGGCAGCCCGTCCCTGGTGGTCAGCGGGGAAGAATCGGTCAGTCAGGTCCGGCTGCGCGCCGAGCGGATGGGCACCCTGCACGAGCAGCTCTACCTGGCGGCCGAGAGCGACCTGGCGTCGGTGCTCGGGCACCTCGACGCGGTCAAGCCGGGCCTGCTGGTGCTCGACTCGGTGCAGACCATCTCGACCACCGGCACCGAGGGTGTGCCGGGCGGCGTGACCCAGGTCCGGGCGGTCACCGCCGCACTGGTCTCGGTCGCCAAGGAGCGGGGCATCGCGACCGTGCTGGTCGGGCACGTCACCAAGGACGGTCAGGTGGCCGGGCCGCGCGTGCTGGAGCACCTGGTCGACGTGGTGCTGCACTTCGAGGGCGACAAACACTCCTCGCTACGGCTCGTGCGCGGCGTCAAGAACCGGTTCGGGGCGGCCGACGAGGTGGGCTGCTTCGAGATGCACGAGGGCGGCATCAGCAGCCTGGCCGACCCGTCCGGGCTGTTCCTCACCCGCTACTCCGAACCGGTGCCCGGCACCTGCGTGACCGTGGCGATGGAGGGGCGGCGGGCACTGGTCACGGAGGTACAGGCCCTGATCGGCGCGACGGTGGCCGGCTCTCCCCGCCGTACCGTCTCGGGCCTCGACTCGGCCCGCCTGGCCATGGTGCTCGCGGTCCTGCAACGGCGTACGGAGCGGTTGACCCTGCACGACCGGGAGGTGTTCGCGGCCACCGTCGGCGGCATCCGGGTGGTGGAGCCGGCAGCCGACCTGGCCGTCGCGTTGGCGGTCGCCTCCGGCGGGCTCAACCTGGCGATCGCGCCGCATCTCGTCGCGATCGGCGAGGTGGGGTTGACCGGCGAGGTGCGCCGGGTCGGTGCGGTGCCGCGCCGGCTGGCGGAGGCCGCCCGCCTGGGGTTCAAGGTGGCGCTGGTTCCGCCGGGTTGTGGCCCGGCGAGCACCGGTGCGGGGCCGGATCAGATGCGGGTGACCGAGGTCACTGACGTGCGCTCAGCCCTGCACCATGCGGCCCGCGCGTCCGCCGAGTGACTCAGCGTGCCGACGCCAACGGCGATAACGGACAGCATCGCCGCAAGTGGAAACGGTTCGAAGGGCGGCATCGTGACACATCACAGTAACCACGACAGCACCCACCGCACGGCAGTCCGTAGACTGTGCCCGTGCCGATCGACCGCGATACCACCAAGCCTGCCGGAGCGCCGCCCCAGGCCCGCACCGGCACCGTGGGCTCGCCGGCCCGCCCGATCAGCGTGAGCGTGACCGCCGCTGCCGGGGGTGCCGGCGATCCGCTGCGGGCGAATCTCGCCCTGATGGCACCCGGCACCGCGCTGCGCGACGGGTTGGAGCGCATCCTGCGGGGTCGCACCGGCGCGCTCATCGTGCTCGGCTACGACAAGGTCGTCGAGGGCCTCTGCACCGGCGGCTTCCCGCTGGACGTCGAGTTCTCCGCGACCCGGGTCCGCGAGCTGTGCAAGATGGACGGCGCCGTGGTGCTGTCCAGTGACGGCACCCGCATCGTCCGGGCGGCCGTGCACCTGATGCCCGACCCGTCCATCCCGACGGAGGAATCGGGCACCCGGCACCGCACCGCCGAACGGGTCGCCCGGCAGACCGGCTACCCGGTGATCTCGGTCAGCCAGTCGATGCGGATCATCAGCCTCTACGTCAACGGTCAGCGGCACGTCCTCGACGACTCGGCCGCGATCCTCTCCCGGGCCAACCAGGCGCTGGCCACCCTTGAGCGCTACAAGCTGCGGCTGGACGAGGTCTCCGGCACGCTCTCCGCGCTCGAGATCGAAGACCTGGTCACGGTGCGGGACGCGGTGGCGGTGGTGCAGCGGCTGGAGATGGTCCGCCGGATCGCCGACGAGATCGCCGGTTACGTCGTCGAGCTGGGCACCGACGGTCGACTGCTCGCTCTCCAGCTCGACGAGCTGATGGCCGGTGTCGACGCCGACCGCACGCTTGTCATCCGGGACTACCTGCCCGTCGGCCGTAAGTCCCGCACCCTGGACGAGGCGCTGGTGGAGCTGGATCTGCTGGGCGCCACCGAGCTGATCGACCTGGTGTCGGTCGCCAAGGCGATCGGCTACCCGGCCGCATCGGACGCGCTGGATGCCGCCGTCAGCCCGCGGGGCTTCCGGCTGCTGGCCAAGGTTCCGCGCCTGCCGGTGGCCGTGGTCGACCGTCTGGTGCTGCACTTCGGCAGCCTGCAGCGGTTGCTGGGCGCGACCGTGGAGGACCTGCAGGCCGTCGAGGGTGTGGGCGACGCCCGCGCCCGGGGCGTCCGCGAGGGCCTGTCCCGGCTCGCCGAGGCATCCATCCTTGAGCGGTACGTCTGATCCGCCGCCGATCCGGCTGGCCGGAGTGCCGACTCAGCCGGTGATCGTGATCTTCGCGGGCTCGCTGTACTTGGTGCCGACCCGGGCGAACACCTGGTACGTCCCCGCCGGCGCGAACGGCCCCGCGGCCAGACCCGCGCCGTCGCACCGGCTGGTGTCCCGTCCGTTCCAGCCCACCTGGTAGGAGCGCTCGAACCCGGGCGTGAACGACTGCACATCCGAGCCCTGGACCTTACCGCAGGTGTCGGACGACCACACCTTCTCGGCGCCCGCCTTGATGAAGATCTCCTGGAGGTCGGCGCCGACGTTACGGCTGCACGTACGCTGCGAGGTGTTCTTGATCTTCAGTTGGAGGTCGACCACCGCGCCGCGCTGTGCCGAACTGGGCCGCGCCGCCGACGTCACGCTGATCTCCGCGTCGGTGCAGGTGCCGTCGTCGACCGACCCGGCGGCCGAGTCCGGCGGTGGGTCATTGGTGGTGGCTCCGCGGCCGGGGTCCGTGGCGTTCGTGGCATCCGGACCGGCGGATTGCTCCGTGGCACTCGGCGCCGCCGACCCGGACGCCGACGGAGCCCCCGACTGCGGGGTCAGCACCGGCCCCACCGCCCCCGGGCTTGACGTCGGAGTCGGCGTCGAGCCGGCCCGTGGGTGACCGCCGGAGCGACCCGAGCCGGTGCAGGAGTAGAGCACGACAATCAGGAAAAGCAGCACCGCTCCGAATACGACGGCGCGACGCCGCCAGTACACGGCGGGTGGCAGGGGGCCGACCGTCAGACGCATGATGCCCCCCACCGTAGTCGCGCCGCACCCACCGACGGGTCACGACGCGCCGGAGCGTCAGCGGGGCAGCGCGAAGAACATCCACTGAGGACGGACGGGCCGGCGTCCGGCCGCCCGGTCAGAGATAGACCTTGCGCTGGTAGACGGCGTGCGCGCCGGCCACCCGGTCCAGAAAGAGCAGCCCTTCACAGTGGTCGATCTCGTGCTGCAACGCCCGCGCCTCGAAGCCGTCCGTCACCAGTCGGACCGCCGCCCCCGTGCCCGGCAGGTCACCCTCCACGACGAGCCGACTCGCCCGCTTCACGTCCCCGGTCAGGTCCGGCACGGACATGCAGCCCTCCCGACCCGGCTTCCATCGGGTCGCCTCGACCACCCGGGCGTTACACAGCACGAAGGTGCCGTGCACGGTGACCGCCTTCGGGTGGCCCGTCACGTCGACGGCGAAGACCCGGGCGCCCACGCCGACCTGCGGCGCCGCCAGACCCACGCAGCCCGGCGAGACCCGCATCGTGGCCACCAGGTCGGCGGCCAACCGGATGATCTCCTCGGCGGTGGGATCGACGTCGCCTCCGGCCCGGCTCAGCACCGGATGCGGGGCCGACACGACGGCCCGCACCTCACCCGCCACCGCCAGCGACTCCGGCGTCCAATCCCCCAGACCGGCGTACGCCTCGCCCCGCCCGTCGCTCACAGCAGATCCGGGTCTGCCGGCCGGAGGGTGACCTCGACCCCCACCTCGGCGGCCGTCCGGTGCAGCCGTTCGGTAAGCGCCTCGACGACCCCCGCCGGCAGCTCGACCTCGGCCAACACCACGTAGAGCGAACCGGCCAGCCGGGTGCTCAGGTCGGTGACGTTGCCACCGGCGTCCACCAGCACCCGGGTCATCGCCGCCACGATGCCCATCCGGTCCGACCCGTGCACCGCCAGCACGTACGGCTCGCCGGCCGGCGCCACCTCACCGTCCGGCGTCACCGCGCGTACGGTCGCCAGAAGTTGCCCCTCGGTCGCCAGCGGCGCCAACGCCGCCTCCACTTCGGCGGCGGCCGGGCCGGTGCAGATGAGGGTCATCGCGAAATGCCCCCGCAGGCGGGTCATCGTGCTGTCGGTGAGGTTCGCCCCCAGCCGGGCCAGCACCTCGGCGACGTCGGCCACGATGCCCGGCCGGTCCCGGCCGATGACGGTGATCGCGAGCTCGTTCATCCGCGCATTCTGCCCGATCCGTCCACCAGCACGGCGACACCCTGCCCGAGCCGCCCAACCAGCGGGACCGGACCGCGTGACATCATCGACGACGCCATGACTCAACCCGATTTCGCCGCGCTGGTCAGCCGATGGTTCCAGCAGCACGCCCGTGACCTGCCGTGGCGGGAACCCGACGTGACCCCGTGGGCCATCCTGGTCAGCGAGGTCATGCTCCAGCAGACGCCGGTGGTCCGGGTGGTGCCGGCCTGGCACGCCTGGCTGGCCCGCTGGCCCGACCCGGCGGCGCTGGCGGCGGACACCCCGGCCGAGGCGATCCGCATGTGGGGGCGGCTCGGCTATCCGCGCCGCGCCGTCCGACTGCGGGAGTGTGCGGTGGCCATCGTGGACCGACACGGCGGCCAGGTGCCCGACCGACTGGAACAGCTACTGGCGCTGCCCGGCGTGGGCACGTACACGGCACGCGCGGTGGCCGCGTTCGCGTTCGGGCAGCGACACCCGGTCGTCGACACCAACGTCCGACGGGTGGTCTGTCGAGCCGTGGCCGGTGAGCCGGACGCCGGCCCGGTCACCCGCCCGGCCGACCTGGTCGCCACCGAGGAGCTGCTGCCCCCGGAGCCCGCCGCCGCCGCGCTGGCCAGCGCCGCCTTCATGGAGCTGGGCGCGGTGCTCTGCACCGCCCGCGCGCCGCGCTGCACGGCCTGCCCGGTCGAGTCGGTCTGCGCCTGGCGGGCCTCCGGGCAGGCGCCACCGACCGGCCCCACCCGCCGTCCCCAGCGGTACGCGGGCACCGACCGACAGGTACGTGGACTGCTGCTCGGGGTGCTCCGGGAGACCACCGGGCCGGTCCCGCACCAGCGCCTCGACCAGGTGTGGACCGACGACGTGCAGCGCGCCCGCGCACTGGCCGGCCTGGTGCAGGACGGACTCGTGGAGCCCGTCGGGGCCGACTCGTTCCGGCTCGCCGGCGACGGCCCGTCGACCCCCGCCGCCAACCTGATCACCTGACCCGCCGGGCCCTACGCTCGGACGCCAGATCACCCTCGATCCAGCGCTCCCGGCCGGCCCGACGCGGGTGTGGGAACGCCGCCGACGGAGTGGGGCAGCGCGCAGAAAGGGGCGGGGCCCCGGTGGCTTACGCCGCCGGAGCCCCGCCCCCTGTGCTGCTGGTTATGCCACCTCGTCCGTCGCCGCTGCCGCGGTGCCGGCGGCGGTGCCACCGAGGTCGGCCGGAACGGCGTCCGGAACCTCGACCGGCTTCTCCGCACCCCGGAAGACGAGCTTGGACTTGTCGATGTCGTTCGGGTCGCCCTCGCAGTCCACCACCACGATCTGACCGGGGGTCAGCTCGTTGAACAGAATCCGCTCGGAGAGGTTGTCCTCGATGTCGCGCTGGATCGTGCGACGAAGCGGACGGGCACCGAGCACCGGGTCGAAGCCCTTCGCCGCCAGGTACTTCTTGGCGTTGTCGGTCAGCTCCAGACCCATGTCCTTGTTGCGCAGCTGGCCCTCGATCCGCTGGATCATGATGTCCACGATCGAGAGGATCTCGCTCTGGCGCAGCTGGTGGAAGACGATGGTGTCGTCGATCCGGTTGAGGAACTCAGGCCGGAAGTGCTGCTTGAGCTCGTCGTTGACCTTCTGCTTCATCCGGTCGTAGTTCGACTCGGAGTCCTCCGAGGCCTGGAAGCCCAGCGACACCGCCTTGGCGACGTCGCGGGTGCCCAGGTTGGTGGTCAGGATGATGACCGTGTTCTTGAAGTCCACGATCCGGCCCTGACCGTCGGTGAGCCGACCGTCTTCGAGGATCTGCAGGAGCGTGTTGAACACGTCCGGGTGGGCCTTCTCGATCTCGTCGAACAGGACCACCGAGAACGGACGACGACGCACCTTCTCGGTCAGCTGCCCGCCCTCGTCGTAACCGACGTAGCCGGGAGGGGCACCCACGAGGCGGGACACCGTGTACCGGTCGTGGAACTCGGACATGTCCAGCTGGATGAGGGCGTCCTCGCTGCCGAAGAGGAACTCGGCGAGCGCCTTGGACAGCTCGGTCTTACCGACACCGGACGGGCCGGCGAAGATGAACGAGCCGGACGGGCGCTTCGGGTCCTTCAGGCCGGCCCGGGTACGCCGGATCGCCTTCGAGACCGCCTTGACCGCGTCCTCCTGGCCGATGACGCGCTTGTGCAGCTCGTCCTCCATGCGCAGCAGGCGCGAGGTCTCCTCCTCGGTCAGCTTGTAGACCGGGATACCGGTCCAGTTGCCGAGTACCTCGGCGATCTGCTCGTCGTCGACCTCGCTGACGACGTCCAGGTCACCGGCCTTCCACTCCTTCTCCCGCTGCGCCTTCTGACCGAGGAGCTGCTTCTCCTTGTCGCGCAGCTGGGCGGCGCGCTCGAAGTCCTGCGCGTCGATCGCGGACTCCTTGTCGCGACGCACCTGGGCGATGCGCTCGTCGAAGTCACGCAGGTCTGGCGGCGCGGTCATCCGACGGATCCGCATCCGGGCGCCGGCCTCGTCGATCAGGTCGATCGCCTTGTCCGGCAGGAAGCGGTCCGAGATGTATCTGTCGGCCAGAGTTGCGGCAGCCACCAAGGCTGCATCCGTGATCGAGACCCGGTGGTGCGCCTCGTAACGGTCCCGCAGGCCCTTGAGGATCTCGATGGTGTGCGCCAGCGACGGCTCACCCACCTGGATCGGCTGGAACCGGCGCTCGAGAGCGGCGTCCTTCTCCAGGTGCTTGCGGTATTCGTCGAGCGTGGTGGCGCCGATGGTCTGCAGCTCACCACGGGCCAGCATCGGCTTGAGGATGCTGGCGGCGTCGATCGCGCCCTCGGCGGCACCCGCGCCCACGAGGGTGTGGATCTCGTCGATGAACAGGATGATGTCGCCCCGCGTGCGGATCTCCTTGAGCACCTTCTTGAGGCGCTCCTCGAAGTCACCGCGGTAGCGGGAGCCCGCGACCAGCGCACCCAGGTCGAGCGTGTAAAGCTGCTTGTCCTTCAGAGTCTCGGGCACCTCGCCCTTGATGATCTTCTGGGAAAGCCCCTCCACCACGGCGGTCTTACCGACGCCGGGCTCACCGATCAGGACCGGGTTGTTCTTGGTACGGCGGGAGAGCACCTGCATGACCCGCTCGATTTCCTTCTCGCGCCCGATGACCGGGTCGAGCTTGCCCTCGCGGGCGGCCTGGGTCAGGTTGCGGCCGAACTGGTCCAGCACCAGGCTGGTCGACGGCGCGGCCTCACCCGGCGCGGCACCCGCCGCGGCGGGCTCCTTGCCCTGGTAGCCGGAGAGGAGCTGGATCACCTGCTGGCGGACCCGGTTGAGGTCGGCGCCGAGCTTGACCAGCACCTGGGCGGCGACGCCCTCGCCCTCACGGATCAGCCCGAGCAGGATGTGCTCGGTGCCGATGTAGTTGTGGCCGAGCTGCAGCGCCTCGCGCAGCGACAGCTCCAGCACCTTCTTGGCCCGCGGCGTGAACGGGATGTGCCCGCTCGGCGCCTGCTGGCCCTGGCCGATGATCTCCTCGACCTGCTGACGGACGCCCTCCAGGGAGATGCCGAGGCTCTCCAGGGCCTTTGCCGCGACGCCTTCACCTTCGTGGATCAGGCCCAGCAGGATGTGTTCCGTACCGATGTAGTTGTGGTTGAGCATCCGGGCCTCTTCTTGGGCCAGGACGACAACCCGTCGCGCTCGGTCGGTGAACCGCTCGAACATGCCCTCGTGCTCCTCACATGCCGTGCGCCTTGATGGTCAAGATCTTGGCGGGGCCGGTGCACGAACGTCCGGGACGGGCGTCCGTGCCTCCTTACTCTATCGTCGCTGACCGACTCGGCTGAGGTCGTGTCTCTCCGGTCCGGGTCAGTTCCACGTCGTTTTGCACAACCGTCCGCGCTCAGGAGGTGTTCCGGTACCCCTGTCGCTACGCGTAGAGCGAAATCCGGTGGGCCACGGAGAAGCCCTCCGCCGCCTCCGGAGCGGCCCAGAGAGGCCCGGAGAGGCCCAGCGGGGCGTCTCGGCGGTCATCCACAGGTTGTGGAAAACTTCTCCACCGCCTGTGGACAACGTCGCCCGGTCCGCCCGACATTCCCGCCCGCGACCCGACCACCGCACGCGGCCCCGACGGGGTGGAAAGACGGCGACGCCGGCCCGGAGGAAGCTCCGGCCCGGCGTCGGTGTCGCCCCGCGGTGGCCGCCGCCACCGCTGCGCTGAACGAGATCAGCGCTTGGCGTGGAACTCGTCGACGATCTCCTGCGGAATACGACCGCGGTCCGAGATGTCCTTGCCGGCCTTCTTGGCCCAGTCCCGGATCGCCTTGTTCTGCTCCCGGTCGGCGGTGGCGCCACCGCGACCGCGGGCGGCCCGCCCACCGATCACCACGCCACCCCGACCAACCTTGGTGCCGGCACCCACGTACGGCGCGAATACGTCGCGCAATTTCGCGGCGTTGGCGCCGGACAGGTCGATCTCGTACTGAACGCCGTCGAGCGCGAACTTGACGGTCTCGTCCGCGTCCCCGCCGTCCAGGTCATCGACCAGCTTGTGAATGATCTGCTTGGCCACGTCCCACATTCCTTTCGAGCAGGGCGCTCCTGCTAATGAGAGCACAATAACCCCCGTGCTGCTCGCCCCGTCAATAGGATGCCGTTACGACTCGCTGGGAGTCGGCGGACGACTACTCCGGGCGGACCAACGGGAAGAGGATCGTTTCCCGAATTCCGAGGCCGGTCAGGGCCATCAACAGGCGGTCGATTCCCATTCCCATACCCCCGGCGGGCGGCATTCCGTACTCCATGGCCCGGAGAAAGTCCTCGTCGAGACGCATCGCCTCGTCGTCGCCCCGGGCCGCGAGCTGCGCCTGGGCGACCAGCCGTTCCCGCTGCACCACGGGGTCGACCAGCTCGGAGTACCCGGTGCCCAGCTCGAAACCGAGGACGTAGAGGTCCCACTTCTCGGCCAGCCCCGGCTCGCTGCGGTGCGCCCGGGTGAGCGGGCTGGTCTCCTCCGGGTAGTCGCGTACGAAGGTGGGCGCCTGCAGGCCGGGGACGACCAGTTCCTCGAACAACTCCTCGGCCAGCTTGCCCGGGCCCCACTTCGGGTCCACGGCCAATCCCACCTTGTCCGCGTACTCGACCAGCCGAGCGCGTTCGGTACGGACCGTGACCTCCTCGCCGAGCGCCTCGGAAAGGACCCCGAACAGCGACACCGATCGCCACTCGCCGCCCAGGTCGAACTCCCGCCCGTCGGCGTGGGTCACCAGCGTCGAGCCGCTCACCGCGATCGCCGCCTGTTGCACGAGATTGCGGGTCAACTCGCCGATCGTGTCGTAGTCCCCGTACGCCTGGTAGGTCTCCAGCATCGCGAACTCCGGCGAGTGCGAAGAGTCGACACCCTCATTACGGAAGTTGCGGTTGATCTCGAAGACGCGATCCACGCCACCGACGACGGCGCGCTTCAAAAACAGTTCCGGCGCGATTCGCAGATACAGATCGGTGCTCAACGCATTGCTGTGGGTCACGAACGGTCGGGCCGCCGCACCACCATGCAGGAGTTGCAGCATCGGAGTTTCCACCTCGATGAAACCCTGACCGTGCAGTGAATCGCGCAGGCTGCGTACCGCCGCCGCGCGGGTACGGACCATCTGCCGGGCCTGCGGGCGGACGATCAGGTCCACGTAGCGCTGCCGGACCCGCGCCTCCTCGGAGAGCGGCTTGTGCGCCACCGGCAACGGCCGCAGCGCCTTGGCGGTCATCTCCCAGCGCTGCGCCAGCACCGACAGCTCGCCCCGGCGGCTGGTGATCACCTCGCCGGTCACGCCGACGTGGTCACCCAGGTCGACGAGGCGCTTCCAGGCCTCCAGCCGCTCCGCGCCGACCCGGTCGAGGGAGAGCATCGCCTGCAACTCCGTGCCGTCGCCGTCCCGCAGGGTCGCGAAGCAGAGCTTCCCCGTGTTGCGTACGAAGATCACCCGGCCGGTGACCGAGACCTCGTCGCCGGTGGCGGTGTCGGTGGGCAGCTCGGCGTAGCGGGTACGGATCTCGGCCAGCGTGGTGGTCCGCGGGAAACCGACCGGGTAGGGCTCGACGCCCTCGGCGAGCATCCGGTCCCGCTTCTCCCGGCGGACCTTCATCTGCTCGGGAAGGTCGTCGGCGGGGTCCACTGGCACGGCGTTCTGCTCGCTCACGGCACGCTTCCTCGTCACGGGAGATACAGGGGGTCAGGCCCGAGCGTACTCAAGCGCTCCGGGGGCCGTTACCGGATACTGCCCGTCATGGTCGATCCCACTCACGCCCTCTCCTTCGGTGCCGCGGCGAGCGATTACGACCGGTTCCGACCCACCTATCCCGCCGCGGCGCTCCGGTGGGCCCTCGACGGCCTGGGCGAGGGCGGGCAGGTTGTCGACCTGGGGGCCGGCACCGGCATCCTGACGCGCGCCGTGCAGGCTCTGGGCTTCCACGTCGTACCCGTGGAGCCTGATCCGGGGATGCGGACGCAACTCGCGGTCTCCACGCCGGGCACGACGGCGCTGGCGGGCAGCGCGGAGGCCGTGCCGCTGCCCGACGGCGTGGCGGACGCGGTGCTGGTCGGGACGGCGTACCACTGGTTCGACCGGGAGCCCGCGCACGCCGAGATCGCCCGGGTGCTGCGCCCCGGCGGCCTCTTCGCCCCCATCTGGAACATCCGGGACGACAGCGTCGAATGGGTGGCGGAGCTGGGCAGGATCGCCCACCTCGACGACAAGTCGGCCGAGCTGGTCCAGCACAACACCGACTTCGGAAACGGGTTCACGGCCATCGAGGCGCGCGAGTTCGGGCACCGCACGGTCCTCACCCCGGACGAGGTGCTGGGCATGATCCGCACCCGTTCGTACTGGCTCACCGCCTCGGCCGGCGATCAGCGGCGGGTCGCGCGCGAGCTGGCCGACCTGCTGGACAGCCACCCCGCCCTGGCCGGCCGGGAAACCGTCGAGCTGCCGTACCGGACGTTGGTGCTGCGCGCCCGACGCCGCTGACCGGTCAGAGGTTGCGCTCGTAGACCATCCGCAGGCCGATCAGCGTGATCATCGGCTCGTGGTGGGTGAGGCTGCGACATTCGTTCATCACCAGGGAGGCGAGGCCGCCGGTGGCGATCACCGCCCGCACCTCGCCCAACTCCTCGGTCATCCGCTCGACGATCCGGTCCACCTGCCCGGCGAAGCCGAAGTACAGGCCGGACTGGAGGCACTCCACGGTGTTCTTGCCGATCACCGAGCGGGGCTTGGTGGCCTCGACCTTGCGGAGCTGGGCAGCACGGGCGGCCAGCGCGTCGAAGGAGATCTCGATGCCCGGGGCGAACGCCCCGCCCAGAAACTCGCCCCGGCCGCTGATCACGTCGAAGTTGGTGGTGGTGCCGAAGTCCACAACGATCGACGGCCCGCCGTAGAGGGTGAACGCCGCAAGCGTGTTCACCACCCGGTCGGCGCCCACCTCCTTCGGGTTGTCGATCGCCAACTGCACCCCGGTCCGCACGCCCGGCTCGACGATCACGCTCGGCAGGTCGGCGTAGTAGCGGCCGAGCATGGTCCGCAGCGAGCGCAGCGCCGCCGGCACCGTGGAGCAGGCGGCCACGCCGGTGATCTCGACGTTGTCCCCGGCGAGCAGGCCCCGGAACATCAGGCCCAGTTCGTCCGCCGTCGAGCGGGCATCGGTCTTGATCCGCCAGGAGTGCACCAGCTTGTCGCCGTCGAAGGTCGCCAGCACGGTGTTGGTGTTTCCGATGTCGATGCAGAGCAGCACTGTCGCAGCCTAGACAACTACTCGGTGCGCAGGTCCATCGCGATGTCCAGGATCGGCGACGAGTGGGTCAACGCGCCCACCGAGAGGAAGTCGACACCGGTGGCCGCGTAGCGGGCCGCCACCTCCAGGGTCAGCCCGCCGGTGGCCTCCAGCTCCGCCCGGTCGCCCACCGCGGCCACCGCCTCGGCCAGCAACTCCGGAGTCATGTTGTCGCAGAGCAGGAAGTCGGCCCCCGCCTCCACCGCCTCCACGGCCTCGGCGACGGTGGTCACCTCGACCTGCACCGGCACCTCCGGGAACGACTCCCGGACCCGCCGGTACGCCGCCGTGATGCCGCCGGCCGCCAGCTTGTGGTTGTCCTTGATCATGGCCACGTCGTAGAGGCCCATCCGCTTGTTGGTGCCGCCGCCGGCCCGCACCGCGTACTTCTCCAGCGCCCGTAGGCCCGGCGTCGTCTTGCGGGTGTCCAGCACCATCGCCTTCGTGCCGGCCAGCGCGTCCGCCCAGGCCCGGGTGTGGGTGGCCACCCCGGACATCCGGCAGAGCAGGTTCAGCGCCGTCCGCTCGGCCGTCAGCAGCAACCGGGTCGGGCCGGCCACCGTCGCCAGCACGTCGCCGCGGGCCACCCGCTCGCCGTCGCGGGCCGACATCGACACCTCGACGGTACGACCGAAGCCCGTCACCTCGCCCACCAGCTCGAACACGGCGGCGGCCACCGCCAGCCCGGCCACCACACCGTCGGCGCGGGCCACCAGGTCGGCGGTGTCGGTCTGCTCGGCCGGGATGGTCGCCACGCTGGTCACGTCCAGGAAATCGGGCCCCAGATCCTCGACCAGTGCGGTCTCGACCACCCGACGTACCTGGTCCGGGTCCAGTCCGGCCGTCCGCAACGCCACCCGAGTCGACTCGATCATGAATTTTCCTCCCACTGCTGCGTCACCGCGCCCTGCGCCCCGACCGACCCGACGAGGTGGCCCCGCCACCGCTCGTCGGCCGTCGGGAAGTCCTCCCGCCAGTGGCACCCTCGCGTCTCGGCGCGCGCGTACGCCGCCGTGACGAGCGTCGACGCCACCGTGAGCAGGTTCGTCGCCTCCCAGTCGGCGGTCCGGGGTCGACCCCGCGCCGCGCCCAGCTCCGTGAGCGTCGCAGCCGTCCCGGCCAGTGTCGCGGCCGAGCGCAGCACCCCGGCGCCACGCGTCATCGCCCGCTGCAGGGTCGGCGTCGCCTCGGCCGGCACCACCCAGCCCGCACCCCCGCGCCACGCGCCGACGTCCGCCGGCTGGGCCTGCTCGGGCAGGCCGGCCGCGATGTCGTCGGCGATCCGCCGGGAGAACACCAGCCCCTCCAGCAGCGAGTTGCTGGCCAACCGGTTCGCGCCGTGCACGCCCGTGCAGGCGACCTCGCCGCAGGCGTACAGACCGGGGATCGACGTGCGGCCCCGCAGGTCGGTGCGGACCCCGCCGGAGGCGTAGTGGGCGGCCGGAGCGACCGGAATGAGGTCGGCGGCCGGGTCCACGCCGATCGCCAGGCAGGACGCCACGATGGTCGGGAAGCGCGCGGCCAGGAAGTCGCCGCCCAGGTGCCGGGCGTCGAGGAAGACGTGGTCCGCGCCGCTGGCCAGCAGCACCCGGTGGATGCCCTTGGCCACCACGTCCCGGGGGGCCAGCTCGGCCAGCTCGTGCTGGCCCACCATGAACCGCTTGCCGTCGCCGTCCACCAGGTACGCGCCCTCGCCGCGCAGCGCCTCGCTGACGAGCGGCTGCTGCGCGTGCCCGGCGCCGGGCACCCCGCCGCCGGAGGGGGTGATCAGCGCGGTCGGATGGAACTGCACGAACTCGACGTCGGTCACCGCCGCGCCGGCCCGCAGCGCCAGCGCCACCCCGTCGCCCGTGGAGACCGCCGGGTTGGTGGTGGCCGCGAAGACCTGCCCCATCCCGCCGGTGGCCAGCACCACCGCCCGGGCCAGCAACGCGCCCACGCCGTCCTCGCTGCCCTCACCGAGCACGTGCAGGGTGATCCCGCAGGCCGGGCCGAGGCCGTCCGGGCCGTCACCGGGCGCGCGCAGCAGATCCAGCACGAGGGCGTGCTCGACCAGCCGGATCCACGGATCGCGTTGCACCGCGGCGTGCAGGGCCCGCTGCACCTCCGCGCCCGTCGCGTCGCCGCCCGCGTGCACGATCCGGTCCGCCCGGTGCCCACCCTCGCGGGTCAACATCAACGAGCCGTCCGGATGGCGGTCGAACTCGGCGCCGATCCGCATCAGCTCCCGCAGCCGGGTCGGCCCCTCCTCGACGAGGACCCGGACGGCCGCCGGGTCGCAGAGCCCCACACCGGCGATCTCGGTGTCCCGCGCGTGCGCCGCCGGCGTGTCCGCCGGGTCGAGCACCGCCGCGATGCCGCCCTGCGCCCACCGGGTCGAGCCGTCATCGATGTTGACCTTGGTGACGACGGTGACGTGCAGGCCCGCCTCCCGCAGGTGCAGCGCGGCGGTCAGCCCCGCCACCCCGGACCCGACCACGATCACGTCGGTGGTCTCCACCCAGCCGGGCTCGGGCGCGGCCAGCAGTCTGGGCAGGGCCGGCAGGTCGACGGTCGGAAGGTCCATCCCACCAGTCAACCCGAACGATCCTCGCCCGGGGCGGCGGGGGCTCAACGAGTGGTTTGGGCAACCCCGTCCGATCGGGACCGCGCCGAGCCGCTCACTTCGTCCGCACCGGCAGGCCGGCCGGGCCGGCGCCCTTCAACGACGCGGTGACCGTACGGTCGCTCAACCACAGGTAACAGCGGACCCCCCGGTCACCGACACGCCAGCGCCCCGCGCCGGGCGGGCGCACCACGACCCCGCTGCGGAACCGCAGGTCGGAGTCGTCCGGCACACCCACGTAGCGGCCGAGCACGCTGCGACAGCCGTCGTAGAGGGGCGCCCAGTCGGCGTTCTTGGCCGGGTACGGCTTGTCCGGCGCGCGCCACACCCCGACGAACTCGGCGTCGTGCCGGCCGGCGCACTCCACCGGGACCAGCGTCTGCACACCGCGTCCCGCCCCGGCGCGGGTCTGCTGACAGCCCAACCGCAGCCCGCTGGCCCCCTTCAACGCGTTCCGCAGGCTGCCCGAGCGAACCACCACCGTGGCCGCCGTCTCGACCGTGGTCAACTCGGTGAGGTCGCACCGGTACCAGCGGGCGCCGGCCGTCCAACCCGGCCCGGAGGGCAGCGCCACCGACAGCCGCAGTCGCCCGGCCCGCCAGTCGTCGCCCACGTACGCAGAGGCCCGGGTGTCGCACTCGGCGAACGCGCCGCGCAACTCCACCGAGCCGGTGGCCGGCGCGGCGGGCCGTTCGGTGGGGAACGCCCCCACGTGCACGGTCTCCACCCGGTGCGGGCCGGCGCAGTCGATCGGCTGGTACGCGGCCAGCGTGACCACCTCGACGAAGTCGGCGGCCTGGCACACCCCGGCGGCCGGCGTGAAGGCCGTGGCGGGCGGCAACGCGGCCCAGTCGTCGGTCAGGTCGCCGTCGAGCCCACCGGAGGTGGCACAGCCCACCAGCAACACTGCCGTGACGGCAGTGGCGAACAGGGTCGTCATGGCACGGCGCATCGCGGCCTCCCCCAGCCACCTACCGGCTTCCGCCAGCGTGCCCAGGGTAACCGGAAATGACCTTCCGGTGACAGACCGGAATCTCCGCGCGCGAGATCAGACTCCGGACAGCGCGAGCGGGTTGGGTACCGGGTCACCGGCCGTGCCCGGCGCTGCCGTCGCCGGATCGGTGCCCAGCTCGACCACCCGGTTGTCGGCGTCCACGTGCACCACCCGCGGCCGGTACGACCGGGCCTCGGCGTCGTCCATCTGCGCGTACGAGATCAGGATGACCAGGTCACCGGGGTGTACGAGGTGCGCGGCAGCACCGTTGATGCCGATCACGCCGCTGCCCCGCGCACCTGGGATGACGTACGTCTCCAGTCGGGCGCCGTTAGTGATGTCCACGATCGCGACCTGCTCGCCGGGAAGCAGGTCGGCGGCGTCGAGCAGGTCCTCGTCCACCGTCACCGAACCGACGTAGTGCAGGTCGGCCTGGGTCACCGTGGCGCGGTGGATCTTCGACTTGAGCATGGTCCGCAGCATCGGACTGGCCTTTCGCAAAGGGTGGTGGGGGTACGGACGAGGTCAGGGACGAGGAGCGAGACGGATTGCCGCGTTGTCGATCAACCGGGTGGTGCCCACCCAGGCGGCGATCACCAGGCGGGCCGGCCCGGACACCGGCCCGGGCTCCAGCTCGGGATCGGTGAGCACCAGGTAGTCGAGCTGGGCCCCGGGCGTACCGGCGCCGAACGCGGCGTGCGCGGCGGTCAGCACCTCGCCCGCGTCCAGGCCGTCGTCGGCGGCCCGGGCCCCCGCCCGCAGCGCGGCGGACAGGCTCAGCGCCGCCGCGCGCTCGGGCTCGCTCAGGTAGCGGTTGCGGCTGGACAGCGCCAACCCGTCCGGCTCCCGGACCGTCGGTACGCCGATCACCTCGACCGGGACGTCCAGGTCCCTGGTCATCCGCCGGACCAGGGTGAGCTGCTGGTAGTCCTTCTCGCCGAAGAACGCCAGGTGGGGGCGCGTGAGCTGGAGCAGCTTCAGGACCACCGTGAGGACACCGTGGAAGAAGCCGGGACGGCTCGCGCCCTCCAACTCGGCGCCGAGCTGCCCCGGGTCCAGCCGTACCCGAGGCTGACCGTCCGGATACATGTCGGCCACCGACGGAGCGAAGACCAGGTCGGCGCCGGCCCGCCGGCACACCTCCAGGTCGGCGTCGAGGGTGCGCGGATAGCGGTCGAAGTCCTCGTTCGGCCCGAACTGCAACGGGTTCACGAAGATCGTCACCAGGACGTGGTCGGCCTGTTCCCGGGCCGCGCGCAGCAGCGTCTCGTGCCCCTCGTGCAGGGCACCCATGGTCATCACCACGCCGACGGTGCCCTTCAGGGCGCCCCGGGCCTCGTTCAGCTCGGCACGGGTATGCACCACCTGCGTCATGCCGCCACCTCCCGATCCGTCCCGGCGAGCACCCCGAGCAGCGACTGCGCGTCCACCGGTCGTAGCCGGCCGGCGGCGATCGCCCGGTCGGCCGTACGCCGGGCCAGCGCCAGGTAGGCGGGGACCGACTCCGGCGCGGTGGCGGTCAGCCGGGCCAGGTGCCGCTCGACCGTGCCCGCGTCGCCCCGGGAGACCGGACCGGTCAGCGCGTCGTCGCCGAGGCGTAGCGCGTTCTCCAGAGCGGCCCGCAGCAGCGGAGCGAGCACCTTCTCCGGACGGGCCACCCCGGCGTCACGCAGCCGGTCGGTCGCCTCGTTCACCAGGGTCACCAGGTGGTTCGCACCGTGCGCGAGCGCGGCGTGGTACAGCGGGCGGTCCGCCTCGGCCACCCACTCGGGGACGCCGCCCAGGTCGGTGACGAGCCGGGCGGCCAGCGGGCGCAGGTCGGCCGGGGCCGTGACCCCGTACGAGATTCCGTCGAGGCGGGCCAGGTCGTCCGGCGTACCGGTGAAGGTCATGGCGGGGTGCAGGGCCAGCGGCCGGACGCCGAGCGCGGCGGCCGGCGCCAGCACGGCCAGACCGTGCGCGCCGGAGGTGTGCGCGACCACCTGACCCGGGCGCAGGGCGCCACGCTCGGCGAGATCGGCGACCACCTCGGCCAGCGCGTCGTCCGGCACGGCGATCAGCAGCAGGTCGGCGGCGGCGCGGGCGACGGAGGTGACCGGGCGGCGGGGCACGTCGGGCAGCAGCAGCGCGAGGCGGGCGCGACTGGCCCCGGATTCACCGGCGACGGCGGCCACGTGATGCCCGGCGGCGGCGAGCGCCGCGCCCAGCACGGCCCCGACGCGGCCCGCGCCGACGACACCGACGGTGAGTGGGCGGGAGGTGGCGCGGGCGCCGGTGTCGGCGCGATCCCACGACCCGGCAGGCCCGTGGGGGGCGGCCGGACGCGGGCGCAACGGTGCGCTCATGACGACGATCCAGTCCTCGAGAAGGGGTACCGGTCGATCGCAAGTATGCGCCCGGCTCGCCGAACCGGGACAAGCATGTGTGAAAACCTTCACCACTCCGGCACGGCGGGCAGATCGTGGGCAGTTCCGTTAGCGGCTAACGGAAACCGTCCACGATCTGTTGATCCGAGCCCGAGGGTGACGTGATCGCACGCAGTTCGGCGGCCACCTCGGCGATCAGGTCGCTGAGCGAGGCGTCGCTGCCGGGCGCGATCCAGCGGGCGTACGCGACCCGGAAGACCGTGGCACCCGACACGGTGGCCAGGGTGGCCGTGGTCTCGGCGAAGCCCTTGGCGCGGAGGGCGGCGGTGACCGCGGCAGCCAGCGAATCCGTCTTGCGCAGTTCGCGCTCCCGTAGCTCCGGACTGCTCTCGATGATGGCCTGTCGGGCCCGGACGAGTTCCAGGCGGTCGGCGAAGACCTCCTCGGCCACCCGACCGAAGGCCGCCACCACCGCGTCGAAGGGGCCGGCGTCCAGCTCTGCCACCGCCTTGACCAGCACCTCTTCCAGGTGCCCGCTGCCGCTGAACAGGGCTTCGCGTTTGTCGCCGAAGAGTCGGTAGAAGGTGCGCTTGTCGAGACCGGCCCGCTCGGCGATGTCGGCGACGGTGGTCTGGTCGAAGCCGCGCTCCCGGAACAGCTCGAAGGCGGCCGCCTCCAGGCGGCCACGCGCGTCGGGTTGCCAGCGAGCCATGCCCCCGATGGTATCCGATGTCACATTGCGACATTGCTTCGCTTGGGATGTCGCACGATGACATCAGGCGCGGTACGGTGATGTCGCAATGTGACATCGGCACTCACGAAGGACCCACCATGCGCGTATTCGTCACCGGCGCCTCCGGCCACCTCGGCTCGGCGGTCGTACCGGAACTGCTCTCCGCCGGGCACCACGTCGTCGGCCTGGCCCGCTCGGACACCTCCGCCGCCGCCATCGAGAAGCTCGGCGGCGAGGCCCGCCGGGGCGACCTGTCCGACCTCGACGTGCTCCGCGACGAGGCGGCCGCCTCCGACGGAGTGATCCACCTGGCGTTCCGCCACGACCTCATGCTCAACGGCGACCTCGCCGGCGCGGCCTCGGTCGACCTGGACGCCCTCACGGCACTCGCCGACGGCCTGGCCGACTCCGGCAAGCCCCTGGTCGGCACGAGTGGCACCGCCATGCTGGTGATGGGCGGCATCGTCGGTCGCCCCGGCACCGAGCGGGACACCTTCCCGGGCGGCGGCTACCGGATCGACGCGGAGAACTTCGTGGTCGGCCTCGCCTCCCGTGGAGTGCGCTCCTGCGTCGTCCGCCTCGCGCCCACGGTGCACAGCTCACTCGACCGGTACGGCTTCATCGCCGCCATCATCGCGAGCGCCCGACAGCACGGGTACGCCGCGTACGTCGGCGACGGGGCCAACCGGTGGCCGGCCGTGCACACGCTGGACGCGGCCGTGCTGTACCGACTCGCCCTGGAGAAGGCGCCGGCCGGCGCACGCCTGCACGGCACCGCCGATGAAGGAGTCCCCTTCCGGCAGCTCGCCGAGACGATCGGCCGCAACCTCGACATCCCGGTCCGGAGCATCGACGCCGACGAGGCGGGCGAGTACTTCGGCTTCCTGGAGCGATTCGCGCAGATGGACAACCCGACCTCGTCCACCGTCACCCGCGACCTGCTGGGCTGGACCCCGACCCACCCCGGGCTGATCGCCGACCTCGACGAGGGGCACTACTTCCGGGCGTGAACCCGCACGGCCGCGCGACGGGGATCGCAAGCCGGCACCGGACCGGTGGCCGTAGGGTCGGCACGGTGACGCCCTCCGCACTCCGCACTCGCTGATGCCGATCCCGTGGCGGGACGCGATGAGCCAGGCCCTCTACGGGCCGGACGGCTTCTTCGTGGCCGGCACCGGACCGGCCGACCACTTCCGGACCAGCGTGCACGCCTCCCCCGCCTTCGCCACCGCGCTGCTGCGCCTCCTCGCGCAGGTCGACTCCGCCCTCGGCCATCCACCACGGCTGGACGTGGTCGACGTCGGGGCTGGGCGCGGGGAGCTGCTGCTAGCCCTGCGCCGCCTTCTCGCGTCCGAAGACGCCACCGGGGCTTCCGGGAAGCCCGCCGACTCCGTCGAGCTTGCGGTCGGGGTTTCCGGGGAGCCCGCCCACTCCGCCGGGGGCGCGGTCGGGGTTTCCGGGGAGCCCGCCCACTCCGGGCGGTCAGGCTTGATCCCTGCGTGGGCGGGCTCCCCGGAAACCCTGACTCCTGCGGCCGCCGTCCGTCGGTCACCCGATGGGCCGTCGTGGGTCGCCGGTCGTCGGTCGCTCGCGGAACGGATCCGCTTCACCGCAGTCGAGTACGCCAGCCGCCCGGAGAACCTGCCCAAGGAGATCCACTGGACCACCGAGATCCCCGACGGCATCACCGGACTGTTGCTGGCGACCGAGTGGCTGGACAACGTGCCGCTCGACGTTGCGGTGCACGCCGACGGTGGCTGGCGGTATGTGCTGGTCGAACCGTCAACCGGGGTGGAGACGGTCGGCGGGCCGGTCAGCACTGCTGATCTTGATTGGCTGACCACCTGGTGGCCCAGTCCGGCGAGCCCTCGCGGTGCGGACCGTGACGTGACCGGTGGTCCGGCCTCGACGGACGCGACGAGCGGAAGCGGGTCGGGTTTCCGGGCAGCCCGGCCGGCGCAGGGATCAAGCCTGACCGCCCGGAGCCGGCCGGGCTGCCCGGAAACCCCACACACCGACCACCGCGCAGAAATCGGCAGACCACGCGACGAAGCCTGGGGGTACGCGGTGGGCAGGATCAGGCGCGGGTTGGCGGTGGCGGTCGACTATGGGCACCTGCGGGAGGGGCGGCCGGTGGATGGGACGTTGACGGGTTACCGGGGTGGGCGGCAGGTGCCTCCGGTGCCGGACGCGTCGAGCGATGTCACCGCGCACGTGGCCATGGACTCGGTCGCCTCCGCCGGCGCAGCGGTCGCCCGGTGCGCGTACTCCCTGAGCTTGCAGACCGAGGCGCTGCGGGCGCTCGGGGCCGACGGCGGTCGACCGCCGCTCAGCCTGGCCGGCACCGACCCGGCCGGCTACGTGCGGGCGCTGGCCGCGGCGTCGGCGGTGGCCGAGCTGACCGACCCGGCCGGGCTCGGCGGGCACTGGTGGCTGCGCCAACCGGTCGGCATCGGGCTACCGACGGCCGTGGCACGATGACGGGCATGAGCACCGACGCCGGGGACCTCCGTGAACTGACCGTCGGCACCGGGGCCGGGCTGGTCGCCGGCACCGGCGGTCAGCAGCTCGGCACCGACATGGTGCTCAACATCGGCCCGCAGCACCCGTCGACGCACGGCGTGCTGCGACTGAAGCTCGTGCTCGACGGCGAACGGGTGGTCGCCTGCGAACCGATCGTCGGCTACATGCACCGGGGTGCGGAGAAGCTCTTCGAGGTACGCGACTACCGGCAGATCATCGTGCTGGCCAACCGGCACGACTGGCTGTCGGCGTTCTCCAACGAGCTGGGCGTGGTGCTCGCCGTGGAACGCCTGATGGGCATGGAGGTGCCCGAGCGGGCCACCTGGCTGCGGATGGCCCTCGCCGAGCTGAACCGGGTGCTCAACCACCTGATGTTCCTCGGCTCGTACCCGCTGGAGATCGGCGCGATCACACCGGTCTTCTACGCGTTCCGGGAACGGGAGACCATCCAGGCGGTGATGGAGGAGGTCTCCGGGGGCCGGATCCACTACATGTTCAACCGGGTGGGCGGCCTCAAGGAAGAGGTTCCGTACGGCTGGACGGGACGAGCCCGTGCGGCCATCGGCGAGGTACGCGGACGGCTGCCCGACCTGGACCACCTGATCCGGCGCAACGAGATCTTCCTGGCCCGTACCGTCGGAGTGGGCGTGCTGTCCGCCGCCGACGCCGCCGCGTTCGGCGCGTCCGGGCCCGTCGCCCGCGCCTCCGGCCTCGACCTGGACCTGCGCCGCGACGACCCCTACCTGGCGTACGACGAGCTGGACGTCCCGGTGGTCACCAAGACCGCCGGGGACTGCCACGCCCGCTTCGAGGTGCTGCTCGACCAGGTGTACGCGTCGCTGGACCTCGCCGAGCAGTGCCTGGACCGGGTGGACCGGCTCACCGGGCCGATCAACACCCGCCTGCCGAAGGTGCTCAAGGCGCCGGAGGGCCACACGTACGCCTGGACGGAGAACCCGCTCGGCATCAACGGCTACTACCTGGTGTCGCGGGGTGAGAAGACGCCGTGGCGGTTGAAGTTGCGCACCGCGTCTTACGCGAACGTGCAGGCGTTGGCCACCCTGCTGCCCGGCTGCCTCGTACCGGACCTGATCGCCATCCTCGGCTCGATGTTCTTCGTGGTCGGCGACATCGACAAGTGACCGGGATCAGCGCCAGCGGTCGGTGATCGGGGCGCCGCCGGCACGGGGCGCGTCGTCCTGCGGCGGGTAGCCGTACCGTTCCTCGACCCGGCGGCGGCCACCCCGCTCGGGGGCGGGTTCCGGCTCGTGGCCGCGCTGACGCGGCGGACGCCACTCGTCCGGTACGGCCACGCCACCGACCGGCAACGCCGGCCGAGGTTCGTCCTGCCGGCGCGGATCCTCGTGGCGGCGGGCGTCCTCCTGCCGGCGCGGATCCTCGTGCCGGCGCGGATCCTCGTGCCGGCGGGCGTCCTCCTGCCGGCGCGGATCCTCGTGGCGGCGGGCGTCCTCGTGGCGGACGGACGCCCAACGGTCCGCCATCCGGTACTCGGTGCCCGTGGCGTCGGCGTGCACCTCGGCCCGGCGTTCCCCGACGTGCAGCTCACGGCCGTTGTCGTCGTCGCGGACGGCCGCCCACCGGTCGCCGGCCCGAAGCTGGGACCAGTACTCGCCGGTGTCGTCCGCGCGCAGGGCGGGACCGGGCTGCGGGGCGCCGGCGCGCTCCGGCTCGGCCTGTTCCGACCAGCCACGGCGCTGCGAACGACCGTCCCACGCGGACTCGTCGGCCGGCGCGTAGGCGTCGCGCTGGTCGGTCCACTCCGGCTCGTCGGCGCGAGCCGTCCTGCGGGGCACCTCGTCGCCACGATCGGGCCCGCCCCATCCCGAACCGTCGCGGGGGCCAACCGGGGCCGGCTCCCCCCGAGAGGCGTGCTGCGTACCCCAGGACCGGTCGTCGGCGCGGCGCTCGCGGTCGTCGTCGGCGTACTCGGACCGGGGCTCCTGCGCGTCGTCCCAGGAACGGGCACGCCCCTGGGCGCCGCCGCCCCGGGTCCATTCCTGGGCCGGCGGGGTCCACTGGCCGCCGTACCCGGCGCCGTAGCGCCCACCCGACTCGGCGGGACCGCCGTCGACGACGGTGTGCCGGGTCGTGACGTGCACGGTCTCGGTGTGCCGGACCACGCCGACCGGCCGGTGCGTCGACTCCGGGCGGTCGCGCTCACGCGGGCGGTCGTACTCGCGCGGCGGGTTGTACTCCCGCGCCCGGTCGTGCTCCGGCGGGCGCGCAGTGGCGCCGTACACGCTGCCGGCGGTGGGCTCGGGAGCATCCGCGGCGCGGTGGCGGTACGCCGGTTCGTCGTCGGCACGGTCGTCGCGTCCCCACCGACCGGCCGCCTCGTCCGGTGCCGGCACCCGCACCCGAGGGGCGTCCTCGTCCGTGGCCGGGGCCGGAATCCGACCGGCGGCCTCGCCCGGAGCCGGTACCCGCACCCGGGCGGCCGGGATGTCGCCGGGGACCGGTACCCGGCTGCGGGCGGGTGGGGTGTCGCCGGGGACCGGTACCCGGCTGCGGGCGGGTGGGGTGTCGTCCACCGGCTCGACGGACGGCACGCGGGCCCGGCTGGCCGCCGCCGGCTCGGCGGCCGGGGCGGCGCCAGCGAGGGCCGCACCGGTGGCGTCGAGGCGGCGACGGACCGCGGCGATCCCCTCCTGGGCGCGCTGCGCCTGGTCGAGCGCCTGGTTACCGCGCTGCGCGGCGGCCACGATCTCGGCGCGCAACTCCCGGCGCAACTCCTCGATCTCCTCCAGCAGCTCGTCGGCCCGCGCCGATGTGCCGTCCCCATCGGGGCGCAGCGCGATGGAGAGGCCGATCAGGACCACCGCCACGATGGCGAGCACCGCCGCGAGACGCAGCGGACCGTTACCGTCAGCCACCAGGAGAATCAACGCCGCGACGGGCGCCAGCGCCACGCCGCCCCAGAAGAGCACGGTCAGCAGAAGCGGTTGACGCCGGGCGTCGGAGGTGACCGGGGCTGGCATGGGAGTGCAGCCTACCGACGATCCGCACCGGAGGGAACGGTTCCCGGACGGACGGACGCCCCCGCCCCTGCGGGGCGGGGGCGTCCGTCACACGCCGTAGCAGAGCGTCAGCTCGTGGCGAACGCACTGTCCGAGGAGAAGACCAGGCCCACACTGATCTTGCCCTCACGCAGACCGTTCTTGGTCAGCGGTCCACCCTGGTCCAGGGAGGAGAACGAACCCACCGAGAGGCCGTAGGTCTTCTCCAGGCCCGGCTTGCAGAACGGCCGCTGCTGGCACTCCGGCGGGCCGCCCAGCACGGTGGCGCTGCCGGAGCACTTCGCGGCCAGCTCGGAGAGGGTCCGTACGCCGTACTTGTCGGCGAACTCCTGGGTCACCGCGAAGGCGTTCTGGTCCTGCGCGGCGGCCGGGGCACCGAAGGTGATGCCCACCTTGTCGCCCTCGGCCTTGAGCGCCGTCACCGTGGTGTTGATGTCGGGCGAGGAGACGGGCGGGGGGTTCTGGCCGTTGGCCTTGGTGTTGAGGAACTCGGCCATCGTCGACGCGTACTCCGGGACGACCTGGACCTCGCCCTTCTCCAACGCCGGCTCGTACAGCTCCCGGTTGCCGATCTGCTGCACCTTGACCTGGTAGCCGGCGCCGGTGAGCGCGATGCGGTACAGCTCGCCCAGGATCTGGCTCTCGCTGAAGTTCGCGGCGCCGACCACGATCTCGCCACCCGGGCCCTTGGCGATGCCCGCGGTGAGGTTGTTGGCGCTGGCGAACTCCTCGGCCGCGACCTTGGGGGTCTTGCGGTCGACGTCGACCGCCTTGTTGAGCTGGACCAGCTTCGGCGTGTCGAGCGTCGCGGAGACCTTGTCGAGCGCGGCGATCAGCTGTGGGTTGGCCACCTTGCTGTTGATCGCCGGGAGGACGTTGTCGGAGTTCTGGAGCTTCTTGTCGTCGGTCAGCGCGATGAGCTGCTTGCCGGCGACCGGTGCGCACCCGGCGCCCGAGGCGCTGGTCTGGGGAGCGTCGGTGCCGGACGAGCCGGCGTCGCCACACCCGGTGAGAAGTGCTGCCCCGGCCACGACGCCGACGGCGCCGATCGCGAGACGTGTACGTGCGCGCATATGTGCCGCCCGCCTTCCGTGTCCCGGCGCGACCCGTCCCGGGCCGGCCGCGTGTCCGACGGGCGATCCTGGATGTTGGTCGCCCGCAATTCCCACCCAACATGGTCCACGGCCGACCGACAACTCGGGATGGGCTTCGTCACCGCATCGTCACCGACCGGCCCGCCGCTGGTCGCCGCTTCGGCGTCCACTCACCCGGACGGAGCACGCCCGGTGACCTGTCAGGCGCGGCCGGTGGCGTCGGCGGGTCGCGGACGGCCCGCGCGCCGCCGGCCCTGGCGCAGCGGACGCGGGGTGACCATGCGTTCGACGATCCCGAGCAGCAGCTCGGCCAGCAACGCCAGCCCGGCCACCAGCACACCGCCGGCCACGATCTGCCCACCGCCGACGGCGATGCTCAGACCGAACCCGGTACGGATGATCTCGCCGAGCCCGCCGCCGTTGACGAACGAGGCCAGCGCCGCCGTGGCGATGACCTGCACGGCCGCCGTCCGGAAGCCGGCGGCCAGGTACGGCACCGCCAACGGCAGCTCCACCCGCCGCAGCAACTGCCCGCCGGACAGGCCCATCCCCCGGGCCGCGTCGCGCGCCTCCGGGTCCACCTGGCGTACGCCGGTGTAGGCGTTGGCCAGCAGCGGCGGTACGGCGAAGACGGCGAGCGCCACCACCACCGGCGTACGCCCGAAACCGAGGAACGTCAGCGGCAGGATGGTCAGCAGCGCCAGGGTGGGGATGGCCAGCGTGGCGTTGGACACGAGCACCACCAGGCCGCCGCCCCGACCGGCGTGCCCGAGCCAGAGCCCGACCGGCCAGGCCACCAGGCAGCCGAGCGCCACCGCCAGGGCAGAGATCGTCAGGTGCTCGCCGAGGCGCTCCAGGATGCCGCCGGGGTTGGTCCAGTTCAGCGGGTCGTTGAGCCAGAGCACCCCCTGCTGCAGGGGGTTCGCGGCGGCGCTCACCGGACGCCCCGGGCGGCCCAGGGAGTGACCAGCCGGCCGACGAGCACCAGCAGCAGGTCCAGCAGCACCGCCAACGCCACGCAGAGCACCGTCCCGGTCATGATCTCGGCCTTGTAGAGGTTGTTCTGGAAGCCCGCGAAGATCAGTTGCCCGAGGCCGCCGTGCCCGACCAGCACCCCGACCGTGACCAGCGCGACGGTCGACACGGTGGCCAGCCGCAGCCCGGTCAGGATGCCGGGGATGGCCAGCGGAAGGTCGATCCGGAACAGCCGCCGCCACCGGCCGTAGCCCATGCCCTCGGCGGCCTCGCCGACCTCCGGCGGCACCTGGTTGAGCCCCGCCACCACGTTGCGGACGATCAGCAGCAGCGCGTACAGGACCAGCCCGACCAGTACGGTGGTGGCGCCGGTACCCAGGTACGGCGCGATGAAGGCGAACAGCGCCAGCGACGGAATGGTGTAGATCACTCCGGTGACGCCGAGGATCGGGCCGGCCAACGGACGGAACCAGTACGCGAGCACGGACAACGGCAGGGCGATGAGCACCGCGATCAGCACCGCGCGCCCGGTGAGGGAGGCGTGTTCGCGCACGGCGGCAAGGATCGTGTCAGAGTTGTCCCGCACGTACTGCCAGGAGAACCAGGGGTTACCCGGGTCGGCCCGGTAGCTCAGGCGGAAGGACATACGTGGACGTTACCCCGGAGGCCCCCGGCGCGGCCGAATCCCCTCGCGCGGCGTCGATCTCCCTGCAGGGCATCCAGAAGCGCTACCCGAACGGCACCGAGGCCGTTAAGGAGCTGAGCCTGGACGTCCGGGCCGGCGAGTTGGTGGTGCTGATCGGCCCGTCGGGCTGCGGCAAGTCGACCGTGCTCCGCATGATCAACCGCTTGATCGAGCCGACGGCCGGTCGGATCATGCTCGGTGACGAGGACGTCACGGACGCCGACCCGGTGCGGCTACGCCGCCGGATCGGCTACGTGATCCAGAACGTCGGCCTCTTCCCCCACCAGACGGTCCGGGCCAACGTGGCCACCGTCCCGGGCCTGCTCGGCTGGTCCCGCCAGCGGACCCGCGCCCGGGTGGACGAGCTGCTCGACCTGGTGGGACTGGACCCGAACCAGTTCGGCCGCCGCTATCCGCACGAGCTGTCGGGCGGTCAGCGGCAGCGGGTCGGCGTGGCCCGCGCGCTCGCCGCCGACCCGGTGGTGCTGCTGATGGACGAGCCGTTCTCGGCCGTGGACCCGATCGTCCGGGCCCGCCTGCAGGAGGAGTTCCTTCGCCTGCAGGCCGAGGTCCGCAAGACGATCGTCCTGGTCACCCACGACCTCGACGAGGCCGTCCGGCTCGGCGACCGGATCGCGGTGCTGTCCGAGGGCGGGCATCTCGAGCAGTACGACACGCCGGCCGCGCTGCTCGGCGCCCCCGCCACCGCGTTCGTCCGGGAGTTCGTCGGCGCCGACCGGGGCATCCGCCGGTTGGCGGTCACCCCGCTCGACCGGGATTCCCTGGAGCCCGTGCCCGGCGACGCCCCCGCCGACCTGCCCACCGTGGGGCTCGACGGCACGGCGTACGACGCCCTGGCGGCACTGCTGACGTCGGGACAGGACCGCCTCCTGGTGACCGACGACGGCCGCCCGGTGGGCGCGCTCAGCCGCCAGAGCCTGCTCGACCCGGGTCGCTAGCGGCCGGCCCACGCGGCCCCTGGCTGAGTCCGCTCGCCGTGGCGGCTGGGCCCGGTCCGCTGGGCTGGCCGGCTGGCGGTCCGGTCCGGTCTGCTGGGCTGGCGGCTAGGCCCGGCCGCCGAGGCTCGCGGTGCCGATGATCCAGCCGGTGAGGAAGCCGTAGCCGGCGCCGCTGCTCGCATCCTGCAGCGCCTTCAGCAGCGACGGGTCCGGGCCGAGGAGCGCCGCCAGCACGGCGGCGAGCCCGCCGGCCAACACGTACGCGGCCCAGCCGGAGAAGAACTGGCTGACCGGCCCGGGTACCCGGGCCACCTGCGCGGCGGGCAGCAGGTAGAGCAGCGCCACCGCCAGGAGCACCAGCGCGACGGCCCGCAGGTCGGCGGCGAACAGGCCGCCGGCCTGCCCGTCCGCGTCCAGTCGCCAGGCCGGCCAGGCGAGCAGGCGCAGGTAGAAGCCGCCCGCCGAGGTCGGGTCGGTAAGCGTCGCGGCGGCCCAACCGGTGTACGCCGGGCTGCCACAGATGCCGACCAGCAGCAGTACGGCGAGCGCGCCGGTGCCGGCGGCCGTCCCGTAGCCGCTGACCGGGCCCGTACGGACCAATCCCATGATCCGCCCAGGGCCCCTGCCGGCCGACCGGGCGGACCTGGGCTGCGTCGGGCGGCTCAGTGCTTCAACAGATAGTCGATGAAGGCGGCCCGCAGCAGCGGTGCCGACTCCTCGTAGCCGTGCCCGGTCAACTCCCGCCACAACGCGTTCGCCTCGTCGATGGTCGGGCCGATCGAGTTCGGCGCGCCGTCCAGCACCGTGGCCTCGTCCGCGTTCGGCAGATGGCGCAGCACCGACCAGTAGAAGCCCACGTCGCGGCGCTCCCGGGCCAGGGCGAACGCCCGCTCCCGCAACTCCTCCGTGGACAGCGCGTCGAGTTCCTCGAACGAGGTTCCGCCGGGCGCGGCGGGTGGTGTGTCGGTCATGCGGCGAGCCTAACGGTCGAGATCACCGCCGGCTCGGCGGACGCCACACGGCTCACCGGTCGCCGACATCCCAGCGCCGCGGGCCGTCCTCCCAGCGGGGATCCCGCCACGGGTCGGCCGGTTCCGGCGCGGGCGGCGTCGGCAGGGTCGGCGGCCAGTTGTCGGCCGACTGGGGCCGGGGCACGCTCCAACCCGAGCTGATCGTGCCGTCGCCGACGGGCTCCGGCTTCTCCACCACACCCGGCCGGGGCCGCCCGAACGTCTCGACCAGTCGGGTCGCCAACAGCCCGACACCGAGCGCCACCCCGCCCACCGCCCAGCGGCTCACCGACCAGTCGCGCTCCGGCGCGTACGCCTCGAAGACGGTGACCAGGCCGACCGCCAGCACCGTGCCGAACACGCCGCCGCGCCGGCCGTACGCGCTGGTGCCGCCGAGCAGGGACACACCGATGGCCAGCACGGTCCAGTCCAGCCCGGAAGTGGGCGTGACGACGCCGGGAGGGTTGGCGGCGAGCAGGACCCCGGCGAGCGCGGCCAGCACGGTGGAGCCGACGAGCGCCAGCGCGGTGACCACGGCGGCCAGCGCGCCCCGGCGCCGGGCCGGATCGGCAACCGGCCGGTACCGGCCCACCAACCGGCGGATCGCGCGGATCGCGCCGAACAGACCGCCGAGGACCGCGACGGCGGCGAACCCGGCGAAGAGGTAGCCGGCCGTCCGCCTCGGGTCGTAGTCCCCCTGCACCAGCACCGGCGCAGACCGGCGTTCGATGTACACCACCACGCCGGCGGCACCGGCCAGGCTCGCCGCCCACGCGGGCACCTGCAGTGCCACCACGGCGAGCGCCAGCACGAGACCACCCACCGCGGCGACCACGACCGCCGACCCCACGGACGCGGCCAGGCCCCGGTCACCCTGCTCCGCGTAGTGCAGCGCGGCGGCGACCGCCACCGGCCCGATGGCCAGGTTGGGGGCGGCGGTGCGCAGACTCAGCCCGGCGGCGAGAGCGAGCAGCCCCAGGCCGACCGCGTCGACCAGCAACGTGCGCAGGTCGGCACCGCGCAGCGCGTCCGGGTCGGCCCGCCAGAGCAGCCAGCCCAGGGCAGCCAGACCGGCCAGCAGCAGGAACTCCCAGAACACGTGCACGCCGACGCGGTCGCGGCCCGGCTCGCCGTGGGTGGGATCGTCGAAGACGTTCTCCAGGACGGCGGCGGGAACCGCGGGCGTGGGGTCGACCGACCGCTCCCGGCCCGTGTCTTCGTACCCCATGGCACCGCCTCCCCAGTGGCCGGCCGCTTCCGTCCCGGCACCCGGATGGACCGGGGCGGCCGTTGCTCTCCGATCGGAGGCACCGTACCCGCGGTGGGAGCCGGACGTAACCCCCTGCTCAGCGCTGGCCGGGGCGGCTCTCGCGCTGGTCCTGCTCGTGCTCGTCGTCCGGGCGCTCCGGGACGCGGCAGGAACGTTCCAACCACAACGCGGCGCCCACCAGCGCCAGCGACGCCAGCAACCCGCCTCCGGCGGCCGGCCGGTCCTCGGTGGCCGCCCGGGTTGTCTCCACGAAGAGCCACCCGCTGAGCCCGGCGTAGAAACCGGCGAAGATGGAGCCCGCCAGCGCCGACGCCTTGGCCAGCACCACGAACCGGGCGACCAGCAGCGGATTGACCGGATCCCGACCGGGCTTCCGGTCGATGCGGCCGCGCGTGTTGACGGCCGCGTACGCCTCCAGGACCGCGAGCGCGGCCAGCGTCACCACCGGCAGCCACGGCAGGCGGGGGATGCCGCTGTAGTAGAGCGCGCTGATCAGCAGCCAGGCCACCGCCGCCGCGGCCAGGGCCGCCACGACCAGCGTCGAGATCCGGGTGGGGCCCATCCGCGACCCGTCGGGGCCCGGCGGTGGGGACTTCGCCTGACTCATGCCGGCCGGCTCCACTGGGTCATGTCGTCGACTCTAACGTCAGTTCCGGCCGGGGACGCAGTTCCAGCGCGTCGTCGGCGGCCGGGCCGGAGGTGAGCAGGTCGGTCAGCCAGCCATGGCCGGGCAACCGCCCGTACGGTTGGATGTCGATCCACGGCCGCAGCACGAACGCGCGCAGGTGTGCGCGGGGATGCGGCAGGGTCAGCTCCTCCTCGTCGCTGAGCACCGGCTCGTCGTCGTCGCCCCACACCGCGATCACGTCCACGTCGAGGGTGCGCGGCCCGAACCGCCGCCCCGGGTCACGGACCCGACCGGCCGCGCGCTCCGCGTCGTGGGCCCGAGCCAGCCAGTCGAGCGGGGTCGCGCTCCCGTCCTGGGCGAGCACCACCGCATTGAGGTACGCGGGCTGGTTGGCGTCTCCCCACGGTGGAGTCTCGTACACCCCGGAGACCACCAGCACGGCGTCACCCAGCGTCGCGACGGCCGTCCGGAGGTGGTCCAGGCGATCGCCGAGGTTGCTGCCGAGCGACAGCACGGCCCGGGTCATCGGGTACGCGTCCGGGTCATCGTGACGGCCACGTCGGTGAACGTGTGCGGCACCGGCGCCTCCGGCTTGTGCACAGTGACCGTCGCGGTGACGACCCGCTCGTCGGCCAGACAGACCGTGAGCAGCCGGTCGGCCAGGGTCTCGATCAGGTTGACCGGTTCTCCGGTCACCACCGCCACCAGCCGCTCGGCCAGTTCGCCGTAGTGGACCGTGGCGTTGACGTCGTCGCTGGCGGCGGCCGGGCCGAGGTCCAGTTCGAGGACGGCGTCGACCACGAAATCCTGCCCCTGCTCCCGCTCGAAGTCGTACACCCCGTGCCGGCCGTGGGCCCGCAGGCCGGTCAGCTGGATCCGGTCACTCATCGGATGGCCTCCGCACGGCCGACCGGCCGGCCGTCGGGACGGACGGGCGTGAGGCGCGGCCGGCCGGTGGCGGTCCAGACGGCAAGCGCGTCCGCGGTGGCCCGCACGTCGTGCACGCGTACGCCCCACGCACCGGCCGCGACGGCCAGCACGCTGGTGGCCACGGTGGCGGCCTCGCGTTGGGCGGTTGGCCGCGGTGTGCCGTCGGCGGCGGCGAGCAGGCGACCGAGGTAGGACTTGCGGCTGGCGCCGAAGAGCAGCGGGTATCCGAGGTCCAGCAGCTCCGGTAGGCGCGCGCTGAGTTCCCAGTTGTGGGCGGCCGTCTTGGCGAAACCGAGGCCGGGGTCGACGACGATGCGGTCGGCGGCCACCCCGGCGGCCAGCGCAGCGTCGACGCGCTGCCCGAGCTCCACGCGTACGTCGGTCACCACATCGGTGTAGCTGGCCAGGTCACGCATCTGCCGGGAGTGGCCACGCCAGTGCATGAGGACCCAGGGGCAGCCGGCGTCCCGCACGACGCGGGCCATGTCGGGGTCGGCCAGTCCGCCGGAGACGTCGTTGACCACCACGGCGCCGGCGTCCAGCGCCGCCTCGGCCACCCGCGCGCGGCTGGTGTCGATGCTGACCGGCACCCCGGCGGCGCTCAGCTCGCGGATGACCGGCAGTACGCGTTCGGCCTCGGTCGCCGCGTCGACCCGGTCGGCGCCCGGGCGGGTCGACTCGCCGCCGATGTCGACCAGGTCCGCCCCGGCCTCGCGCAGACGGACGCCGTGTCCGACGGCCGCGTCGAGGTCGGCGTACCGTCCGCCGTCGGAGAAGGAGTCCGGCGTGACGTTGAGGACGCCCATCACCACCGGGCCCGGAGCCCGTACCAGATCGGTCACGACTAGACCGTACCGGTCATGACGACGGAGCTCGGCCACCCGGGTCGACCATCCCTGACGTGCGCATTGGAACAGGTGTACGATCGGTCGTCCGGGCAGCAACAGGCAGTCCCTTCGCGGCTTGTCGCAATCCGGGGCGGCCCGTACGCTTTGGAATTGGCCAGCATGGAGATGGCGAAGTCTGGAGGGAGGGCCGAAGCGGGTAAAAACCGCCCAAAGCTCGCCACCCTCCGTGGTGAGTAACGAACACAGGGTCGAAATCGCTCCGCCCTGTGAGCAGATTTCCCGCCAGGCTTGCCTACTGCACCGCCGCGGCTCCGCCGGCCGCGATATGGGGAGGTTCCAGTGATCGCCTTCGAGCTCATGGAGACGGCGTCGTCCGGCGTCGCCCACGCGCTCTCCACCCTGGCCTCGGCTCCGCTCGCGGAGCCGGCACCGAAGGGGATCGACACCAACGGTGTGGTCACCTTCTTCGCCAGCAAGATCGCGCCGATCCTGCTCGCGGTCCTGGGCGTCATCTTCATCGGTCGCGCCAGTCGGGGCGAGATTTCCAAGGTCCTGACGAGCTCGGCGATCGCCATCGTCGGGCTGGCCTTCATCGCCGGCGCGGCAACACTCTTCTTCGTCGGCGATTACCTGATCGACCTGATCTTCGAATAGGCGCGGTCACCAGATGCGGCTGCGCACCGACGACGACATCTACCGGGCCCGCCTGGTCTACCTCGGGCCGCCCGGCTACACCCTTCCGGTCCACCTGCCCTACGCCCAGTACGGGCTCTTCATCCTGCTCGTCCCCCTCTACATGTTCATCCACTGGCTGTTCACGTTGACGGTCGACCTCTTCCCTGCCTGGGAGATCGCGCTCGCCATCGTGACCACGTCGTTCATCTTCCGGCACGTTGATCCAGACCGGCCGGCGCGGGTGGTCATCCGCACCGCGCTGACCGACTGGCGACGCACCCGGGAGCCGGCGATCGAGCAGCGCGACCCGCGCCTGGTCGGCAGCCGGATCAGGATCCGGGAGGAGCTGGCATGACCGGGGGCACGTCGATCGGTCTGTTTCACGCGGGTGAGGCGGTCGCATGAGTCGCTCTTCCACGCCGGGCTCCCCGGCCGGCCGCCCGGCCGTGCCGGCCAGTCACCGTTCGCAGTCGTTCGACTACCCCGAGACCGAGGATGAGGTCGCACTCGATCCCGCGCTGGTGACCTCGCCCGGTCACGGCGCGGTCGGCGTGTTCCAGGCACCCCGGCCGGTCACCCGCCGGACGCCTCCCACCGAGCCGAGCACGGTCTCGGCCGGCGACAACGCCGACATCGACTCGCCCTTCCTGGACCTGTTCGGTGGCGCGCGGCCCCGGGCCGTGACGGCGGCTCCCGCCAGCCGGCCCCAGCCGGCGATCCCGCAGCAACCGCCGACGCCGACCCGGCCGGCTCCCGAGCTGGAGCCACCGTGGACACCGGACGACCCCTCCAGCAGTGGCCACCGGATCGACACCCGTCCGTCCGTCGAGCCCCGGTTGCCACACCAGGCGGGCGACCGACGGCCGATGCCGCAGCCCACGGTCGAGGTCGAGCAGACCGCCCCAGCCGCGCCCGCGCCGCCGTCCAGCGGCCCGGCGAGCCGGGTGTCCAGCAGCACATCGGCCGGGCAGACGGCGGCGCCGGTGCAGCGTCCGAGCGCCCCGGCAGAGCAGCCGACCGCGCCGGTCGACCGGCCGGCCCTGGAACGCGGGCCGCACCGGACCACCCGGACGGAGCGACCCACCGGCGCCGGCAGAGAGGTCACCACGCCCCGCCAGCGGGCCGCGAACCGTCAGGACCGGCCGATCAAGCCGGTCCGGGTCCGCGCTCCGAAAATCAAGTTCGGTGACCGGGACCCATCGGTCGAGCTGGCCATCACCGAGATCGCCGGCCACCTGACCTTCACGCCGAACACGGTGACCGCCTGGTACTGGCTGCCCGAGGTGCGCTGGGCCTTCCGCCCCGACGCCGAACGCGAGGCGCTGCTGTCGGCGATCTCCGAGCAGTACGCGGGCCTCGCCGGCTTCCGGCTGCACCTGCGCCGGACCACCCGGCCGTTCCCGGCCGACGAGTGGGCACGCACCATCGACACCCACACGGCCGCGCCGCTGCCCGACGTGCCTGGAACGACGGGCTGGGCGGACCACCTGGTCGCCGCCCAACGGCACCTGATGGCGGTCAACCACGCCGAGGGGCAGACCTACCTGGGCGTCACCTTCGCCCGGCGTTCCCTCGGCGACTCCATGACCGAACGGCTGCTCCGCACCTTCGGCCGGGGCACGGCGGAGGGCGAGCGTCGCAAGCTGGGTCGCACGGTCGAGCAGTTCGACGAGGTGCTCGGCGCGTTCGGCATGCGTGGCCGACGGGTCACCGCGCAGGAGCTGGAATGGCTGCTCTACCGCTCGGTCGCGCTGTGCATGGCGCCCCCGGGTCGCCTCTCGCCGGTGACCGACGGGCAGTGGGAGCGCGGTGACCTGCTCGCCCTGACCGAACAGGTCGAGCGCTACCGCACCCCGTACGGCTCGACCGTCAAGCTGGTCAACCGGATGACCGGCGAGGAACGGCACGTGGCCGTGCTCGCCGTCGGCCGGATGGAACCGCTGGAGATCCCGGAACGGCACGAGCCGTGGCTGCACTTCCACGAACGACTGCCCTGGCCGATGGAGATCTCCACCCGGGTCGACATCCTCGGCTCCGGTGACTCGTTCCGTAACCTCGAGCACCGGCTCCGCATGATCCGCTCCCAGCAGCTCGACTACGCCGAGCACGGCATCGACGCTCCCCCGGAGCTGGAACGCCTCGCCAAGCGGGCGCTGGTGATCGGCGACGAGATGACCACCGGCCTGCCCGTCGACTCGGCGCGCGCACACGGCTGGCACCGCATCGCCGTCGGCGGCCGGACCAGGGAGGAGTGCCTGGAGCGGGCCCGCCGGCTCATCCAGCTCTACTCCCGCGAGCTGCGCATCTCGCTGCAGCACCCGAAGAACCAGGACTGGCTGGCCCGCGAGTTCATCCCCGGCGAACCGATCGCCAACACCGGCTACGTCCGCCGGATGCCCGTCCCGCTGCTCGCCGCCGCGCTCCCGCAGGCCGCCTCCACCGTCGGCGACCGCCGGGGCGACCTGATCGGGCGTACCGCCGGCACCTGTCGTCGTCCGGTCTTCCTCGACCTGCACTTCCCCATGGAGGTACGCGAACGCTCCGGGCTCGCGGTGTTCGTCGCCGAGCCGGGTGGTGGCAAGTCGACCCTGCTCGGCGCGCTGGGCTACCTCGCCGCCCGACGGGGTGTGCAGGTGACCCTCCTCGACCCGTCCGGGCCGCTGGCCCGGCTCTGTGCCATGCCCGAGCTGCGCCCGTACTCCCGGGTGTTGAACCTGACCGGCTCCGAGCACGGCACCCTGGCGCCCTACTCGCTCATCCCCACGCCCCTGCGCAGCGAGTTCGCCAGCGGGGCCGCCGGCGACCGTGAGTTCGAGATCGCCGTCTCCAACGCGCGGGCCGAACGCCGCATGCTGGTCCAGGACATCTGCATGATGCTCGTGCCGCCGCAGGTGGCCCGGGAGGCGTCGACCGCCACCCTGTTCCGGCACGCCGTCCGGCAGGTACCCGCCGAGGAGACGTCCACCCTGGACGACGTGGTGAGCTGCCTCGGGCGGCTCGACGACGACGCCGGCAAGGAGTTGGCGAACCTCCTCCTGGACACCGCCGAGATGCCGCTCGCCATGCTGTTCTTCGGCCGGCCGCCCGAAGGGCTGCTGGGCGCGGACGCGGCGCTCACCGTGATCACCATGGCCGGGCTCCGGCTGCCCGACCTCAAGATCGAACGTGAGTACTGGTCGGCCGAGGAGGCCCTCGCCCTGCCGATGCTGCACACCGCGCACCGGCTCGCCGTCCGCCGCTGCTACGGCGGGTCGATGTCGTCCCGCAAGCTGGTCGGCCTCGACGAGGCGCACTTCATGGAGGGCTGGCGGTCCGGGCGTTCGTTCCTGGTCCGGCTCGCCCGAGACTCCCGGAAGTGGAACCTCGCCGCGCTGGTCGCCTCGCAGAACCCCCGCGACATCCTCGGCCTCGACGTGCAGAACCTCGTCTCCACCGTCTTCGTCGGCCGGATCGCCGAAGACGCCGAGATCGCCTCCGAGGCGCTGCGCCTGCTGCGGGTACCGGTCAACGACGGGTACGAGGCCACCCTGGCCTCGCTCTCCGCCGCCGACAGCAACTCGGCCTCCCGCCTCGGCTTCCGGGAGTTCGTGATGCGCGACGTCGACGGCCGGGTGCAGAAGGTCCGGGTCGACGTCTCGTACGTCGACGGCCTGCTGGACCACCTCGACACGACACCCGCCGCGATCGCCGCGGCGGCCGGAGTCCTACCGAGCATCTCCCTGCCCGATCTGGAGGCGTGACATGGCTGGGGCCCGGGTTCGGATCACGTCGTTCCTGCTCGCGCTCGGCGTCCTGGCAGGGGCCACCCTCAGTTGGCCGCTGCTCGGCGCGGAAGCGGCCGCAGCCGCCCCACCCGTCACCCAGGCCCGAGCCGAACTCTGCACCACCGCCGAGTGGCAGGCCGACTTCCGGGCCTGCGTGGGGAAGCTCCAGGCGGTCAGCGAGGACGAGGTCAAGTGCCGCAACGCGCCGACCCCGGGCACACCCGACTCCGGCCTCGCCGGCTGGTTCGCCGCAGCACCACCGGCTGAGGCGGCGAACGGCATAGCCGGTCGCTACAGCCTCTATGGGTACGCGGGTTACAGCTACAACACTTACGACATCGACGGTGGCTGCGCATCGAGCGTCCTGCATCCGGATTACAAGTTCACGACGACGGTGGCCAACGGGGAGTTCATGGTCGCCACGGCGGTCATCGGCGCATCGAACGCGTTGCGCGAGCGTGCCTGGGATCCCCGTTCCATGTGGGGCTGGGCGGACCCGCTGGTCGAGAAGGCGACGAAGTCCGTCTACGAGAAGGTGTTCAGCGTCTTCGGGATCGTCACGCTGTGCGTGGTGGGCCTCTACCTACTCTGGCGCTCCCGCCAGTCGGACATGAGCAACGCGATGACCACCGCGGGTTGGGCTCTCCTCGTGATGGTCGCCGTCACCGCGCTGGCCGCCTGGCCGGTGAAGTCGGCGAACATCGCGGACGGCACGCTGATCACCAGCCTCGGTGTGGTCCACGACGCGGTAGGCCCGCAAGCAAAAGAGCCCGACCCAGGGCGATGCATTGATCCAGACCGCTGTAAAGACCTGCGCACGCCGGCCGTTCGCGCGAGCGACACCGCTACCGAGACGATGCTCTACCGAAACTGGGTCCGAGGTGTCCTCGGGTCGGCCGACAGCGAGACGGCTCGCAAGTACGGACCGGCGCTGTACGACGCGCGATCCCTGACATGGGGCGAAGCCCAGTCAATGCGCGCCAACCCGGCCACCCGGGAGGCGACGATCAAGGCGAAGCAGCAGCAGTGGGCGCGGGTGGCCCAGCAGATCCAGACCGAGGACCCGGAGGCGTACGAATACCTCCAGGGCGTCCGGGACATGGACCGGGTCGGGGCGGGGTTCATCGCGGTGCTGGCCTCGGTGCTGTTCGCCATGTTCGACCTGACGGCGTCGCTTCTGGTCCTGCTGGGGTTCCTCATCTTCAGGTGGGCGGTGATCGCGGCGCCCATCCTGGGCACCGTGGGGCTGCTCCGACCGGCCAGCGCCGGTCTGCGACGGCTGGCGAACGCCGTCGTCGCCGCGATCTTCAACATCGCCATCTTCGGCACCGGGGCCGCCATCTACCTGTTCGCGGTCGATTTGATCATGAGTACGCCCACCCTTCCCGGATGGCTCCAGGTGGTCCTGGTGTGGTTGTGCGGAGTGGTCGGTTGGCTACTGCTACGGCCGTACCGGCGGATCACCCAGCTTGGCGGTAAGGACAGCAGCGAGGCGGTCAGTTCGGCCGGCTCCTGGCACCGCCGCTTCTTCCGTGACATGCGGGTCGCGGCGCGACTCGATGTCGTGGAGCCCGGCGGCACGGTGGAACCGGTGGGCGGGCGCCGCCGGTCACCAGACGCCGAGCAGACCCGGCTGCGCCCGGAGGCCCGCCGGGAAGACGCGGGCCCGACGCCGACGCCCACCCCGGCCGGCAGCCGACGCACCGACGACGTTCGGCCCGATGGTCACGAACGCGCCGACGAGGCACCGATCGGGGAGACCGGCGGTCGAGACCGTCCCGTGCCGCCGCAGCCTCGTCGGCGGCAACCGGCGACGTGGACCGAACCCGACGTTCCGGCCGAGAACCCGTCGTTCGTGGTCTATCGGCCGGGCTCCACCGAACGTGCGCCGGATCGCACCGGACCGCGGGTGCGTTCCGAGGCTCGGTGACAGCGATGCGACGGGCGCTGGAGTTTCTCTTCACCCGGGCACTGCGATCCCGGCTGGGGATGGCCGCGCTGATCGCGGTCCTCATCTTCGGGGTGATCGGAGCGGCGCGCCTGGTGTCCGGTCCGACCGACCCGACGGACGGGTTGAGCAACCGGCCGAACCGGCCGATCACCACGGTCGACCCGACGGCTGGTGACGATGGTCTGATCGCCACCGAGGCACCTCCATCGCCGGTCACTCCACCCGGTGCTCGTTCGCCCGAGCAGATCGCGGACCGGTTCGCCTCGGCCTGGATCGGCCGGCCCGGCATGACTGCCGACCAGTGGCAGGCCGGGCTACGGCCGATGTCGACGCCGGCGCTCACCGAGAAGCTGGCCGGCGCCGAGCCCGGCGGGGTGCCGGCCGAGGAGGTGACCGGCCCGCCGACGGTGCGGTCACGCACCGAGACCTTCGTCGAGGTGCTGCTACCGCTCAACACCGGCCGTCTCCGTTTGGAGCTGGTGATGGCGGACAAGAGTTGGCTGGTCGACGTAATCGACTGGGAGCGACAGTGACCGCCGGCAGAGCAGGCCGCGCTCTTCGTCGGCCGGTCCGGGCCGGCGTGATCGCCTCGGTACTCACCGGCGTACTGCTCCTGCTCTGCTGCACCGGGGGGACGGCGGCATTCTTCCTCAGTGGTCTCGGCGGCGACGAGGAGAATGGGGACGCCCTGGCCGGCTGGGGCTGCGGGCCGGTGCGTCCCGTCGACATCACCGGCGAGCTACCCCGGTTCAGCGAGTACGGCGACGCGCAGGTCCGCAACGCGGCGATCATTATCAAGGTCGGTCAGGACATGGGGGTTCCCTCGCGTGGTTGGGTGATCGCCCTCGCCACGGCGATGCAGGAGTCCGCCCTGCGCAACCTGGCCAACAGTGGCGTGCCCGAGTCGCTGTCCCTGCCACACGAGGGCGTCGGTGCTGACCACGACTCGTTGGGCCTCTTTCAGCAGCGTCCGGGTTGGGGCTCGATCGCCGAGCGGATGACACCCGCGTACACCGCCCGGAAGTTCTACGAGAAACTCGTCAAGGTGCGCAGCTGGCAACGTCGACCGCTGACCGTCGTGGCACAGCAGGTCCAGGTCAGCGCCTATCCGGACGCGTATGCCAAGCACGAGGAGCTGGCCGGCAAGATCGTGGACGCACTCGCTGGTGGTGCGGCTCGCACCGTTCAGATCAACGGCAAGGCGGTGTGCGACGCGGCCGAGCGCGGCGAGATCGCCGCCTCCGGCTGGACGGCGCCGATCTCCGGCGACGTCGGCTCCGGTTTCCGGACCGCCGATCGACCCAGCCACAACGGTGTCGACATCGGAGCGGCGAAGGGCACCGAGATCCGTGCCGCGGCCACCGGCCGAGTGCTCGTTGCCCGCTGCGACCCGGACTACAAGGGGCGCCGGAGTTGCGACGTGGACGGTTATCCGGGCAAGGGTGGCTGTGGTTGGTTCGTCGACATCCTGCACGCCGGTGGTTACATCACCCGTTACTGCCACATGGTGGTCCAGCCGCGCGTTTCGCCGGACCAGATCGTCCCCGCCGGCGAGGTGATCGGACAGGTCGGCAGCAGCGGGAATTCGTCCGGACCGCACCTGCACTTCGAGGTGCACCTGCGCAGCGACCGGTCCAGCCGGGGCGCGACCGACCCGATCCCCTTCATGCGCCAGCGGGGCGCTCCGCTGCGCGCCGCGGAGTGAGGCGGTCACTGGCATGACCGGACCGCTGCCGGACCCGTTCGCCGACCAACCCGACTGGGCGCCCCGGCCACCCCGCCCCCTGACCATCGTGCCCGCCACCGGGCGCGTGGAGCTGCGCGGGCAGCGGGTGCTCGTGGGTCTGCCCGGGCTGGGCTGGCGTGGAGACCTGCGCGCGGACGACCGGGTCGTGCAGGGTGCCCGAACCTACGTGCCGGTCATCCCCGAACACGAGTGGTACCGGGCCGAGGCCGACCAGGTCGAGGTGTTCGCGCCGCTGGTGCCGGTGGAGCGGGTGTGGGTGGAGACGGTCGGTGAACGGCCCGCAACGGAGGGCGTACGGGACACCGGCATCCGCTTGGTCTCGCTCGACGGCCCCTCCCACCGCGCTCCCACCCCCGTGTTCGAAGCGGACGCGGTCACCGGACGCCGGGTGGTGCACGTTGAGGACGGACGCGAACACCGGGACATGCGGGCGGTGACCGAAACCTACTCGGGCGCCGAGGGCGACATCTGCGTGCGGATCACGCCCGAGGTGGAGTGGTACCGCTGGGCCTGGCGTGGCCAGTCACCCACCACGCTCGAGGTACCCGTCCATCTGCTGTGGATCGAGTGACACCTAACCGACCCTCGCGCCAGTACATACACGCCAACCGTCTCTGTCCTGAACATCGAACCGCCAGGTATCAGCCAGACTCTGTTGAATCCCATCGATCGATGCACTACGGCGGATTACAGCGGTGACCGAGGCATTATTCGAATTAATCTTCGCGACGCTAACACCTTCGATGTTGATCGAGAATGAAACGCCAAGTTCTTGCTCACGTCGGACTGCTTGCGCATTGAACTGATCCAGAGCCGGGACCGACCCATCACAAGTAAATAGCTTGGCTCTGTTGGGGTCGCGAGACACAAGCGCTGCCTGCAGATAGTTGACGACGACCACGTCGGGGGCGCTGCGGTCCGGGGCGGCGGCGCGGTTGTAGAGCACGAAACCTGTCGCCACCCCACCGAGCAGGAGCAGCGCGAGCACACCACCGACAACGATGAGCACGGTGCGCAGCCGGCGGCGTCGTGGCTGTGGTGCCGGCGTTGGCGGGGCCGGCGGCAGCTGTTCGGACGGAGTCCGCTGGGCCGGTACGCGGGAGACCTGGGAACCGGCGGGGGGCTGCACTGATTCCACCTCCTGACGTTAACGGCTGGACGGCGCGGAGCCAATGCCTCAGATCCAGCGGATCGTGACGGACCACTCCCCACCGGTGACATCCGCGACAACACCGGCGCACCGCCGCGGTACCTCCCGGAGGTGCGGCTCTGGCTGGGATACCGTCACTGCTCGGGGAGGGGTTGCCGACCTCGGGTGAGGGGGTGGACACGGTGGCCGGTCCGAAGGCACGCACGAACCGCGCCGCGGCGCTGCACCGCCGGGCTGCCGCTGTCGTCACCGCCGCCGCCGGGATCCTCGACGAGGTACGCCCGGCCCCTGCTGATCAGCGCCGCCAGTACGAGTTGGCCGAGCGGCTTCAGCTGGTTGCCGCGCGGCTGGCCCCGGGCTGGTCGGGAGCCGCTCTGGATTCACTCGACGTGGGCTCTCCGGCGGGTGACGGCCCACCACCGTTCGTACGGGTCGGCACGGCGGCGCCCTTGGACGACGCCCGGTTTCCCGCTCTGGTGCCGCTGGTCGGTACGGGCCATCTGAGCGTGGATGCCGACGGGCGGGAGCCTCGGGTGGCGGGCCTGCTGCGGGCCGTGGTGCTGCGGCTGCTGGGCGCCGCGCCCGCGGGCGCGCTGCTGGTACGCGCGGTGGACGCCACGGGTGCCGTGCTGACGCCGTTCGGCGCGCTGGCCGACGCCGGGCTGCTACCCCCGCCGGCGGTGGACGTGGCGGGTCTGCGCGCGGTGTTGACGGAGGCGGAGCAGTGGGTGACGCCGGGGGCGAGCGGACGGCGTCGTCACGACCGTACGCTGCTGCTGGTGGTCGCCGCGCTCCCGGAGTTGACCGGCCCGACCGATCTGGCGCGGATCGAGACGCTGGCCGAGCAGGGGCCGGCGGCGGGGCTGCACCTGGTGGTGGCGGGGTGGCCGCCGCCCGGCCCGTACGCGTCCCGGGATCCGTTGCCCCGGGCCACCTCGCTGGTGTTGCGCAACGCGTACGCGCTGCTCGGCGACCCGCCGGGCGCATCGTTCGCCAGCCCCGGGGCCGAGGCGCCGGGTGGGATGAACTCACCGGTCTTCGTGGAGACGGACCCACCGGCGGATCTCGCCGACGCGGTCTGTCGGCGGCTCGCCGCCCAGGTGGAGGCGGGCTCCCGGTTGGCGTTGGCGGATCTGTTGCCGGAGACGGGTGACAGCCGGTGGACGGCGGATGCCTCGGACAGCCTCACCACGATGGTGGGTGACGCGGGCGGTCGGCCGGTGCCGCTGGGCTTCACGGAGCTGACGCCGCACTGGTTGGTGAGTGGCCGGTCCGACGCGGGTCGTGCCGCGTTCCTGACCACCGCCCTGCTGGGGCTGGTCGCCCGGTACGGTCCGGACGATCTGACGCTCTACCTGGCCGACCTGGGCGACGGCGAGTCGTTCGTGGAGTTTCTGCAGACCGAGCGGGACCGCTCCTGGGTTCCGCACGTGCGGGCGGCGGCCATGGCTGCCGACCGGGAGTACGTCCGGGACCTGTTCGACCAGCTGACGGCCGAGGTGCGGCGCCGCGCGGAGGCGGCGGAGCGGGCCGGCGGGCAGCGCTTCGCGGAGCTGCGCCAGCACCGCCCGCTGCCTCGCATCGTCTGTGTGGTGGACAATGTGCCGTTGCTCTTCGCCGAGCGGGATCGGCTGGCCACCGAGCTGGCCGCGCAGGTGGACGCGTTGGCCCGGTCCGGTCGGGCGTACGGCGTGCACCTGGTGCTGGCCGGCGCGGGTGAGCTGGGGTTGAGTGCCCGCTCGGACGCCGGGCACCGGGATTCGGCGCTCGGGCAGTTTCCGGTACGGGTGGCGTTGCCGGGTGGCGGCCCGGTGTTGGAGCCGACAAACGATTCGGCCGCCGGTCTGCCGGTGGGCAGCGCGGTGGTGAACACCGCCGGAGGGTTGGGCGGCCCACGTGGCGCGATCCGTGGTCACGAGCGGCTGATCCGCCACCCCGATCCGCTCGACGATCCGGCGGTGGTCGAACGGCTGCGACACGAGCTGTGGGCGGCCCGACCGTCGGAGGCGGTGCCGCCCGTGGTGTTCGCCGGGTACGCCCGTCCGCTGCTAGGCAACGATCCGCGTCACCGGGCGGCCCTGGCGGGGCAGGCAGGTGGCCCGGCGGCCTTGCTGGGCCGTGCGGTGGACGTGGCCCGCACGACGGTCGCCGTACCGATGGGGCCTGCTCCTGGACGTAACCTCGCGGTGCTGGGCTCGGGCGCGGCGGCGGGTGGCCTGCTGGCGACGGCGGCCCGGAGCACCGCGAGCCACCATGCGGCGGGCACCGCCCGGTTCGTGGTGGCCGCACCCGACCAGGGGGCTCGCCCGCTGGCGGAGGCGTTGACGGCCGAGCTGGCCGCCCGTCATCCGGCCCGACTGGTGGACCTGCCAACGCTGTTGGCGGACGCCGACGACGAGCTGCCGACGTACCTGGTGGTCTTCGGGTTGGATCGGCCCGGTCCCCGGGATCTGCCGGCGGATCGGTTGCGGGCGCTGCTGCGGGACGGGCCACCGGCGGGCCGGCACCTGCTGGGTTGGTGGCGGGCGGTGCCGCCGTTCGCCGCGCTGCTGGAGCCGGACGGCGAGGTCGACAAACTGGCCGCCGTCGTGGCGCTGGACGTGCCGGCCGCGCAGCTCGCCGCCGTGTTCGGCAGGCCGGTCCAGTGGCGGGCGCGTCCGGACCGGGCGGCGCTGTGGGATGGTCCCGACGAGCGGGGCACGATCCTGGTGCCGTTCGCGGAGGAGACGAGGAGACCGGACGAAACGAGGAGACCGGACGAGACGGGGCGACCAGACGAGGCAGGGCTACCGGACGAGACGGGGCGCGCGGGCGATGCGGGTTGAGCCGGCGATGCGTAGGGAGGGTGCCGAGGTGAGGGCGACGGCGACCGGTCCGGGTCCGCAGCGGACCGCCGGTCCGGACGCTGGCACGGCGCCTGTCGACGCCTGGGCCGAGTACCTGGCGGCGGCCCGTCAGCTCGATGCGGTCCGGCGCGGCGCGGCGACCGCCGCCGGTGAGCAGGCCCGCTCGGCGGAAGCCGCCCGGGAGGAGCTGACGGTGGTGCGCGCCGGGTTGGCGACCCAGCAGGAGCGGTTGCGGGAGCGGGGCGTACCGGCGATCTCGCTGGTGCCGTCGCCACCGGAGCTGACGGAGGCCGCCCGGTCGATGGCCGGCGGCCCGGCCGCCGTCCTGGCGGCGCTGCGGACCGCACGGGGTCGGGCCGAGGCGGCGGACGCGGCGTTGGCCGCGCGCCGCGGCCTCCGACCGACCTCCTGGCCCGCGCGGGCCCGAAACCTCCTGGTGTACGGGCCGCTGGCGCTGCTGGTGCCGCTGATCCAGATCATCGTGTACGCGACGACCGGGTCGGGCCCGGCCAGCGTGCTGGCCCTGGTCGGCGGGCTGCCGATGCCGGCGGCCGCCTTCGTCGTCGGCTGGGTGTGTGTCGGCCGGGTGTTCCGTGCCGCCCCCGACGACCAGGTGGACCGCACGGTGCGCTTCGGCGTGCTGGTCTGCCTGGTGCCGGCGGTCCTGGTCACGACCGGCCTGCTGCTGGCTCTGCTGGCCGGCTGACCCACCGGCTACCCAGCCGGCGGTCGCGCGGGTGGGTCAACGGGGAAGGATCAGGGCCATCGCCTCGGCCCGCGACTTCGAGTCCGTCTGCAGGATGCCGCGCACCGCCGACGTGATGGTCTTGGCGCCGGACTTCTGGATGCCGCGCATCGCCATGCACATGTGCTCGCATTCCAGCACGACGACGACGCCGCGCGGGGCCAGCCTGCTCATCAGCAGGTCGGCCACCTGCGAGGTGAGCCGCTCCTGCACCTGGGGTCGGCGGGCGAACACCTCGACGAGGCGGGCCAGCTTGGACAGGCCGGTGATCCGCCCGTCCGGGCCGGGGATGTAGCCGATGTGCGCGCTACCCCGGAACGGCAGCAGGTGGTGCTCGCAGAGGCTCATCACGTCGATGTCGCGGACGATCACCAGCTCTTCGTGGTTGGCCTCGAAGGTGGTGCTGAGCACCTGCGCCGGGTCGACGCGCAGGCCAGCGAAGAGTTCGGCGTACGCGCGGGCGACCCGGGCCGGGGTCTGTTGGAGGCCGTCCCGGTCCGGGTCCTCGCCGACCGCGATCAGGATCTCGCGGACGGCTCTCTCGATCCGGCCGAGGTCGACCGCGTCCTCGACGGGACGACCGGTCAGCTTGCCGCTGATCAACCGGGCGGCGACGTAGTCCAGCTCGTCGTCCCCGTCGGGTTCGGTCGCGGACACGGCCAGCTCCCCGTGGGGGGAGCTGGCCGTCGGGTCGTTGCTCAGTGCGTACCGTCCGAGTTGTTGCTGGACGGCGATCCGCCGCCGACGGACGCCTGCGCGCCGTCGGCCTCGGCCTGCGCCTTGAGCTTGTCCTTCTCCGCGGGGGTGAGCACGGGCGGCTCGGTGGACGGCTGGCGCTTGCCGAACCCGTTGTACGGGGCGAGCGGCGGGCGCTTGACCACCCGGGAGCAGATCCGCGCCATGTCGGCCGTGGAGAGGGTCTCCTTCTCCATCAGCTCGAGCACGATGTTGTCCAGGACGTCCCGGTACTCGACCAGGATCTCCCACGCCTCGTCGTGCGCGAGCTCGATCAGGGCCCGCATCTCGCCGTCGATCTCGGCGGCCACCGAGTCCGAGTAGTCCCGCTCGTGGCCCATGTTGCGGCCGAGGAACGGCTCGTCCCCGCTGGTGCCGTACTTGATCGCGCCGAGCTTGGAGCTCATGCCGTACTGGGTGATCATCGCGCGGGCCAGCTGGGTGGCCTTCTCGATGTCGTTTCCGGCACCGGTGGTCGGCTCGTGGAAGACCAGTTCCTCGGCGGCCCGGCCGCCCAGCGCGTACGCCAGGGTGTCGATCATTTCGGCGCGGGTCTGGGTGTACTTGTCCTCGGTCGGCAGCACCAGGGTGTGGCCCAGCGAGCGGCCACGGGACAGGATCGTCACCTTGTGCACCGGCGCGGCGTGCGGCAGCGCCCAGGCGACCAGCGCGTGGCCACCCTCGTGGTACGCGGTGATCTTCTTTTCCTGGTCGCTCATCACCCGGGTCCGCCGCTGCGGACCGGCGACGACCCGGTCGATCGACTCTTCGAGCGAGTCGTTGGAGATCGCGCGCTGCTCCTTGCGAGCGGTGAGCAGGGCCGACTCGTTGATCACATTGGCCAGGTCGGCGCCGCTGAAGCCCGGCGTGCGACGGGCCACCGCGTCGAGGTCGACGTCCGGCGTGAACGGCTTGCCCTTGGCGTGCACCCGCAGGATGGCCTTACGGCCCTCCATGTCGGGGGCGTCCACCGGGATCTGCCGGTCGAACCGGCCCGGGCGCAGCAGCGCCGGGTCGAGGATGTCCGGCCGGTTGGTGGCCGCGATCAGGATGACCCCGCCCTTGGTGTCGAAGCCGTCCATCTCGACGAGCAGTTGGTTGAGCGTCTGCTCCCGCTCGTCGTGGCCGCCGCCCATGCCGGCGCCACGGTGCCGGCCGACGGCGTCGATCTCGTCGACGAAGACGATCGCCGGGGCGTTCGTCTTGGCCTGCTCGAACAGGTCACGGACCCGGCTGGCGCCGACGCCGACGAACATCTCCACGAAGTCGGAGCCGGAGATCGAGTAGAAGGGCACCCCGGCCTCGCCGGCGACCGCGCGGGCCAGCAGCGTCTTACCCGTTCCGGGCGGGCCGAACAGCAGCACGCCCTTCGGGATCTTGGCGCCCAGGGCCTGGTACTTGGCCGGGTTCTGCAGGAAGTCCTTGATCTCGTACAGCTCTTCGACGGCCTCCTCGGCACCCGCGACGTCCGCGAAGGTCGTCTTGGGGGTGTCCTTGGTGATCATCTTCGCCTTGGACTTGCCGAAGTTGAGCACCCGGGAGCCGCCGCCCTGCATCTGCGACATGAAGAACAGCAGCAGGAGCACGAGCAGCGCGATCGGCAGCAGGTTGACCAGCAGGCTCACCCAGATGCTGTCCGAGGAGACCTTGGCGTCGGCCGGGCCGGTCACCCGGTTGGCCGCCTTGGCCGCGAGCACCTCGTTCCAGACCTCGTCGCCCACCTGGTACGGGAACTGGGCTTCGATCCGGTCAGTGGTGGTCTCACCGAACTTGGTCTTGTTCTTCAGGTCGAGCTGGAGCGTCTGCTCCTTGTCCTGAAAGATGACCTTGTTGATCTGTGCGGTGTGGAGCTGGTCGAGCGCAACGGAAGTGTCCACGCGGTGGTAGCTGGGACCAGCGGTGAACAGCTGACTGAGCACAACGGCGCCGAGGATGACCAGGATGATCCAGACCACCGGTCGGCGGAAGAAACGCGTACGTTCCATACTGTTGTCGAGCGCCGGAGCGCCCGCATCCTCCTGATCGACGTCCTGACCGTCTGATGGTGTCGCCGCGGTGAGCGGCGGCCGGAGCCGCCGTGCGGGCCGGCTCGACCCCGAGGCACCGAAACTGCCGCGCCGCGGTCATTCGACGGTACACCGTGTACGCGAGGAGTGAGCTTGCGAGCCCCGCAGTCGTACACAATCACAGCGGTGTACGCGAGGAGCGAGCTGGTGAGCCCCGCGGTCGTGCACCATCGAATCGGGTCCGGGTGGTAACCGGCGTGGCGGGGAGTCCGGCCCGGCCACCCGAACGTTCGGTCACGCGGTCGAGGGGCCGGACGCGGAGTTACCTCCACGCCACCGGGGTCCACCGTAACCGCAAGAGCTGAGAGCCCGCTGAACGTCTGCTTGATGAACGCCGATACGAATCGCCTTCACCCGGGTCGGCGGCGGGCCGGCGACCGGGTTCAGGAGCGGGCGTAGACCTCGGGCTTGAGCACCCCGACGTAGGGCAGTTCCCGGTAGCGCTCGCCGAAGTCGAGGCCGTAGCCGACCACGAACTCGGTGGGGATGTCGAAGCCGACGTACTTCACCGGCACCGGCACCTTGACCGCGTCCGGCTTACGGAAGAGCGCGACCACCTCGACGCTCGCCGCCGAGCGCGACTCCAGGTAGCGCAGCAGCCAGGAGAGCGTCAGCCCGGAGTCGACGATGTCCTCGACGACCACGACGTGCCGGCCGGCGATGTCGCGGTCGAGGTCCTTGAGGATGCGGACCACCCCGGAGGAGGTCGTGCCCTGGCCGTAGGAGGAGATGGCCATGAAGTCGAGTTCGGCCGGGGGGCCGCTTCGGCCCAGCGCCCGGGCGAAGTCCGCCATGAACATCACCGCGCCCTTGAGCACGCAGACCAGCAGCAGTCCGTCGCCCACGTGGGCGTAGTCGGCGGAGACCTGCTTGGCCAGTTCCGCTGTCTTCTCGCGGATCTGCGCCTCGGAGATGATCACGTGGTCGATGTCGGCGTCGTACCAGGAGCCGTCAGCCATGACTCCTAGCCTGCCGTACGTCGGATGGCCTCCGTCGGCGGGGCCGCACCTTTCGGCACGGTCCCGCCCAGGATTTTTACCGCGAAGGGTGCTAAAAGGCATCAGCTGGTACGGGACCGCCAGCGGCGGCCGTCCTCGCTGGGCTTCCAGTCGGCCGAGTCGTGGCTGTCCACGGTGAGGTTCGCCGCCGAGGCGGCGACGAGCAGGACGAGGAACAGGAGGAAGAACAGGAACTCCATGGCGGCGCTCACTTTCGCATGATTGCTGTCGGTTTCGCCGCCGGTGCGCACCGGACTGAGACCAGTCTGCGCCGACGCGCACCGCCCGGACAGTGGCAGAGATGCCATTGGGCATCGATTTACTGCCATCTCTCGGGTTACCCTCGTCACATGCTCCGATCCGTCGCCGTCCTCGCCCTGGACCAGGTCGCTCCCTTCGAGCTCGGGGTGCTCGCGGAGGTCTTCGGCACCGACCGGACGGCCGACGGCTTCCCCGCGTACCGCTTCGACGTGTGCAGTCCCGACGGGGTTGCCGTACGCACCTCGGCGGGCTTTCACCTCACGCCGAACGCCGACCTGGCCCCGCTTGAGGAGGCCGACCTGGTGGCCGTTCCGGCGCACGGTCAGGGCACCGTCGTACCCGACTGTGTGCTCGACGCGTTGCGCCGCGCCGACGCGCGCGGGGCCCACCTCATCAGCGTCTGCTCCGGGGCCTTCCTGCTCGGCGAGGCCGGACTGCTCGACGACCGGGAGTGCACCACCCACTGGCGGTACGTGGACGAGCTGCAACGCCGGCATCCCCGCGCCCGGGTGCGGTGCAACTCCCTGTACGTCCAGGACGGTCGGCTGCTCACCAGCGCCGGCACCGCGGCCGGTATCGACGCCTGCCTGCACCTCGTCCGCCAGGTGCACGGCTCGGCCACCGCGACCCGGCTGGCCCGGCGGATGGTGGTCCCGCCGCACCGCGACGGCGGCCAGTCGCAGTACGTCGAGGCGCCCATCCCGAAGGCCCCCGAGGCGCCCACCCTGGAACCGGTGCTGGAGTGGCTGATGGGGCACCTGGACCGGACGATCACGGTGGAGGAGCTGGCCGCCCGCGCCGGCATGGCCCCCCGGACGTTCGCCCGGCGGTTCCGGGCCGAGACCGGCACCACCCCGCACGACTGGCTCACCAACCAGCGGGTGCTACTCGCCCGACGACTGCTCGAGGAGACGCCGCTGAGCGTGGAGGCCGTCGCCGACCAGGCCGGTTTCGGTGACGCCGCCGCGCTGCGCCACCACTTCAGCCGCCGGGTCGGCGCCACCCCGCACAGCTACCGGACGACCTTCCGGGACCGGAGCGACGGCGCGGCGGCCCTCAGCCCGAGCTGAGGACCGCCAGTCGGTCGCCCCGACGAAGTACGCGAACACCCCCGGGCAGGTCGGTCGGACCCTGACCGTGCCAGTCGGTGACCAGGGCGTCCAGCGCCCCGACGTGCCGGTGCGACAGGGCGCCCCCGACCGCGCCCAACTCGAGGGCCCAGGCGTGCAGCACCCGACCGCGTACGGCGGCGGTGAGGCCGGCCAGCTCCGGCACCGCAAGCCCACCGGCGGGATGCCGGGATGTCAGCAGCGCCCTCGCCGCGATCTCGTCGAGGGCGGTGTTGTCCGCCGCCACCAGCCGGGCGGTGCGCGCCAGGTTGGCCACCACACCCGGCCCGAGCGCCCGTACCAACGCCGGCAGCACGTCGGCCCGCACCCGGGAGCGGGCGTACGAGGGGTCGGTGTTGTGCGGGTCCTGCCAGGGGCTGAGCCCGAGGACGGCACAGGCGGCGCGGGTCTGCTCCCGGCCGATCTCGAGCAGCGGACGCAGCAGCGGAACCCCGGCCAGCTCCCGCCGATCGGGCATCCCGGCCAGCCCGCGCGGGCCGGCCCCCCGGGCGAGCGCGAGCAGCACCGTCTCCGCCTGGTCGTCGCGCGTGTGGCCGGTGAGCACCGCGACCGCCTCGTGCTGCCGCGCGGCCTCGGCCAACGCCTCGTAGCGGGCCTGGCGGGCCGCCGCCTCCGGCCCGCCCGGACGGCCGGCCACGTCCACCCGCACCGCCACGACCGGCGCGAACCCGGCCTCTCGGGCCCAGGCGGCCACCGCCTCCGCGCGCCGTGCCGAACCGTCCTGCAGTCCGTGGTCCACGGTCACCAGGCCGGCGGGAAGACCCAGCCGGGGCGCCACGAACACGGCCGCCGCCGCCAGGGCCAGCGAGTCGGCCCCACCGGAGCAGGCGACCAGCACCGGCCCGCCGGACGGCAGGTGGGTCAGCGCGCGACGGACCGCCACCCGGATCGCGGCCACCGGCGGGGCGAGCGCGGCCACCGGCGGACGGTCAGCCGGCGGACGGAACGGTGCCGGCCGGGCCGTGCACGCGTGCCACCCAGGCGTCCGGGTCGCCCAGCTCCGACAGCCGGGGCAGGGTGAGCGGTGAGTTGAAGATCTGGTTGAAGCCGTCCATGCCGACGCGCTCGACCACGCCGTGCACGAACTTGCGACCCTCGGCGTACTGGCGCATCTTGACGTCCACCCCGAGCAGCCGACGGATCGCCTTCTCCAACGGGTTGCCCGCCTCGCGGCGACGGTTGAACGAGGCCCGGATCCGCTCCACGCTCGGGATCACCTGCGGGCCGACGCCATCCATCACGAACTCGGCGTGCCCCTCCAACAGGGTCATCAGCGCGGTGAGGCGGTCGAGGACGGCCCGCTGCGCCGGGGTCTGCACGATGTCCAGCACGCTCGTCCGGCTCTCCGGGTCGCGGACCGCCTCGGACAGCGTCGCGACACCGCGCCGCAGCCGCTCGACGAGATGTTCGCCGCCGCTGGACGACGCGTCCACGAACGCCTGGACCTCGCCGAGGAAGTAGGCCCGCATCCAGGGCACGGCGGTGAACTGGGTGCGGTGGGTGACCTCGTGCAGGCAGACCCACAGCCGGAAGTCCCGGGAGTCGGCTTCGAGCTTGCGCTCCACCTCGACAATGTTCGGCGCCACCAGAAGCAACTGCCCCGGGTCGGCGGAGAAGACCTCGTACTGGCCGAGGACCCGGCCGGACAGGTAGGCCAGGACGGTGCCGGCCTGCACCCCGGTCAGCCGCGACCCGATCGCCTCGGTGAGCGCGCCGGGCTGCTTGTCGCCGGACAGCCGGCTGACCAGTGGGGTGATCACCTCACGCAGCCCGGCGATGTTGGTGGCCGCCCAGTCCCGCCGGTCGACCACCCGCACCGGCGGGTGCGCCACCTGCGCCCGCAGGCCGGTGTAGTCGGCCACGTGCCCGGCGGCCTCGTCGGTCAGCCGACGCAGGTCGCCGACCACGTCGGTGGCCTCGGTGTACGACACCCGGGGGCCCGACTTGCTCAACGCCCCCGCGGTGGCGGCGGCCAGATCCCAGTCCACGAACTGCGCCATGAACCCACCGTACCCGCGTCGCGACGCCCCGGGCCGGGCTCGCGTCGGCGATCGACGCCGGTCGCGGCCCCGCGTGCCGACCCGGGCCGGGCCCCGGAGCTGGTCAGCGGCAGCCGGAGCCCGCCCGTGCGGACGGTCAGCGGCAGCCGCAGCCGGCCAGTGCGGAGGCGATGCGGTCCAGCGCCGGTTGGGCGGTGTCCGTCCCGCCGGGCACCTTGTCGGTGAGCACCGCGAAGGTGAGCAGTCGGCCGTCGGCGGTGGTGACCAGGCCCGCGATGGCGTGTACCCCGGTCAGGGTGCCGGTCTTCGCGCGTACGGCACCGGCGCCGGCGGCGGTCCCCGGGGCACCCCGGTAGCGCTCGCCCAGCGTGCCGGACCAGCCGCCCACCGGCAGGCCTCCGAAGACGCCGGCCAGTTCCGGATGATCCGGACTCGCGGCCAGTCGGATCAGGTCGGTGAGCAGCGACGGGCTGATCCGGTTGCGACGCGACAGCCCACTGCCGTCGGAGAGGGTGATCTCCTCGGCGGGCAGGCCCAGCTCCGCCACCTCGGCGTCCATCGCGGCAGCGCCGCCGTCGAAGGACGCCTTCTGGTTTCGTGCCAGGGCCACCTGGCGGGCCAGCGCCTCGGCCAGCAGGTTGTCACTCTCGCTGATCATGATGTCGACCAACCGGATCAGCGGTGGGGACTGCACCACACCCAGCTCCGTACCGGCCGGCGGGGTGCCACCGGCGGCGGTCGCCAGAGCCGGGGCCGTACCCCGCTTGACGGCGCTGGTCGGTACACCGAGCAGCCGGGCGAACGACCGGCCGGCGGCCAGGTCGGGCTCGGGGACCCGCTCGGCGCCGCCGGGCTCGGCGCCCGGGTCCTTGCGTGCCCCGTCGGTCATCAGCGCGGTCACCGCGCCGCCGTACCCGCCGGTCGGGATGTCGTCGTCCCAGCCGGGGCCGTACAGCGGGCCGGAGTAGACCGTGCCGTCGACGGTGACGCTGGTCGGGGCGGTGCCGCCGAGGGCGGTACGCACCTGCGCGGCCAGGTCGTCCAGGCGTGCCGCGCCGGGGTAGTAGCCCTTCTTGTTCACCGCGAGCGTGGGGTCACCGCCGCCGACGATCACCACCTCGCCCGGCTTGGTGCCGGCCACCGCCCGGGTCGGGATGCGGAATCCGGGGCCGCGGGCGGCCAGCACGGTCACCGCCGTCGCAAGTTTGGTGACGGAGGCGGGCACCGTGCCGTCGTCCGCGCCCTTGCCGTACAGCGTCTGACCGGTGGTCACGTCGGCCACCGAGACGTTCACCCGGTCACCCAGGGCGGGTACGTCGACCAACGGGTCGAGCACGGCCCGTACCGCGTCGGCGCTGGGCAGCGGCGCGTTCGGGTCGGGTCCGTTCAACACGTCCGACGGGTCCGGTTCGGCGCTGGCGCCGGCGGCGGTCGGCGCGGACGCCCCGTCGTCGCCCAGCCAGCCCGCGACCGGGCCGGGACGGGTCACCACGACACCCACACCGGCCAGCACCAGCAGCACCACGACGGCCAGCACGGTCACCAGTCGCCCGCGACGGCGCGGCGTGGTCGGCGGCGTCACCGGCGGTTCGACGTCGGCCGTCGAGGGCAGCGCGGAGATCGGCGGACCCAGCGGCGGTACGCCGTACGGATCGCCGCCGGCCGAACGCTCGCCGGGCATCGGGCCGCCCCAGGTGGGGCCGCTCGGGGCGGGTCGGACCGACGCGCGACCCGGGGGGTGCGCGCCGCTCGCGGGGCGGTCCGGGCCGAGGACCGGGAAGCGACCGTTGTTCGGTCCCGCCGGGGCCGAGCCGGACGGACGCCACGGCAGCGGCGGTGGCCGCTCGGGAACCGACTCCTCGGGGACTCGGGGGAAGTGCGCGTCCGGCACGGGACCCTTCCGGTCGCGCCACCGGAGCCGGATCGTCCGGTACCGCCTCTGACGCCCTCGTCCGGACGGTAGTGTGAATCTTCCCTCCCCACGACCCCCTCCTCCCCCAACGAAAATCGGCTTGGGTGACACTACTTCGGTCCGAAGACTATGCGGCGGCCGGAGTCGGCGGGTGGGCATTCACCTGTCCGGAGGGCCGCCAGTGGTTCCGTTAGCCAGCGTGGGCAGACGAGGGAGCGTGCAGATGGATTTCGACGTGACGGTTGAGATCCCGAAAGGTCACCGCAACAAGTACGAGGTGGACCACAAGACCGGCCGGATCCGGCTGGACCGCACCCTGTTCACGTCCACCCAGTACCCGGCCGACTACGGCTTCATCGAGGACACGCTGGGCGAGGACGGCGACCCGCTGGACGCGCTCGTGCTGGTCCCCGAGCCGACCTTCCCGGGCTGCCTCATCCGCTGCCGGACCATCGGCATGTTCCGGATGACCGACGAGAAGGGCGGCGACGACAAGGTCCTCTGCGTCCCCTACGAGGACCCTCGTCAGGAGCACCTGCGCGACATCCACCACCTGGGCGAGTTCGACCGCCTGGAGATCCAGCACTTCTTCGAGGTGTACAAGGACCTGGAGCCCGGCAAGTCGGTCGAGGGCGCGACCTGGGTCGGCCGCACCGAGGCCGAGGCCGAGATCCGCGCCTCCTACCAGCGGGCGCGCGACGCCGAGGCGCGCGGCGAGTCCACCCACTGACGTACGACGACCGGCCGGGCCCGGGAGCTGCTCACCCGAGCAGTCCCCGGGCCTTGTCGTACAGGTCGAGCACCGCGCAGGCGACCGGCACCACGGCGACCACCAGGGCCGTGTCGGTGAGGTCCGCGACCCGCCCGAGGTACGGCGAGACCGGTCGCCGGGCGTACCCGGTGCCGGCGGCCACGGTCACCAGGCCCAGCGCCGCCCCGCCGAGGACCAGCGCCAGGCGGCCGGTGTCGTCGGCCCGGTCGACCAGCACCGCGCCCAGCACCGCGTAGCCGACGAGCCCGGCGAGCACCGTCGGCACCCGGTGCCGCAGCGCCACGAACAGCCGCGAGCGCAGCAGCAGCACGGCCGAGACCACCGCCACCAGCGCCGGGCCGGCCGTCCCACCAGCCACCCCGAGTACGACAGCGGCCCCGACCGCCAGCACCGCGTGCCCGAGCAGCATCCCGGTGAGCATCTCCTCGGTGCGGGTGACCGCCGCCTGCACCCGACCCCGGTCCGGTAGGTCCCCGGGCCGCTCCGGCTCGGCCGCGGACGGGGTGGCCGGCAGGGTGATCGGCGGCAGTGGCAGCTTGCCGAGCCGGATGGCCAGCAGCGGGATCGCCCCGATGGCGAAGACCAGTGCGCTGAGCAGCACCGCCGCCGTGCCGGCGGGGGTCAGCGGCAGCGCGCCGAGCGCCGCGGCGGCACCGAGCAGGCCGACCGTGACGCCGGCCACGAAGATCCGCTGTCGGCTCGCCACCCCGAGCAGCCCGACCAGCGCCACGAGCAGCAGCGCCACCGAGCCGGCCAGCAGTTCGGCCGCGCCGACCCAGCGCACCGGTACGAGTGGGCCGACCGGGTCACCCGAGCCGACCGCGAGGGCACCGGCTACGAAGGCGTACGGAAGCGCGTACCCGCCGAGCGTCGCGCCGGCCGCGCCGTCGCCGTTGGCACGGCTGGCGACCGTACCGGCCACGGTGAGCAGCAGCGCCACCGCCGCCGCCGCGACCCAGCCGCTGCTCGACGTCGGGCCGCTGGCGAGCAGGGCGAGCAGCCCGACGGCGAGCGGTACGGCGGCGCCGGCCAGACCGGCGACCCGGGTGGCGGCGGGTGACCAGGCTCCGCCACGTCGCCGGGCGCCGTCGGCGATCGCCTCCACGACGTCGTCGTACTCCAGCTCGGGCCAGTGGGCGCGGGCCGGCACCAGGTGCAGCACCTCGCCGTCGCGGACGCCCTGCGGCAGCAGCGCCTGCGCGGTCGCCAGCAGCGCCCCGTCGGTGCGGCGCAGCACCCAGCCGCCGTGCCGTTCCCCGTCGTCGGCCAGTCCCTCGCCGGCGTGCCGGAGCACGTCGGGCAGCAGCTCGGCCAGGGGGACCTGCTCCGGCAGGGCGACGTCCACCCGCCGCTGGGGGGCGCTGATGGTGACGCGGGCCAGTCCGGTTGTCATCGACCGGTCTCCATATCGAACGGCATCGGAGGCTGCGGGGACGACAGGACTTTACCTACCATGAGCCAGGCTCGGGTTACCCAGCGCAGTCAGGAGGCCGAGTGTCCACCGTCGTCATCAAGCGCCCACCGCGTCGGCCAGCGCCGGAGATCCCCGTCGGCGAGCTGCCCGTCGACGCGCCGCCGGAGATCCCGGCGGTGGCCGGCGGCCGGTGGCAGCAGGCACTGATGGTGCTGCCCATGCTCGGCGGCACGGTGGCGATGGCGATGATGTTCGGGCGGGGCGGCGGCGCGTACTCGTACGTCGTGGGCGGCATGTTCGGGCTCTCCTCGCTCGCGATGCTGGTGACCACCTGGGGCAGCGCCTCGGGCACCCCGAAGAAGTCCGAGATGATGGCGGCTCGCCGCGAGTACCTGCGCCACCTGGCGACGCTGCGCCGTCGGGTCCGGCAGACCGCCGGACAGCAGCGCGCGGGTCTGTACTACCGCCACCCCGACCCGGGCCGACTGTGGTCGACCGTGGACAGCCGCCGGGTCTGGGAACGCCGCCCCGGCGACCCGGACTTCGCCGTGGTTCGCGTCGCCGTCGGGCCGCAGACGCTGGCCACCCCGCTGGTGCCGCCGGTCACCCGGCCGCTCGAGGAGCTGGAGCCGATGACGGCCGGCGCGCTGCGCCGCTTCCTGGACGCGTACTCGGTGGTGCCGGAGCTGCCGGTGGCGCTGTCCCTGCGCAGCTTCGCCCGGGTGCACGTGCGCAGCGCCGCCGGCAGCGGCCCGACCACCGGCGGGCCACCCACGCCCACCGGCGACCCGGCGGCGCAGGCCCTGACCCGGGCCGTGCTGATCCAGCTGGCCGTCTTCCACGCGCCCGACGAGCTGCTGATCGCGGTCTGCGCCGGCCCCGAACGCCGTGCCGCCTGGGAGTGGGTGAAGTGGCTTCCACACGCGCACCACCCCGGACGCACGGACGCGCTCGGACCCGCCCGGCTGGTGACCTCGTCGGGCGCGGAGCTGGAGCGGCTGCTCGCCGACGTGGTGGCCAGCCGCTCCCGGTTCAGCCCGGCCGGTCCGGCCACCGACGGCCCGCACGTGGTGGTGGTCCTCGACGGCGGTGACCTGACCGGCGCCACCGACCTGACCGGCGACGGTGGCATCGACGCGGTCACCGTGCTCGACCTGGAGACGCCACCGCCGCGCCTGCTCGACCGGTACGCGCTGCTGCTCGAGCTGCGCGGCCGGCGGCTGCACTCGTGGTCGGTCGAGGGGCACGCCGAGGTGGGCAGCGCCGACCACCTCGACCTCGCCGACGCCGAGGCCGTCGCCCGACGGCTCGCGCCACTGCGGCTGGCCGGCACGGCCCGCGGCCCGGACGCCCCACTGGAGATCGAGTTGGGCCTGCCGGAGCTGCTCGGCCTCGGCGACCCGGAGAGCTTCACCGCCGAGCAGGGTTGGACGCCGCGCGCGCCCCGGGACCGGCTGCGGGTGCCGATCGGGGTGGGCGTCGACGGTGGCGCCATCGAACTGGACCTCAAGGAGTCCGCCCAGGACGGGATGGGCCCGCACGGTCTACTCATCGGGGCCACCGGGTCGGGCAAGTCCGAGCTGCTCCGCACCCTCGTGCTGGGGCTGGCCGCGACGCACAGCTCCGAGCAGCTCAACTTCGTCCTGGTCGACTTCAAGGGCGGGGCGACCTTCGCGCCGTTCGACCGGCTGCCGCACACCGCCGCCGTGATCACCAACCTGGCCGACGCGTTGCCCCTGGTGGACCGGATGGTCGACGCGATCAACGGCGAGCTGGTCCGCCGGCAGGAGCTGCTGCGCCGGGCCGGCAACTTCGCCAGCGTGCGCGACTACGAGCGGGCGCGAGCCGCCGGCAGCCCGCTCGCCCCACTGCCGTCGCTGCTGCTGATCTGCGACGAGTTCTCCGAACTGCTCTCCGCCAAGCCCGACTTCATCGACCTGTTCGTGCAGATCGGTCGGCTGGGTCGGTCGCTCGGCGTGCACCTGCTGCTCGCCAGCCAGCGCCTGGAGGAGGGCCGGTTGCGCGGGTTGGACACGCACCTGTCGTACCGGATCGGGTTGCGCACCTTCTCCGCGCTGGAGTCCCGCACGGTGCTCGGCGTGCCGGACGCCCACGAGCTGCCCCGCTCGCCGGGCCACGGCTACCTGCGCGCCGGTACCGATCCGTTGGCCCGGTTCAAGGCCGCGTACGTCTCGGGCGCCGTGCGCCGCCGGGCCGCCACGGCCGGCGTCCCGGCCGACGACGAAGCCCGCCTGCTCACGTTCACCACCCACGCCGTACCGCTGCCCGCGCCGACGACACCGGCCCTGCCCATGGTGGCCGAGGACGAGCCCGGCCGGGAAACCCTGCTCGACCTGCTGGTCGACCGGCTCGTCGGGCAGGGCCCGCCCGCGCACCAGGTGTGGCTCGCGCCGCTCGGTGATCCGCCGCCCCTGGACGAGTTGGTCGGCACGGTCGAGGTGGACCCGGCCCGCGGGCTCACCGTGGCAAACCCCGAGCTGCACGGAGCGCTGGGCGTGCCGGTGGCCGTCGTGGACCGGCCGTTGGAGCAGCGCCGGGACCTGCTCTGGCTGGCCCTGGACGGTGCGGCCGGGCACGTGGCGGTGGTCGGCGCTCCGCAGAGCGGCAAGTCCACGGCGCTGCGGACGCTGATCTGCGCGTTGGCGCTCACCCACACCCCGGCCGAGGCGCAGGTCTACTGCCTCGACTTCGGCGGTGGCGGCCTCGCGGCGCTACGCGACCTGCCGCACGTGGGCGGGGTGACCGGTCGCGCCGACCCGACCGCCGTACGACGCACCGTCGGCGAGCTGACCACACTCCTGGCCGACCGGGAGCGCCGCTTCGCCGAGTTGGGCGTGGAGTCGATGGCCACGTACCGGCGACGTCGGGCCGCGACGGCGACGACCGATCAGCCGGATGCCGACCCGTACGGCGACGTCTTCCTGGTGGTGGACGGATGGAGCACGCTGCGCAGCGAGTACGACGACCTGGAGCCGCTGGTCACCGACCTGGCGACCCGTGGTCTGTCGTACGGGCTGCACGTGGTCGCCACGGCCCTGCGCTGGCTGGACTTCCGCCCGGCGATCCGGGACCTGTTCGGCTCCCGGCTGGAGTTACGCCTCGGCGACCCGGCCGACTCCCTGGTCGCCCGGCGGGCCGCGGCGAACGTGCCGGAGCGTCCCGGCCGGGGGGTGACGGCCCAGAGCCTGCACTTCCTGACCGCGCTCCCGCGACTGGCGGGGCCGAGCGGGGGCACCGCCGAGCTCGTCGAGCGGATCACCGACAGCTGGCCCGGGCCGGTGGCGCCTCCGGTCCGACTCCTCCCGCCGGTGCTGCCGTACGCCGATCTGGATCTCACCGCCACCACCGGGCTGCGGCTGCCGATCGGTGTCGCCGAGGCCGACCTCCGGCCGGTGCACCTCGACTTCGCGGCCGAGCCGCACTTCGTGGTCTTCGGGGACGCCGAGTGCGGCAAGTCGTCGTTCCTGCGGGCGCTCGCCACGTCGATCACCACCCGGTTCACGCCGGAGGAGGCCCGGGTCATCCTGGTGGACTACCGGCGCAGCCTGCTCGGCGCGATCGAGACACCGCACCTCATCGGCTACGGCACCGCGGCCGCGCACACCGCGGACCTGGTCGAGTCGGCCGCCGGTTACCTGCAGCGGCGGGCGCCGGGGCCGGAGGTCACGCCGCAGCAGTTGCGCGATCGCTCGTGGTGGTCGGGGCCGGAACTGTTCGTGCTGGTCGACGACTACGACCTGGTGGCGACCGGGCCGGCGAACCCGTTGCGGGCGCTGGAGGAGCATCTGCCGCACGCCCGCGACGTCGGCCTGCACCTGGTGCTGGCCCGCCGTTCCGGCGGCGCGGGTCGGGCCCAGTACGAGCCGATCGTGCAGCGGCTGCGGGAACTCTCCACCGCCGGACTGGTGATGGCGGGCAGTCCGGAGGAGGGCGCGCTCGTCGGGCCGGTACGACCCGGGCCGCTGCCAGCGGGCCGTGGTCGGTTGGTCACCCGGCGAGAGGGCGTACGCCTCGTTCAGCTCGCACATTTGCCGCCACCGTGACCTGTCTCCGCGGTTCCCCCCGTGACGCGTGGGGAAACCGGTAATCTCCGATCGTCATGGTTCCGTCGGGATGAATGGCAGTGGATGTGACTGGGGTTCGGCACAGCGCTCCGGCGGTGGCCCGGCGGGCCGGCCGGGCGCTGCTCGGCATGGCGGCGCTGGCCGCTGTCGCGGTTCCGAGCGCCGCACCCGTCGCCGCGCCGAGCAGCGGCGGGCAGCTCGCCGGCGCGTCGGCCGCGTTCGCCCCCGGTGACAGCGTCTCGCGCACCGACCAGGTTCGTGACGAGCAGTGGCAGCTCGACGAGCTGCGGGCCGACACGGCCTGGCGCACCTCGACCGGTCGGGGCGTGACCGTCGCCGTGGTCGACTCCGGCGTGGACGCGAACCATCCCGACCTGGCCGGTCAGGTGCTGCCCGGGCTCGACCTGGTCGGACCGGCCGGCGGAGCCGGTCCCGATCCGGTGGGCCACGGCACCACGGTCGCCGGTCTGATCGCCGGGCGCAACGACGACAAGCGGGGCGTGGTCGGCCTGGCACCGGATGCCCGGATCCTGCCGGTACGCGTGCTGGACGAACGCAACAAGTACGACGACGCGCTGATCGTCGCCAAGGGCGTCCGGTGGGCGGTCGACCACGGCGCCCGGGTGATCAACTTGTCGCTGGGCGGCAGTGGCGACAGCCCGGCCCTGGCCGCGGCTCTGGACTACGCGTTCGTCCGCGACGTGGTGGTGGTGGCGTGCACCGGCAACCTGGCCACGTCGACCGACTCCAAGCCCTGGTATCCGTCTCGCGAGCCGGGCGTCATCGCGGTCGCCGGGTTGGAGCGCAACAGCGACAACCTGTGGTCCGGGTCGATCACCGGTCGGGCGACGGTGCTCACCGCTCCGGCCACCGGCCTGGTCGGCGCCCGTCCGACCGACGGGTACTGGCGGGTGCAGGGCACCAGCTTCGCCGCGCCGCTGGTGGCCGCCACCGCCGCGCTGGTCCGGTCCCGCTACCCGGACATGCCCGCCGGCCAGGTGGTCAACCGGCTCGTGGTCACCGCCCGGGACATCGGCCCGACCGGCCGGGACGACCGGTTCGGGTACGGGGTGGTCGACCCGGTGGCCGCGCTGACCGCGGATGTCCCGCCCGTCGCCGCCAACCCGCTGGACGATCAGACCTCGCCCGGCGTGGTCGGCTTCGGGCCGGCGCCCGGTTCGGGCGACGACGACCCGGTGAGCGGCGCCGGCAGCGACCCGCTCGGCTTCACCGCTCCCCGGCAGCAGACGGGGTGGACGGCACGACCGGCGGGCGTGCCGGCCGAATCCGCGCCGGAGCGACTGTGGACCGGCGCCGTGCTCTTCGCCGCTCTGGTCACCGGCGCGGCGCTGATGGTGCGCCGGTTCCGCCAGCGCGCTCGCTGAACGACGCACCGGGCAGGCCTGATTGCCCGGCGGGTGGGGTAGAACCGACCGCATGAGTACGCCCGCCACCCGTACCCTCGCCACCGACCGACGCCCGTCCTGGGGGCGGCGTCGCCTCGACCCGGACCACTCGCTGGGGCTGCGGCTGACCCTGGCGGCGACGGCGGCGTTCCTGGTGCTGGTGCCGTTCGCCCTGCTCGCGCTGCTGGTGCTCGGAGCGTGGGCGCCGCTGCACCGGCTGGACTCGACGGTCACCGACGCGCTGCACGAGCACGCGGTGGACCATCCGGCCTGGGTCGTGCTGATGCGGGTGTGGAGCGAGGTGTTCGCGCCGATGCCGCTGCGGGTCGTCGTACTGCTGGTGGTGATCTGGCTGGTGCGCCGACAGGCCCGCCGGTTGGCCCTCTGGGCGACCACCACCATGGTCGTCGGCGGACTGATGGGCCCGCTGCTCAAGCTGCTCGTCGGCCGGGACCGGCCCGAACTGCTCGACCCGGTGGCGCGGGCCGCCGGCTACTCGTTCCCCTCCGGGCACGCGCTGAACGCCACCCTGGCCGCCGGCGTGCTGCTGCTGGTGTTCCTGCCGTACGTCCGGCGCGGGGCCGCGCAGGTCGCGCTCTGGGTCGCCGCGTTGCTGGTCACGCTGGTGACCGGGCTGAGCAGGGTGGTGCTCGGCGTGCACTTCGCCAGCGACGTGCTCGGCGGTTGCCTGCTCGGCGTGGCGGTGGTCGCGGCGACCACCGCAGCGTTCACCAGTTGGCGGGCGCACACGGGCCTCCGGCCGGTGCGGCCGACCCGTGACGGCGTCGCGCCGGAGGTCGAGCGGCAGCCCGACGCGACCTGAGGCGTGACGAGGACGCCGACCGGGTATTGGCCGGCTCATGTCCGACACCGTGGTCCAGATCGTCCGGCGGGTGCTGCTGCCGGTGTCCCTCCTGTTCGGCGTCATGGTGCTGCTCGGGGTGCTGGTCACCCGTGTCTTGAACCGAACCTGGCCGTTCACCGTCGAGGACGCGGTCAACCGGGAGTTCGCCGGTGACCGCACCGGCGGCTGGAACGACGTCTCGCTGGTGTTCAGCACCCTCGCCAGCACTCAGATGATCGTCGTGGTCACCGTGCTGGCGGCGCTGGCGCTGCGGCTCTGGCTGAAGCGCTGGCGGGAGCCGCTGTTCCTGTGCGCGGCCGTGACCGCCCAGGCACTGGTGTTCCTGCTGACCACGATGGTGATCGACCGGCAGCGGCCCGCGGTGGAGCACATGGACACCTCACCGCCCACGTCGAGCTTCCCCTCCGGGCACACCTCGGCGGCGGTCGCCCTCTACGTCGGCATCGCGGTGCTGATGGCCCTGCGGGCGCGCAGCACCGGCGCGAAGGTCGCCTGGTGGACGCTGCTGCTGATGGTGCCGGTGGGCGTGGCGCTGACCCGCATGTACCGGGGGATGCACCACCCGAGCGACGTGACGGCGTCCTTCCTCAACGGCGGCGCCTGCGTCGCGATCATGGCGCGGGCGATCCTGGACCGGGGACTGCGCTGGGGACGCGCGAAGCTGCCGCTCGCCGAGCCGGCCCGCACCTGATCCGGTACGGCGCTCAGGTGCACTCGCCGGTGGCGACGGCCCGGTTGCGCTCGGCACCGGCCAACGCCACCGGGCGGGCCTCGGCGGCGGTCACTGCGAAACCGGTGTTGGGGTCGTCGGCCGCCGCCGCGAAGATGACACCGAGCACCAGGCCGTTGGCCGACAGCAGCGGGCCGCCCGAGTTGCCGCTGCGCACCAGGGCCCGAATCGTGTAGATCTCCCGGGTGACGTCCCCGGAGGAGTAGATGTCCGGGCCCTTGATCCGGTCGACGTCACGGACCCGGGCGGACTGCGCGTTGTACGGCCCGTCGAGCGGGAAGCCGAGCACGATGGCGTCCGAGCCGCTGCCCGCGTTGCCGGCGGCGAACCGCAGCGACGGGCCGGGAAGCCCCGGCACCAACAGCACGGCCAGGTCCCGGTTGGGGTCGTACACCACCACCTGGCCGTCGTACCGCTCGCCGCCCAGCTCCACGGCCACCGAACGGGTGCCGGCGACCACGTGCGCGTTGGTCATGACCCGGTCGTCGGCGTACACGAAGCCGGAGCCCTCGATCCGACGCGAGCAGCTCGGCGCGGAGCCGAGCACCTTGACCACCGAACGCTGACCGTTGACCACCACCTGGGAGCCCGCGAGCGCCGGGTCGGGCGGCTCGACCTGCCGGGCCCGGGTGGGCGCGAGGCCACCGAAGACGTCCGGGAAACCGTCGGTGTCGACGGTGTCCTCCAACGCGGTCGAGAGCCGGTGTGCCTCCTCCGGCAGGATCCCGTTCACCACGCTGATCAGCGCGCTGTTGCGTACCGAGGCGGCGAGCCAGGGCACCGACGACGATCCGAGCGGTACAGCGACCAGCCAGGCCAGCAGGAGCACCGCGAACAGCGAGACGAAGGCCCCACCGACGTCGTCGATGCGCCGACCCACGTCGCTGGTGATCGTCTTGCGCAGGTGCGAGCCGAGCCAGCCGGCGAGCGCCTGCCCGATCACCGCCAATCCGAAGATCGCCACCAGTGAGATCAGCACCCGGGTGCCGGCGTCGACGAACTGCCGGGCGAACAGCGGCCCGAGTTGCAGGCCGAGCAGGAGACCCAGGAAGAAGCCGGACAGCGAGGTGATGCCGATGACAAAACCCTGACGGTATCCGCTGATCGCGAACACGAGCATGAGCAGCAGCAGGACGAGATCCACGACGGACACGGGGTCCAGCGTACGGGCACCGCGCCCACCTGATGACCATCGCTTGCGGAAGGTGACCGGGTGGTCAGCGCAGGGCGGTCTCGTCGACCTCGTCGGTGCCGGCCGACGGCGCGGGAGTGGCGCCCGTGGGCGGCAGGTCGACGAGCCGGCCGGGCGACCACGGGCGGGCCCAGCCGCCCATTTCGAGCAGGGCCGCCAACACCCCGGCGGTGAAGCCCCAGACGAGCATGCCGCGCGACGAGAACGCCGGCCCCACCCAGCCGCTGGGATGGCGGACCCGCAGCCGGTTGGCCGGGTCGACCAGTTCGCGGATCGGCAGTCGTGCCACGTGGGCCACCTCGGCGGGCTCCCGGGGGTGCACCGGATGCGGGTCGTGCCACCAGGCCAGCACCGGGGTGACCACGAAGTCGCTGACCGGAATCCACAGCTTCGGCAGCTCGGCCAGCACGGTCACGCTGGCCGGGTCGAGCCCGACCTCCTCGTTGGCCTCGCGAAGCGCGGTGGCGCGGGCGTCCGCGTCCTCCGGGTCGGCCGCCCCGCCGGGAAAGGCTGGCTGGCCGGCATGGTTACGCAGGGTCGCGGCCCGTTGCAGGATCAGCACGTCCGGTCCGGTGTCGGGCTGCTCACCGAGCAGCACCAGCACGGCGCTCTCCCGGCCACCCTCGGCGGGGGTGGTGAGGCGGGTGAAGTCCTCGACGCGGGCCGTGCCCAGTCGACTCAGCAGCGGGTCGATCCAGCCGGGCGGTCGACGGGTCACGCCGCCACGCCCAGGTGCTGGCGTACCAGCGTGGTGAGCGAGGCGTCGTCGAGGGCTCCGGTGGCGTCGATGTGCCGGATCCGACCCCCCGCGTCGACGAAGAGGGTCAGCGGGAAGGCGTTGCGCCTCAGTTCCCGTTGCAGCGCGTCACCCTGGTCGACGAGGATCGGAAACCGTACGCCGAAGTCCTCGCCGATGGACTGGGCGCCGCTCCGGCTGTCGCGGGTGTTGACCCCGACGACCTGGAGCCGACCGGCGGTCCGCTCGCTGAGCCGCTGAAAGGCCGGCAGTTCCTTGCGGCACGGCCCGCACCAGGAGGCCCACACGTTGATCACGGCTGGCCCGGCCACGTCCCGCAGCGCGACCGGCGCGCCGCCGGTGAAGCAGGCCAGGGTCAGCGCCGGCAACTCCTGCCCGTCCACAGCCGCAGTGGTCGCGGCCGGCGGGGTGGAGACAGCCCCGGGGCTGGGTGTCGGTGCCGCATTCAACGTGCCGCAGTCCCGGAAGGGCGACGGTCGTTCGGCGGCGGCGGCCGACTTGGGTGCGGGGTCGTCGGCCGGGCTGGCGGTGCAACCGCCGACGAACAGCGCGAGCGGCACGGCGAGCAGGGCGAGCCGCCGGGTGGCCGCACCCGTGAGCAGGCGGTTCACGGCACCTCCGCGGCGACCGCCTGCGGCGGCACCAGATCCGGGTCGACCCCGGCCGCCACGGCCAGGTCACGCGCCCGGGGGCCCTTGAGCAGCTTGGCGGCGGCGGCCGGCTCGGTCGGGCCGGTGCCGTACGAGGGGCAGAGCTTCGCGAGCGTGCACGCCCCGCAGGCCGGTTTGCGGGCGTGGCAGACCCGCCGCCCGTGGAAGATGATCCGGTGCGACAGCATCGTCCAGTCGCGCTTGGGGTACAGCGCGCCGATCGCGTGCTCGATCTTGACCGGGTCGGTCTCGGTGGTCAGTCGCCACCGGTGCACCAGCCGCTGGAAGTGCGTGTCGACGGTGATACCGGGCACGTCGAAGGCGTTGCCGAGGATGACGTTGGCGGTCTTGCGGCCGATCCCGGGGAGCGTCACCAGGTCGGCGAGCCGGCCGGGAACCTGGCCGTCGTACCTGTCGACGAGGGCCTGCCCGAGTTTGAGCAGCGAGTCCGTCTTGTTGCGGTAGAACCCGGTGGGCCGGATCAGCTCCTCCATCTCGCCCCGGTCGGCGCCGGCGTACGCGGCGGCGTCCGGGTAGCGGGCGAAGAGCTTCGGGGTGACCTCGTTGACCTTCTTGTCGGTGCACTGGGCGGACAGGATGGTGGCGACGGACAGCTCCAGCGCGTTGGAGTGGTCCAGCTCGCAGTGCGCGTCGGGGTGCGTCTCGGTCAGCACCCGGCCGATCTTGCGGGCGCGGCGGGTGCGCCCGAGGTCGGTCTCGCTGGCGCCGGGAGGGCTACTGGTCACGACGGTCAGCCTACGTCGCGCCCCGGACGTTCCTCCCGGGTCAACCGCCGGTCGGCGCGGTGATCCTGCCCTGCCCGTCGAGCCGGGCCCCGCTCCTGGGGAAGTCGGTTCGGCTCAGCTCGGTGACGAGCCCCAGGCCCCGGTCGTCCGGGTCCATCGTCGGCTTGCCGGCCGAGTTCATGTACGTAGAGGTGAACGAGCCGCCGCTCCAGCTCCCGTCGGGTTTGAGCGACACCTTCAGCACACCGCCCCAGCCCAGCCGGCCGGCGTTGCTCAGCGAGTTGCCGCCGCCGGCGAAGTTGCCCAGGCTGTACGCGATCAGCCGCCCCTGGTAGAACTCCATGCCCCGCAGCACGTGCGGCCCGTGCCCGACGATCAGGTCCGCGCCCGCGTCGATCATGGCGTGGGAGAATTTGACCGGATCGCCCCGGTTCTCGCCCAGGAACAGCTCGGTGCCCGGCTTGACCCGGGTCTTGTCCGCTCCCTCGCCACCCATGTGCACCTGCACCACGACCAGATCGGCGAGGGTGGCCGCCTTCGCGACCACCGTCTTGGCCTTGGCGATGTCGACCAGGCTGTTGGACCAGACGTACGAGGAGAAGCCGGCCACGGCGACCTTGACGCCCTTGACGTCGACCACGGTGATCTCGTCCGGCGCGCCGGTGTGCTCCAGGTCGTACTTCTCCAGCGCCTGCTGCGTGTTCTGGTAGCCCTTCGGCCCGTAGTCGTAACCGTGGTTGTTGGCCTGGTTGAGCACCCGGAACCCGGCGTCACGCAGGTGCGCCGCGTACTCGGGCGGCGCACGGAACTGGAAGCAGCGGGTGGAGTTGGCCCCGCACTTGCCGGTGCCGGTGTCCACCGTCAGCGGCTCCTCCAGGTTGCCCATGACCAGGTCGGCCTTGAGCGCCCCGGTGACCGAGTCGAAGAATCCCTTGCCACCGGCGGCGGGCAGCCGACCGGGCGCGTTGCCCATGATGATGTCGCCGGTCGCGGAGAGCGAGATGACGCCGCCCCCGTTGGCGGCCGTCGCGCCGCCGCTGGCCTTCGGGCCGGCCGTGTTCAGCGGCGCGCCCGTGCCACCGCCACCGGCGCCGGGCTGCCACACCGGGGCGTCCCCGCTGTCGGCGCAGCCGGCGACGAGCAGGGCGGCCAGCAGCGCCGCGAGGCCGGCGGTGACGCGGCGGAACGGGCGGGACGCGAAAGGGGCGGTAGCGTACATCGCCCGCGACCCTACCGACCTCGGAACGCGCCGACGAGGGCCGATCGGTCGGAAGTTCAGCCGGTCAGCCGGTCTGACCAGGGCACGACCGGCCGTTCGCCGCCCGCGCGCACGGCGGCGTGGACGGCTCGGGCCAACGGGGCGCCCCACATCGAACGTGGCCCCCCGTACGCGGCCTCCGGCCCGTCCACCGGGCAGAGCACGGTGACCGCGTCGGTGGGGGTACCCGTCCCGGGCAGTCCCAGCTCCCCGATCGCCTGGGTCTTCGCCTCGGTGGCGGTGGCGACGGCGTTGACCAGCGCCGAGTCGGCGAGCCGGGCCGGCACGTACACCACGATGTTGACCGTGCCCACCCGCTGGCTGAGCGCTCCCGTGGCCGGCGCGGCGGCGGGCACCGGTGTGCCGAGCCCGACGGTCGCCCACGCCCGCACCCCGGTGTCCGTCCGGGTCACCACCTCGGTCACGTCGACGCCGGTCAGCAGACCCACCCCGGGCCCGTCCAGGGCCAGGTCCGCGGCGAGTGCGGCCAGGTGGGCGGCGGGGTCTTCCCGGTCGTACGACATGGGCACGGTCGCGTTCAGCACCCACCGCCGGATGCCGACGCCACCACCCAGCGGGCCGCTGCTGACCGCCCGCAGGGGCCCGTCGGCCCGCCAGACGAGCAGCGGTACGTTTCGCCCGCCCTCGACGCGGCTGGTCAGAATCGGGTCCCTCAGCACGTCGGGCAGGTTACGCCCACCGATCAAGATTCCAGGGGCGACCTCTGATTCGTGCTCACGTGCGCCTAGACTTGGCGGCGCGCGAGGGGATCAGCGGACGGCGGCCCCGGCCGACGGACGGCACGCGCAACCGGAGGTGCGCAATGGACGAGGTACTGGCCCGCAGCGGGATCTTCCAGGGTGTCGACCCGGAAGCTGCCGAGGCGCTCGCCAAGGAGATGGAGACGATCGAGGTCCGCAAGGGCGAGATCGTCTTCAATGAGGGCGAGCCCGGTGACAGCCTCTACATCCTGCTGTCCGGGAAGATCAAGGTCGGCCGCCGGGCGGCGGACGGCCGGCAGAACCTGATCGCGGTGATGGGCCCGTCGGACATGGTCGGCGAGCTGTCGCTCTTCGACCCGGGTCCGCGTACGGCGACCGCCACCGCGGTGACCGACACCCGGCTGGTACGGCTGCGCAAGCAGGCGCTGCGGCCGTGGCTCAACAACCGCCCGGAGATCGCCGAGCAGCTGCTCCGGGTGCTCGCCCGGCGGCTGCGCCGGACCAACGACTCGCTCGCCGACCTGATCTTTACGGACGTGCCGGGCCGGGTGGCGAAGAACCTGCTCCAGATGGCCGGCCGCTTCGGCACCCGCGACGGCGGCGTCCTGCGCGTGACCCACGACCTCACCCAGGAGGAGATCGCCCAGCTCGTCGGCGCCTCCCGGGAGACGGTCAACAAGGCGCTGGCCGACTTCGCCTCGCGCGGCTGGCTGCGGCTGGACGGCAAGAGCATCATCATCCTGGACCCGGAGCGTCTGGCCCGCCGCGCCCGCGTCTGAGACATCGGTACGTCCCCGCCTTCCGTCCCCGACGGCAAGGCGGGGACGTATCTGTCTGCCCGTTTGTCTGCCCGGCGCAGAATCGCTGGGTCGGGACGGCTGGCGGGGTGAAGTGTGGGGCCATGCTGAACCGGGTCGCCGTGCTCTCCGACATCCATGGTGTGCTGCCCGCGCTGGAGGCGGTGCTGGCCGAGCCGGACGTCGCCGCCGCCGACCTCATCGTGCTGACCGGCGACATCGCGGCCGGTCCGCAGCCGGTCGAGGTGCTGGACGTGCTCGCCGGGCTCGGTGACCGGGCCTGCTGGGTGGGCGGCAACTGCGAACGTGAGCTGGTCGAGGCGCGTGCGGGCCGCCCCGCCTCGATAGAGGTGTCGAACTGGGCCGCCGGCCAGCTTCGGGACGATCAGGTAGCCCGGCTGGCCGCGCTGCCCGCGACCGTGACGCTGGAGGTCGACGGCCTGGGCCCGACGCTGTTCTGCCACGCGACGCCCCGCGACGACGAGGAGATGGTGCTCGTCGACTCCCGGATGGCGCGCTGGGCGGAGGTGTTCGCCGGTCTGCCGGCCGAGGTCTCCACGGTCGTCTGCGGTCACACCCACATGCCCTTCACCCGGCTGGTCGACCGACGGCTGGTCGTCAACGCGGGCAGCGTCGGCATGCCGTACGGGGGCGCGGGCGCGTGGTGGGCCCTGCTCGGGCCGGGCGTCCAGCTCCGCCGTACCGCGTTCGACGTGGACGCGGCCTGCGCCCGGGTGACGACGGAGTCGGGCTATCCGGACGCCGCCGCGTGGGCCGACGAGTACCTGCGCTCCCGCCACAGCGACGCCGACGCGCTCGCCGTCTTCGGCCCCCGCGACGGCCGCTGAACCGCACGGATCCGCCCGACGCGTACACGTTCGACCAGCCAGCCCTCGCCCCGGCACGGCCGGGTGATCGGTGGCGAGCAGGACCGCGGAGTAGGTGGTTGGGCCCTGTCGAGCTGCCCCGAATCTGGGGCAGGCGATTCGGGAGGCGACGCGACCCGCCTGCCCCATTCCTGGGGCAGCTCGACAGGGCCCAAGGAGAGCGGTGGGGCCGCCCGACAGACCGCGAGAACACCAGGTGAGAGCCGCCCGACAGGGCCCAAGGAGAGCGGTGGGGCCACTCGACAGACCGCAAGAACACCAGGTGAGAGCCGCCCGACAGAGCCCGCAGACACCCGGTGGGAGCCGCCCCGGGCCACCGCTCGTCGCCTGGCGCCACAAAAAGTCAGTCTTGACTGTTTGTTTCCCAGGCCACAGGCTGTTCGCATGCCTCCCGCATCGACACGTGTTCCCCAGCAGGAGCGCAGTCGCGCCACCCGGGCCCGCCTGCTGGAGGCCACAGTCGACTGCCTCATCGAGCACGGCTGGTCCGGCACCACGACCACCGTCGTGGCCGCCCGGGCCGGCGTCTCGCGGGGTGCCCAGTTGCACCACTACCCCACGAAGGCCGCGCTGGTCACGGCCGCCGTGGCGCACCTGGCCGAACGCCGCGCCGACGAGCTGCGCACCGAGGCCGAGGCGTTGCCGGCCGGCCCGCAGCGACTGGACCGGGTGATCGATCTGCTCGGGGTGGCCTTCACCGGGCCGCTCTTCGTCGCCGCGCTCGAACTGTGGGTGGCGGCCCGCACCGACCGCGAGCTTCGCGACGCCCTCGTGCCGCTGGAGGCGACGGTCGGCCGGGAGATGCACCGGCTCACCGTCGCGCTGCTCGGGGTCGACGAGCGCCGACCTGGCGTCCGCGAGGCGGTGCAGGCCACCCTCGACCTGATGCGCGGGCTCGGAGTGGCCAACCTGCTCAGCGACGACTCGGCGCGTCGTACCGCCCTGCTCGTCACCTGGAAACGTCAGCTCGCCACCCTGCTCACGCCCTGACCCCGGCCATCGGGGCCCGCACCGACCGGAGGCACCATGGTCGACCTCAGTGACCTGCTCACGGATCTGACCGACGAGTGCGCCGACCTGGACGCGCTGGTCGCGCCGCTGTCCGTGGCCGGCTGGGCCCGCCCGACCCCGGCGGCAGGCTGGACCATCTCGCACCAGATCGCCCACCTGGCCTGGACCGACCACGTGGCGCTGCTGGCCGCCACCGACGCCGAGGCGTTCTACGCGACGGTGACCGGAGCGCCGGACGTGACCCGGCTGGTGGACGCCGGGGTCGACGAGTTCCTGGCACCCCCCGCCGACCTGCTGGCCCGCTGGCGGGCCGGCCGGGCCGCGCTCGTCGACGCACTGGCCGCCGTTCCGGCCGGCGACAAACTGCCCTGGTACGGCACCCGGATGTCGGCCACCTCGATGGCGACCGCGCGGATCATGGAGACGTGGGCGCACGGTGAGGACGTGGCCGACGCCCTCGGTGTCGTCCGGCCGGCCACCGACCGCCTCCGCCACGTGGCGCACCTCGGTGTGCGTACCCTCGGGCACGGGTTCACCGCCCACGGCCGTGCCGTACCAGCGTCGCCGGTCCGGGTCGAGCTGGCCGCGCCCGGCGGCGACACCTGGGTCTGGGGGCCGGCGGACGCCGCCGACCGGGTGAGCGGTCCGGCCCGGGACTTCTGTCTCCTGGTCACCCAGCGCCGGCACCGGGCGGATCTCGCCCTACGGCCCACCGGCCCGGTCGCCGACGAATGGCTCGACGTGGCCCAGGCCTTCGCCGGACCGCCGGGCGACGGCCGGACGCCAGCCAGCGGAGACGGGGTACGCCCGTGATCCGTATCGGCAACGCCTCCGGCTTCTACGGTGACCGGTTCACCGCCTGGCGGGAGATGCTCGACGGCGGCGAGCTGGACGTGCTGACCGGCGACTACCTGGCCGAGTTGACCATGCTGATCCTCGGTCGGGACCGGCTCCGCGACCCCGACCTCGGCTACGCGAAGACGTTCCTGCGCCAGGCGGAGACGTGCCTCGGCACGGCCCTCGACCGGGGGGTGCGGGTCGTGACCAACGCGGGCGGGTTGAACCCGGCCGGACTGGCCGCCGCCATCGAGGCGCTCGCCGGCCGCCTGGGCCTGGCGGTGCGGGTCGGGTACGTCGAGGGCGACGCCCTCCAACGGGCCGACGCGCTCACCGCGAACGCGTACCTGGGCGCGTTCGGGATCGCCGCCTGCCTCGACGCCGGGGCCGACGTGGTCGTGACGGGTCGGGTCACCGACGCGTCGCTGGTGGTGGGCCCGGCCATCGCGCGGTACGGGTGGAGTCGCGACGATCTCGACGAGCTGGCCGGGGCCACCGTCGCGGGGCACCTCCTCGAATGCGGCGCACAGGTCACCGGCGGCAACTTCAGCTTCTTCACCGAGCTGCCCGACGGCGGGCACCGGCCCGGCTTCCCGATCGCCGAGGTGCGCCCCGACGGTTCCGCTGTGCTCACCAAGCATCCGGGCACCGGTGGCGCGGTCACCGTGGAGACCGTCACCGCCCAACTGTTGTACGAGGTCGGCGGGCCGGCGTACCTGGGGCCGGACGTGGTCACCCGGCTGGACACGGTGACCCTGCACCCCGACGGACCGGACCGGGTGCGCGTCACCGGCGTACGGGGTACCCCGCCGCCGCCCACGCTCAAGGTGGGCGTCAACAACCTCGGCGGCTTCCGGAACTCGATGACGTTCGTCCTGTGCGGCCTCGACATCGAGGCGAAGGCGGCCCTGGTACGGGGGCAGATCGCCGAGGCGGTCGGCAGCGCCGGGCTGGAGTTCACCCTCGCCCGCACCGACCACCCCGACGCCGCCGACACCGAGGCGGCCAGCGCCCTGCTGCACGTACACCTGCGCGACAGTGACCGGACGCGGGCCGGGCGGGTCTTCTCGGCCGCCGCCGTGGAGCTGGCACTGGCCTCGTACCCGGGTTGCACGCTGACCACCCTGCCGGGCGACGCCACCCCGTACGGCGTCTTCACCGCCGACACCGTGCCGCAGGACGAGGTCGCGCAGGTGGCGGTCCTGCCCGGCGGCGAGCGGGTGTCGATCGCCCCGCCGGCCCGCACGGCCCCGATCGCCCCGGACGAGGCCGCGTCGGGTGGCGACGCGGCGGTCACCGGCCCGACCCGGCGCGGAGCGCTCGGTGAGCTGGTCGGCGCGCGCTCGGGCGACAAGGGCGGGGACGCCAACCTCGGCGTCTGGGCGCGCTCCGACGCCGGGTACGCGTGGCTGCGCGCCTGGTTGACCGTCGAGCGGCTGGCCGAGCTGCTGCCGGAGACGGCGGCACTCACCGTCCGGCGCTACGAGCTGCCGAACCTGCGGGCGGTGAACTTCGTGATCGAGGGCCTGCTCGGGGCCGGGGTGGCCGCGTCCACCCGATTCGACCCGCAGGCCAAGGCGCTCGGTGAGTTGCTCCGCGCGCGGATCGTCGACCTGCCGGCGGAGGTCGCCCGATGAGCATCGTGGACACCCCGGAGCGTCGACAGCTCCGCGAGTTGACCCGGGCGTTCGTGACCCGGGAGGTGCTGCCGCACCTGGACGACTGGGAACGGGCCGGCGAGGTCCCCCGGGCCCTGCACGCCACGGCCGCGAAGCTGGGCCTACTCGGCATCGGCTTTCCCGAGTCGGTCGGCGGCAGCGGCGGCGACCTGCTCGACTCCATCATCGTGACCGAGGAGCTGATCCGTTCCGGCGGGTCGTCCGGCCTGGTCGCGGCCCTGTTCACGCACGGCATCGCGCTGCCGCACATGGTCGCGGCCGCCGGTGCCCGCACCGGCGGATCGCTCGGCGGTCGACTCACCGGCGTCCCGTCCCCGGGTGACGACGGCCTGATCGAACGGTACGTCCGACCCACCCTGGCCGGTACGACGATCGGTGCCCTGGCCATCACCGAGCCGGACGGCGGTTCGGACGTGGCCGGCATCCGCACGACCGCTCGCCGCGACGGCGACCACTACGTGGTGAACGGGTCGAAGACCTACATCACCAGCGGTCACCGGGCCGACTTCGTAACCACGGCGGTGTGCACGGATTTCCCGGGAAGCGGCAACCTGACCCTGCTCGTGATCGACAAGGGTTCGCCCGGGTTCACCGTGGGACGCCGGTTGGAGAAGTTGGGTTGGCACTGCTCGGACACCGCCGAGCTGTCGTTCGTGGACGTACGGGTGCCGGTGACCAACCGGATCGGCGCGGAGAACACCGGCTTCCTGGCGATCATGCAACACTTCGCGGCCGAGCGGCTCTCGCTGGCCACGCAGGCGTACGCGACCGCGCAACGCTGTGTGGAGCTGGCGGTGCGCTGGTGCCGGGACCGGCAGACCTTCGGGCGTCCGCTGGTCGGCCGGCAGGTGGTGCGGCACCGGCTGGTCGAGATGCACACGCGGGCCGAGGCAGCCCGGTCGTACGTGCACGAGGTGGCCGCCCGGGTAGCTGCGGGCGAGCCGGTGGTGACCGAGGTGGCGATGGCGAAGAACGTGGCCGTGGCCGCCTGCGACCACGTCGTCGACCAGGCCCTGCAACTGCACGGTGGCTTCGGCTACCTGCGCGACGCCGAGGTGGAACGGCACTACCGCGACGCGCGGATCCTCGGCATCGGCGGCGGCACCACCGAGATCATGAACGAGATCATCGCGAAGGGCATGGGCCTATGACCACCCTGGACAGCACGGTCGAGCCGTCCGCACCGACGTACGCGGCCAACCGGGCGGCGTTGCTGGAGCGACTGGCCGAGTTGGACGCCGCGCTCGACCAGGCACGCGCGGGCGGCGGTGCGAAGTACGTGTCGCGGCACCACGCACGCGGCAAGCTGCTGCCCCGGGAGCGGATCGAGTTGCTGGTCGACGCCGACAGCCCGTTCCTCGAGCTGTCACCGGTCGCCGCGTACGGCACGGACTTCCCGGTGGGGGCCAGCGTGGTCACCGGCATCGGTGTCGTCGAGGGCGTGGAGTGCCTGATCGTCGCCAACGATCCGACGGTACGCGGCGGCGCGGTCAATCCATGGTCCCTGGCGAAGACCCGGCGGGCCGGCGAGATCGCCCTGGCCAACCGGCTGCCCATGGTCAACCTGGTCGAGTCGGCCGGGGCGGACCTGCCCACGCAGGCGGAGATCTTCATCCCCGGCGGTCGGGTGTTCCGTGACCTGACCCGCCTCTCGGCGGCGGGCATCCCCACGGTCAGCGTGGTCTTCGGCAACGCGACGGCCGGCGGCGCGTACGTGCCGGGGATGTCGGATCACGTGATCATGATTCGGGACCGGTCACAGGTCTACCTGGCCGGGCCGCCGCTGGTGAAGATGGCGACCGGAGAGGTCACCGACGACGAGTCGCTGGGCGGCGCGGCGATGCACGCCGGCACGTCCGGGTTGGCCGACTACCTGGCCGAGGACGAGCGCGACGGCATCCGCCTGGCCCGTCAGTGCGTACGCCGACTGAACTGGCGCAAGCGGGGTCCCGCGCCGCGGACGGCGGTGCCCCGGCCGCCGAAGTACGACCCGGAGGAGCTGCTGGGCATCGTCAGCTCCGATCTGAAGGTGCCGTTCGACCCGCGTGAGGTGCTGGCCCGCATCCTGGACGGCAGTGACTTCGACGAGTTCAAGCCGGCGTACGGGGACTCGCTGGTCACCGGCTGGGGCGAGCTGCACGGTTATCCGGTTGGCGTGCTGGCCAACGCGCGGGGGGTGCTGTTCAGCGCGGAGGCGCAGAAGGCGGCCCAGTTCATCCAGCTCGCCAACGCCTCCGACACCCCGTTGATCTTCCTGCAGAACACCACCGGCTACATGGTCGGCACCGAGTACGAGCAGCGCGGGATCATCAAGCACGGCGCATTGATGATCAATGCCGTGTCCAACTCGACGGTGCCGCACCTCACGGTGAACCTCGGGGCCTCGTACGGGGCCGGCAACTACGGCATGTGCGGTCGGGCGTACGAGCCGAGGTTCCTGTTCACCTGGCCGAATGCCAAGTCGGCGGTGATGGGTCCGGCACAGCTCGCCGGCGTGCTGTCGATCGTGGCCCGGCAGGCGGCCGCCGCCCGTGGGCGTGACTACGACGAGGAGTCCGACGCGGCGATGCGGATGATGGTCGAGCAGCAGATCGAGTCGCAGTCGGGCGCGCTGTTCCTCTCCGGCCGGCTCTACGACGACGGGGTGATCGACCCTCGGGACACGCGTACCGTCCTCGGCCTCTGTCTATCGGCGATCCACAACGGACCGGTCAGGGGCGCCGACGGCTTCGGCGTCTTCCGGATGTAGAGGGAGTCGCCAATGATCACCAGACTGCTCGTGGCCAACCGGGGCGAGATCGCCCGCCGGGTCTTCGCCACCTGCCGGGCGATGGGCGTGCAGACCGTCGCCGTGCACTCGGACGCGGACGCCGACGCGCCCTTCGTCGCCGAGGCCGATCAGGCGGTCCGGCTGCCGGGCGCCACGCCGGCCGAGACGTACCTGCGGGTGGATCTCCTCCTGGACGCGGCGCGGCGCAGCGGCGCGGACGCCGTCCACCCGGGTTACGGGTTCCTCGCCGAGAACGCCGAGTTCGCGGCGGCGGTGACCGACGCGGGTCTGACCTGGGTCGGTCCGCCGGCCAAGGTCATCGCCGCGATGGGTGACAAGCTGGCGGCGAAGGCGCTGCTCGCCGAGGCGGGCGTGCCGATGCTGCCGAGCTGGACCGACGCCGACCAGGCCACCGGCTTCCCGGTGCTGGTTAAGGCGTCCGCCGGTGGCGGTGGCCGGGGCATGCGGATCGTCCGGGACGCGGCCGAGCTCGCCGAGGCCGTCGCCTCCGCGCGGCGCGAGGCGGCTTCGGCGTTCGGTGACGGCACGGTCTTCATCGAGCGGTACGTCGAGCGCGGCCGGCACGTCGAGGTGCAGATCCTCGGCGACACCCACGGGACCGTGCACGTGCTCGGCGTCCGGGAGTGCTCGATCCAGCGCCGGCACCAGAAGATCATCGAAGAGGCGCCCGGTCTGGTGCCAGCCGAGGTGCGGGAGCGTCTGCACGAGGCCGCCGAGGCCGCCGGACGAGCTGTCGACTACGTGGGCGCGGGCACTGTCGAGTTCCTGCTGACGCCCGACGGGGCGGTCTACTTCCTCGAGATGAACACCCGACTCCAGGTGGAGCATCCGGTCACCGAACTGACCACTGCGGACGGGCTGGACCTGGTCCGGATGCAGGTGCTGGTGGCCGAGGGTGAGCCGCTGCCGGCGCAGCACCACGATCCCGACACCCGTGGCCACGCGATCGAGGTGCGGCTCTGCGCCGAGGAGCCGGCGCAGGGTTGGCGGCCCGCCACCGGCACCCTGCACCGCTTCCAGGTGCCGGGCGTGGACCGCGAGTTCGGCTCGATCCAGCGGGCGGGCCTGCGACTCGACTCCGGGGTGGTGGCCGGCTCGGTGGTAAGCGTGCACTACGACTCGCTGCTGGCCAAGGTGATCGCCGTGGCCCCGACCCGGTCCGAGGCCATCCGCGCGCTCGCGGGCGCGCTGGCGCGGGCCGAGATTCACGGCGTCGCCACCAACCGGGATCTGCTGGTCCGGGTGCTGCGCAGCCCGGAGTTCGCGGCCGGCGAGATCGACACCGGCTTTCTGGACCGGCACCCGGAGGTCTTCGCGCCGCTGCTCCCCGCCGACCAGCTCCCGGTCACCGCGCTCGCCGCCGCGTTGGCCGGCGCCGCACACCGCCGATCGACCGCACCGGTGCTCGCCGGCCTCCCCTCCGGCTGGCGCAACGTGCCGGCCGTCGGACAGGTCACCCGCTTCACCGGTCCGGACGGCGAGATCGAGGTCCACTACCGGCTCGACCGCACCGGCGGCCTGGTCGATTGGTCCGTCGCGCAGCACGCCGACCCGGACAACCCCGACGGACGCCGCGCCGCCGGCCAACCCGGCGCCCCTGACGGGAGCGCCGAGCGGCAGGTGGTCGAGCTGATCGAGGCCAACCCGGACCGCGTGGTCCTCGACGTCGACGGGGTGCGGCGGTCGTACCGCGTACACCGGGTGGGGTCGGAGATCTTCGTGGACGGTCCGGACGGGGCGGCGAGCCTGGCCGAGCTGCCGCGTCTGCCCCTGCCGACCGCGGAGCTGGCCGCCGGGTCGCTGCTCGCGCCACTGCCCGGCGCGGTGACCCGGGTGCACGTCGAGGTCGGCCAGCGTGTCGCGGCCGGCGACCTTCTGCTCACCCTCGAAGCGATGAAGCTGGAACATCCCGTGCTCGCCCCGACCGACGGCGTGGTCGCCGAACTGCCGGTGTCCGCCGGTGGTCAGGTACGGACGGGCGACGTGCTGGCCGTTATCGGAAAGGACCACTGATGAACTTCGACCTCACTTCCGAACAGGACCAGTTGCGCGACGCGGTACGGGCGCTCGGCCGCCGGTACGGGCACGGCTACTTCGTCGAGAAGGCGAAGGCCGGTGAGCACACCACCGAGCTGTGGGCCGAGGCGGGGCGGCTCGGCTACCTGGGGGTCAACATCCCCACCGAGTACGGCGGTGGGGGCGGCGGCATCACCGAACTGGCAATCGTCTGCGAGGAGTTGGCGGCGGCCGGCTGCCCGCTGCTGCTGTTGGTGGTGTCCCCCGCCATCGCGGCCACCGTGATCGCCCGACATGGCACCGAGGAACAGCGCAAACGGCACCTGCCCGGTCTCGCCGACGGCTCAGCGAAGATCGTCTTCGCGATCACCGAGCCGGAGGCCGGATCCAACTTCCACCGCCTCGGCACGGTGGCCCGCCGCGACGGCGACGACTGGGTGCTCAACGGCCGCAAGTGCTACATCTCCGGCGTCGACGAGGCGGGTCACGTGCTCGTCGTCGCGAGGACGGAGGACTCCGCCACCGGGAAGCTCAAGCCCGCGCTCTTCATCGTGCCGACCGACGCGGCCGGGCTGACCCGGTCCAAGCTGGACATGGAGATCGTGTCCCCGGAGAACCAGTTCCTGCTCTACCTGGACGACGTGCGGGTGCCCGCCGACGCGCTGGTCGGCGAGTCCCTCGACGCCGGGTTGCCGGCCCTGTTCAGCGGGCTCAACCCCGAGCGGATCACGGTGGCGGCGATGGGTGCCGGCACCGGCCGGTACGCCATCGAGCGCGCCAGCGAGTACACCGCCACCCGCAAGGTCTGGGGTGGCCGGAGCATCGGCTCGCACCAGGGGGTGTCGCATCCGCTGGCGCACGCGGCCGTGCAGGTGGAGCTGGCCCGCCTGATGATCCAGAAGGCGGCCACGCTGTACGACGCCGGCCGTGACCTGGAGGCCGGGGTGGCCGGCAACATGGCCAAGTACGCGGCCGGCGAGGCCGCCGCGCTCGCCGTGGACACCGCCGTGCAGGCCCTCGGCGGGGCCGGCATGACCACCGAGTACGGGGTGGCGACGCTGTTGGGCGCGGTGCGGGCGGGTCGGATAGCCCCGGTCAGCCGGGAGATGATCCTCAACTTCGTCGCCCAGCACGTCCTGGGTCAGGAGAAGTCCTACTGAGGCGCGGCGGGCGGCCCGGGGGCGCGGCAGGCGGCGTCGATGCGGTACACCGGGCGGACGCGGCGGCCCAGCCCTTCCAGCAGCGAGTCCTCGACGTGGAAGTCGTGGATGCGCAGCCGGTGCCGGGGCAACTCCTCCTCGCTCGGGCAGAGCACCTGCGCCCGGACGAGGCCGACGGGCACGTACCGGACCCCACCCCGCTCCTGCAGGATCACCATGTTGACATCGTCGGTGGTCACCACGTGCCCTCGTACGTCCTCGGTCGGGCCGTTCTCGGCGCCCACCGTGGTGACGGTGAGCGGTAGGACCGGTGTGCTGATCACCGGCAGCGCGGCCCAGAGCAGCATGGCCAGCACCGCCACCTCGGTCACCGACGCCAGCGGACGGATGACCACGCCGGGCAGCGGCCCGGCGATGAACAGCGCCAGCACCGGCGGGACCGTCAGCAGCGCCAGCACCAGCAGGTCACCCTCCGCGCCGGCGGCGCGCAGGGTGGGCACCATCAGCCACCCGTACCCGGCGAACAGCGCGATGATCGCCAGGAACCGGGGTACGACCCATTCGTGCAACCGCTCCGGCCGGAGCTGGAACGCGGCCGCGAACGCGGGCAGCAGCAGCGGCAGGTAGAGCAGCGGCCAGGTGAGCAGGGCGAGCAGAAAGCTGGCCAGCACGAACCAGGCCGGGGTGAGGTCCGCCCAGCGGGCGAAGAGTGGACGACGTCGGGTGCCGGGTGGCAGGCGCTCCACGCTCACGGCCAGCACCGCGCCGAGCGCGAAGACGGCGACCAGCCCGGTGGAGAGCAGTCGGGCCGCGGTGGTGAGGAAACCCGCGAGCAGGTTGACCGTCCCGACGTTGGCGACCAGCAACAGGGTGGTCTGTAGCTCGCCGCCCGCCTCCACGCCGAGCCGGAGCACCGAGAAGATCGCCGGCACGCCCACGACCGCGGTCCAGAACGACTGGCTGGCCCGCGCCCGCCGTTCCGACGGGTCCCAGGGCACGCGCACGGGCTCGATCTGGGCCGTCGGCTCGACCGGCACCGCCGCACGGGGCGGTGGAACCGGGCCGTCGGTGGCGGTCGGCGTCGTGCTCACGACGAGGGCGACTTGTCGTCGAAGTCCACCAGTTTCGGCACGTTCAGCGGCTGCGGCTGACGCTTCTCGACGTGCAACCACGGCCCGAGGGTGCTGTTGTACGCGATCTGCCAGGGGCTCGCCTCCCCGTTGCGGCCCATCTGGTAGCTCTTCTGCAGGAAGTACGCGACGAGGTCACGCAGCGCGGGGTCGCCGATCGGCACGCCGATGCCCAGCAGTTCGCTGGTGCCGAACGGCATGTCGACGACCTCGAACTCCCTCGGGTAGATGGACAGGAAGCCGGCGAGGATCGTCTCGTCAGAGCTGACCGCGTCGTACCGGCCGCGCCGGATACCGTCGACGCAGTCCCCCACGTCCTTCACCACGAACGTTCTGACCTGGTGCTTCTCCAGCTCGGCCTCCGTGGTGGACCCCCCGCTGGTGCAGACCTTGTAGGCCGGGTCACGCAGGTCCTCAATGGTGCGGATCTTGTCCTTGAGCCGGACCGGCACCATCACCTCCTGGGTGGTGACGAAGTACGGGCCGGCGAAGCTGACCAGCTTCTCGCGCTCCTCGGTCATCGAGAAGCTGGACACCACAAGATCCACCGTGCCGCCCTGCAGCGCCGGGATGCGGTTCTCGGTGGCCACCGACACGAACTCCAGCCGCTGCTCGCCCTGGTAGCCCAGCGAGGCCGCGATGTACTTGCCGATCTCGACGTCGAAGCCGACGTGCTGGCCGTTACGCAGGTCGCCCATCAGCGGCTCCTTGGTGGCGACGCCGATGCGCAGCGTCGACTGACCGAAGGTGTGCGACTCCCGCAGTTTCTGCTGGACCGACGGCAGATCCGGCTCCTTGCGGCTGTCGCATCCGGCCGCAGCGGCCAGGGTGAGGGTCAAAGCGACCGCCAGCGTCGTCGCGACCGAGCGGAGCCGGGACCGGGGTGGGCGTACGTTCATGGGCGACCTCGCTGACGGAGCAGCCTGCGGAACACCGAGAGTAGCGAGGCGAGTCCACTGCGTACGCGATCCGATCGGTCAGGTCGACCCAACCGTTTGATCGACGCCGCTCGGCGTGGCGGATCGCCTCTGCGGTTGACAGCGAGCCGGGCCACGACATGCTGGAAGGGTGAATCGACTCTCCAGGATCGATGCGCGGATGGTGGCGGCGGTCGCGGCCCCGGGTGCCCTCGCGCTGCTGATCCTGCTGGTCGTCCTGCGCCGGCAGGACCTTGTCGGGGTCGTTCTCGCGCTGTTGTGCGTGCTGCTGGCGACGGTCGCCACCGTCGCCGTGTCGGCCGCCCGCCAGCGTGACGAACCGGAGCCGGCGGAGCAGCCGAACCCCACCGCCCCACCGGACCTGATGCCGTACGGCATCGACGCGGACACCCTCGACGCGCTGGACAGCCGGGACGCGTTGCGTGCGGTGCGTGACCGGGGACGGACGCGCGGCGGGTTCAGCGACCGGTGAGAGTGGGGGCGGTGAGCGCGTCGACGCCCCGGCCGGCCAGGCAGCGGTAGACCCGGTCGACGTTGCCGTCGACGGGCGGCAACACCTCCAGGTGCCAGCCGGCCGGCTCGGTGATCTCGGTGGTCAGCCGGAACGTCGTGGCGCTGCACACCTGTCGTACCTGCTCGGCGGCGACCACCTCGTCGTGGTCCGCGCCCACCAGCGGCACCGGCAGGATGCCCTCGGCGTACGCCTCCCAGGTGTGCCGGCCGTCGCAGGGGACCCGGGCCGCCTCCGCACGTTCGCCGCGGATGCGCACCGGGCCGAAGCACTCCAGTTCGGGCAGACAGCGGGCGCCACTGGGCAGTGCGGTCGGCACGCCGGCGCAACCGGGCAGCGGCCCGGTTGCCGGGGCCGCGACCCGGGTCACCGAGGGGGACGGGCTGGGCGGCCCGTCACTGCTGGCCACCCAGGCGCCGGTGGTGGCGGAGGCGGCGAGCGCCAGCACGCCGGCGCCGCCGAGGAACCAGCGTCGCCGCCAGCGCCGCCCGCCGGGCACGCCGGGGCGGGTGTCCTCGACCGGTGGACGGGGACCGGGCTGGCCCGTGCCGTACAGGCCGGATCGGGGCGAGCCACCGCCGATCGAGGCGCCGCCGCTGAGGGGGGCGCCACTCACCGGGGCGGCCGGCCCGCCGAACGGCAGGGTGGTGAGCAGGTCGTGCAGTTCGAGCGCGGACGGCCGCTCGCCCGGATCGTTGGCCATGCCGAGCCGCAGCACGTCGATCAGCTCGTCCGGCACGCCGGGCAGGGCGGGGATCGGCTGGTTGAACATCTCCAGCACGGTCACCAGACTGGGGTTGCGCTCGGACTGCCACCGCGGCGGTCGGCCGTGCATCACCGCGTAGAGGGTGGCGCAGAGCGCGTACACGTCGACGGCCGGCGATGGCGGGCTGTGGCTGAACATCTCCGGTGGCGCGTACGCCGGGGTGAGCACCTCCAGGGTGACCGAGGCGTCCCGGGCCTCGGCCAGTACGGCCAGCCCGAAGTCGGCAAGCACCGCCGAGTTGAAGTGTGAGTAGAGGATGTTCGCGGGCTTGACGTCCCGGTGCAGCACCCCGGCGCCGTGCGAATGGGCCAACGCGTCGGCGATCTTGATGCCGAGGTCGCGGGCCTCCACCGGCCCGAGCGGCGAGTTGCGCATCCGCTCGGCGTACGACCCGTCGCAGAGTTCCATGATCAGGTACGGGTGCTGGTCGACGGTCACGCCGACGTCGAAGAGGTCCACGACGTGCGGGTGCGACGACATCCGTCCGGCCGCCCGCGCCTCGCGCAGGAAGCGGGCCTGGTCGCGTTCGCTGTCCAGCGTGCGATTTTCGACCTTGACGGCGACCTCGCGGTCGACGGAGATCTGGGTGGCCTGGTAGACGGTGGCGTAACCACCTCGGGCAAAGACCCGCAAATCAGTCAGACCGGGCACGATCGGCACCGGCAGGCCGCCGGTCGGGGTGTCGGTCACCGCTCGAAAATACCCAACCCTGCCGGTGGCTCAGCGCACCGCGTCCGCCGAAGCGGCCGGCGCTGAAGCGGCAGAGGCGGGCGGCGTGCCCCGGCGAGCGTCCATCCGCAGGCCGACCGCGGTCGCCACCGCACCGAGCCCTTCCCACGCGGCCACGCCGAAGAACCTGTCGGGAGCGATGTCGGCCAGCACGGCGATGGTGAACACGGTGAAGGTGACCAACCGGAACACCACCGTGAACCGGTAGAACGACCGCCACTCGGTGACCGTCGCGAGCAGGTAGTAGACGCCCATGTTGAACGCCGCCATCGAGGACGCCAGCAGGAAGGTGCCGGTGTAGTCGCCGGCGGAACGCGTCGCCGGCACCTCGAACCCGAGCATGCGCAACTGCGCCTCCGGCCAGAGCAGACCGACGCCGCCCATCACGAGCGCCAGGACGCCGAAGACCGCGATGGTCCAGCCGGCGACGGAACGCGGCAGCTTCATGGTGGGCCTCCCCCAGGCACGGCGACGGTCACCACTGTGGAGCACCGCGCGGTGGTGACACGCTAGCCGCTCCCCGGGACAACCACATCCCCAGAACCGCCAAAACCCACCGAACCCCCACCCACCCGCAGGCGACGATCATGACGTTATTGCGTCGACACGCCGGCGTCGGTGGCAACAACTTCATGATCAGCGGGCGGGGGATTCGTGGGGGTCAGGCGTTCCTGGAGGGCTTTGGCGGCCCGTCGTTCGCTGCGCTGTTCCGTCGCGTACGCCAGGCGGACCGCCTCGTCGGCGCAGGACCGGGCCTCCTCCGGGTGGCCGCAGGCCGCCAACGCCTCGGCGAGCACGCTCGCCGCGATCACCTGACTGCGTACGTCCTCGGCGGGTGCGGCGACCGCCCGTCGGGCCCAGTCCAGCGCCTGCTCCCGCTGACCGTGGGCGAGCAGCGCCGACGCGTACCGGGCCATGGTCTGGCGGCGGGACAGGAGCAGGGAGGGCGTGGTGGCGGCGGCCGTCGCCACGGGGGCGAGCAGCCCGACCGCAGTCGCCGGATCGCCGGCCGCCAGTCGGGCGGTGGCCAGCAGCACCCGGGGCGCGACCTGCGCCGGCGCCTGCGGGTTGTGCGGCTCGACGGCCGTCAACACCGCCCGTGCGGCCTGCTCTGCGGTCTCGTGGTCGCCCATGTCCAGCGCCACGGAGCCGCGCAGCGTGCCGGCCATTCCGGTGAGCAGCGGGTGGGAGGTCTGCTCGGCGTACACCAGGGCGTCGGTGAGCAGGTCGGCCGCGTGTTCCGGCTCGCCCAGCCCACGCGCCACGACGGCCCGGACCACCAGCGCGAACCCGCGCCCCCAGTCATCGGAGGCGGCCGCGAACTCGCGGTACGCGCGGCGGGCCTCCCGGTCCGCCTCGGCCAGGTCGCCCAGCTCCGCGGTGGCGTACGCCGCGACCGCGCGCAGCGTACCCACCGCCCACGCCTCGCCCACCCGCTCGCCGAAGGGCAGGAAGACCTGCGCCAGGCGGCACGCCTCCCGCAGCCGACCGGCGAGCAGCCGGGCGAACGCGGTGGTGCCCCGCAGCCACGCCCGACCGTACGGGTCCTTCAGCTCGGCGAAGAGCCGTGCGGCCCGACCGAGCACGGCGTCGGTGCCGGCGAAGTCACCCCGGGTGGTGGTCACCCACGCCAGGTTCTGCAGCGACCAGGCCTGCCCGCGCCGATCCTGCGCGGCGAGGCTGACCTGGTACGCGGCGGCCAGCCGGCTGCTCGCCTGGCTCAGCCGACCGGCCACGAAGTCGCCCATGCCGAGCCGGCGCATGGCGGACGCGCGCAGCGTGGGCAGCCCTTCGGCGGTGGCCACCTGCAACGCCTCCTGCCAGGCGGCCTCCGCCCGGCCCTGCTCACCGAGGGTCTGCTGGGCCTGCCCGGCGAGCAGCAGGGCGCTGGCCCGGGTGGCGTCGTCCCCCGCGTTCGCGGCGATCTTCTCGGCGAAGGCGAGCGCGTCCACCACCCGACCGATCTGCAGCAGCGCGCGGGCGTGCACCACCCGGTCGGTCGCCGGCACCCCGTCGCGAGCCAGTTCGCTGGCGCGTTCGGCGTACTCGACGGCGAGGGCGGGCTCCCCGGCGGACAGTGAGCGGCGGGCGGCCCGGCCGAGTGCGGCGATCCCGAGCGGGACCACGGCGCGGGCCGGCGCGTCCGGTCGCAGTTTCACCGCGTCGGCGAGCGTGGCCGCCCGCTGCACGTGTGCGGCGACGAAGTCGTCGCGGGCCTCCTCCGAGAAGCCGCCCGCGGTGACACCCTCGGCCGGCGCGGCCCAGCGGGCCAACGCGGCGTGCCGCTCGGCCAACTCCGCCTTGCTCACCCCGGCGTACGCGGCCTCCCGCATGAGCGGGGTGGCGAACGCGTACCCGGAGCGGGTGCGGTGCAGCATGCGGCGTTGCAGCAGCTCCTCGACGGCGCGGTCGAACTCGACGGCGACCACCGCCGACGGCCTCCCGTCCCGGCGCTGCTCGCGGAGCGCTTCCAGCGCGCCCGTCGCCACGGTGTCGCCGACGACGGCGGCGTCGCGCAGCACGGAACGGGCGTCCGGAGGCAGCGCGTCGATCCGGGCGGCGAGGACGGCCGCGAGGTCCCGCGAGAGCAGCCGGCTGCCCAGCGAGCCGGGCACCAACCGCCAGCCGGACGAGTCCTGGTCCCGCGTGCCGGCGGCGGTGGTCAGCGCACCGCGCTCGATCAGCAGGGTGACCAACTCGGCCAGGTAGAACGGGTTGCCCTGGGCGGTGGCGAGCAGCCGGTCGGCGTCGGCCGGCGGCAACTTCCCGCCGCCGAGATAGCTGGTCAGCAGGCGGGCCGCGTCGGCGCCCCGCAGCGGCGGCAGGGAGTGCACCTCGGCGTCCGCGACACGGGTCAACGCACCGGCGGTACGGACCAGTTCGGGGCGGCCGAGCAGCAGGACGAGCACCGGGCCGGTGAGTCGGGAGAGGGTCGACCCGAGGGCGCTGATGGTCTCGGCGGTCGCGTCGTGCAGGTCGTCCACCACGATCACCAGCGGCGCTTCCGAGGCGAGCCCGCTGAGCAGGTCGGCCACGGCGTTCGGCACCGCCTCGGCGTCGGCGGCCGCCGCACCCGCGGCGCCCCACTCGCCGTTGTCGGTGCCGGAGTGCGCGGGCAGTTCGGCGTAGCCGAGCAGGGCGAGCAGTTGGTCGTTGGCGATCGGAGCCGTCTCACCCGAGCGGGCGAGACGCTGGCCGAGTCGGCGTAGCCGCTCCTCCACGGCCGGCCGGGTCAGCGCGGTGGCGGCGTCGCTGGGGAGACCGACGGCGGCACGGACCAGGTCGGCCAGGGGCGCGAGCCGACGCCGCTCGCCGAAGGCGGCGCAGCGTACCGACAGCACCCGCGCGCCGGTGTGCGCCGCGTACCGGCCGGCGCCCACGTCGTACCCGGCCGCGAGGCGCTCCACCTCGGCGGCGAACCGGGACTTGCCGATGCCCGCCTCGGCGGTCATCAGCAGCACCCGCGGGTCACCCTGGTCGATCACCTCGGCGAGTCGGCCGGCGACCCGCCCGATCTCGGTCTCCCGGCCCACGTAGGGCGCCTCGTCGCCGAGACCCGAGCGGGTGCCCGGCGCGTCCAACAGGCCCAGCAGCTCGTACGCCTCGACCGGTTCCCGCTTGCCCTTGAGCCGCAGCGGGCGCAGCGCCCGCCAGGAGGCGACGTGCCGGGTGGCGGCGGCGGTGCGCCCGCCGGCGTAGACCGCGCCGACGGCAGCGGCGTCGGCCAGCCGGGCGGCGGTGTTCACCGTGTCGCCGATGACCGTGTACTCGATGGCGGCCTGGATACCCGCGATGACGTCGCCCGTGTTCAGGCCGACCCGCAGACCGAGCGGCGCGCCGCCGCCCCGCTCGTCGTCGAGCACCCGGCGCACCGCCCGCTGCATCGACAGGGCGGCCCGGACGGCCCGCTCGGCGTCGTCCTCGTGCGCCACCGGGGCCCCGAAGACCGCCATGATCCCGTCGCCGGTCAGCTTGTCGACGTGCCCGCCGAAGGTCTTGACGGCACCGGCCAGGGCGGCGAGCACGCGGTCGGTGACCGCGCCGACGCGTTCCGGGTCGAGGTCCTCCGACCAGGAGGTGAATTCGGAGAGGTCACCGAAGAGAACGGTGACGACCCGGCGCTCGGCCGCCGGCAACGTGGCGGCCGCCGGTAGCGCGGCGCCGCAGTTGTGGCAGAACCGTGCGCCGGGGACGGCGACAGTTCCGCACACCGGGCAGGTCACGTGTGCTCCAACCCACTGACCCCCGGCGCGGATTCCCCGCTGTCGACGCCCAGATATTCGAGCTGGGCACGGACCGACCATTCCGCCGCCCACCAGAGCGAGCGGTCCACGTCCGCGTAGACCGCCGCCACCACGTCGGCGGGCGTCCGGGCGCCGGCGTTGACCGCCGACCGGACCTGGTCGAGCCGGGCCCGCCGGTGGGCGAGGTAGAACTCGGCGGCGGCGGCGCAGTCGGCCAGCGCCGGGCCGTGGCCCGGCAGCGCCGCGATCCCGGTGTACGCGGACAGCAGCTCGAGGCTGCCCAGGTAGTCGCCGAGGTTCCCGTCCGGGTGGGCCACCACGGTGGTACCCCGGCCCAGGATGGTGTCACCGGTGAGCACCACCCGCTCGTCGCCGCACTCGATGAGGAAGCAGACCGAGTCGGCGGTGTGTCCGGGAGTGTTCAGCAGGTGGATGCCGAGGGTGTCGTCGAGCGTGGTCTCGGCGCTCAGTGAGGTACCGCCGATGGTGTGCGCCGGGTCGGCGGCGAGGACCGGCGCACCGACCAGCTCGCGCAGGCGGGCGGCGCCCTCGGTGTGGTCGGGGTGGCCGTGGGTGATGAGGATCAGGCCGATCGGGCCGTGCTCCGCGATCCGCTTCAGGTGCCCCTCGTCGGCCGGCCCGGGGTCGACCACGATGGCGTGGTCGGCGTCGGGCGCGCGCAGCACCCAGGTGTTGGTCCCGTCGAGGGTCATCGGCCCCGGGTTCGGCGCGCGCAGCAGCGAAACCCACGCCGGCAGCTCGCCAGCCAATGCCGCCACGGCCCCCGTCACGTGCCCGCTCATGGCTGCGATCGTACGACCCCGCCCGACACTCCCCGCGATCTTGCACTTCCTGCTGCTACTTCATGCCTGTTCACGGCATTCGTCGGGACAGGAAGTGCAAGATCGCGGTGGGGTCAGGCGACCTCGACGATCAGTTCGATCTCCACCGGGGCGTCCAGGGGGAGCTCGGCCACGCCTACCGCGCTTCTCGCGTGCCGGCCGGCCTCGCCGAAAACGGTGCCGAACAGGTCGGAGGCACCGTTGATCACGGCGGGCTGGCCGATGAACCCGGGGGCCGAGGCCACGAAACCGGTCACCTTGACCACCTTGACCACGTTCTCCAGGCCGACCAGCGAGTCGACCGCCGCCAGCGCGTTGAGCGCGCACCGCTGGGCCAGATCCTTGGCCTGCTCGGCGGAGATCCCCGCGCCGACCTTGCCGGTCGCCAGGAGCTTGCCCTCGGCGATGGGCAGCTGGCCCGAGACGTACACGTGCTGCCCGGACTGCACGGCCGGCACGTAGCTGGCCACCGGCGGCACCACGTCGGGCAGCTCGAGGCCCAACTCGGCGAGCTTCGCGTGGGGGCCGTTGCTCATCGCGTCACCTCGTCGTTCGCGATCGCGGAGCGTCGCCGCGCCGGAGTCCCGGCGCTCACGCCTTGGGCCGCTTCAGGTACGCCACGAGCTGGTCCGGGTTCGGGCCGGGGACCACGGCGACGAGTTCCCACCCGTCCTCACCCCAGTTGTCGAGGATCTGCTTGGTCGCGTGGACCAGCAGAGGGACCGTGGAGTATTCCCACTTCTGCATCGCTGGAGGGCTCCCTCGTGGTGCGGACTTCGTCGAGGCACAGCCTACGGTCCGCTGGCCGGGCGGGGCGCGGGACGTTGCTCCGGCGTGGCCGGCAGCTCTCCACAGGGCCCCTCGTGCCCGTACCCCTGCGGGCAACGCGAGCGGTCGGGCAGCAACAGGTCGCAGAAGACCCGGTGCCGGTTGTTCTGGTCGTCCGCGTTGGACACGGTCGTCTCGCCCGCGTCCAGTTCCGGCAGGAAGCCCAGCGACACCGCGACCCGCCCGGCCAGCAGTGTCGCCGCCGCCAGATCGGGCACCCGGATCGGCAGATGGATGACGAAACCCGGCTCGTCGTCGTCCCGCGACCGCTCGACCGGTCGGTTCGACGCTCGGGCGATCTCCGGCGGCTCCGAAACCCGGCGGTACGACCGCTCGTTGATGGGCAGGTTGCCGACCAGCCCGCCGGCCACCTCACCCGTGGACCCGAGCCGCCGTTGCCGATCGTTCGTCGGGAACTGGGTGCGAGGGATGTTGTCCGCGTCGCGCATGAACTGCCTCCGGTCGTACCTCTCGGATCACGCTTCCGGTCGGGCTCAACCAACCGTTCCGGTCCCCCGCACCGGGACGAAGGTAGGTCCACGGGGGCGGTCTCGCCAACAGGACGCGCACGATCAGTCACCCAGAGTCACATATGTGACAGACTGGGCGCAGGAATCCCGACTGCGTCGGATGTCACCATCCGCTTCTCCGGCTCGAGAAGTGACGTACGGCGCGGTAGGGGCGACACCGAACCGGCGGTCGGCCGCTACCCTCTCGGTCGGACGGTCGCGCAGCGCCCGGCCGCCCGCTCGATCTCGCTCGGCGCCCGGGGTGGCAGCCGGGCGCCGCACCCCCGGGGGAACGAGATGACCCAACCGCCCAGCGGCGACCAGGCCGGCCCGCGCGCTCTTCCGCCGGCCCACCCGGACCCCACCGGCCAGCCCGACGCGGCGACCAGCCCCGGACAGTCCGACCCGACGACCTCCACCGGTGAGTCCGGCTCGCCGACCACACCGGCCCAGCCCGTCATCCCGGCCCAGCCCGGCCCGTCGGCCCAGCCCGGCCAGCCCGCCGGGGCCAGCCCGCCGGCGTTCCCCGCTCAGAGCGCCGGGTCCGGCCCATCCGCCCCCGGCGGGCAGCTCGCCCTCCCCGGCCAGCCCGTCTCCGGTCAGCCCGTCTCCGGTCAGCCCGTCTCCGGCCAGCCCGTCTCTTCCGGTCAGCTCGGGGCAGGGGCGTTTCCCGCGCAGCCCGGAGCGTCGGCCGCGCCCGCCCCGCCCGGTGGCGTCCCGCAGAACGGGGGCCCGGCCGACACGTCGGCGCTGCCCGTCTCCCCGGGCGCGATTCCGCCGCCCCCGCCCGGCTACCCGCCGTACGCCGGCACCGCCGAGCCGAAGAAGAAGCGCGGTCTGCTGATCGCCGTCATCGCGCTGGCCGTGATCATGGTGCTCTGCGTCGGTGGTGGCGTCGTGACGTTCCTGACCCTGCGCAACGCCGAGTCCGGCGAGGGCGCGAAGGAGCCGGCGGTCGCCGTCGACGAGTTCCTCACCGCCGTCTACAAGGATCGGGACGCCGGCAAGGCCGCCGAGCACGTCTGCGCCGCCTCGCGCGACGACAAGAAGATCGCCGCCAAGGTGGCCGAGGTGGAGAAGTACGCCGCCACGTACCAGAACCCCCGATTCAAGTGGACCACCCCGAAGGTCGACAACCAGACCGGCGACCGGGCCACCGTCTCCACCCGGGTCACCATGACCACGGCCGACGAGAAGGTTGCCGACCAGGACCTGCGCTTCACGGTGGTGCAGAAGACGGGTTGGTGGGTCTGCGAGGTCGCGTGACCCGTCGCCCTGGATAGGCTCGACAGGTGCGTGCACCTGAGCGGCCGTCCGACCCGGCCGGTAGCGGATGGTCGGCCCGCCTCCACGTCGTGACCGGCAAGGGCGGCACCGGCAAGACCAGCGTGGCGGCGGCGCTGGCCCTGGCGCTGGCCGCCGGTGGCCGGCGCACCCTGCTGGTGGAGGTCGAGGGCCGACAGGGCATCGCCCAACTCTTCGGCCTCGACCCGATGCCGTACGAGGAGCGACACCTCGCCGACGCGCCGGACGGCGGTGAGGTGCGCGCGCTCGCGGTGGACGCCGAGGAGGCCCTGCTCGAATACCTCGACATGTTCTACAAGCTGGGCGCGGCGGGGCGGGCGCTGCGCAAGCTGGGGGCCATCGACTTCGCCACCACCATCGCCCCGGGCCTGCGGGACGTGCTGCTCACCGGCAAGGTGAAGGAGGCCACCACCCGTACCTCGGGGCAGCGGCGCGCGTACGACGCCGTGGTGCTGGACGCCCCGCCCACCGGTCGGATCGGTCGTTTCCTCAACGTGACGGCCGAGACGGCCCGGCTCGCCAAGGTCGGCCCGATCAAGACCCAGAGCGAGGGGGTCTCCGCCCTGCTGCGCTCCCCGATGACGGCCGTGCACGTGGTCACGCTCCTGGAGGAGATGCCGGTGCAGGAGACGGTCGACGCCATCGCCGACCTGACCTCCCTCGGCTTCGGCATCGGGAAGGTGATCGTCAACGGCGCCCGGCCCTCGTTGCCGGCCGGACCGGCGGTCACCGCGGCGGACCTGCGGCGGGGTCTGGTCGCCGCTGGACTGCCGGCTGATCAGGACATCGTGGCCGGATTGCACGACGAGGCACGGGACCAGCTCATCCGGCGCGAACTGGAGGATTCCCTCCGCGCCGACCTGGTGGAGCTGGGGCTGCCGATGGTCGAGCTGCCGTTGCTGCCGGACGGGGTGGACCGGACGGGCCTGGCGACCCTGGCCCAGGCCCTCGTCCACGCCGATTGACTCACACCTGAGCGCAGCACGGGCGCATGGACCGACGCGGCCCGATACGCTCGATTGGTGCCTTCCGAAGACGCGGCGCCGCAGCTGGACGTCGACCAGATCCTCGCCGACCCGGGCGTGCGGATCGTCGTGTGCTGCGGTGCCGGCGGGGTGGGAAAGACGACCACGGCCGCCGCGCTGGCGCTGCGGGCCGCCGAGCAGCACGGCCGCCGCACGGTGGTGCTCACCATCGACCCGGCCCGCCGGCTCGCCCAGTCGCTGGGCCTGACCGAGCTGGACAACACGCCCCGGCAGGTCAAGGGCATCGACGTCGAGGCCAGCGGCGGTGAGTTGCACGCCATGATGCTGGACATGAAGCGCACCTTCGACGACGTGGTCCTTGCGCACACCGACCCGACGAAGGCCGCGGAGATCTTCGCGAACCCGTTCTACCAGGCCATGAGCTCGACGTTCGCCGGCACCCAGGAATACATGGCGATGGAGAAGCTGGGCCAGTTGCACGCGCGCGGCGAGTGGGACCTGATCGTGGTGGACACCCCGCCGTCCCGCTCGGCGCTGGACTTCCTGGACGCGCCGGCCCGACTCTCCCGCTTCCTCGACGGTCGGATGCTGCGCCTGCTGCTGGCACCGGCGCGCAGCGGCGGGCGGAGCATGTTCAGCCTGGTCACGGCGTCGTTCGGGATGTTCTCGAAGGTGGTGCAGAAGGTCCTCGGCGCGCAGCTGCTCACCGACCTGTCCGGCTTCGTGGCCGCACTCGACTCGATGTTCGGGGGCTTCCGGCAGCGGGCCGAGCAGACGTACCGGATCCTCCAAGCGGGGGAGACGGCCTTCCTGCTGGTCGCGACGCCGGAGCCGGACGCGGTCCGGGAGGCCGCCTACTTCGCGGGCCGCCTGCGCGAGGAGAAGATGCCGCTCGCCGGCCTGGTGCTCAACCGGGTGCACCGCCCGGTGGTTCCGAAGCTGGACGCCGAGCGGAGTCGCGCCGCCGCGGAGCGGCTGGCGGAGCTGGGTGGACACGAGGGCACCGCCGACGTGCTGCGGGCGCACGCGGCGCTGGCGCGTCAGGCGGTACGCGAGCAGCAGGTCGCCGCGCGGTTCACCGAGGCGTTCCCGGCGGTGCCGGCGGTGTCGGTGACGGCGCAGCCCGCCGACGTGCACGACGTCGACGGGCTACGGACGATCGGCGCGGCGATCAGCCGGTCGTGAGCGGCGTCAGGTTGCCGCGGTGACCAGGATCTTGTCCTTGCCGGCCTGGTCCTTGCTGTTCTTCTTCATCGCTGCCTCGAACATCTTGCGCCAGCTCGTCACCTGCGGGTGACGACGCAGCAACGCTCGGCGTTCCCGTTCGGTCATACCGCCCCACACACCGAACTCGATCCGGTTGTCCAGCGCGTCGGCCAGGCACTCGTACCGAACTGGGCAGCTTCGGCAGATCCGCTTGGCCACGTTCTGTTCGGCGCCCTGTACGAACAACGCGTCCGGGTCCCCGTTCTGACACGCCGCCAGCGACGGCCAGTCAGTGATCATGCCCATGTGTACTCGTCCCCCCTTGCAGTACCTACCGACCTCGTTGCACGGCAGCCGGCAATTTCCCCCCGATCGCCCGGCTCACCTTCCCCAAGGCGGCGCGGACGACATGTGGCGCTGTCGCCGCCATCATCATGCTCTGTAGTCGACTGATTACGCAACGTTGTCGGCGAAATCCATCATTCCGGACACTCCCGGCTTCCCGGGCTCTCGACCGCCGGTTACCCCGCCGAGGTCCACGAAAACGCTGCGCCGCCTTCACCAAACGGAGGAGACTCACGCCGATCACACGCAACCTCGTACCGGGGGTCATGCGTTTAGCACAACGAGGGCAGCGCGCGCAGGAAATGGGGAAAGACGCCCAGGCGCCCCTCGTTCCCTACTCGCGTACCATGCCGAGGTGACCTGGATGCGGAAACGTGACCACAATGTGCTGACCAACGCCGCATCGCTGGCCATCTGCGGCCTGTTGGCCGGCGTGGTGGTCGCTGCGGCGGCCTTCCCCGCGGTGGCGATGTCCGGACTGGCCGCGAAGGCCGGCGCCGAGACATTCGGCAACCTGCCAACGGAGCTGACGGTGGCCCGCGCGCCACAGATCAGCTATCTGTTGGCCTCGGACGGCAAGACACCGCTTGCGACGATGTACGACGAGAACCGCCGCGACGTGAAGCACGCCGACATCTCGCCGTACATGATCAAGGCCATCATCGCGGCCGAGGACCACGACTTCTACAAGCACAACGGCGTCGACATCAACGGTGTCGCCCGCGCGTTCGTCAACAACCAGAACGAGAGCGCCGGCCGCCAGGGCGCCTCGACGCTGACCATGCAGTACGTCCGGCTGGCGATCGCCTACTCGGCCACCCACCCGGCCGACGTGGTCGCGGCGACCGAGGACACCAGCGCCCGCAAGCTCCGCGAGATGCGCCTCGCCCTGCAGGTCGACAAGGAGTTCTCCAAGGACGAGATCCTGACCCGCTACCTCAACCTCGCCTCGTTCGGCAATGGCGCGTACGGCATCTACGCGGCCAGCCAGGTCTACTTCGGCAAGCCGCCGAGCAAGCTGAAGATCGAGGAAGCGGCGCTGCTGGCCGGCATGGTCAAGGCCCCGACGACGAACGACCCGACCACCAAGAGCGGTTACCCGCTGGCGCTGGACCGTCGTAACTACGTCATCCAGAACATGGTCGACACCAAGGCCATCACCCAGCAGGAGGCCGACGCCGCCAAGGCGGTCAAGCTGAAGGTGCAGGACAAGCGCACCCCGAACGGCTGCGTCGCCACCAACGTCAACAGCTGGGGCTTCTTCTGCGACTACTTCTACCGCTGGTGGATGCAGCAGCCGACGTTCGGCTCGACGCCGTACGACCGTGAGCGCCGGCTCAAGAGCGGCGGCTACACCGTCGTGACGTCGATCGACGTGCAGGCGCAGAAGGGCGCGGACAAGGCGGTCCGCAAGTCCAAGAGCGAGAACAGCAAGGAAGCCGCCATGGTCGCCGTGGTCGAGCCGGGCACCGGCCGGGTGCGGGCGCTCGCGGTCAACCGGCAGTTCAAGCTGGACGACCCGAAGCACCCGAAGAACAAGATCTCCAGCGATCCGGCAAAGAGCAAGCGGGGCATCAAGGGCAACTACCCGGCGACGGTCAACCCGCTGCTCACCGGCGGTGACGGCATCGCCGGCTACCAGGCCGGCTCGACGTTCAAGATCTTCACGATCGTGGCGGCCCTGGAGAAGGGCGTCCCGCTGAGCTACTCGATGAACGCGCCGCAGCAGTTCAAGTCGGAATACATCATCGACAGCAGCAGCGAAGCGGCCTGCCCCGGCACCCACTTCTACTGCCCGACCAACTCCGGCAAGAAGGCCGGTGGCGTGCAGAACATGTGGACCGCGTTCGCCCAGTCGGTCAACACGTACTTCGTGCCGCTGCAGCAGCAGGTCGGCGCGGAGAACGTGGTCGACGTCGCCAAGCGGGCCGGCATCCAGTTCCGGGCCAGCAACGACGCCAAGTTCGCCGCCACCAAGGACGCGGCCCACCAGTGGGGCGCCTTCACCCTGGGCGTCTCCTCCACCACGCCGCTGGACCTGGCCAACGCGTACGCGACCCTCGCGGCGGACGGCAAGTACTGCGAGCCGATCCCGGTGCAGGAGATCCGCGACCCGGAGGGCAAGAAGCTGGACATCGCCAACCCGCGCTGTGAGAAGCGGTTCAGCACCGAGGTGGCCCGCGCCGCCGTCGACGCCGCCCGCTGCCCGGTCGGCGACAACTCCAAGACCAGCAAGTGCGGCAGCAGCCGTACGGCCGCCGCGGTGAAGGGCATCGTCGATGCGCCGGTGGCCGGCAAGTCCGGCACCACCGACTCGGAGAAGACCGCCGCGCTGGTCGCGATGACCAAGCAGTACGCGGTGGCCGGCATCATGGCCGACCCGGACTGGCCGCAGACGAACGTCAAGATGAAGCACTCCGAGAAGGACGGCATCAACCCGCCGGTGTACGAGACGCTGCGGGACGCCATGAAGGGCAAGCCGCGCATCAACTTCGAACCCCCGGGCCAGAAGATCTCCGAGGGTGACCAGCGCAGCATCCCCGACGTGAAGTGCCAGCCGGTCGACACCGCGAAGTCTCGGATCAAGGGCGCCGGCTTCGAGCCGGTCGTGTCCGAAACGAAGGTGGCGTCGTCCTGCCCGGCGGGCACCGCCGCCGGCACCAGCCCGGACGGGCGCACCATCAAGGGCGGCGTGGTCACCATCCAGATCAGCACCGGCGCCGGCGGCACTCCGCCGGACAGCAACAAGCCCGGGCAGCCCGGCAACCCGCCCGGCCGCCCCGGTAACCGTCCGGGCGGCTGAGGCCCGGCGACACCTGCGAACGGGCGGGCACTCTCTCTCGGGGGTGCCCGCCCGTTTCGTTGGGTCGAACCGGAGCCGCGTGGCGGATCAGAGGCCGAGCTGTCGCCGTACCTCGGCGGCCACCCGACCCCCCTCGGCCTGGCCGGCCACCGCGGCCTGGGCCGCCTTCATGGCCGGGCCCATCTGGGCCTTCCCGGTGAAGCCGCCCGCGGCGAGCGCCCCCGCGACCAGGTCGGTCAGCTCGGCATCCGAGAGCTGCTTGGGCAGGTAGCGGTCCAGCACCTCGCCCTCGGCGGTCTCCTTGGCGGCCTGCTCGGTGCGGCCCGCGTCGGCGAAGGCGGTGGCCGCCTCCCGGCGCTTCTTGGCCTCCTTGGTCAACACCGCGAGCACCTCGTCGTCGGTGAGCTCGCGCTTGGCCTTGCCGGCCACCTCGGCGGTGCCGACGGCGGCCAGGGCCATCCGCAGCGTGGAGGTCGTCAGCTCGTCGCGCGCCTTGAGCGCGGAACGCATGTCGGCGGTGAGGCGGTCCTTCAGCGTGCTCATGGACGGTCAAACTACCCTGAACGCCATGCGAAAGCGCACACTATTCCGCCTCGCCGCCGGAACCGCAGCGGTTGGAGCGACCACCCTCGCGTACGCGTCGCTCGTCGAGCGCAACCTGTTCACCCTGCGGCGGTACGACGTGCCGATGCTCCCGGCCGACGCGGAGCCGCTGCGCGTGCTGCACCTGTCGGATCTGCACATGATGCCCAACCAGGCCCGCAAACAGCGCTGGGTGGCGTCGCTGGCCGCCCTGGACCCCGACCTGGTGGTGGTGACCGGCGACAACATGGCGCACCCCGGGGCGGTGCCGGGCGTGCTGCGGGCGCTACAACCGCTGCTGGACTATCCGGGAGCGTTCGTGTTCGGCTCCAACGACTACACCGGCCCGGTGCTGAAGAACCCCTTCAGCTACTTCCTGCCCGAGCGGGAGTACACCGAGGGCGTCGAGCTGCCCTACGAGGAGCTACGCCAGGTCTTCACCGGCGCCGGCTGGGCAGACCTGAACAACGCCCGGACGAGCCTCAAGGCCGGCGGTCGCGAGCTGGACCTCGTCGGCGTCGATGACCCGCACATCGACCGGGACGACTACCCGGCCGTGTCGGGTCGGGTGGCGTCCTCCGCCGACCTGTCCATCGCCGTGACGCACTCCCCCGAGCCGCGGGTGCTCGACCAGATGGCCGCCGACGGCTTCGGCCTCCTGTTGGCCGGGCACACCCACGGCGGGCAGGTCTGCGTCCCGGGGTACGGGGCGCTGGTCACCAACTGCGGCCTGCCCCGCTCGATGGCGCGCGGTCTGCACCGATGGCCGGGCTCGGACTCGTGGCTGCACGTCTCCGCCGGCCTCGGCACCCACCCGACGGCCCCGGTCCGCTTCGCCTGCCCACCGGAGGCGAGCATCCTGACCCTGATCCCCCGCTAGGCTTGATCGACTCGACTTCCCGCAAACCGGCCCATCCGCCCGGACCGGACACCGCGCTTTCAAAGAAGGCGTGTCGATCACCCTGAGACCGGGCTGGGGCGGCGGGGGTACCGAGTTTGACCGTCGGAGCGGGTGGGCTACTATTTGTCGGCACGCCTCGGGGTGTGGCGCAGCTTGGTAGCGCGCTTCGTTCGGGACGAAGAGGTCGTCGGTTCGAATCCGGCCACCCCGACCAGAGGTAAGAGGGCACATCCGATCCATCGGATGTGCCCTCTGCGTATGTCGTCAGGCCGCGACTATCGACGTATCAACGCCTCGATACCCCGCAGTCGTTCGGCCAGTTCCGCTGCCGCCGACTGCGCGGACGCCAATGGCGGACCGAGTTGGGCGAGCTTTTGCACGTCCCGCAGCACCCGGGACTTCTGAATCGGCCGGTCCCGCGCCAGTTCCCGGACAAGGCGGTGCAGGAAGGCCATGTCGAGGTCGCCCAATGTGAGTTGGTCGAAGGCGGCGGCCGTCCGATCGACCAGTTCGTGTGTCTCGGTCAACATCTGGTCGGCCAGCCCTGGCCTCCGCGCGGCCGGCAGAGCGGTCAGGGCGGTCCCGGCCGTCGCCCAGGCGTCCCGCAGGCCGGACACGGTTGCCGGCAGGTGCCCGAGGACCACCGAGTAGAGCGGCCACGTGGCGGCGAGCAGTTGCAACTGCCCGGCCAGCGCCGTCGCGTGATCGGGCACGAGCGGCAGCATCTGAGCCCCGAGGATCACGTGTTGGAGATTGACGTCGTGCATGCCCTGCACGGCAGGGCCCGCCGCCGGTGCGGTGGCGGTGAGCGCCTCGGCGTACTCACGGGCCTCCCGTACGGCCTCGATCAGCTCCTCGCTGGCCAACCACTCCTGCCGGTACGACTCCTCACCGGCGACCAACTGTTGGATCACGACCAGCGCGATCGGCAACCCGAGTGCGGCGGTCGCCAGCGACGAGGCGACGTTCGTCAGGAACGGCCGGTCGGACCAGAAGCCCTCCCGATCCCCGAGCCATCCCGCGGCCAGCACCACCACGCCGACAGCCCAGGACACGAGCGCGAGCAACCGGACCGTTGGGCTGGCCGCCCGCCACGAGATCGGAGATCGGTTCTGTCGAGGTCGCACGCCCACCCCTGACGGAAACTGTGGTCGTCAGACGGCCGGAGCGTACGGCCAGCACCGTGACCGACAGCACCCCGAGTCGGGAGACGGACACCGTCAGTCGTGTCGCTCGGTGCGCTCGATCTCGCTGAACGCGGCGGCCAGGTAGTCGGCCAGCGGCGCACCCGTCACCGCCAACAGATCGGCCACGAGCAGCGGAGCATGCCGCGCCAGGGCGGACGCGCCGGGAGGCGAGTCGTCGCCCTCGGGGTCGTACACCCCCAACGCGCCAGCCAACAGTACGAGCACCACGTGCGGGTCCACATCCGAACGCCAGCGCGCCGCGTCCTGCACGCAGCGTGCCAGAACCTGGCGGATGTCGTCGCCGTCCAAGCCGTCCGGGTGGCTCTCCTCCAGCAGGAGCCGGACCACCGTGCCAAGCACCAGCCCGGACCGCTCGTCGGCCGCCAGGTCGTCCACCGTCTCGTCGTACGCCTGGTCGTCGCGGGCCTGGGCGGCGGCGACGGCTGCCGTGGCGGTCACCGCGATGGCGCGGGCGGACGCGGGCAGGTGTCGCCAGGTGCCGGTCATCGGGCCAGCATCGCAGACCGGGCCGACACCGGCGGACGTCGTGGCATTGGTCACGCCGCGCCGGGGCAGCGCGACGTTGGTCCAAAACGGTTCGCGTGCGTCACACCCACCGAACAGAATGCCGGACATGTTGCGCCGCGCCCTGCCTCGCCGTCCAGAAGCCCGCCGTATGCTCCTCGGCACCCTGCTGTCGGCGATCGGGCGTGGCCTGACCCTGCCGTTCCTGTTCATCTACCTGACCGACGTGCGGGGGCTCACCGACACCCGCGCCGGACTGGTGATCGGCTGGTACGGCGTCGTCACCCTGGCGCTGTCACCGCTGGGCGGGACGCTGATCGACCGGATCGGGGCGCGCCGGGTGGTGGTGCCGTGCCTGGTGATCGAGGCGATCGGCACCGGTTCGCTGGCGCTGGTCCACTCGACCGGCTCGGCGCTGCTCGTGATGACGGTGATCGCCATCGGCAGCTCGGCGATCTGGTCCGGCGGGAACACGATCCTCGCGTCGCTCACCGACGACGGCGAACGGCAACGCGTCTTCGGGCTGAACTTCGCGCTGCTCAACCTCGGCATCGGCATCGGCGGGATGACCTCCGGGGCGATCGTCGACACGGCGCGACCCGACACCTTCCAGACGATCTATCTGCTGGACGCGGTCAGCTATCTGATGCCGGCCCTGATCCTGCTGACCCTGCCGGGCGTCGGCCACCGACTCGGTCAACGCTCGACCGACGCCGGGCCGTCGAGCGGGGGCTACCTGACGGTGCTGCGGGACCGCCCGTTCCGCCGGCTCGTGATCTTCGGCCTGGTCCTCACCACCTGCGGGTACGCCCAGGTCGAGGTCGGATTCGCCGCGTACGCCATACGGGTCGCCGAGGTGAACCCCCGCGTCGTCGCCTGGGCGCTCGCGGGCAACACGGTGACGATCGTGCTCGCCCAACTGCTGGTCATCCGCCGGATCGAGGGCCGCAGCCGCACCGGCGCGCTCGCCGTGGTCGGGGCGGTGTTCGCCGCCGCCTGGCTGGTCCTCGGTGTCGCCGGCGTCGTCAGCACCGGCAACGCCCTGGTGGCCGCCCTGTGCGTGGTGGCCTGTTCGGCGATCTTCGGTTTCGGCGAGACGCTGCTGTCGCCGGTGATGCCGGCGCTCACCAACGCCCTGGCAACTGACGAACTGCGCGGCAGGTACAACGCCATGAGTTCGATGATCTTCGGCATCAGCGGGGTGATCGGTCCGGTGACCGCCGGCCCGCTCATCGGCGCGGCGAACGGCATGGTCTGGGTGGCGGTCGTCGTCGGCGGCTGCCTGGCCGCTTCACTCATCGCGCTCTCGCTACGCCGGCTGCTCACCGTCGAGCAGGACGGCCGCGTGACGATCGTTCCGCCCACGCCCATCCCGGCACCCGCCTCCGCCTGACCCGCACCCGTGGGCGCCCCGGGCCTCCTCGCCCGGCGGGCCGCGCCGCTCGCCTCCGCAAGCACCCCCCGACCCGGCGAGCAACCCGGAGTCCCCGCGCCCGGTGAGACCCCTTCGGCCGCCCCCGCAGCTTCACCGATGCTGCTGCCTCCGCCGCGTCGGAGACGGCAACATCCCCGATAGTGCGCGGATCTTGGTCGCACTCCGCGCTTGATCGTGCTCGATCCTGGATGTAGTGGCATCCCGGCACTCGCAGGCCACTACCTCCATGATCGAGCGTGATCTTGCGGCACAGGCAGCGCGGGGCCGCACAGGCAGCGCGGGGCCGCCGGGGACGGGTCGGGCCCCGGAGCGTCCGCTCCGGGGCCCGATGTCGCGGGGTCGGCCGTCAGGCGGCGGGGACCTCGGCGGTGGTGCGGATTCGGTCGAGCGCCGGGGCGGAGACCGGCGACTGCGCGGTCAGGTACGCCACCAGCGCGTCCAGGTCAATCAGGCCGGTGACCTGGTTGGTGCCGCCGGTGAGGGCGCTGAAGCCGTCGCCGCCGCCGGCCAGGAAGTTGTTCACCGTCACCCGGTAGGTGGCGGCCGGGTCGACGGCGGTGCCGCCGATGGTGAGGCTGCCCCGGACCACACGGGTGCCGGCGCACGGGTCGGCCGCGGTGCCGGTGGCGCCGGCCGGGTCGACCACGTAGCCGACGGTCGACGACGGGTACAGCGTCCGACCGGTGACGAACTGCTGCTCCAGTACGCAGTAGAGCTGCGCCCCGGTCAGGTCGAGGGTCACCAGGTTGTTGGCGAACGGCTGCACCGTGAACGCCTCCTCGTAGGTGACCGGCCCGGCGTTGAGGTCGGCCCGGACACCACCGGGGTTCATGAAGGCGGCCACCGCGTTCTGTTCGTCGTCGGTGGCGGCGAGCTGCGCGTCGGCGACCAGGTTACCCAGCGGGGATTCGCCCAGGGTCGTACCGAAGAGGGTTTCCTGGGTCTTGGTGATGGCTTCGGTGGTCTCGCCGACCTGGCGGTCCGCGACCGGGCCGAGCACGGTCTTGTAGCGGTCGATCAGGGCGGTCTGCTTCGGGTCCTTGGCGACGTCCCGGGTGACGACCACGTTGTTCGCGGCGGCGGAGATCACGTCACCGCTGCGCCGGTCGATCTTGAGGTCGATGTCGGTGACGAGGCGGCCGAAGGAGCTGGCGCTGGTGACCAGCTTGCCGTTGATGTTGCAGTTGTACGCCTGGTGGGTGTGACCGCTGACCACCACGTCGATCGACGGATCCATCCGGTTGGCGATGTCCACGATGGGCCCGGTCATGCCGACGCAGTCGTTGATGCCACCGGTCGCCGCCTGGGCGCCCCCCTCGTGCAGGAGCACGACGATGGTCTGAACGCCCTTACGGCGCAGCTCACGGGCGTACCGGTTGGCGGTCTCCGCCTCGTCGGCGAAGGTGAGGCCGGCGACGCCCTGCTGGCTGACGATCTGCGGGGTGCCCTCCAGGGTCATCCCGATGAAGCCGACCTTGACGCCCTGCACCTTGTGGATCGCGTACGGCGCCATGAGCGGCTTGCCGGTGGCGGTCTTGAAGGCGTTGGCGGAGAGGTACGTGAAGCCGGCACCCCGGTACGGCGTGCCGTCGGCGCAGCCGTCCACCGGGTGGCAGCCACCGTTCTGGATACGCAGCAGCTCGGCGGCGCCCTCGTCGAACTCGTGGTTGCCGACGCTGGCGTAGTCCAGACCGGCCATGCTCAGCGCCTCGATGGTCGGCTCGTCGTGGAACGCGGCGGAGAGCAGCGGCGACGCGCCGATCAGGTCGCCGGCGGCGACGGTGATGGTGTTCTTCTTCTTCGCGGCGGCGCGCAGGTCGGCCAGGTGGGTCGCGAGGTATTCGACGCCGCCCGCGGTCTGTCCGGCGATGGTGCCGCTGGAGCCGCTCGGGGGTTCGAGGTTGCCGTGGAAGTCGTTGAGGGCCAGCAGGGTGACGTCGACCGGCTTCGGTCGCGCGTCGGCCTGCTCGGGGGTGGTGGCGACCGCGCCGAGCGCTGCCACCGCGAGCGCGGTCAGGCCGACAGCGGCCCGACGCATCCCGGGTACGGACATGGAACTCCTCGTGAGAATCGACGCGTGCGGTACCCGGCCGGTGGGTCGACCGGGCCGCCGACCGACACCGTCGGAGAGGGTCGGTCACGGTTGGGAATCGCCTCCCGCCCGGACAGCCTCTCATCCGGACGCCGGCCGGTCGAGTCGAGCGACGGATCGCGACCGACGCGTCGGGCTGAGCGTGAGAGCTGCGGAAATGCCCATCGTCGGACCAGGCCCACGTGTCGAACAATCGATGACCGGTGGCGGAACAACGTCGGTCGAAGGTCCAGAGGGGACGGGATCAGCCGACCGCGGTGAGCGCTTCGGCGACCACTGTGGCGACCGCCTCGGGCCGCCAGCCGTCGACGACCCCGGGTCGCCGCGCCAGGTAGTCGACGATCCGCTCAGCCGGCCAACCGTGTGACTCGTGCAGCCCTTGGGCGATCATCCGCAGGTAGGCGGGTGCCGGTGGCCGGTGCGGCACGGCGGACGCCGGTTCGGGCGCGGTGAAGGTGAGCATCGGGATGCCGGCACGCCGACCGGGGCAGACGAGGGTTTCGTAGCGCCCCGGACCGAGCGTCGCCTGGCCGTGGGCGACGGCCGCGTCGATGGCCGCGCCGGTCGCCGGGAGCAGGTCGGCGGTGTCGCCCGGCGGGCGGTACATCTCCTGCGCGGCGATGTCGGTGAACTGGTCGATGGTCACCAGGTAGGCCCGCGCGGCAGCCTCGCCCGGCAGCCGCGGGTCGTAGAACGCCATGCCGCCGGTCCACGCGCCGGACTCACCGGCGAAGTAGATCCCGCCGGGCATCCAGACCGGCGCCGACCGGCTCGGAGGACGGGTGTCGCGGCAACCCGGGTACGTCCGTCGGCCGCCGGGTGGACAGCCGCCGCCGATGTACCAGGCCAGCCTGGCGGCGTGCATGTTCGACCCGTACGCGACGTACCAGACGGGCATGGCGGCGACCTCAGAAGCCGCAGGTCTGCCCGGCCGAGTGGCTGACCTGGACGGTGTGCGTCACGCAGCCGTCCGGCTCGATCCGGTGCAGCAGGAAGGCGCTCGGCTCGGCGACCCAGCCGATCACCTCGTCCGTGGCCATGGTGAGGGTGCTCTGCTTCCAGGTGCTGGGCGCCACGGTGAGCACGGTGCCCGCGTACCCGGTGGTGACCGTGCGGTGCAGGTGCCCGGCGGCGACCCGCACGACGTGCCGGTGCCGGCCGATCACCTCGGCCAGCGCGGGCCCGTCGGCGAGCCGGATGGCGTCGGCCGCGGGGATGCCGACCGCGACCGGCGGGTGGTGCAGGCAGAGGATGGCGGGCACCTCCGGACGGCCCGCGAGAACCCCGTCGAGCCAGCCGAGCTGCTCCTCGCCGAGCTGGCCGGCGTCGCTGCCGGGGACGAGCGAGTCGAGCACCACGATGGTCGCCGCCTCGTGGTCGACGTGGTAGTACGCGGAGAACCCGTTCCCGAGCCAGGGCGTGCCGCCGAACGCGTCGAGCAGCGACTCGCGGTCGTCGTGGTTGCCGGTGGTCAGGTAGATCGGCAGTGGGAACCGCCCGATCAACTCGCGCAGCGCCGCGTACTCGTCGGGTCGGCCGTGGTCGGCCAGGTCGCCGGTGATGACCACGCAGTCCGGTCGCGGGTTCAGGGCGAGCACGCGGCCGAGCGCCCGGTGCAGCCCGGCGGCGGGCTCGGCGGCGAGCAGACCGGTGGTCAGGTGCGGGTCGCTGATGTGCGCGATGAGCATCGGCTCGCCTCCAGGACGTCGGGACTCCCACGCTATCGCCCGGCACCTTTACCCACAGGCCCGTCCACAGCCTGTGGATAGCACATGTGTACGAAGCCGGAAGCCCTTCCGGAAAACGTGAGTACGCTTGCTCCAGCCCCTCCCCTACCTGGAACGACGTGCGAGTGGATCATCAGCGAGTCATCCGTGACGTCAGCGTCCGCCTGTCGATGGCGTCCAGCGCGCCGGAAGCCTGTCGGTGGACGGTCAGCGCACTGTCCCACCACACCCCGGCCACCATCTCGGTGCTGCTCGAGGCCCACGACCGGCTGCGGTGCGTGGCGGCGACCGGCGCGTGGCAGGTCTTCGCGACCGTACCGGCGCGCACCGGGATCGTCGGCCGGGTGTACGCCACCGGCACCGCCGCCGCGGTCCCGGACGTCACCGTCGACCCGGACTACCTACCGGTACGCCCCGACGTCACGACCGAGCTGTGCGTTCCGGTACGCGACCCGGGCGGCCGGGTGATCGGCGTACTGGACCTGCAGTGGAGTGACCCGGTCGACCTGCGGCCCTGGCGGGAGACCGCGCAGCGGCTGGCGGCCCGGCTCGGCGCGCGGATCGCCGCGCTGGGCGGCCCGCCGTCCGAGAGCCGCAGCGAGAAGCTGCTCCGGCACGCCGCGGCCCTGTCCGCCGCCCCCACCGAGGCGGCCGTGATCAGCGCGGCGACCGAGGCCGCCCGGGAGGTGTCCACCCTCTCCACCGCGGTGCTGGTGATCGGCGGTCAGCTCGGCCCGTCCCCGGCGACCCCGGGTGACCTGGAGACCCGGATCCGCGCCGAGCTGGCCGGCGCGGGCCCGGCCGCCCTGGACCGGATCGTCGAACGGGCACACCGCTACGGCGCCGGATACACGCTGGGCGAGGCCGGGCATCCCCCGACCGAGGACTATCGACCGCTGACCCGGGCGGGGGTACGCACGCTTGTCGCCGTGCCGGTCGGGCCGGCGGACGCCGACGGAGTGCTGCTGGTCGCCGACGGCCGCGCCCTGCACCCGGACCCCACCACGGTCAGCCTCATGGAGCTGCTCGCCGGGCAGGCCTGGACCAGCCTGGACCGTCTGCGTACGCTCGTCCGACTGCGTGAGCAGGCCAGCTCCGACCCGCTCACCGGGCTGCGGCACACCGGCCCGTTCGGGCAACGGATCGCGGCGGCCACCCCGGGGCGTACGGCCCTGCTGGCGATCGACGTGGACGGCTTCAAGACGGTCAACGACACGTACGGGCACCAGGCCGGCGACCAGGTGCTGGTCGGGTTGGCGCGGGCGCTGGAGGGCGCGCTGCGGCACGGTGACGAGCTGTACCGGATCGGCGGTGACGAGTTCGTCGCGGTGATCGAGGTGAGTCGCCCGGAGGAGGCGGTCCGGATCGCCGAGCGGTTGGCCGAGGCGGCCCGCCGTACCGGCCGCACGATCAGTGTGGGCGTCGCGCTCCCCCGCCCCGGCGAAACCCCCGACCGCACCCTGAAAAGAGCCGACCAGGCCCTCTACGCGGTAAAACGCCAAGGCCGAGACGGAGTCCACCTAGCGGCGGCCTAACCCCCAACCCCCACCCCCAGGCCCCGCTGGAGTGCGTCGATCTTGCACTTTCGGTTGCCGTTCTGTCACCTTCACGCCTTATGCGGCGACAGAAAGTGCAAGATCGACGCGGCGGGGAGCGCGGGGCCGGGGCCGGCGCGGCGGGGAGCGCGGGGCCGGGGCAGCGCGGAGCGCGGGGGTTAGGGGGTGCGGAGTTCTTTGGCTAGGAGTTCGGCTATCTGGGCGGTGTTGAGGGCTGCGCCCTTGCGGAGGTTGTCGCCGGTGACGAAGAAGTCGAGGGCGCGGGGGTCGTCCAGGGCACGGCGGATCCGGCCGACCCAGCTCGGGTCGGTGCCGACCGCGTCGATCGGCATCGGGAACTCACCCGCTGCGGGGTCGTCGACCACGATCACGCCGGGCGCGTTGCGCAGCGCCTCGCGGGCACCCTCGGCGTCGACCTCGGTGGCGAAGACGGCGTGTACGGCCACCGAGTGGGCGGTGACCACCGGCACCCGGACGCAGGTGGAGCTGACCTTGAGATCGGGCAGGCCGAGGATCTTCCGCGACTCGTTGCGGATCTTCATCTCCTCCGAGGACCAGCCGCCGTCGGCCGACGAGCCCGTCCAGGGCACCACGTTGAGCGCCAGCGGCGCCGGGAACGGGCCGAGGTCGTCGCCGACCGCCTGGCGGACGTCGCCGGTGCGTGAGCCGAGCGCCCGATCGCCGGCGACCTTGGCGAGCTGGTCGTGCAGGATGTCCACACCGGCCTGGCCGGCCCCGGAGACCGCCTGGTAGGAGGCGAGCACCAGCTCCCGCAGGCCGTACTCGCGGTGCAGCGGCGCGATCGCGATGATCATCGCGAGGGTGGTGCAGTTGGCGTTGGCGATGATGCCCCGGGGCCGGTTGCGGACCTGTTCGGGGTTGATCTCCGGGACGACCAGCGGGACGTCCCGGTCCATCCGGAACGCGCCGGAGTTGTCCACCGCGATCGCGCCTCGCTCGACCGCGATCGGGGCCCATTCGGCGGAGACCTCGTCGGGCACGTCGAACATCGCCACGTGGACCCCGTCGAACGCCTCCGGGGTCAGCGCCTGGACGACCATCTCCTCGCCCCGGCAGCGCACCCGCTTGCCGACCGACCGCTCGGAGGCGAGGAGTCGGATCTCGCCCCAGACGTTGCGACGCCCGGTGAGCAGCTCGCACATCACGGTGCCGACGGCACCTGTCGCTCCGACCACGGCGAGGGTGGGCAGCGCCGTCATCGGCGCTACCTACCCGTCCCGGCGTAGACCACGGCTTCGGTGTCGCCACCCAGCTCGAACTGGTCGTGGATGGCGCGGACGGCGGCGTCGAGGTCGGTGTCCCGGCAGACCACGGAGACCCGGATCTCGGAAGTGGAGATCATCTCGATGTTGACCCCGGCGGCGCCGAGCGCGGCGAAGAAACCGGCGGCCACGCCGGGGTGCGAGCGCATGCCGGCGCCGATCAGCGAGACCTTGCCGACGTGGTCGTCGTAGAGCAGGCCCTTGAACTTGACCGGCTCCTGGATCTTGCTGAGCGCTGCCATCGCGGTCGGGCCGTCGGCCTTGGGCAGGGTGAACGAGATGTCCGTACGGCCGGTGCCCTCGGTGGAGACGTTCTGCACGATCATGTCGATGTTGATCTCGGCGTCGGCGACGGTGTCGAAGATCCGCGCGGCGGCACCCGGCTCGTCGGGTACGCCGACGATCGTGATCTTGGCCTCGCTGCGGTCGTGCGCGACCCCGGTGATCAGTGCCTGCTCCACGGAAAGGTCCTCCATCGATCCGGTGACCATCGTGCCGGTGTTGGTCGAGTATGACGAACGGACGTGGATCGGCAACCCCGCCCGGCGGGCGTATTCCACGCTACGCAGGTGCAGCACCTTCGCGCCGCACGCGGCCAGCTCCAACATCTCCTCGTAGGTGATGTCCCGGATGTGCCGGGCGTTGGGCACGATCCGCGGGTCGGCGGTGAAGACGCCGTCCACGTCGGTGTAGATCTCGCAGACGTCGGCGTGCAGGGCGGCGGCGAGCGCCACGGCGGTGGTGTCCGAACCGCCCCGGCCCAGCGTGGTGACGTCCTTGGTGTCCTGCGAGACGCCCTGGAAGCCGGCCACGATGACCACCGAGCCCTCGTCGAGCGCGCCCTTGAGCCGCCCCGGCGTGACGTCGATGATCCGGGCGCGGCCGTGCACCGAGGTGGTGATCACGCCGGCCTGCGAGCCGGTGAACGAGCGGGCCTCGTACCCCAGGTTGTGGATGGCCATGGCCAGCAGGGCCATGGAGATCCGCTCCCCGGCGGTGAGCAGCATGTCCAGCTCGCGGCCCGGCGGCAGCGGGCTGACCTGGTTGGCCAGGTCGAGCAGCTCGTCGGTGGTGTCCCCCATCGCGGAGACCACCACCACGACGTCGTCGCCGGCCTTGCGGGCGGCGACGATGCGCTCCGCCACCCGCTTGATCCGCTCGGCGTTGGCGACGGAGGACCCGCCGTACTTCTGCACCACGAGTGCCACGACGGTGCACTCCCTCCCAGCGACCCTGAGCGTGCCGACGCCGCCGGAACCGGGGCCGGCGGCGCGTGTCAGACCCCCTGAGCGTATCCGGCGGGTCACGGCGGCGGGTCGGGTGATCCCACCATCCGGCCCGCGCGGCCGTCCGGCCGACGCGCTTGGCCAGGTCCGCGAGAGGCCAGGGGTACGCGGACAAACTGCTCCGACACGCCGGGACGCGGCCACTGTGCGCCGTTGCCCGCAGGTGCCCCGCACCCACCAGAATGGGCCGGTGCCCGTCCTCCTCCGCCCGGCCGGCCGCGTGCTCGGACCGCTCGTGCTCGCTCTGCCGGTAGCCCTGGTCGCCTGCGACAGCGCCCAGCCCCCGCCTCCGCCGCCGGCCGATCCCGGCCCGGTCCAGGTGGAGGGCACCCGTGACGAGTTGGCCGCCCTGGCCGCCGCCGCCCAGGATCGCCACCTGGTGGCGCGGTACGTGTTCAGCCGGAGTGGTCAGCCCGACCGCACCATCGTGTTCACCAGCGCGAACGACGGCAGTTGGCGGGTCGACGTGCCGGGTGGGGCGCTCGGCGGCACCGCCGACGTCTCGCTCGCCGCCACCTCCGACGGGCTGTTCCAGTGCGCCCTGCCCTCGACGGGCCACCCGGAGCCGGCGCGCTGCGTACGCCTCGGCGACCGCGACGACGCCATCCCACGCCGGTTGGATCCCCGGATCCAGCATCCGCTCACCGACTGGTTGGACGTGTTGACGGACCGACGCGCGCCGCTCGCGGTGGCCGCTGCCACCACGCCGAACGGCATGACCGGTGCCTGCTACTCGGTCGACTCCACCTCGGCCTCGCTGAACGCGCCGCTGGACGTCGGCATCTACTGCTACGACCCGGACGGCACGCCGACCGGTGCCCGGACCGATGCCGGAACGCTGCGACTGGCCGCCCCGCCGGGCGCGGCACCCGCCACCGTGCAGTTGGCGGGGCCGGTCGTCGACGCGGAACCGTTGGACACCGCGGCCCCGCCGACTCCCGATCCGTCAGTCAGCCCGAGCGCGGGAACGTCCTGATCTTCGTACCGTTACGGGTGCTCTTGCCCACATCTCCGCAGCCCACTTTCCGCCGCTAAACGCCCATACGGGACGATTGCCGGCATGGCTGACCTGACCCCTCTCCTCGCCTTCCGCTGGAGCCCCAGGGCCTTCGACCCGAGCGCCGCCCTGACGCCGCAGGAGGCGGCATCGCTGCTGGAGGCCGCGCGGTGGGCACCGTCGACGGACAACGGGCAGCCCTGGCGGTTCGCCCTCGGGCACCGGGACGACGACAACTTCAAGCGCATCCTGATCAACCTCCCGGACGGCGACCAGTGCTGGGCCCGGCACGCCGCGACCCTGGTCGTCGGCGCGCACACCGGCGGCGACACCGAGCGGGCCGCGTACGACCTCGGTCAGGCGATCGCCCACCTGACTCTGCAGGCCACCGCCCTGGGCCTGCACGTACGCCAGCTCACCCGGTTCGACCGGGCCGGCCTCGCCACCGAACTCGACCTGCCCGGCGGCATCCGACCGCTGGTGGTCGCCGCCGTCGGGCGACTCGGCGACCCGTTCGCCCTGCCGGCGGAGCTGCGCGCCAGCGAGACCGGCCTGCGGCACCGCCGCCCGGTCGTCGATCTGTTGCTCGCCTAGCGCTGTTCCCGGAGGGCGGCCGAGCCGAGGCGGGCCGACCCTGACGTCAGCCGCCCCGACTGGCGCGGAGCAGCACCGCAGCCGCGTCGGTGTTGCGGTAGAGGACGTGCCGACCCTGTCGAGCGCGGTCGACCAGGCCGGCGGCGTGCAGCGCGGTCAGGTGCGCCGAGACGTTCCCGGCGGACATCCCGGTACGTCGGGCCAGGTCGGTGGTGGTGGACGCGGTGTCGAGCAGGTACAGCAGCGCGGCCCGGCCGGAGCCGACCACCCGGGCCAACGGGTCGCCGGGCGGCGGCGCGGCCGTCTCCCAGAGCGTCCCGACCGCCCGGACCGGGTACGCGGCCGCCGGCAGCGAGTCCTCCAGCAGGTTCCACAGCACCCGCCGCTCGGAGAACACCGTCGGGTTCAGCGCCAACCCCCGGTCCCGCAGGTCGAAGTCCCGCTCGAACGGGTCGTCGCTGACCACCCGGTCGCCGAGCCAGCGCAGGCTCGGGTGGAGCTGCTCGAAGAACCGACCGGCGCCGCTCTCGGCGAGCTGGGCGGCGCGGTACGCCACGTCGGCGTCGAGCAGCGCCCGCATCCGCGACCAGTCCGGGGCGATCGCCTCGTCGTACCAGACCCGCATCGCGTCGACGAGCTGCGGCAACAGCCCGCGGGGGTCGGCGAGCAGCGCCTGCCCGAACGAGCTCAGCGGTCGTCGCCCGATGGTCGACAGCAGGTCCTGGACGACCACGGCCGGCGGCGTCGCGGCGATCTGGTCGAGCTGGTCGGCCACCTCCACGTTCGGCCGGGCGGCCGGGGTGATGAAGTCGGGCAACGGGCAACCACGCCAGGTCAGCTCCGTCAGGGGTCGGACCCGGGCGGCGACCTCGGGACGACGCAGGGTCACCCGAGCACGGTCGATCCAGGGCAGGTGCACCGCGTAGCGGACCGGGCTGGCCAGCGCCCACATGCTCATGACCGTCTCGTTGGCCGGCGACACGGCGAGCCGCACGCCCGCCACGTCGGCCAGACTGAACCGCAGCTCGGACACACGCCCTCCCCCGGGAGCAGGATTCGGTTCAGCCTAAAAGGCTCGACCGCCGTTGTGGGCACCCGGTTCACTTCCCGCCCATGGGGGCCAGAGAGAGCATTCGTACCGCCGTCGTGAACGTCGTACCGCCGGCCGGGTTGACCCGGGCGCTGGCCGTGCAGGCCATGGTCTACGCCGTCGGCAGCGGCCTGTTCCACGCCGGCAGCGCCGTCTTCTTCACCCGCGCGCTGGGGCTCAGCGCCGCCCAGGTCGGCCTGGGCCTGTCCATCTCGGCGGGGGTGTCGCTACTCGGCACGGTGCCGCTGGGCGGGCTCACCGACCGGTTCGGGCCACAGCGGGTCTGGGTGGTCGGGCTGGTGCTGGACGCGGCGCTCTTCGCGTCGTACCCGTTCGTGGGCGGCTTCGCGAGCTTTCTCGCCGTGGTGGTGGCGCTGGCAATGGTGGACGCGTCGACCGGCGTGGCCCGCCAGGTCTACTCAATCAACGCGCTCCCGCCGGCCGAACGGGTCACCGCGATGGCGTACCAGCGGTCGTCGTTGAACGTGGGTTTCGGGCTGGGCGCGGTGATCAGCGGCCTGGTGCTGGCGGTGGACACGATCGAGGCGTACCGGGGGATGGTCTGGTTCATCTCGGCGGTCTTCCTGGTCACGGCCCTGTTCGTGCGGCGACTGCCCAAGCTGCCGCCGGTGGCCCGCCCGACCGAGCCGATGGGTCGGCTGGCGGTGCTGCGGGACCGGCCGTTCATGGCGGTGTCCCTGCTGTCCGGGCTGCTCACCGCGCACGGGGTGCTCTATCTGACCGTGCTGCCGCTCTGGATCCTCACCCACACCGACGCCCCGAAGACGGTGATCGCCGCCCTGGTTCTGCTCAACACGCTCCTGATCGTGCTGCTCCAGGTACGCGTCAGCCGGGGCGCCGACACCGCTGGCGGCGCGGCGCGGGCCTCCCGTCGTGGGGGTCTGCTGATCGCCGTCTCCTGCCTGGTCCTGCCGATCTCCGGGATCACCCGGGGGCTGCTCACCGTCGTGGTGCTGGTGGCCGCCGCGATCCTGCTGATCCTGGCCGAGCTGATCCAGTCGGCGGGCGCCTGGGGGTTCACCGCCACCCTGCCGCCAACCGACCAACGCGGCGCGTACGTGGGGGCGCTGCGGCTCGGCGAGCAGGTGCAGTACCTGATCGCCCCGGCCGGGTTGACCGCGCTCGCGGTCAGCACCGGCGGGTGGGGTTGGTTACCGACGGCAGCGATCTTCGTGCTGCTCGCAGTGGCGATCGTGCCCGCCGTGACCTGGACCGAACGGACGCCCAGGCTGGGTTCCCAGGCCCCGGAGCCGACCATGACATCGATCCCATAGTCCGGACCAGCCTTTGCACCCCCCGTTCCATCACGTAGGGTGACCTGGTCATGTGGCGGGCGCTTCTTCTTCTTAGCCGCCGCGACGAGGCCTGACCGGCCGGCACCTCGTCGCGGAGTCGCATCGCGCCGTCCAGCACATCTGAGTTTCCTCTCGGCACCGCCGCGCACCGCCGCCCGGCAATCCGCCGACACCTTCCGATCTGCTGACGCCACATGTTCCCAGGGAGCACTCCGAGATGGCTCAACCTGTCACCGACGCCGAGACCGATCCGATCGCCCGGCAACGCCCCAGCCGGATGCCGTACCACCGCTACCAGCCGTACCGGGAGCAGTTCCGGGTCGACCTGCCGGACCGCAGCTGGCCCACCCGCACCGTCGACGCCGCGCCGCGCTGGTGCGCGGTGGACCTGCGCGACGGCAACCAGGCGCTGATCGACCCGATGTCGCCCGAGCGCAAGCGGCGGATGTTCCAGCTGCTGGTGCAGATGGGCTACAAGGAGATCGAGGTCGGCTTCCCGTCGGCCAGCCAGACCGACTTCGACTTCGTCCGGCAGCTCATCGAGCAGGACATGATCCCGGACGACGTCACCATCCAGGTGCTCACGCAGTGCCGGGAGCACCTGATCGAACGGACCTTCGAGTCGCTGCGCGGCGCGAAGCGGGCCATCGTGCACTTCTACAACTCGACCTCGACGCTCCAGCGGCGGGTGGTCTTCGGTCTGGACCGCGACGGCATCGCCGACATCGCCACCACTGGCGCGCGGCTCTGCCAGAAGTACGCGGAGATCCACACCCCGGACACCGAGATCTTCTACGAGTACTCGCCGGAGTCGTACACGGGCACCGAGCTGGAGTACGCGCTGGAGGTCTGCAGCAAGGTCATCGACGTGATCGACCCGACGCCCGACCGCCCGCTGATCATCAACCTGCCGGCCACCGTCGAGATGGCCACCCCGAACGTGTACGCGGACTCGATCGAGTGGATGCACCGGCACCTGCCGCGCCGCGACAGCGTCGTGCTGAGCCTGCACCCGCACAACGACCGGGGCACCGGTGTGGCCGCCGCCGAGCTGGGCCTGCTGGCGGGCGCGGACCGCATCGAGGGCTGCCTGTTCGGCAACGGCGAGCGCACCGGCAACGTGGACCTGGTGACGCTGGGGCTCAACCTCTTCTCCCAGGGCATCGACCCGATGATCGACTTCTCGCACATCGACGAGATCCGCCGGGCGGTCGAGTACTGCAACCAACTGCCGGTGCACGAGCGCCACCCGTACGCGGGTGACCTGGTCTACACGGCGTTCTCCGGCTCCCACCAGGACGCCATCAAGAAGGGCTTCGAGGCCCTGGCCGCCGACGCGAAGGCCGCCGGTGTACCGGTCGACGAGCACACCTGGGCGGTCCCGTACCTGCCCATCGACCCGAAGGACCTGGGCCGCACCTACGAGGCGGTCATCCGGGTCAACTCGCAGTCCGGCAAGGGCGGCGTCGCGTACATCATGAAGAGCGAGCACCAGCTCGACCTGCCGCGCCGGCTCCAGATCGAGTTCTCCGGCGTCGTGCAGCAGGTCACCGACCACGACGGCGGCGAGGTCGACCCGGCCGCCATGTGGGAGATCTTCGCGACGCACTACCTGCTCGACCACCAGCCGGATCCGGCGGTCCGGTTCACCGGCTACACGATCGGCACCGCCGACGGCAAGGTCGAGATCGAGGCCCAGGTCGGTGTCGGTGGCGAGCGGCGGTCGCTCACCGCGATCGGCAACGGCCCCATCGACGCGTACGTCAACGCGCTCCAGGCGGTCGGCGTGGGCGTCCGGGTGCTCGACTACCACGAGCACGCGCTGTCCTCCGGCGGTGACGCGCAGGCCGCCGCGTACGTGGAGTGCGAGGTGGACGGTCGGACGGTCTGGGGTGTCGGCACCGATGCCAACATCGTGACGGCCTCGATCAAGGCGGTCACCAGCGCCGTCAACCGCGCCCGCCGCTGAGATGTAAGGAAGGGCCCCTTGTTAGCGCCTAGGCGCTAACAAGGGGCCCTTCCTTACATCGGGGCGTTGCTCATCGCGGGGGCGTGGCGGCGGGCATCGAGTGGCAGGGCTGCGACGGCGGGGCCTCCCGGGGTGGCCGGTGCACCAGCACGAGGGCCAGCACCGCGCCGGCCAGCAGTAGCCCCGCGCACCAGGCCAGCGCCGCCCGGAACGCGTCGGTCAGCTCGGCCTTCTGCTCGTAGCCGCCACCGGACAGGCCCACCAGCAGCGGCAGCGCGGCCACGGCGAGCAGACCACCGGCCCGGGACGCGGCGTTGTTGAAGCCGCTCGCAACCCCGGAGAACCGATCCTGCACGGCCGCGAGCACCGACGCGGTCAGCGGCGCCACCACCAGGGTCAGTCCGAGGCCGAAGAGCAGCACCCCGGGCAGCACGTCGGTCCAGTAGGACGCGCCTGGGCCGACGCCGCGCAGCAGCAGCAGGCCGATGGCGGCGATCACCGGGCCCACGGCCAGTGGCAGCCGGGGACCGATCCGGGCCGACATCGCACCGGCCCGGGCCGAGCCGACGAGCAGCAGCACCGTCATCGGCAGCAGCGCGATCCCGGTCCGGAACGCCGACCACTCGACGACGTTCTGCAGGTAGACGGCGAAGAAGAAGGTGAACCCGCCGAGCGCGGCGTAGACCACCACGGTGAAGACGTTCAGGACGGCGAAGAGCCGGCTGCTGAACAGCCCGGTGGGCAGCATCGCGGTGTCCCCGCGCCGCCGTTCCAGCAGCACGAAGGTCACCGCGGCCACCACACCGACCAGCGCGGCGATCACCACCGGCGCCGAGGCGAAGCCGCGAGCGGGCGCGTCGATCAGGGCGTACGTGACGCCGGCGAGCGCCAGTGCGCCGAGCACCGCCCCGGCCACGTCGAAGCGGCGGCGCGTACGGCCCGGCCCGTGGGTGCGGGAGGCGTTCTCGTCGCGACTCTCCGGCACCCAACGCAGCGCGGCCAGCACGACCAGGACGGCGATCGGCAGGTTGAGGAAGAAGATCCACCGCCACGAGAGGGTGTCGATCAGCCAGCCGCCGATGAACGGCCCCAACGCCGTGGACACTCCGGACAGTCCGGCCCACGCGCCGATCGCCCGACCCCGGTCGTCGGGGTGGAAGCTGGCCTGGAGCACCGAGAGCGAACCGGGCGTGAGGAGCGCTCCGCCCGCGCCCTGCACGATCCGGGCCGCGATGAGGGTGCCGGTGCCCTGGGCGAGCCCGCACAGCACCGACGCGGCGGTGAACCAGAACACGCCAATGAGGAACACCCGCCGCCGACCGAAGCGGTCCCCGAGCGACCCGCCGAGCAGCACGAACGCCGCGAGCGTCAACAGATACCCGTTGATGGTCCACTGAAGATCGGCGACGTTGGCCCCGAGGTCCTGGCCGAGTTTCGGCAACGCCACGTTGACGACCGTGGTGTCCAGGAAGACCATGCCGGAGGCGAGCACCGCGGCGAGCAGGGTTCCCCGGCCGGCGGCGGTGCCCATCCGCAGTGCGGGCGACGGTACGGAGGAGGTCATCCCACCAATCTTGCTTGCACATTGTGGGAGACGCCACGAAACGCCGAAACCGTCCCCGGGTACTGTGCGCAAGCGCCGGGAGCCCGCAAGCTGGAGAGGTGTCGTCTGTGCGTACCAGATCAGGACCGCGTGCGTCGATGGCCGCGCTCGTCGCGGCGCTGGCGCTCGTCATGGCCGGCTGCGTCCCACCCGAGGAGGCGGAGACCACGCCGACGCCGGGTGGCGGCGGTAACGCCGTCGAACAGTTGGGCCAGTTGACCGTCGCCACCGCTGGCTCGATGAAGGGCTACAGCCGGGAGCGCTTCCCACACTGGCGGGACACCGGCAAGAACTGCGACGTGCGGGACTCGATCCTGCAACGCGACGGCAAGGACGTGAAACTCTCCGGCTGCAACGTGGTCGGGGGTCGCTGGGAGAGCGTGTACGACGGCCGCAGCGCGACCGATCCCTCCCAGGTGGACATCGACCACACGGTGCCGTTGGCCAACGCGTGGCGCTCCGGCGCCGACGAGTGGGACAACGCCAAGCGTGGCGACTTCGCCAACGACACCACACGTCCGCAGCTCATCGCGGTTTCCGCGTCCTCCAATCGGGCAAAGGGTGACCAGGATCCGTCCCAGTGGAAGCCGGCGAACCGGTCGTACTGGTGCCAGTACGCCAAGGACTGGGTGACGGTGAAGCACTACTGGAAGCTGACGGTGACCAGTGCCGAGAAATCCGCGCTGACCGACATGCTGGAGGGCTGCTGATGAGCGAGGAACCTGCGACAGAGGCCAAGGCGACCGCGGACACGGCCCCGTCCGCGGCCGGGATGACCGCGGACGGCACCGGCGACACCCCGGCCGCGGTGCCGGGGGCCGGCATGGTCGCGGACTCGACCGGCGCCAGTGCCCCGCAGAGCCGGACCGCCGACATCGTGCCCGGCCCGGGTGGGGTGATGACCGACGAGGTCGGCGTCGTCACCGGGGAGCTGACCCTGCGCACCGAGTACGCGGACGGCAAGGTCACGCTGCGGGTGCAGTACAAGGACGCGGACGAGTGGTACGTGGTGACCGGCGGGCTGGTCGCGCTGCCCGATCCGGCAGGGCTGGACGCGGTGCACGCCGTGGCGGTTGCCCTGCTGAACCGCCCCGAGGGCTGACAGCCCGTACGCCGGTCAGGGGCCGTCCGTCACGGACGGCCCCTGACCGCGTCACGGGGTGGGGATCAGCTCGCCGGGCGGGTCGACCGGGCCGGTGCCGTCGGTCGGGCGGACCAACTCCACCTCGACCTCGTGCGGGCGGATCCGACCGGCGGCGATGTCCTCGGCGAAGTGGCAGGCCACCCGGTGCCCGCCGACCACGTCCCGCAGCTCCGGTCGCTCGCTCGCGCAGCGGGTCGGCTGCGCCCACGGGCACCGGGTGTGGAACCGGCAGCCCGCCGGCGGGTTGCTGGGCGAGGGCAGGTCACCGGCGAGCAGGATGCGCTCGCGGCGGTCCTCGACGACCGGGTCGGGCACCGGCACCGCGGACATCAGCGCCCGGGTGTAAGGGTGCATCGGCTCGCGGTACAGGTCGTCGCTGGACGCCTCCTCGACCAGACCGCCGAGGTACATGACGCCCACGGTGTCGGCGATGTGCCGGACCACCGCCAGGTCGTGCGCGATGATCAGGTACGTCAGGCCGCGCTCGTTCTGCAGATCCTCGAGCAGGTTGAGCACCTGCGCCTGGATCGACACGTCGAGTGCGGAGACCGGCTCGTCGGCGACGATCAGGTCCGGGTTGAGCACCAGGGCCCGAGCGATGCCGATGCGCTGGCGCTGACCGCCGGAGAACTCGTGCGGGTACTTGCTGAGGGCGGACGCGGGCAGGCCCACCGCCTCCAGCGTCTCGCGCAGTCGCCGGTTCGTCTCGGCCTTGTCGCCGGCCAACCCGTGCGCCTTCAGGCCCTCCACCAGCAGCGACTCCACCGACTGCCGGGGGTCGAGGCTGGACAGCGGGTCCTGGAAGATCATCTGCATGCGGCGACGGGCCCGCCGCATGGCCTCGCCCTCGAGGGCGCGTACGTCGGTGCCGTCGAACACGATCTCGCCGTCGGTGGGCTCGACGAGCCGCAGCAGGCCACGGCCGAGGGTCGACTTGCCGCAGCCGGACTCGCCCACCAGCCCGTACGTCTGGCCCTTGCGGATGCTCAGCGACACGCCGTCGACCGCGTAGACGTACCCGACGGTCCGGTCGAAGAGCAGGCCGCTCTTGATCGGGAAGTGGACCTTGACATCGCGCAGCTCGATCAGCGCAGGGGTCTCGTCGGTCATCGGACCGCCACCTCCTCAGAGACGGGGTTGTTGCAGCGCAGGTCGCCGCCGGTGGCGGTGGGTTCGAGCGGCGGGGGCCCTTCCAGGCACGCGTCCACGACGTGGTCGCAGCGCGGCGCGAACGCACACCCCTCGGTCCACGGGATGTTGTCGGCGACCGACCCGCGGATCGCGTGCAGTCGCTCGCCGCGCGGGGAGTCCAGCCGCGGCACCGAGTTGAGCAGCCCGTGGGTGTACGGGTGCCGGGCGTGCGCGAACAGCTCGTGCCGCCGCGCCCGCTCGATCACCTTGCCCCCGTAGAGCACGTTGACCGTGTCGCAGAGCCCGGCCACCACGCCCAGGTCGTGCGTGATCATGATCAGCGCGGTGCCGCTCTCGTCCACCAACTGCTTGAGCAGCGTGAGGATCTGCGCCTGGATGGTCACGTCGAGCGCGGTGGTGGGCTCGTCGGCGATCAGCAACCGGGGCTTGCAGGCCAACGCGATGGCGATCAGGGCGCGCTGGCGCATGCCGCCGGAGATCTGGTGCGGGTACTCGCTGAGCCGCCGCTGCGGGTCGGGGATGCCGACCGCGTCGAGCAGGTCCCGTGCCTCCCGCAGCGCCTGCTTACGGTCCCGGCCCTGGTGGCGTTCCAGCACCTCGGCCACCTGCACACCGATCGGGATGACCGGGTTCAGCGACGACAGCGGGTCCTGGAAGATCATGCCGATGTCCCGGCCGCGCCGGTCACGCATGTCGCCCGGTCGCAGCTTCAGCAGGTCCGCGCCGTCGAACAGCACCTCTCCACTGACCCTGTTGCCGCGCTTGGGCAGCAGACCCATGATGGCGAGGCTGGTCACGCTCTTGCCGCAGCCGGACTCGCCGACCAGGCCGACGGTCTGCCCCGGCTCCACCGTGAAGCTGACCTTGTCGACGGCGTTGAAGGGTCGCTCGCCGCGCCGCTGGAACACGACGCTCAGGTCACGCACGTCGAGCAGGCTCATCGGGTCACTTCCTTACTGCTGTGGTCCTTGCTGATCGGGCACACCGCGATCACCGCCGGTTCTTCGGGTCGATGGCCTCGCGCATCGCCTCACCGAACAGGGTGAAGCCGAGCGCGACCACGATGATCGCCAACGCCGGGTAGTAGGCCAGTTCCGGGCGTACCTCGAAGTAGCGCACACCGGCGTCGCCGAGCATCGCGCCCCACTCGGCCCGGTCCCGATCGGGGTCGCCGAGGCCGAGGAACGAAAGCGACGCGGCCTCGATGATCGCGACGGAGAGCGTCAGCGTCGCCTGCACGATCACCGCGGTCATGGCGTTGGGCAGCATGTGCCGCAGCACGATGCTGCGCTGCTTGACGCCCAACGCCCGCGCGGCCAGCACGTGGTCGCTCTCCCGCTGGGCGAGCATCGAGCCGCGCAGCAGCCGGGCGAAGATCGGCACGTTGACGATGGCCACCGCCATGATGACCGTCCACTGGCTCGACTTGCTGGCCAGGGCGACCAGGGTGATCGCCAGCAGCAGGGCGGGCAGGGCCAGCATCACGTCGGTGATCCGCATGAGGATGTTGTCCACCCAACCGCCGACGGCGCCGGCGATCGCACCGAACAGCACGCCGATGGCGAGCCCGATGAGGGTGGCGAGGACGCCGACGAAGAGGGTCTGCCGGCTGCCGTAGACCAGGCGGGACAGCAGGTCCCGGCCCAGCTCGTCCGAACCGAGGGGGAAGCCGTCCATGGGCCCGGCGATGTTGTTGGGCGTAAGGACGTCAGTCAGCTCGTCGAAGCGCTGCACCGGGTCGTGCGGGGCGATCAACGGCGCGAAGATCGCCACCAACACGAAGAGCGCGATGATGGTGGCGCCCACGATGGCGGCCGGGTTGCGGCGCAGCCGACGAAACGCGTCGCGGAGCAGGCTCACGCCGCCGGGGGCGGCGGTGGACTGGGCCAGTTCGTCGAGGCGGGCCTTCTTGCGGTCACTGAGACGGGTGCGGCCCGCGTCGGACGCCTGCTCCTTGTCGCTACGGGGAGCAGGGATGCCGGCCTGCGTGTTTGGTTCGGTCATCGCACACGCACCCTGGGGTCGATGAAGGCGTAGGAGAGGTCCACCAGGAGATTGACCACCACGAAGACCAGCGCGGACAGCAGGATCAGCGCCTGGAGGATCGGGTAGTCGCGGCTGCCGGTGATCGAGTCGGTGATCAGCGTGCCGAGACCACCCCAGTTGTAGACCTTCTCGGTGAGGACCGCGCCGGACAGCAGCGCGCCGGTCTGGAGACCGATGGTGGTGACCACCGGCAGGAGCGCGTTTCGCAGGATGTGCCGGCCACGGACGGTGCGGTTCCGCAGGCCCTTGGCTTCCGCCGTGCGTACGTAGTCCTCGTTGAGCACGTCCAGCACGCTGGCCCGGGTCATCCGGACGATGACCGCCAGCGGGATCGTGGCGAGCGTGAACGCCGGGAGGATCAGGTGCCAGAGCGCGTCGGCGGTGGCGTCGAACTCCCGGGTGAGCAGGCTGTCCAGGACGAAGAAGCCGGTGATGTTGGTGTTGTCCAACCCGATGCTGACCCGGCCGGACGGCGGGAACCAGTGGATGTTCTGGGTGAAGACGTCCTTGAGCAGATAGCCCAGGAAGAAGATCGGGATCGAGACGCCGAGCAGCGTGCCCACCACCGTCAGGTGGTCGAGGATCCGGCCGCGCCAGCGGGCGGCGAGATAACCCAGTGGGACGCCCAGCCCGACCGCGATGAGCATCGCCGTGAGGGCGAGCTCCACGGTGGCCGGGAAGGCCCGGCCGATGACCTCGGTGACCGGGTCACCGGTACGGATCGAGTTGCCGAGGTCACCGGTGAGGATCCGCTGCATGAACTTGCCGTACTGCACGAGGATCGGCTGGTCGTAACCGAGCGCCTTGGTCAGCAGAGCCCTGGTCTCGGGGGTCGCCCGTTCACCGAGCAGCGCGTCGACCGGGCCGCCGGGCAGGTTCCGCAACCAGACGAAGATCAGCGCCGACAGGGCTATCAGCGTCACCACCAGCTGTAGCAGGCGGCGGACTATGACTCGCAACATCTCTCACACACCAGACTCTCGATGGTCGCGGAATCGGCCCGGGCGGGGGAAACCCCCAACCCGGGCCGATTCCGCCTACGGCATCAGCCGATTGACGTCACTTCTTGACGCTGACGGTGTTGAACCGCTCGTCGGTCAGCGGGCTGGCCTTCAGGCCCTCGACGTCCTTGGTGACGACGATCGCCGGCGGCGCGTGCCAGACCGGCACGGCCGGCAGCCACTTGGCCGCGATGTCCCGGTTGACCTGCTCCCAGGCGGCCTTCTTGCCGGCGTCGTCGACGGTGCCGTCGGCCTTGGCGATGGCGTCGAACATCTCGGTCATGCCCTGGTCGCCGAACTCGGCCTTGCCCCGGCCGAAGAAGGTGCCGACGAAGTTGCCCGGGTCGTTGTAGTCACCGGTCCAGCCGAGGATGTGCAGGTCCTGCTTGCCGAACGTCTGCACGTCGTCCTTGAAGCCGCCGTTCCACGGGCGAGGAACGCCGTTGACCTTGATCCCCACGGCCTGGAGGTCGTTGGCGAGGATCGTGAAGATCTCCTGCGGGTTCGGCATGTACGGCCGGGAGACGTCCGGCGGGTAGTAGAAGTTCAGCGTCAGACCCTCGGCGCCGGCCTCCTTGAGGAGCTGCTTGGCCTTGTCCGGGTTGTACTCGTACTTCTGCACGTCCGGGGCGTAGCCGAGCACGGTGTCCGGCATGAACTCGTCGGCGACCTTGGCGCCGGTCGGGCCCTTGGTCTGCGCGAGCTGCTGGCGGTTGAGCGCGTAGGCGATCGCCTGCCGCACCCGCAGGTCCTTGAGCTTCGGGTTCTTCTGGTTGATGCCCAGGTAGAGGATGTTGAACGCAGGGCGGGCGATGACCTGGAAGCCCTCGTCGCCGAGCGCCTTGGTGTCGGCCGGGGCCGGGAAGTCGATGCCCTGGACGGTACCGGCACGCAGCTCCTGCTTGCGGGTGTTCTCGTCCTTGATGATCTTGATGATCATCTTGTCGACCTTGGCCTTGTCACCGAAGTAGTCCGGGTTCCGGTTGAGCGTGATCTCGCCCTTGGTCTTGTCCCAGCCACCGAAGGTGAACGGGCCGGTACCGACCGGGTGCTCGTTGGCGAAGGCGCTGTACTCGAACGAGTCGCCGTTCTGCTTCACCGTGTTGGCGTCGTACTTCTTCAGCGCCTCGGGGCTCGCGATCGAAAGCGAGGTCAGCGCGAAGGCGCCCGGGAAGGCACCCTTGTACTTCTTGAGCGAGAGGACGGCGGTTCCGTCGTCCTTGGCCTCGCACTTGTCGTAGATCGACTCGCCGGCGCCCTCGGCCTCGTTCTTGGCGAAGCCGCCGAAGACGTCCATGTAATAGATCATGTTCGCCTGGGCCGCGGCGCCCTGCATGTTGTACCAGCGGTCGAAGTTGTAGCAGACCGCCGCCGCGTTGAAGGGGGTGCCGTCGTGGAACTTCACGCCCTGCCGCAGCTTGAAGGTCCAGACCTTGCCCGTCGGGTCGTGCTCCCAGCTCTCGGCCAGGCCACCGGTCAGCTCAGCCGTGCCCGGCTTGTGGCTCACCAGGGTGTCGAACATCTGCCGGACCGGCCGGAACGACTCGCCGTCGTCGTTGAAGATCGGATCGAAGTTCTTCGGGTCACCGGCACCCGCGAAGATGAAGGTGCCGCCAGTCTTGGCCTCGCCACTGTCGCCGTCGCGCTCGCTCTCCGCGCAGCCGGCCGCGCCGACCGCCAGAGCGGCAACGGCCGCGATGGCCATGGCCGTTTTAAGCCTTCTCGCCTGCATCTCTCACCTCTGTCATGCGCATGACCACGCCGAGCTGTGGCTCGGTCCGTGTGCGGGAGGCTATGACATGTAACACCGGAAGCGGAACGGCCGTCAGGCAATCGCTACCAACCCGACACCTTGCGCAGACGTCTAACAGTCATCGGCAGGACGAACGCATCGAGCGACACATCGACCGCGTTGCTCTGGGACGCGACGAGGCCACCGTCGGCCACCGGATGACGCGGGCCACAGACGGCATCCGGAGCGGTCGATCAGGAAACGGGCGGTGGGCAGACCTCCAACCGCTCGACGTCCGCACCGGCCCGGGCCGCGCCCAGGTCGTGGAACGTCACACGGTGGCACGCGTCGACGCTGACCCTGCCGAACATCGTGCCGTAGGGGGCGGAACCGTACACGGTCACCACCAGGTCAGGTGCCCGGCGGACTTCCCGCACCTCGACCTGGGTGCTCTCCGCGACCACCGCCAGGCGTTCGTCGGTTGGCGTCGGGTCGTCGGTGGCGACCACGGCGTCGCCGAACGACCGGGCGTTCCGGATCACGGTGGCGTCGGCCGCGGCCTCACTCGCGCGACTCTTCGCCGCGAGTCTCCGGCTCCCCACCTCGATCGTCACAAGGACGCCGGCGAAGGCCAACGCCAGCACGGCCGTCAGCACCGCCGGAGCCCAGGACCGCTTTTCCGAACGCCGCGTCGCCACACGCCACCTCCCCAGGTACGCCGATGGGCCCGCGCTCATCGCGCGGACCCAGTCAGTTGTAGCCCACCGGTGACGATCTGTGGGGGTCAGACAGCCCGGCGACCCTCGAAGGCACGACCCAGGGTGATCTCGTCGGCGTACTCGAGGTCGCCGCCGACCGGCAGACCGCTGGCCAGCCGGGTCACCGCGATCCCCATCGGCTTCACCATCAGCGCCAGGTAGGTGGCGGTCGCCTCGCCCTCGGTGTTGGGGTCGGTGGCGAGGATCAGCTCCCGCACCGCGCCGCCGCTCAACCGGGTCAACAGCTCCCGGATGCGCAGATTGTCCGGGCCGATCCCTTCCAGCGGATTGATCGCTCCACCCAGCACGTGGTAGCGGCCCCGGAACTCACCGGTCCGCTCGATGGCCACCACGTCCTTCGGCTCCTCCACCACGCACAGCACCTCGTCGGTGCGGCGCGGGTCGCGGCAGATCCGGCACTGCTCGGACTCGGCCACGTTGTAACAGGTCGTGCAGAAGCGCACCAGCTCCTTGACCTTGCGCAGCGCGCCGGCCAGCCGGTTCACGTCGGCGGGATCGGCCGAGAGGACGTGGAACGCGATCCGCTGGGCGCTCTTCGGGCCCACGCCCGGCAGTCGCCCCAGCTCGTCGATCAGATCCTGGATGGCGCCTTCGTACATCTGCCGGCTCAGAAACCGGGCAGGCCGAGGCCGCCCATGCCGCCGGTGACCGGGCCCATCTTGCGCTCGGTCAGCTCACGCGCCGCCTCGGCGGCGTTGTGCACGGCCGCCACCACCAGGTCTTCCAGCGTCTCCACATCGTCCGGGTCGACGGCCTTAGGGTCGATCTTGACGGCCTTCAGCTCGCCGGCACCGGACACGGTCGCGGTGACCAGCCCGCCGCCGGCCGTGCCGGTCAGCTCGGCCTCGGCCAGCTCGGCCTGAGCGACGGCGATCTGCTGCTGCATCTTCTGCGCCTGCTTCAGCATCTGCTGCATGTTCGGCTGTCCACCTGGGCGCACGGATGGCTCCTTCTCGCACTCGTCTGCTCGGCCGCCGACCAGCCTAGCCGCTGGGACCGACGTCGCCGTGCCCGGTGCGTCCGCCCACGCCGGGAGCGCCACGGCTGGCAGATCCGGTCGTCGGCGATGAGCCGGGCTGGGGAGATCGAGCCGCCGACCTCACCACCCGGCTCGGCGGACCGACCCGGTATCAGCGACATCGCGTGCCCCACCCGGCGGGTACGCGGTGGCTGGTCAGAACCGATCGAGCTGCGCGCGGACCAGCGACTCGACGATCGGCACCGACCCCGCCGAGCCGCCCGCCGCGCTGGCGATCACGATGAGCTGGTCGCGCCCGGCGACCGCCCACACGCCGGGCCGTTCGGCACCGATGAAGACCGTCGACCCCGGGACGCTGGCCAACTCGGCCAACTCCCCGGGAGTGACCTGCTGGAGGTCGGCATAGGAACGCCGGAACTGGTTGGCCGACTCGGTCGAGTTGAACTCGAGCAGGGTGATCGAGATCGAGGTGCCGTCCGGTTGTGTCCAGGCCGATCCGGCCACGTGGACGACGTCGGCGTCCGCCTGCTCGGCGAGCAGGAAGGTCCGCTCCCGGGAGAGCGGCAGCACCCGGCCCAGGTCGACCTGGTCGTCGCCCGCGGCGGGCGCGACGGTCGTCGAGCCGACCGGTGCCGCCACCACCAGGGTGTCGAGCGCATCGAGCTGCTGCTCCTGCGCCGATCCGATCGCGTGCCAGGTGACGGTGACCAGGAGGCCGGCCACACCGAGAACCGCCACCACCCCGACGATCGGTGCCGGACGCCGCCACCACGGGGCCATCGTTCGGACGTTCGGGCGTGATCCCTGCCAGACGAAGGGTGTCGACTCCGGCACCGCCGGCGGGATCGTCGCGGCCCGTTCGTCGTCAAGCGTGGCGTCCGCAGCCGGACTCGCGGCGTCCACTGCCGGAACCGCGGCGGGGGCCGGCAGCTCCGGCAGCGTGGTGACGGCGCGCACGAGCAGCACCACCCCCACCAGGCCGAGCCACACGCCACCGAGGAGGGTCGTGCTGGGGCGGTCCTCCAATGGGAAGCCGCTGACGTCGATGGCTGCCGTGGCGGGCAGGAGGGTGCCGATTCCCAGCACCATGCCGAGCAGCATGGCCGCCAGCCGCAGACCGAACCGCCACGGCGGGCGCACCCAGGCCACCACCGGCAGCGCCAGCAGGGCCACCCATCCGACGCACAGCGGTTGCCAGTAGCCGGGTAGCTCGGTCAGCGCGAAGGTCCGCACCTCGGTCGAGGGCGGACTACCGATCAGTTGGTCAAGCGTGGTCAGACCCGGACGCACGGAGACCCATGGCACGGTCCATGCCTGAACCAGGACGAACAGACCGACGACGGTAGCCACCGCGGACTTGACGCGACGACTGCCGGTATCGGCCGCCCCCTCTCCGGCAGAGGTGATCTTCACGGCGCACATCCTGACAGCACAGGTACGGCTACCACTACCCCGAACCGGCCGTCTGCCGGTAGTGCGCCGCTACCCGCCGTACTGGTCTGCTCGACGTATGAATCTCAACCGCAGTGGCCGCGTCGCCGCGCTCTGCTGGGCGGTGGCCGCGCCGATCTTCCTCGTGGCCAGTCTGATCACCGGCCTGCGGTGGCGCGAGCCGACCTACAGTTGGGCCACCCACAACATCAGCGACCTCGGCAACGTGCACTGCGGGATCTGGGACACCACCCGTCCCCGTCTGGTCTGCTCGCCCTGGCATCCACTGATGAACGCGGCGATGCTGGCCACCGCCGTACTGCTCGCCACCGGACTGCTGCTGACCTGGCGACTGTTCGGCCGGGGCACGGTGGTGCGCTCGGCGCAGATCCTCCTGCTGCTGGCCGCCGGTGGGTACGCCCTCGCCGCGCGCTATCCGGCCGACGTCGACGAGAACCGACACGTGCTGGGCGCGTTCCTGATCATGGGTGTGGGCAACGTCGGCCTCCTGCTCGCCGGTTTCGCGCCCGACTCCACGGTGCTCGGCCGATGGCGACGACTCTCCCTCGCCGCCGGGCTCACCGCGTTGATCGGGACCGTCCTGTTCGTCGCCCAGCAGGGCACCGGCATCGGGGTGGGCGGCATGGAACGCGTCGCCGTACTGCCCTTCCCGCTGTGGGCCTGCTGCCTCGGCGTCCTGCTGGGCGAAGCGCCCGCTACCGAGCATCCACCTCGTCGATCTTCTCAGCGCCGAAGGTCTCCCGCAGCAGCCGTACCGCCTGCTCCTCGCTCGACTCCCGGGCCGTCTTCTCGTCGATGACCTCGTCCAACGGCTCGTCGCCCGGGTCGAACCCCTCGTAGGTGGGTTTCGCCGCCGGGGCCGCGCCGCCCGGCCGTCCGCCGCGCAACGGTCCGTCGTAGTCCGGGTCGTAGGGAGGTTCGCCCGCCCATTCCGCGTCCGCGGTGGGCCGGCTCGCCGATGGGGTACGCGCACCGCGCCCCGCCGCCGCCGCGCGAGCCGCGGCGATGGCGCTGCTCACCGGTGCGCCACCGGCTGACGCCGGCTGCCGGGTCGCCGGTGTCGGGTTGTCCCGCCCGCCCGGCTTACCGCCACCGGCCAGCGCGCCTGGGCCACCCGCAACACCGGGTCCGCCGCCGTTGGCGATACTGCCGTTCGTCCTTGCACCGTTCGTGCCGGTCGATGCGGGGTCGCCCGACGTGGCGTCGGAGCGTGCGGTGCCTTCGGCTGACGCGCCGCCGGGGCGGGCAGCCTCCGGCCAGGCCTCGTCATCGGCCGCCTCGGCGGCCGGCGCTCCGCCGCCGGGGAGCGCTGCCTCCGGCCAGTCGTCCTCCAGGCCGGCGGCGGTCGAGGTCGGCACGGCCGGTGGGGTGCTCGTCGGGCCCGAAGCGGCAGCCGCAGCGGGCACCGCACTCGGACGGGATGCCGCAGGCGGCGCACTCGACGGGCCGGAAAGGGCAGCCACAGTCGGCGCGGCGCTCTGGCCGGGCTCGACGGGCGGCGCGCTCGTCGGACTGGCGGCGGCCGCGTTCGGTGTGGCGGGTCGGGTCGGCGCGGCCGCCTGGGGACGCGGGCCGGACAGCGACGCGGCACCCCGCTCGCCGGCCACCTCGCAGCGGATCTGCCAGCGCCCGCCCAACTCCTCGTAGAGCGCGTCGGTGAGCACCGCCGCGTGGTCGGCCATCATCTTGGCCAGCACGGAGGACTTCACGGTCAGGACCAGCATGTCGCCGTCGAGTTCGCGGACCACCGCGTCGCGCATCAGGGCGGCGATCCGCTTGTTGGTCCGGTTGACCTTGCCGACCACGTCGGGCCAGACCCGCCGCACCGCTACCGCGTCCAGTGGCGGGGCCGGCGTACCGGGGCGGGGCGGAGCGGGCGTCGCCGGGTCGGGCAGTACAGCCGACGGCGGTACCGCGCGACGCGGGGTCGAGCCGGTGCCCGGTCCGGCGGGCGACACGGGCGCGGCCGTCGGGGCGGCGGCCGACGCGCCGGGCGACACCGGAATCGGGGAGTCCGCTCCCGAGGGCGCGTGCACACCTCGGCTGCCCGAGGCGACATCGGCCGAGCCAGCAGCGCCACCGGCACCCGAGGCGGCATCCGGCCTGCCAGCAGCGCCACCGGCCGCCGAGGTGGCATCTGCCGAGCCAGCGATTCCGGCGGCCGAGCCGGCGGCGGTAGCGGTCGGGGCGGCCGAGCCGGCGGCGGTCGGGGCGGTGGAAGCCGAGGCAGCTGCGGTTCGCGGAGCCGGGGACGCCGTCGGGTCGACATCCCACGGCGGGGCGGACGTCGGGGCGGCGGCGGGTGTGGGGGCTGCGGCAGCCGGGACCGGAGGGGCGTGCTGTGGGCGTACCCCTGGGGTGGTGGCCGGCGCGGACCCGGCGGGGTCGGCGCCACCCAGGGTGAGGCGGCGTTCCATCCGTTCGAGGCGCTGGAGCAGGCCGCCGGTGGAGTCGTCCACGCCGGGCAGCAGCATCCGGGCGCAGATCAACTCAAGCAGTAGGCGGGGTGCGGTGGTGCCGCGCATCTCGACCAGGCCGTCATGCACGATGTCGGCGCAGCGGGAGAGCGTGGCCGAGCCGAGTTGCGAAGCCTGGGCGGCCATCCGCTCGATCTGGTCGCCCGGGCCGTCGATCAGACCCTTCGCTGCGGCGTCCGGCACCTGCTGGATCACGATCAGGTCGCGGAGCCGTTCCAGCAGGTCGGAGGCGAACCGGCGCATGTCGTGCCCGGCCTCGGCGACCCGGTCGACGGTGGCGTAGGCGGCGGCACCGTCACCGGCGGCCAGCGCGTCGCACATCTCGTCGATCAGCGCGGAGTCGGTGACCCCGAGCAGGGAGACGGCCCGGGCGTAGCTGACGCCCTCCGGGCCGGCGCCGGCGATGAGCTGGTCGAGCACGGAGAGGCTGTCCCGCATGCTGCCGCCACCGGCGCGCACCACGAGCGGGAAGACCGCCGGCTCGACGGTGACGCCCTCGGCCTGGGTGAGCTGCTCCAGGTACGGGCGGACCACCTTCGGCGGGAACAGCCGGAACGGGTAGTGGTGGGTGCGCGACCGGATCGTGCCGAGGACCTTCTCCGGCTCGGTGGTGGCGAAGATGAACTTGACGTACTCCGGGGGCTCCTCGACCAGCTTGAGCAGGGCGTTGAAGCCCTGGGTCGAGACCATGTGCGCCTCGTCGATGATGTAGATCTTGAAGCGGCTGCTGGCCGGCGCGAAGAAGGCGCGTTCGCGCAGCTCGCGGGCGTCGTCGACACCACCGTGGCTGGCCGCGTCGATCTCGATCACGTCGATGGAGCCGGTGCCGTCGGCGGCCAGCGAGCGGCAGGACGCACACTTGCCGCACGGTTCGGGGGTGGGGCCCTGCTCACAGTTGAGCGAGCGGGCCATGATCCGGGCGCTGGTGGTCTTGCCGCAGCCGCGCGGGCCGGAGAAGAGGTAGGCGTGGTTGAGCCGGCCGCTACGCAGCGCCTGCGACAACGGCTCGGTGACGTGCTCCTGCCCGATGACCTCGGCGAAGGTACGTGGCCGGTACTTGCGGTACAGCGCCAGCGTCACTCGTCCCGCCTCCTCTCGACCGAGCCATTCTGCGCCGGTCGGGCGCGGGTGACCACCCACCCCGCCGGGTCGCCTGGACCGTCGCGCTTGATCGACTCGGCTTCTTGGAAACCGGGGTGTCCGCGCGCCTCTGACAGCCCGACATCATGCACGTCGGTGTGGATCAAGGCCCCGGGAACGAAAAGGCCTCCCGTGCACCCGGCAGAGCTCGCTTATCCTTGCTGCCTTCCGGCCCTGGGGAGGTTCACGAGATACCGCCGCACGGGAGGTGACGCCAACCCTACCCGACGGCTCGTCGATCTTCGGGGGGTGGTGGGGTGTCCCGGTCGACGGCGGCCTGTATCCTGGCTCGCGGAGGATTCGCCTAGAGGCCTAGGGCGCACGCTTGGAAAGCGTGTTGGGTTTACACCCTCACGAGTTCGAATCTCGTATCCTCCGCTCGCGGAGCATGATCGACGCCCGGCAGACCGATAACAGGTCGGCCGGGCGTTGTCGTTGTGGTCTCATCGATGCCATGGCTGACTCGACCTGGCAGTGGGACGAGACGTTGTACGCCGGCAGCGCCCGGCACTACAGCATCGGCCGGTGGCCGTACCCGCCCGAAGTCGCCGAGGCCATCGGCACGGCGCTCGACCTGGACGGCACCGGCCGGCTCCTGGACGTGGGCTGCGGTCCCGGTTCGTTGACGCTGCTGCTCGCGCCCCTGTTCGAGGCGGCGGTCGGGGTGGACGCCGACCGGGACATGCTCACCGAGGCGCGACGCCTGGCCAGCGAGGCCGAGGTGACCAACGTCGAATGGCGACACCTGCGGGCCGAGGAACTGCCCGCCGACCTGGGTACGTTCCGGGTCGCCACGTTCGCCCAGTCGTACCACTGGATGGATCGGCCGCTGGTGGCCCGCCGGGTCCGCGACATGCTCGCGCCCGACGGGGCCTGGGTTCACGTCGGCGCCACCACCCACCAGGGCATGGCCGACGACGACCCACTGCCGTACCCCCGTCCGCCCTGGCCGCGGATCAACGAACTGGTCGCGCGCTACCTGGGGCCGGTCCGCCGGGCCGGACAGGGCTCGCTGCCCACCGGCACCCCCAGTGGCGAGGCGGAGATCATGCTCGCCGCCGGCTTCTCCGGCCCCACCCGACTGACCGTCGAGCAGGGGATGGTCGTGCAGCGGTCGGTGGACGAGCTGACGTCGGCGGTGTTCTCACTGTCCAGTTCGACGCCGCACCTGTTCGGCGATCGGCTGCCCGCCTTCGAGGCGGACCTGCGCGAGCTGTTGACGACGGCGGCGCGGGACGGCTTCTTCGCCGAGCGCCGGCGCGACGTGAGCATCGCCATTTGGCGACCCTGACGCCGCCGCACTCGGCCGGTCAGCTCCCGCACAGTCCCAGACCCGCAGTGCAGCCCAGAACGCTCACCCTCGGGCGCGGGTCCAGGCCAGGAAGCGGTCGGTGAGCCGGGCCGGATCGACGTCCCGGAGGTGTTCGCTGGCCTCGCTCAGCAGTGTCGCGAGGTAGATCGTCAGCGCGACCCGATCGCCCCGGTACTCGCCGAGTAGCCGGAGCTTCGCCGCTGAGCAGGGCCAGGCGATACCGCAGGCCTGGCATCGCCAGGTGGGTCGGGTCGGCAGGTGGTTCCGGTGGCGACGGCGCGGCATGGGTGGACCTCCTTCCCTGGTGGAAGGGGTCACCCCGCCTCCGCGTCGGGGCGACCCCGGGACTGACGCCGACCGCCGGGCTGCTGCGCCTCCACCGGCCACGCCGTCTTCTGTGGACCACAGTGCGGCGCGTCACCGGGCACCTACAGGGCGTAGCTATATGGTTCTCAGATATTCGAGACATCCGATGGAGGGGCCGTGAACGACGCGTTGCGGGTAGCACTGAACGACACCGGGCACACCACCGAATCCCTCGCCGAGAACGTCGGCGTCGACCCGAAGACCGTCGCGCGCTGGTTGACCGAGGGGCGCATCCCGCATCCTCGGCACCGCCTGGCGGCAGCGGAAGCCCTCCACAAGAACGTGTCGGACATCTGGCCGGACACTGCGAGACGTCGTGACCCCATTTGGTTCCGTCCCTGGCAGGAAATCGAGCGCGAGGCGGTGTCCCTGCGGTCATACGAATCGACGGTCCTGCCGGGGCTGCTGCAGACCGAGGCGTACGCCCGCGCGGTCCTCGCCGGCGCGGGCCTGATCCCCCGGAGCGAGGTCGAGCGGCACCTCGCCGTTCGACTCAACCGGCAGGGTGTGCTCAAGCGGGACGACCCGCCGCAGCTCACGGCGGTCATCGACGAGGCGATCCTGCGCCGGCCGGTGGGCGGCCGGTCGACCATGCGCGAGCAGATGCTGGCCCTCGTCGCGGCCTGCGCCGAGCCGCACATCCGGGTGCACGTCGTGCCGGCCTCGGTCGGCGCGTACGCCGGACTGAACGGGCCGTTCGTGATCGCGCACAGCCACGATCATCGGGTCGCCGGCTACCTGGACAACCAGCTTCAGGGACAAGTGGCTAGCGACCCCGACGACATCGCGGCCATGATGGCGGCATGGGAGAACGTGCGCGGCGAGGCGCTGTCGCACTCACAGTCGGTCGAGCTGATGACGGAAGTGGCGGAATCATGGAGTTGAATGGCGCGCGGTGGCGCAAGAGCACCCGCAGCAGCGGCAACGGCGGCAATTGTGTCGAAGTCGCCGACAACCTGCCCGGCGTGGTCGGCGTGCGGGATTCCAAGGACCCGACCGGTCCGGCGCTCGCCTTCACGCCGACGGCCTGGCGCGCGTTCCTGGTCGATCTCGGCGACCGCGCCTGAGTCCCCGACCACGCACCCGCCGGGCCGCCCGGTTCCGCAGCGCCGCGTACCGTGCCAGGCACGGACGGCGGCGAGGACGACCGTCGTACACATGTTCTATCCACAGGTTGTGGACGACGGCGGGGGTGTGATGGCGTACCAGCTCAGCGCGGTGGTCGCGGACGCGGACCTGCTCCGCGAGCACACCGCCGAGCTGGACCACGCCGTCCTCGGTGAGCTGCGTCAGGATTTCGCGCTGCTGCCGGTCACCCCGCAGTTGGTGGCCGAGCTGACCGGATCGCTACCGGACTACGTGGCGGACGACCGCAGCGCCGAGCAGCCGTTCGACCTCGTGTTGTCGCCGCCGCTGGTCGAGTTGCTGGCCGTGTGGTCACGTTCGGGGCCGGTGGCGTACCTGGAGGCGGAGTTCGGCGGCGGCGTCGGCCGCCAGTCGGCCGTGGTGTGGCTCGGCGGGGCGCTGTCCTGGGGCCCGCGCTTCGACGACGTGCTGGAAGCCCCACGGGAGGAGTGGCCGATCAATGCGGCACTCGTCCGACTCGGCGTCGAGCGTGGGGCATGGATCGATCCGTTCGCCGAGCTGGGGTTGCATCTGGAACGCAACACCGCCGGGTGGCTGGCGCACGGGCGGCGTCGACTCAGCGCCGACCACTGGGACGATCTGATCGAACAGTGGGAAAACCAGTAATCCGTCGGCGGGCAGCAACCTGAACGGCCCAGCCCCGTTGGGGACTGGGGGATTCCATGAAATTGCGACAATTCACGTTTATTGCCATGCTGCTGACTGCCGCCTCGATCGCGGGCAGCGGTGCGCCGTCCGCTGGGCCGATGCCCGCGAACCGGCCCGCCGGCGTAGTCGAGATCATCGACCTGAACGGCCTGCGCGACATCGAGTTCGGTGACACCGAGGCCGAGCTGACCCGCCGGGGCGTCCTGCGTACCGACCTGGACGCCTGCGGACCGGTCCTCGCCGGCCACGACACGGCCAGTCCCGTCTTCGTCGAGGACAAACTGGTGCTGCTGTGGGTCGGCGACCCGATGCGGACACCGGAGGGCATCACGGCCGGCTCACCGGTCGAGGAGGTCTGGGACCGCTACCCGTCGGTCACCCGGCTGCCCGCTCCACAGGGGACACACCGGCTCGACGGGCTGCTCGCCCGCAGCGGCGACCGCGCGTACCTGTTCCTGCACGACGGGCGCACGGTCCGAAAAACCATCGCCGGGTACGCCGAGTGGGCGCGCCGCCTCTTCGACGAGGGCGCCGGCCCCTGCTGACCCGCCTCGGCACGGCGGGCGGCCGGTCCACGTTCGGAACGACCGCCGGCTCAGATGTCAGCCGCGCAACGACCGCCAGAAGTCGTACGAGTGCTCTGCCGTGAAGTCCGTCGTGCCCGACCCGCCGCCACCGGCCAGCACCCGCACGTACCCGGAACGGTCGCGCAGTCGGGGCCACCCGGGCCGACCCGTCCGGGCGAAGTTGCTCCAGGCGCGGACCATCTCGCCGGAGAGCCGCCGCTGGGTGGGCGTGAAGGCCTCGGCGTAGTCGACGTCGAACAGGTACGGCAGTTCGGCGCAGTGGTACGCGCCGGTCGGGAAGGTCGGCGTCGGCCCTTCGGCGAAGAACGGCGCATCCTCGTCGGCGAACTCGTATAGGTACGTCGGCACGGTCCGGGCGAACGCCAGCGCGGCCGAGTAGATCGGCTCCGCGTACGCCTGGTCGGTCCACACGGCCCCCAACGCCTCGCTGGCGGAGCGCGTGTCGTCGCTCGGATAGCGGGCCAGCACCTCCTGCGCCCGGTCGCCGAACATGGCGCGTACCTGCTCGCGGTACTGGTCGTCGGTGAGCGGGCACGACTCGGGCGGCTGCCCCGGGGCGGGCGGCTGGGGGCAGTTCATCCCGCTGCGTTCCATCCCCCACACCTGGAGCGTGGACTCGTCGCGGTTCGTCCCGGTCAACACCGGCACCGGGTGCAACCGACCGCTGACCAGCGCGTCCGCCGGATCCACCGGCAGGGTACGGCCGTCGACCACCGGGCCCAGGTCGACGCCCGCGCCCGGGTAGCCGACCGCGTCGACGAGCGTTGCGGCGTCCCGCCCCCGAAGGCAGGCGGCGAGCACACCGGGGTCGGTGCAACCCACCCGCCCGGCCAACTCCCGCGCCGCCTCGACCGCCTCCGCCCGGGTCTGAACGGGGTTGGCGCACGAATTGCTCTGCATGATCGCGCGGTGGAACAGGCCCGCGGAGCCGGGCGCGGCGAGGTGGGCGCAGACACTTGTCGCGCCGGCCGACTGGCCGGCCAGGGTGACGCTGCCCGGGTCCCCGCCGAAGGCCGTCGCGTTGCGGCGCACCCAGCGCAGCGCCGCCTGCTGGTCCTGCAACCCGTAGTTGCCGGTGGACCCGTCCGGCCCGGCCAGCGCCGGATGCGCCAGGAAGCCGAGCGCACCGAGCCGGTAGTTCACCGTGACGACGATGACGTCGCCGTCGGCGGCCAGCCGCTCCCCGCCGTAGGCGTCACCCTGGCCGAAGCGGAAGTCGCCGCCGTGCAGCCACACCAGCACCGGTCGCGGCGTCCGGGCGGGGGTGCGGGGCGTGGTGACGTTGAGGTAGAGGCAGTCCTCGGACGCCGACGGGTCGTCCATCGGCAGCCCCTTCAGTTGAGCGCAGGCGGGGCCGGGCCGGGTCGCGTCGCGTACGCCCGTCCACTGTGGCCCGGGTCGCGGTGGGGCCCAGCGCAGCGCGCCCAGCGGCGGACGCGCGTACGGGATGCCCTCGAACGTCAGGTGGTCCGGCGCGACGGTCCCCCGGAGGGCGCCCTGGTCGGTCCGCACCACGGCCGCGCCCTGGCGATCGGCAGCCTCGGCGGCCGGGCCGACCGCCGTCGTTGCCGTCGCGAGGAGCGCGGTCGCGCCCATCGCGACGACCCACCGACGGTACGGGATGCTGGTCATCACAGTCTCCGATCATCGAACCCGGTACGGCGTACCGGCCGTCTGCGGCGAGCATGTCGATTCGGCGACGGGTCGACCAGGTAGCTCTAGTGCGCCCACGAGCGGCCGGCTGGAAATGTTGACGGACGGGTTCGGGTGCTCTAGTGCGCTAGGCTTCGGCCGGCGGAAGGGCGACCGTGCCGGAGATCGACGAGTCCACACCCCCGTACCTGCGCATCGTCGCGGAGCTACGGCGGCGCATCGCGTCCGGTGAGCTGGGCCCCGGCGATCGGGTGCCGTCCACCCGCCAGCTCGTCCGGGAACGGGGCGTCGCGATGGCGACCGCGAGCCGCGCCCTCACCGCGCTCCGGCAGGAGAACCTGATCCGGGCGGTGCCCGGCGTGGGCATGGTGGTCGCCGGCTCGGAGCCCGCGACGCCCGGTCGGGGCGGACGGGCCGAGGTGCGGCGCGGACCCCTGCACGGGGTGACCCGCGACCAGGTGGTGCGTACGGCCATCGGCATCGCCGACGCCGAAGGGCTGGCCGGGCTCAGCATGCGGCGCATCGCGACCGAGCTGGACGTGCCGACCATGTCGCTGTACCGGCAGGTCCACGGCAAGGAGCACCTGCTGCTGCTGATGGCGGACGCCGCCTTCGCCGCGTATCGGCTGCCCGGCACGCTCCCGCCCGGGTGGCGGGCCCAACTGGAGCTGCTCTGCCGGCTGCAGTGGTCGATCTACTGTCGACACCCCTGGCTGGCCCAGGTCGTCTCGTTGACCCGTCCGCTGATGGCCCCGCACGCCGTCGCGCACACGGAATGCGCCCTGCGCGCCCTCGCCGGATGCGGGCTGGACCGGCACACCCGGCTGCACCTGGTGGTCGCCCTCGCCAACCACGTGCGGGGGACGGCGGTGAACCTCCAGCAGGGGGCCGAGGCGGAACAGGACACCGGCCTGACCGATGACGAATGGATGGTGGCCCAGGCCGACGCGTTGGGCCGGCTACTCGCGGCTGGCGAGTTCCCGCACCTGGCCCGGCTCTCCCGGTCGGCAATCGACCTCAGCGCCGACAGCCTCTTCGAGTTCGGGCTGCAACGGCTCCTCGACGGGGTGGCGGCGCTCGTTCGAGCGTGAGCGCTCAGGCCGGGTTGTCCGCAGTCGCGGGGCGGCGCGCCCCGGACACGGCGGCGAACCCGGCGAGCGCGATCTCCGCCGTCTGCCGCAGCTCGTCGCGAGGGACCCCGGCGGCGGCGTGGATCGCCTGCCCCTCGGTGACGCTCATGACGAATCGGGCCAGCGCGGCCGGGTCGGCGTCGGTCGGCAGGTCACCCTCGGAGACGGCACGGGCGAACCGGTCGGCGAGGGCCCGCTCACCGGCCAGACGGCTGGCGGCGAGGAATTCCGCGACGCCCCCGTTCTCGCTGGAACAGGCGGTGCCGCCCTGGATCGACAGGCAGCCGGCCGGGCGGTCGGGTCGGGTGACGGCGAGCACGTTCTCGCGCAGGAGAGTGGCGACGACCTCGTACGTGGTGGCCTGGGTGATTGCGTGCCGCGCGTACCCCATGTCCTGTTCGGCGTAGCGGGCCACGGCCTTGCGGAACAGCTCCTCCTTGCCGCCGAAGGCGGCATAGAGGCTGGGCTTGTTGATGCCCATGGCCGCGGTGAGGTCGGTCATCGAGGCGCCTTCGTACCCCTGACGCCAGAACACCTCAAGCGCGCGCTCCAACGCCTCGTCGACGTCGAAGCCCCGAGGACGCCCTCGTACCGGCACGGTCCATCACCTCCGGCACCCATCCTAGCCGCGATGAAACCGATCGGTACAGAAATTTGTCGCACGGCCCAGGGGTTGCTACGGTCGGATCAGTACCGCTCGGTACACAATTTTCGAAGGAGACCGATCGTGGGACAGCTCGACGGCAAGACCGCCCTCGTCACCGGGGGCACCACCGGCATCGGCCTGGCCGCCGCCCGCCGCTTCGCCGCCGAAGGCGCGTACGTCTTCGTCACGGGCCGGCGCAAGGGCCCGCTGGACGAGGCGGTGAGCAGCATCGGCGTCAACGCGACGGGCATCGTCAGCGACGTCGGCAACCTCGACGACCTGGACCGGGTGATGCGGGCCATCGAGGAGCGCGGCGCGGGGCTCGACGTGCTGTTCGCCAACGCCGGCGGCGGCGAGTTCCGGCCGCTCGACTCGATCACGGTCGAGCACGTCGCCACCACCTTCGACACCAACGTCTACGGCACCATCTTCACCGTCCAGAAGGCCCTGCCCCTGCTCAACGAGGGCGCCTCGGTCGTGCTGACCGGCTCGACGTCGGCGGTCAGCGGCATTCCGGCGTTCAGCGTCTACGCCGCGTCCAAGGCCGCCATCCGCTCGTTCGGCCGCTCCTGGGCCGCCGAGCTGATGGACCGGAAGATCCGGGTCAACACACTCGTGCCCGGCTCCACCGAGACTCCCGGACTCGCGGGCCTGGCTCCCAGCCCCGGGGAGTCGCCCGCCCTGCTCAAGACGATCGCGTCCACCGTGCCCATGGGCCGCCTGGCCCACCCGGACGAGATCGCCAACGCGGTGCTCTTCCTCGCCTCCGACCAGAGCAGCTTCATGACCGGCAGCGAGCTGTTCGTCGACGGCGGCGAAACGCAGCTCTGACGGGAGAACGCCCGGTCGATCCGCAGGGGGTCGCACCGGGCGTTCTCGTGTTTCCCGAGCGGTGGCGGCCGCACCAGCAACCTCTTCGCCCCGACCCCGTTGAGGCCTGGGGGATTCAATGGAGGGGCTGACCTGCCGATACTGACAGGTCGGCCGACGCATCGATTGGCATCATCCTCTAATACCGACGGAGCCGCTTCCGGGCCCGCTCGACAAGCACTGAGATCGTCGGCAGTATCACGGGAAGAGGTGCCAACCTGCCCAAGGATCCCTAGTCGGAGGAGCCGCAGCGTGACGGTACGTCGAGAGAGGCCCGCAAGACGTCTTTCCGACCTGCTGACAGGGGACAGAATCGCGGTGGTCGCCGGCGCCCACGACGCCCTCTCAGCCCGGCTGGCCGAGCACCGGGGTTTCGACGCCATCTGGGTGAGCAGCTTCGGCGTCACGAATTCACTTGGCCTCGTCGACGAGGGTGTCATCACTCTGAACGAGATGCTGGATGCCGCCTGGCGCATCAAGCGCTCCACCTCCCACCCGGTCATCGTGGACTGCGACACCGGCTACGGAGACGTGATCAACGTACGGCGGCTGGCCCGAGAGGCGGTGGACCGGGGCATCGATGCGATATGCCTCGAGGATCAGGCCTTCCCCAAGAGGAACACGTTCCTGGATGGTGAACACCAGCTCGATGATGTCCATCGCTTCTGTTCGAAGATCACGGCCGCCGCCGGATCCCGGACCGCTGATGACTGCCTGGTGGTGGCTCGCACCGAAGCGCTCTCCCAGGGGTTCTCCGTGGACCACGCACTCGAACGAGCGAACGCCTACGTCGAGGCCGGCGCCGACGCGATCATCATCCAGCACCGATCCAGTGACATGCACGCGCTGGAGGCGTTCGCCGACGGCTGGCGCGGGAGGGCACCCCTCGGGGTGCTGGCCACCTCCATCCGCCAGACAGGCTTCGAGGAGATGCAACGCGCCGGCTTCGCCCTGGCCATCTACGCCAATCAGGGGCTGCGTGCCGCGGTCAGAGCCATGGACGACACGTACCAGTCCATCCTCGGAGCGGGCGGACGTCAACCGGCGGATCTGGCGCTCGCCTCGATGGAGGAGGTCCTGAAGTTGCAGTCGGAATCAGGGTGGAATTGAGATGGAGCTTCTCCTCCTGCGCCACGGTGAGACGGAGTGGAATCTCACGGGCCGGATGCAGGGACTCAGCGACACCCGTCTGACCCGGGCCGGCATCGACCAGGCTCACCAGGCGCTCGCCTCCCTCCCCCCGTTCTCGCAGGTATGGACCAGCCCGCTGCAACGGGCCCGCCTGACCGCCGAGGCGATCGCGGAATCGCAGGACATCCCGTGCCGGGTCGACGAACGGCTGATCGAACGAAGCTGGGGGGCCTGGGAAGGCATGCTGCCGGAGGACGTCGACCAGAAGTGGCCGGGTTGGCGGGCAGCGGGCCGGAAGCCGGACGGATACGAACATGACGAATCCGTCTTCCGCCGCTTCCTGGAATGGCGCGACTCAGTCACCCACGACGGTTCGGCGACGCCGCTCGTAGCCGTGACCCACGGCGGTTTCATGAGCGCGGTGGTCCGCGTTCTCGGCGGCTCGGACAGCGGGTACAAGAATCTCGAGGGCGTATGGATAGGCGAGGTCGAGGAACGGCCATTCATCCGACGCCACGAGGAGTTCATTCCGAACGCACGGAAGCTGACTCGATAAGGGACGGGTGAGCGTGGAGGCGGCAGGCGCAGCCAAACGAATCAGAGAGACCTTCGGCCTGGTCGTCGGTGTGCCGGACTCCTCTCTGACGTTCCTGGGTCCGATCTGGCAGCAGCCGGGCGAGGACGCGTCCGTGTGCACCAACGAGGGCTCCGCCGTGGCGCTGGCCGCCGGCTGGGCGCTCGGCAGCGGCAGATGCGCGCTGGTCTGCATGCAGAACTCGGGACTGCTGAACGCCTTGAATCCCCTCACCTCGCTGACGCACGCCTCCGTCCAGTCCGTCCCCCTGGTCCTCCTCATCGGAATGCGGGGCTGGGCCGGCGACGAGCCTCAACATGAGGCGGTGGGCCGCGCCACGACGAGCCTGCTCCGCGCGGCGGACATCCCGTTCCGCACCACCTGCGCGTCCGACCTGTCGGACGTCGTCTCCACGCTGGGCCTGGCCCACCAGCAGGCGGTTGCCAGCAACACGGTGACCGCGGTCCTGGTCGAGGCCGGCGCCGCGCGTCCGCCCACACCTCCGGCGACGGGAGGCCGTGCACTGGAGGACTGGACCAGTCGCGACGCCGTACGACTGGTCCTGGACACTGCCCCGTCCGGAAGCATCGTCGTCGGCTCAACCGGCTTCAACAGCAGACTCGTGCACGAGTACCGCACGGACCATCCCGGCCGGTTCCACGAGTTCGTGTACTGCGTCGGAGCCATGGGTCACGCGTGCTCCGTCGCTCAGGGTCTGGCGGTGGCCCGCCCGGACGTGCCGGTCATCTGCGTCGACGGCGACGGCTCGGCCCTGATGCATCTGGGAGCGGTGCTCCTGCCCACCGCGCTCACCGTCCCGAACTACCGGCACGTGATCGTCAACAACGGCAGCCACGAGTCGGTCGGTGGCGGCGACACGCTCGGATCCCGCTTCAGCTTCTCGGCCCTCGGGCACGACCTCGGCTGGCCCACGGGAGTGTTCCGCGGCCCGACCACGCCTGATGTCCTCACCGCGCTGGGCCGACTGCTGAACGCGACCGGCCCGGTGCTGGTCGAGATGCTGACGCGCCCCGCAGGCGTCGGCCCACCTGCTCGGCCCCGGCCGCCGTTCGTGCGGACGAGGACGACGTCCCATCGGTTCCGGTAGGACTCCGAGGAGGTATGAGTCGTGGATTTCACCCCGTACCAGGTGTTCATGGATCCCGCCGACGTGGCGCGCCTGGAGCGACAGCCGCGCGGGACATGGCGCCGGCAGGTGAGCCGGATGGTTGACGCCTGCGGCATCGGTGAGGTGCTCGCCACGCGCGGCATCGCGGTGTTGTCCGGGCTCGACGATCTCCCCGGCCCGCAGTTGCGGGTCGTCTTCCCCCTGATCTGCGAGGCGCTCGGGACGTTGATCCCACAAAGCGTCGGCCCCTCGGCACAGTTGCTGAGAGAGGTGACGTACCGGGGGAACGACCTGTCGGATCGCACGCTCCGCTACTCCGACAGCCGGGACGGCGGAAGCTTCCATACCGACGGCGTACCCGTTCCCGGCGAGGTGCCGGATCTCATCGCCCTTCTCTGCCTGCGTCAGGCGGCGGCCGGCGGTGAACTCGTCTTCATAGACTCGCAGGAGATCCTGCGGCTGGCGTCGGCACAGATGCCGGACATCCTCGACGTCCTGGGTAACCAGTTCCACTTCGACCAGCGGCGCAAGGACGCACCCGGTGCCACGATCGCACGGCGGGTCGTCGAGCGCTCGGGGGCCGACGACCGCGCGCACCACTTAACATATCTGCGGGACTACATCGAGTCCGGGCATGCGATGCCGGGGGTGCGGCCGCTGACTCCGGCCGAGACGAGGGCCATGGATCTCCTCGACGCCGTGATGGCCAGCGAGGCTCTACACATCGAGGGGCGGCTGCTCCGGGGGCAGATCGTGATCAGCGACAACCGGCGTTACCTGCACGGGCGTCATGCCTTCGTCGACGCGTCCGAGGGCGCGGGGAGACTGATGCTGCGAGCCTGGATCAGGCGATGATCAAATGAGCAAGTACATCGACTTCCACGATCCTCACAATCGGGACACCTACGTCGGGCGGTCCGCGGACCCCGCCTGGTCGACGCTCTTCGCGCGACTCATGCGCCCGGAGGGTCGGTTGGTCGCCGACCTGGGATGCGGCGGTGGCATCTACACCAAGGCGATCGCGGGCATGGCACCGCAGCTGGTCGTCGGGATGGACTCGTCGCACCTGTCATTGGAGTCGGCCCGGAGCTACTGCCAGGGAGTCGACCGCGTGTCATTTCTGCTGACCGACGCGGAGGCCGTGGGCGCGGAGGACGACGTCTTCGACGGAGTCGTCGAGAGAGCTCTCATCCACCACTTCACGACGTTGCACCGCAATTTCCGGGAGGCCCGCCGCATCCTGAAACCCGCCGGCCTGCTCTGGGTCCAGGACCGCACGGTGGACGACGTCCTCCTACCGCCTTCGGCGGAGCACATCCGTGGCTACTACCTCGCCTTCGACGAACGGCTGAGGGCAACCGAGATCGAACGCCGGCGACGAGAGCCGGATGTCACGGCCGCTCTCCTGGAGGCAGGATTCCGGCTTGTCAACAGCAGCAAAGTCTGTGAGCTGCGCAAAGTGTTCCGCGAACCGGGCGAGTTGTACGAGGAGATCGTCCTGCGGCGCGGCCGGTCCCTGCTCCACGCGCTCAACGACCGGCGTATCCGTCAACTAGCCGACTACGTCGTCGAGCGGATTCCTCGTTGGCCGGCGGTCGAACGCGACACCTGGACGGTCTGGATCGCCGAAAAGTAGCCGCTGTCATGGCGCGTCGAGGTAGGTGTTCTGCTTGAGAGCCGCATCCCAGAGGATCTTGATCTGCGACGCGTACAGGGTATAGGTGGGATTGCCGGGTCGCACCACGTAGGAAACCGTCGCCTGGTCGGCCTCGTTCTCGTGCAGGTAGTGCTGGACGCGAATGAGGGAATTCTCCGACAGCCGGTTCACGTCGATCGCGATGAAGGCCATGGGCATGATGCGGTCCGACACGGCGAACTGAATATTTCCGCTGCCCCGCAAACGGATGTAGAGATCCTTGAAGAGGTTCGCCTGATTCAGGTACCGCTGCTGACTGTGGCGCTCGGAGTCCGAGTACCTCATCCGCCGAAACCCCTCGAGGACGTCGAGGTCGCCCACGTTGAGCACCAGGAAGCGCACCTGCACACGTCTGTTGAGCCCGGCGAACAGATCCTTCGCGGCCACGAAGCCGGTCAACGTGGTACCACTGATGAAGACGTCGTGACGCGCCGACGCCACAGCGGTTCTCCAGTCGAAGGTGTGGCGTTCGACGAACTCGACACCTATTCCCCGATGGGCGAGCGTCCTCGCAATTTCCTCGGTACTCCTGGTCAGCACTTTCCAGCGACTGCTGAAGAGAATGAAGAAGTCAATGACGATCATCGCCAGGAGTGCTTCAATGAATGTGAGATGCAGATTTCGTTGATTGAGGACCTCGGTGACGACCACCGCAGTCAGCGCGAATATCGCCTGAAGCGTGATGAATGCCGCGTCCAAGAACCTCAGAAGCCTCTTCATCGCCACTCCCCGAAACGGCCGAGTCGATGGAATTCAAGTGTGCGGAACCGCCTGGACACCGGAAGCTCATAGAGTTACCACAGTTAATGTGATGATCGCAACCAGTAGAAATTTCGTCTCTTCTGCAAAGTCTCACGCAGACCTTGACGGCGGAGAACAAGCAGCGCGCCGGGGACCGTACGGTCCCCGGCGCGCTGCTACGCACGAGCGGTGGCGGCGGGATTTGAACCCGCGGAGGGCGTAAACCCTCACACGCTTTCGAGGCGTGCTCCTTAGGCCACTCGGACACGCCACCGCCGACGAGGGTACAGGACCGCGGGTTCGGACGCCGAACCGGTATCGCCCGAGCCGGCCTGGCAGGATCTTTGCCATGAGTACGCACATCGGCGCGAAGCCGGGCGAGATCGCCGAGCGGGTCCTGATGCCAGGTGACCCCCTGCGGGCCAAGTGGATCGCGGAGACCTACCTCGAGGGCGCGACCTGCTACTCGACGGTCCGGGGCATGCTGGGCTTCACCGGCCGCTGGAACGGCGTCGACGTCTCCGTCCAGGGCTCCGGCATGGGCATGCCGTCCGCCTCCATCTACGCCCACGAGCTGATCAACGAGTACGGCGTGAAGACGCTGATCCGGGTCGGCTCCTGCGGCGCTCTCAGCACCGACCTGCAACTGCGTGACGTGGTGGCGGCGATCGGGTCGTCCACCGACTCGAACATGAACCGGATGCGCTTCGACGGTCTGATCGACTACGCCCCGGTGGCCGACTTCGGGCTGCTGCGTACCTCGGTCGAGGTGGCCGAGCGGCGCGGCATCGCGATGCACGTCGGACCGATCCTGGCGGCGGACGCCTTCTACACCGACCGGCCGGACCTCTACGACACGCTCGCCGACTACGGCGTGCTGGCGGTGGAGATGGAGTCGGCGGCGCTCTACACGATCGCGGCCCGGTTCAAGGCTCGGGCGCTGACCGTGCTGACCGTCAGCGACCACATCAAGACCGGCGAGAAGACCACGTCGGAGGAGCGGGAGCAGACCTTCAGCCAGATGGTCGAGATCGCGCTCGACACGATCATCGCCTGACCTTCCGGGGACGGCGCACCGCGGAGAGCGTGATGACTCACAGGCATCTTGATGCCTCACAGTCATCACGCTCTTTCGCCCACGCCGGGCCAGGCCACGCCACGCCGGGCCACGCCACGGCACGGCAGGCCACGCCACGCCGCTCAGACAGCGGTGAGCGCCTCCGTCGGGGCGAGCCGGGCGGCGCGGACCGCCGGGTAGAGGCCGGCGAAGCCGCCGATGACCAGGGTCGCGCCCACCCCGCCGAGCATCGCCCACGCCGGCACCACGGTCGGCCAGTCCTGGGACAGCGCGTATCCGGTGGTGACCAGGATTCCCAGCAGCACCCCGCCGACCCCGCCGAGCGCCGAGAGCAGCAGCGATTCGGCGAGGAACTGGGTGCGTACCTGACCTCGGGTGGCCCCGAGCGACCGGCGTAGGCCGATCTCGGCCCGGCGTTCCAGCACCGAGATGACCATGGTGTTGGCGACGCCGACGCCACCGACGAGCAGGGCGACCGCGCCCAGCCCGAGCAGCAGCCCGGTGAAGGCGGCGTCGGTCGCCTCGGCGGCGGCCAGCGCGTCGGACGGGCGGGACACCTCCACCTCGTTGGGCGCCTCCGGGTTGGCGGTCGCGCCGAGCACCGACCGGACGGCCTCGACCTGTGACTCCTCGGCCCGGGTGTAGACGGTGCTCGGATGCCCGTCGAAGCCCAGATAGTCGGTCGCCGCCGACCAGCCGACCAACGCCGACGTGTCCAGCTCCGGGGCGAGCGGCACGGGAGCGAGGACACCGACCACGCTGAACCACCGCCCGCCCAGCCACACCTGTACCTGCGGATCCGCCTCGCCGACCCCCAGCCGATCGGCGGCGGTCGCGCCGAGGACCACCGCCGGGTAGCGGGCGGTGGCCTCGTTGAGCCACGTTCCGCTGGTCACCTCGGCCCCGACGGTGCCGAGCAGGTCCAGGCGGGCCGCCCGGGTGGCGATCCCGCCCGTCTCGGCGGCCGGAATCCGGTCCGAGCGGTAGACCTTGGCGTCGGACACCTGCCCGGTCGCGGACACCTCGGTCACCGGACCGATTCGGCCGATCATGGACACCGACTCCTCGGGGAGCTGGGCGTCCGCGCCGAACAGGGTGTTGCCCGGTTCCACGGTGAGCAGGTTGGTGCCGAGCGCGTCGAGCGCCCGGTCCAACTCGGCCCGGGACGACGAGGAGATGCCGACGACCGCGATCATCGCGGCGATGCCGATCGCGATGCCCAGCGCGGACAGGAACGCCCGCAGGGGTCGGGTCCGCAGGCCCACGCCACCGACGCGCAGGACGTCCCCGGGGCCCATCCGGGCCGGGGTGAGCACCGCCATCAGCCGACCCCGCCCGTCGCGAGGACCGGATCGTGCCGCACCGCGCCGTCCCGCATCCGTACCTGTCGGGGCAGGCTGTCGGCGATCTCCCGATCATGGGTGATCACCACGACGGTGGTGCCGGCCCGGTGCAGCTCGTGCAGCAGTTCCAGCACTCCGGCGCCGGACGTCGAGTCGAGGTTCCCGGTCGGCTCGTCGGCGAGCAGCACGGCCGGCTCACCCACCACCGCCCGGGCCACGGCCACCCGCTGCCGCTCCCCGCCGGAGAGTTCGTGCGGCCGGTGCCCCAGCCGGTGGCCCAGGCCGACCCGGACCAGCGCGGCCTCCGCGCGGTCGCGCCGCCTCCGCAGGGGTACGCCGGAGTAGAGCAACCCGTCGGCCACGTTGTCCACCACCGGAACGCCGGGGGCCAGGTGGAACTGCTGGAACACGAAGCCGATGCGGGTGGCCCGCAGCGCCGACAGCTCCCGGTCGGTGAGCTTCGCCGCGTCGTACCCGTCGATGAGGACGCTGCCCGACGAGGGCCGGTCGAGGGTGCCGATGAGGTGCAGCATCGTCGACTTGCCCGACCCGGACGGGCCGACGATGGCCACCAGCTCGCCGTAGCCGATCCGCAACGACACGTCGTCCAACGCGACGACGCCGCCGGAATACCGCTTGCTGACCCGGTCCAGCACGATCACGTCGCCCGTCACGCCGGCACCACCACCGTCGTCCCCTCGGCGATTCCCTCGCCGGTGACCTCCACCCGCCCGTCGGCGAACAGGCCCGTGGTCACCGCCACGATCCGGCGGGCGCCGCCGTCGACGACCTCGACGCCGTAGCCGCCCTCGGCGAGGGCCAGCAGCGCCGCCACCGGCACAGTGAGCACGTCCGCGCGTTCCGAGGCGGTGAAGGTGACGTCGACGCTGGCCTGGTCGAAGCCGGCGAGGGCCTTCGGATCGGTCACCGTTACGGTCACCTCGATCTTCGTCTCCGCCTCCGCCGCCTGGCCGTTGGCGCCGGCGGAACCGGTCTGGATGACCGTCTCGACCGTGCTGATCGTGCCGTTCACCGCCCGGCCGTCCGGCAGCTTGACCGCGACCTTCGCGTCGCGCTTGGCCAGCCGCTGGTCGTCCACGTCCAACTCGACGGTGACCACCCGGCTGGTGCCGGTGTAGGTGAGCACCGCCTGACCGGGCTGGGTGACCGCGCCGACGTCGAGCTGGTGGCTCTCCACCCGCACCTCCCCGTCGGCGTACACGACGCGCGCGGGCTCGACCCGGCCCGTCTCGGCCAGGCCGAGGTCGTCCTGCCACTCGCGGACCGCGTCGGCGGTCGCCCCGGTGTACTCGTCATCGACCGTGAATCCGTCGTAGCCGAGCGCCACGAGGTTCCGCTCGAACTGCGCGACGTCGGGGCCCTCCACCCCGGGGGCGAGCGTCCGGTACGCGGGCAGTCCGCCGTACAGGAGCACCACCTCCGCGTTGTCGACCAGGTAGAGCGCCTTGCCCCGCCGTACCGTCGACCCCGTCGCCGGCAGTCCGGTGAGCGTGCCGCTCAGCCTCGCCGTGGCGGTACGCGTCGTGCCGTACCCCAGCTCGCCGTCGGCCGTCTGGGAGTCGGCGAGGGTCTGCCGGGTGATGGCGGCGGTGGCCGCCGAAGCGCCGGCCTGGGCGGCGTCGCCGCCGCTCCGGCCGCCGAAGCCGACCGCGGCGATCACGCCCACGGCCGCGACCAGCAGCACGACGCCACCGACGAGGGCAGCCCGCAGCGGTACGCGTCGGGTGGTGCCGGTCACCGGCCACCGCCGAACTGCGGCGCGTACTGCCGGCACTTCTCCATGGCGGCGCGCTGCGCCGGGTCACCGAGGTCGAGCCCGCTGTCGCCCTTGGTGATCTGGATCCGTCCGTCGGCGTCCGGGTCCGGGAAGTTCGGCACGCCGTTCTCCCGCATGCACTTGGCCATGGTGCGCATCTGCTCGGCCTGCTCCGGGTTGAGCTGGGGACCCTGCCCGCCGTTGGGCAGTTTGTCGCGGCACTTCTCCATGGCGGACTGCACCTTCTGCGGGTCGACGTTCTCGCCGAACCGGAACGCCGGCCGCCCGCCCGCCTCCGGGTCGGGCATCTCCACCCCGTTCTCCCGCATGCACCGGGCGAACGCGAGCTGCCGTTCCGAGTCGTCCGCCGGGGTGGCGCTCGCCGTCACGCCGTCCTTCGCCCCGCCGGCGGTCGCGACTCCACCGCCGTCGTCGGCTGGGCCGCACCCGGCCAGTGCCAGCACGAGCAGGGCGGGGATCGCGAGTATCTGTCGCCGCATGGTGTCCGCCTCCGTTTCCTCCTCCGGCGCGGATCGCCGGACGTTGCCGCCCAGTTCACGGCAGCGGACGTATCCGGGGCGTAACCGTGCACGGTTACGCCGCCGTTACCCGCCAACGGGGACCATGGACGGGTGAGAGTGCTGGTGGTCGAGGACGAGAACCTGCTGGCGGACGCCATCGCCGAGTGGCTGCGCCGTGAGTCGTTCGCGGTCGACGTGGCGTACGACGGGGACGCCGCGCTGGAACGGCTCGGCGTCAACGAGTACGCCGTGGTGGTCCTGGACCGGGACCTGCCGGTGGTGCACGGCGACGACGTGTGCCGGGCGATCGTGGACGCGGGCGGGGAGACCCGGGTGTTGATGCTGACCGCCGCCGCGGCGGTACGCGAGCGCGTGGCGGGCCTGGCGATCGGCGCGGACGACTACCTCACCAAGCCGTTCGCCCTGGTGGAGTTGTCGGCGCGGGTGCACGCGTTGACCCGTCGCGCCCGCCCGGCCGCACCGCCGACGTTGCGCCGCGCCGGGATCCAGCTCGACCCGGCCCGCCACGAGGTACGCCGCGACGACCGGCACGTGGCGCTGTCCCGCAAGGAGTTCGCGGTGCTCGCCGAGTTGCTACGCGCCGACGGCGCCGTGGTCTCCGCCGAGGAGCTGCTGGAACGCGCCTGGGACGAGCACATCGACCCGTTCACCAACGTGGTCCGGGTCACCATGGTGAAGCTGCGCCGTAAGCTCGGCGACCCACCGGTGATCGAGACGGTGCCGGGAGCGGGGTACCGCATCCGATGAAGCGGCTCACCATCCGCGGTCGCCTCACCCTGATCTACGGTGGGCTCTTCCTGCTGGCCGGCGTGGTCCTGCTCGCCGTCACGTACGTGCTGGTGGACCAACGGACGCCCCAGCCGTTCGGGGTGAAACTGAGCGACCTGCCGAAGACCACCGCGACGCCACCCAAGCCGGGCAACGGGCAGAACATCGAGACGCTGCGCGCCCTCGTCGAGGAGGCGCAGAGCGAGGCGAGGCGCAACGCGTTGGAGTCGCTGCTCACCCAGGGCGGCATCGCGCTGATCGTGGTGTCGGCGGTGGCCATCGCGTTCGGCTGGCTGCTCGCCGGGCGGGCGTTGCAGCCGTTGCAGCAGGTCACCGACACCGCGCGGCGGATCGCCGGGGCGGACACCGCCGGTCGCGGGCTGCACGAGCGGATCGCGCTCGCCGGTCCCCGCGACGAGGTACGCGAACTCGCCGACACGTTCGACGAGATGCTGGAACGGTTGGACCGTTCCTTCGACGGGCAGCGCCGGTTCGTGGCGAACGCCTCGCACGAGCTGCGGACGCCGTTGGCGCTGAACCGCGCGCTGGTGGAGTTGGCCGTGACGCGGCCGGACGCGCCGGAGGAGACGCGCAGGTTGGGCGAGTCGCTGCTGGCGGTCAACGAGCGGCACGAACGGCTCATCGACGGGCTGCTGACCCTCGCCGACTCGGAGAACGAGCTGACCGAGCGGACGGCGGTCGACCTGGCGGAGGTCTGCGCGCACGTGATCGACCAGGCCGGCAGGCAGGCGCCCGACCTGCCCGTACACCGGTCGCTCGCCCCGGCCCCGACCAATGGCGACCCGGTGCTGTTGGAACGGCTGACATTCAACCTGGTGGAGAACGCGCTACGGCACAACCTGGCCGCCGACGGATGGGTCGAGGTGCGCACCGCCCTGGTGGACGGACGACCCACCCTGACGGTAACCAACACCGGCCCGCTGATCGCCGGCTACGACGTCGAGACGATGTTCCAGCCGTTTCGCCGGCTGTCGCGCGAGCGGGTGGCCGGTACGCGTGGTTTCGGACTGGGCTTGTCGATCGTCCGTGCGGTTGCCCGGGCCCACGGCGGCACCGCCGAGGCGCACCCCCGCCCGGGTGGCGGCCTGGTCGTCACGGTCACCCTGCCCGCAACCTGACCACCCGCCTCCCCCGCGCGGGGCCAGCGAGAGCGCGGGGCCTCAGCGGAAGAAGGCGCGCAGCACGGCGGCGGTCTCGGCTTCCAGCACACCGCCGTACACCTCGGGACGGTGGTTGAGCCGGCGGTCGCGCAGCACGTCCCAGAGCGAGCCGGCCGCACCGGTCTTGGGTTCCCACGCGCCGAAGACGACCGTGGAGACCCGGGCGAGCACCAGCGCGCCCGCGCACATGGTGCACGGCTCCAACGTCACCACCAGCGTGCAGCCGTCCAGCCGCCACTCGCCGGTCCGTTCGGCCCCCCGGCGCAGGGCCAGCACCTCGGCGTGGGCGGTGGGGTCGCCGGTCAGTTCCCGCTCGTTGCGCCCGATCGCCAGCTCGCCGCCGTCCGGGCCGTAGAGCACCGCGCCCACGGGTATGTCGTCGACGCCACCGCTGGGGATCGCCGGGTCGGTGACGGCGACCTCCAGGGCTCGGCGCATCCACCGCTCGTGCCGCTGCCGTCGCCCGATCTCACCGGGGTCGGCCAGGCCCTCGTGCGCGCCCGGCCCGGCTCGGCCCACCGCGCCGGGCGTCGGCTGGCCCGGCCGGATCATCTCCAACGACGGGTCGGTGGCGTCGGCCGGCTCAGACCTCACGCAACTCCTCGACCTCGTCGGCGCAGCCGAGCACCTCGCAGATCTCGGCGGTGACGTCCGCCGGCAGCATCCCCTCGGTGCCGCAGAGCGTCAGCAGCTTCTGCGCGGAGATGCCCAGGTTGGCGAGCAGGTCGGCGTCGCCCACCGGATCGGCCTCCGGGTCGACGGCGGGCTGCTCGCTCTCCTCGTCGCCGCTGGCGGCGGGGCGCGGCTCGTCGTCGCCGTCGAGCCCGGTCACCGACGTCTTCAGGTCACCGACCAGCAGTTGACCCAGCCGGGACTCCTCGGCGTACGCCGAGTCCGATCCGAAGACCCGCAGGTCCTCGCCCTCGTCGAGACGCAGGATCACCAGGTACGCGTCGTCGGCCTCGACAAAGAGCAGCGACACGTCGGCTTCCTGGTCGACGTCGCGCAGCCGGTCGGCGACCTCGTCGATGTCCGTGGCACCCCGAAGGTTGACCTCGGTCGCGGTCCAGCCACTGTCATCACGCACCACGGCCGCAGCGAAGTACGACACGGTTCCCCCAAAAGCCCTCGGCACAGCGCCGACTCGTCAAGGGTGCACGTTAGCCGGTCGGGTCGGCAGGCGACCGGTCAACGCCCCGAGACGCCGGCCAAACCTGACAAAGTCCGATCAGCCAGCTACCCGACGGCGGGTGGCGATGAGTTGGCGTAGACGCTCGGTGCGCTCTCGCTGCGGCCGGCTGCGCTGGCGTACCGCCCGTGCGCCCGCCAACTCGGCGAGCAACTGGAGGCGGCGGCGGTTGCGATCCGGGTCCTGCCGCGGGGTGGTCCAGGCCATAGTGCCGAGAGTGCCGAGTCTCGGCGGCCACGTCAAGACGGCGTTCGCTCCGCAGCCAACCGGGCACGCGACGCAGTCGCCCACGCCCTGATCCGGGTCGGTCCGGCCTCGCTCACCACAGCGGCCAGTCACCGCTCGTCGCCCAGCGCACGGCCACCACGGCGGCGGCGATGCTCCAGCCGCCGGCGGTCACGATGGCCACTCCGGTGGCCACTCCACGGTCGCCGTACCGCACCAGCACCAGCGCGGTGGCCCAGGCGAGCAGGCCGGCCACCACCGTCCACCACGCGTAACCGACCACGTCGGTGCCGAGGAGCCCGAACAGCAGCAGCCAGGCAGCCGCCGCACCGCCGCCGGAGGCGACCCCAGCGCCGGTCACCGGGTGCGGTTCGCGGTAGGTCGGTCTGGTCGGTGGCCCGGCCGGGAAGAGCCCCGACGGGGTACGCGACGCCGGGCGCGCGGCGGCCGGGTCCGGGATGGGGCCTTCTCGGGCGATGCTCACCGGCTGCCCTCCCTCACGCGCGTCGCTCGTCCCCACGGTACCGGTCTGTCAGGATGGCCGAATGCCCTCGCCGACGATCGGTCGCCGCGTGCGTCCGGCGTACCCGATCCTGTTGCTGCTCGCCCCGATGCTCGCCGCCGGTTGCGCGACCACCCGGCCCGGGGTGCCGCCGGACGGCGTCGCCGCGCCGTCGCCGTCGGCGGTCTGGGCGACCGGGGAGCAGCCGGCGGCCCCGCCGGTCGCGCCGACCACGAACGCCCCGGCCAGCCCGACGCCGTCGTCGGCCACGCCGTCGCCGAGCGCGCCCCGCGCCGGGGTCCGGCATGTCTTTCCGGTACGCGCCGACAACGTGGACTACCACCCGACGCACGGGGCGTACCCTGCGACGGACGTGTTCGCGAACTGCGGTCAGCCGTTCGTGGCGGTGACCGACGGCAAGGTGCTGGAGGTGAGTCGCGTCGACAGGTACTCCAAGAGCGGGCCGCAGGGCCCGGACAACGGCGGCCTGTCGGTGTCGCTGCTCGGTGACGACGGGGTGCGTTACTACGGCTCGCACCTGAGCGTCGTCTCGTCCGGCGTCGAGGCGGGGGTCCGGGTGCGTGCCGGCCAGCAACTCGGCAAGGTGGGCCGGACCGGCAACGCCAACAACGTCTGTCACGTGCACTTCGGGATCTCGCCGCCGTGCGCCGGTAAGGACGGGTGGTGGATCCGGCGCGGCGTGATCTGGCCGGCGCGCTACCTGGACTCGTGGCGGCGCGACGGCAACCGGGAACCGGCCGCCGAGGTGACCGCGTGGCAGCGCCAACACGGCTGCCCGAAGGCTCCCTGACATGGCCGCCCGGGACCCCATCGCCGACCTGCGCCGGATCGCGTTCCTGTTGGAGCGGGCGAACGAGGCCACCTACCGGGTGCGGGCGTTCCGTTCGGCGGCCACGGCGCTGGCTGGCCTGCCGGCGGCCGAGGTAGCCGAACGGGCCGGCAACGGCACCCTCACCGAGCTGGCCGGTGTCGGCGACGTGACGGCTCGCTGCGTGGCGGAGTCCCTGGCCGGTGAGGAACCGGTCTATCTGCGCCGGCTGGTGGCGACCGAGGGCAGCGACCTCGATGCCGAGGCCGCGGCGCTGCGCGCCGCCCTGCGGGGCGACTGCCACACCCACTCGGACTGGTCCGACGGCGGCTCGCCCATCGAGGAGATGGCGCTGGCCGCCGTCGAGTTGGGTCACGAGTACCTGGTGTTGACCGACCACTCGCCGCGGCTGACCGTGGCCCGGGGGCTGACCGCGGCGCGGCTGCGCCGTCAGCTCGACCACGTGGCGCAGGTCAACGCGGCGCTGCCGGAGGGTTTCCGGATCCTCACCGGCATCGAGGTGGACATCCTCGCCGACGGGTCGCTCGACCAGGACGAGGAGTTGCTGGCCCGACTCGACGTGGTGGTCGGCTCGGTGCACAGCGGCCTGAAGGACGAGCGGTCGAAGATGACCCGGCGCATGGTGCGGGCCGTTGCCAACCCGCACCTGGACATCCTCGGTCACGTCACCGGCCGGATGGTGTCGTCCCGGCCGGCCGGGGTGACCGGCCCGGGTGACAAGGGGCACCGGGCCCGGACCCGCGCGGAGAGCGACTTCGACGCGGACGCCGTCTTCGCCGCCTGCGCGGAACACGACACCGCAGTCGAGATCAACTCCCGGCCGGAGCGGCAGGACCCGCCGAAGCGACTGATCCGACGCGCCCTGGAGGCGGGCTGCCGCTTCGCGATCGACACGGACGCGCACGCGCCCGGCCAGCTCGACTGGCAGCGGTTCGGCTGCGAGCGGGCCGCGCGCTGCGGCGTCCCGGCCGACCGGGTGGTCAACACCTGGTCGGCCGAGCAGCTCGTGGAGTGGACCCGCAACCGAGCCTGACCGGCGGTCCGGACTGGTCGAGGCATGGCGGCGGGTCAGCGGCGGGCGGGCTCGACGGCGGGCGCGGCGGGCTCGACGGCCGGCGCGGCGGGCTCGACGGCCGGCGCGGCGGGCTCGACGGCCGGCGCGGCGGGCGCGCTCACGCCGACGACCGGTCGGGGCGTCCGACGGCCGAACACGCCCTGCGCGACCGCGACGCCCAGCAGCACGATGAGCGCACCGACCGGCTGGTGCCAGTTGAGCCGCTCGTCCAGCACCACGGCGCCGATCAGCACCGCGAAGATCGGAATCAGGTACGTGACGGTGGACGCCGTGCTCGCGCCGGCCAACCGGATGTTGCGCATGTTGATGACGAAGGCGAGCCCGGTGCCGAGCGCGCCGAGGGCCAGGACGCTCGCCACGACCTTCGCCGACAGCTCGGTGGGCAGCGGCGGCGCGCCCGCGACGAACGGGGTGACGATGGCGAGCTGCACGGTGGCGAGCAGCAGCTGCGCCGTGGACAGGGACAGCCCGGAGTGCGTGCTGCCGGCGATGAACCGCTTCTGGTACGGGATGGCGACGCCGTAGCAGGCGGCCGCCCCGAAGCACATCACCTGCCCGACGAAGTGCGCCCCTCCGATGCCCTCCCAGACCCCGAGCACGACGAGTACGCCGACGAAGCCCAGCCCGAGGCCGATCGCCCGGCGTACGGTCAACCGCTCGGTCCGGAACACCAGCACCGCGAGCGGCAGCACGATCAACGGCGTCGTCGCGTTCCAGATGCCGGCGAGCATCGACTCGACCCGTTGCTCGCCGTAACCGAAGAGGGTGAACGGCACGGCCACGCCGAACGCGGCGACGACGGCCAGGTGCGCCCACACCCGGGGCTCACGGGGCAGCCGGTCGCGCAGCACCGCAAGGACGACCAACAGGGTCAGCGCGCCGGCGCCGACGCGGTAGAGGGTCAGCTGCACGGGGTGCAGCTCGGCCACGCCGACCTTGATGAACAGGAAGCTGGAGCCCCAGATGGCGGCGAGGGCGAAGAAGCCCGGTAACCAGGCCCGCAGCGGGACCCTGTCAGGAGCGATATCGGTTGTCACCCCTGACACTCTGCCGGAGGGGTGCGACAGAGTCGTCCGCTTTTCCGCTGCTTGGACACGACAATTGACATCGACATCCTGACCGGGCGGTCACGTAGTGTCGCAGCGTGGGACGAATTGATGAAATCGCCAACCGCTACGTGGACAAGTGGGCGCCGTTGAGCCCGACCGGCGCGACCTACGTCGGCATCGCCGGCCATGACAACAAGCTCGACGACCTCTCACCGGACGGATACCGGGCGCGCGCCGACCTGACCCGCGAGACGCTCACCGAGCTGGAGACGGCCGAGCCGGACACCGAGGCGGAGCGCACCGCCAAGGAGGCCATGCAGGAACGGCTCGGTCTGGACCTGGCCCGCTACGAGGCCTGCGAGACGACCAGCGAGGTCAGCGTGATCACCAGCGGGCTGCACGAGATCCGCATGGTGTTCGACCTGATGCCGACTGCGACGGCCGACGAGCAGGCCAACATCGCCACCCGGCTCAACGGCCTCGCCGGCGCGCTGGAGGGCTACAAGACCACGCTGCGTGAGGCGCTCGCCGACGGGCAGGTCAGCTCGAAGGTGCAGCTCGTCGAGGTGGCCAAGCAGTGCGACATCTGGACCGACCCGACCGGGGACAACTTCTTCCACGGTCTGGTCGAGCGGCTGGGCGCGGACGGCACCCTCGGCGCCGAGCTGCGCAGGGGCGCGGCGGCGGCCACCGCGGCCACCGCCGAGTTCGGTCAGTTCCTGCGGGCCGAGCTGGCCCCGCACGGGCGCGACAAGCAGGCCGCCGGCCGGGAGCGCTACGAACTCGCCTCGCAGTACTTCCTCGGCGCGAAGATCGACCTCGACGAGACGTACGCCTGGGGTTTCGCGGAGCTGGCCCGCCTGGAGGCGGAGATGCGGGTCGTCGCCGGGCGCATCGCCGGTTCGGGTGCGACGGTCGACGAGGCGGTGGCGCGGCTCGACGCCGACCCGGCGCGCACGATCCAGGGCAAGGAGGCGTTCCGCGACTGGATGCAGGCGCTCGCCGACAAGGCCATCGCCGAGTTGCACGGCACCCACTTCGACATCCCGGAGCAGGTCCGCCGGATCGAGTGCTGCCTCGCGCCCACCAGCGACGGGGCCATCTACTACACCGGGCCGAGCGAGGACTTCTCGCGGCCTGGTCGGATGTGGTGGGCGGTGCCGCAGGGCATCACCGACTTCTCCACCTGGCGCGAGGTGACGACGGTCTACCACGAGGGCGTGCCGGGGCACCACCTTCAGGTGGCCCAGACGGCCGTCCGGGCCGACCTGCTCAACCGCTGGCAGCGGCTGCTCTGCTGGGTCTCCGGGCACGGCGAGGGCTGGGCGCTGTACTCGGAGCGGCTGATGGACGAGCTGGGTTACCTCCAGGACCCGGGCGACAAGCTGGGCATGCTCGACGGTCAGGCGATGCGCGCCGCACGGGTGATCGTCGACATCGGCATGCACCTGGAGCTGGAGATCCCGAAGGACAACCCGTTCGGCTTCCACCCGGGCGAGCGGTGGACGCCCGAGCTGGGTTGGGAGTTCATGCGGGCGCACTGCCGGGTGCCGGACGAGAACCTGCGCTTCGAGCTGAACCGCTACCTGGGTTGGCCGGGCCAGGCGCCGTCGTACAAGGTGGGTGAGCGGATCTGGTTGCAGGCACGCGAGGACGCGATGGCTCGTAAGGGCGCCGACTTCGACCTGCGGGAGTTCCACCGGCAGGCGTTGGACCTGGGCGCGCTGGGCCTCGACCCGCTGCGCAAGGCGCTGGCCCGACTCTGACCGGTGTTCAGCTCGTGGGGCGGCGTCCGGTCCGGACGCCGCCCCACGCTGCGGTCACTGCAACGTCTGCTTGAGGGTGGGTCGGCCGGTCAACGTGTCGCAGGAGATGAAGGCCAGGTCGATCTGCGGGTCGGTGAACGTGAGCGGCAGCGGCGAGGTGACCGGGATGCCGTCGGGGAAGGGCAGGTCCGGAGTCAGGGTGACCTTGATGCCCAGGAACCGGCCGACGAACCGGGTCGCGTAGAAGGTCACGTCACCGTCGATCGTCAGTTGGTCGGTCTCGCTCAACAGCGAGCCGCCCGAAGGCCCCGCGACCAGCAACGCGAAGTCGCTTGTCACCGCCTTGCTCATGGTGAACTTCAGCGCCCGCATCTCGCCGTTGGCGGTGCGCAACGGCTCGACTCCGCGAAACCGCAGGTTCGTCATCTCCACCTTGGACCCGGTCAGTTTCGCGGGGGTGGCCGAGACCTTGGGCATGTCCGGGTCCGCGGCCAGCTTGGGCAGCGGCTTGCCGGGCTCGACGGGCGCGGGCTTGGTCGGCTTCGGGCTGGCACACGAATCGTCGGGGGCGCGGGTGGGGGTCGCCGTCCGGGTCGGGCTGGGTGTGGCGCTGACGCTGACGGTGGGAGTGGCGCTCGGAGTGGCCGACGCGCCGGCTCGCGCGGCGCTGCCGGTGGGCTCGGCCGATCCACCTGTCGGTTCCGCCTCGTCGTCGTCGCCGCCGGTGAACAGGTCACCGATGCCGTCGACGATGTCGGTCAGCAGATTTCCGTCCGACTTATCCGACGTGGCGGTGGGGCTCGCACTCGGGCTCGGGCTGGCCGGAGAGGTGGCGGGGGTGCTGGGCCGGACCGACGAGGTCGGGGTTGGGCAGGAGGGCGCCGCCGCTCGCACCGGCGACGCCCAGTCGACCGTCGTCAGACCCGCGCTGGCGAGGCTCATCAGGAGCAGCGTCACCACGTACGTCTTCGGGTCGCGGGCCACCGTCGACCTGGTCTGGGACGCCTCCGGCTCGGCGGCGAAGGGCGGCATCTCCGTGGTGTCGCCCGCGCTCGCCCGCTCAGCCGGTGCTGGTTCGCGCAACACGGCACGCGGCTGCGGGAGGATGTCGGTGAGCGGCCCGGTGACCTCGTCCTCCCGCTCGCGCTCCGGCAGCAGCTCGTCGACGAGCGGCGCTTCGTCGGCGGTGGCGCCGTCCTCGGCCCGCTCGTCGTCCGGCTCCTCGGCGGCCGGGGGCACCGCCGCGGACTTCTTCACCGGCACCCAGGCGAAGCCGAGCGCGCTACCGACCATGCCCAGCAGCATGCCGATGAAGAACCCGCCGAGGTTGACTCCGATCAGCGAGTAGACCGCGGTCACCGCGCCGACGATGGCATAGAAGATCCGCTGCGCGGGGCTGAGCCACATCAGGAGGCCGCAGGTGACCAGGATGGTGGGGATCAACCAGGACAGGAAGCCGGTCGGGCCCATCTGCAGGGTCAGCCCGGCCAGGCTGACCTTGGTGGTGCCGAGGATCTCCACTCCGGCCAGGATGGTGAAGAGGCCGCCCCAGAATGGCCGGGACCGCCGCCAGCGGCGGAAACCGCGCCAGGCCTGACCGACACGGCCGGGCTGCGCGCGATGAGTGGCGGTCGACACGTACGTCCTCCTGGGGTGAAAGGGGTGGGCAGGACCGAGGCTCGCGAGGGGCGCCCCTCGCGAGCCTCGGCGGCGTCAGCTCAGAAGCATTCCTTGGCCTCAGCGCCGACGTTGACCTTCAACTTGAGTCCGGTCAGCGTGAAGGTGCCGGCGGTGGTATAGCGGGCAACCTGCTCAAGGTCCTTGATGTTCACGTGCGTGGCGTCCTGGCCGAACGAGCCGGCCGGAGCCGGGCCGAGGTCACTGGCGTCCTTACCGATGTTGATGTCGGTGAACTCGGCGTCACCCTCGAGCGACTCCATCGCGATCAGCAGGTTCTTGGCCACGGCCTCCTTGCCGGGGGCGTCGCCGGCGTTGATGGTCAGCACGATCTTGGGCAGGCCAGGAATGGAGGCGTCGACCGACTGGCACAGCTTGGTCAGGTGGGCCTCGCCGATCTCCGACATGGCCACCGGGACGATCTTGCCGTCCTTGGTGGTCACGATGCCGCCGTACTGCTTGAAGCCCTTCCCGTCGAGCTCGGAGGCGGAGATCTTGAACGGCTTGCCGGCGACGGTGATGTTGGCGGCGATGGCGCCGTTGGCCATACCGAAGACGATGCCGCCGACGGCGACCGCAGCGGGAACCATCATGGCGGCGAAGCGACGCCAGCGGGTGCCACCCTGCGCCTGACGGGTTTCCGAATCCTTCACGGGTCCTCCTCGAACCGGGGGTCACCGATCGCAGTCGCGACTCGGGACTACGGGAAAGCACGTGGCCGCTGCGTCCCGCTCCGGGGGATGGGTCGGCGGATCGCGCAGTGTGCGGATTGGATGCTCTCGCGAAGCGACGTACCTCACAAGGGCGCTGCTACTGGCCGGTAACCCGCGCTCGGCGTCAAGATTTCTGACCGTCACCGTCAGTCAGGTCTACGCCGACCCGCTCCCGCGACAAACCATCGAAATTGGGGCGGATGACTCCAGAATCTTCACCAGCGGTAGTTGCTGCACAGCATTGTTACATTTACGTAACGCCGGGCTGAAAAGCCGCTGAAGACGACCCCGAACTCATCCGTACGGCTGAGCCCGCAAGGTCAGCGCGCCTCGGCGAGCCAGTCCGTCAGCAGCCGGTGGTCGATCGAGTCCACCCGGCCGAGCCGGCGACCTGCCGCGACCCGCTCCCGTAGCTCCTCCCGGGTGAACCAGCGCGCTTGGAGCAACTCCACGCCGTCCACGCGTACCTCGTCGGACGTCGCCGTGGCCCGGAAGCCCACCATCAGCCCGGCGGGGAACGGCCACGCCTGCGACCCCTGGTAGGTCACGTCGGTGACGGTGATCCCGGCCTCCTCGGCCATCTCCCGGCGGACCGCGTCCTCCAGGCTCTCACCCACCTCCACGAAGCCCGCCAACGTCGAGTAGGAGTCCTCGGCCGCCCCCGCGTGCCGGGCGAGCAGGCAACGGCCGGCCGAGCCGGGCGCCTCGACCAGCACGATGATCGCCGGTTCGATGCGGGGGAACAGCAACCGACCGCACTCCGCGCCGGAACAGGTCCGCACGTGGCCGCCACCACCGGCGACGGCCACCGCGCCGCACGTGCCGCAGTGACGCTGCTGCCGGTGCCAGTGCAGCAACCCCCGCGCGTACGCCTGGGTCGCCGCGCCCGCCGGGTCGAGTCGCCCGACCAGCGCCCGTACGTCGACGGCCCGCGCCGCCCCCGCCATCTCGACGGCGGCGGCCTCACCGAGACCGGAGAGGTCCACGGCGAACACCGCGACGTCCCCGTCGAGCCCCAGGAACACGGTCTCCGCGGCAGCCGACCGGACGAGTGACGCGCGGTCGGCCGTCAGCCGGACCGGACCGTCTCCGTCGACGAGACAACGGTCCCGCCACAGCGGCAGCACCACCGTCGCCAGGTCGTCGAGCAACGCGTCCAGCCGAGCCGGGTCGGTGCGTAACGCGCCCGCCCGGTCCAACCAACCCCCGCCGTACGCCAACACCCGCTCCGCAGCGTCCACCCCGCCACCGTGCCACGCCCGTCCCCCGGCGCGGGCACCGACCCCACGCCCCCGCGACACGCCGGGCGACACGCGGTGGCAGCACCGAACGGGCACAGCCCGCGCGGACGGCCGGCCATTGGTTACCGTGGTGTCCTCCGGGAGGGGGGACCTCCCGCGGCACCTGGCGATCGAGGTTGCAGTGACGCTGTACGGCGACAATCGTCCACCCGTCGACGACCGGCCGACCGTGCAGGTCACGGCAGTCACCTGGCCGGACGACGAGCCGGACGTTGTCACACCGGCGACGGCCACCGCCACGGGCGAGCCGGACAACAGCGGCCGCCGTCCACGCCGCGTACGGATGCTGCTCGGCGCGGGCATCACCGGCGGCGTCCTCGCCGCCGTCGCGGGTGCCGGCGCCTGGGCGTACGCCGGTGACGTGCCCCGGGGCACCAGCGTGCTCGGCACCGAGCTGGGCGGTCGGAGCCGCAGCGCGGCCGACCGGGAGTTGCGGGCAGAGCTGGAGCGGCGGGCCGCAGCCCTCGCCGCGCCCCTGCGGATCACGGTCGGGGAGCGCACCGCCGAGATCAATCCGGCCGACGTGGGACTGGCGGTCGATGTGGCGGCCACGGTTGCGGCAGCGGCCGAGGCCCAAGCGCACCCGGTCAGTCGGCTGGTCGGCTCCCGTACCGTCGAACCGGTCGTCACCGTCGACGCGCCCCGCCTGGACGCGGCCCTGCGCACGGCGCTCGGCGACCAGGTCCGTCCGATGACGATGCCGGCCATCTCCTACCAGGGGACCACACCCAAGGTCGTACGCCCCAAGCCCGGTCTCGCCTTCGACCCGCAGCGCTCGGTCGACGCCGTCCGGGCCGGCTGGCTCGCCGGCACGCCGGTCACCGTGCCACTGGTGGAGAGCCAGCCGGCGACCACCGCCGAGGAGGTGGACCGGCTGGTCGCCGAACTGGCCAAGCCGGCCGTCTCCGCACCGGTCACCCTGCGCACCGACCGGGGCTCGGTGCAGGTGCCACCGGCGGTCATCGCGAAGAGCCTCCGCTTCACCGCCGACAAGACCGGCAAGCTCACTCCGGCGGTGGACGTCAAGCGACTGCGGACGGCCCTCGGCGACAAGCTGAACGCGATCGAGGTGCCGCCGAAGGACGCCACGATGACCATCGCCGGCGGCCGTCCCACGGTCGTGGACGGGCGCGCCGGGCAGCAGCTCGACACCGCCACACTGAGCCGCGACCTGTTGGCGGTGCTACCGAAGCCCGACGGACGCGAGGTGACCGGAGAGCTGAGGGAGACGCCGCCGGAGGTGACCACGGAGAAGCTGGCCGCTCTGGGCATCAAGGAACGGGTGTCCACCTTCACCACGCGCTTCACCGGCGGAATGTCGTCGCCGCGCAGCCAGAACATCGCCACCATCGCCAAGAAGGTGGACGGCACGGTCGTGCTACCCGGCAAGACGTTCTCCCTCAACGGGCACACCGGCGAGCGGGGTTACGCCCAGGGCTACCAGGACGCGCCGGTCATCCTGGACGGCAAGCTGGTGCCCGGCGTCGGGGGTGGCACGTCGCAGTTCACGACCACCCTCTTCAACGCCACCTACTACGCCGGCCTCCAGGACGTGGAGCACAAACCCCACTCGTACTGGTTCGACAGGTACCCGGCCGTCATCGAGTCGACAATCTTCTGGCCGAACCTGGACTTCAAGTTCCGCAACAACACCGAGTACGGCCTGCTCATCGACACGTCGTACACGTCGAGCTCGGTGACCGTCTCCATCTGGAGCACGAAGATCTACGACAGCGTCAAGACGGAGTACGGCCCGCGCCGCAACACCACCACGCCGAAGCTCATCCACCTCGAGCCCGGCCCGAAGTGCATTCCCAGCAACGGCATCAACGGCTTCACCCAGGACGCCTTCCGGGTCATCAAGAAGGACGGCGTGGTGGTCAAGCGGGAGAAGTTCACCTGGCGCTACGACGCCGAGCCGCGCTACGTCTGCGGCCCCAAGCCCTCCTGAGCCCGCCCGTCGGTGTCGTCGGCAGCCGACCTCGGCGTCAAACGCTGCTCCTGTACGCGGATCTCCGCGCGGTAGCGCGTCGCCGCCGGATGCCACATCTCCTCGAACGGCCCCATGACCTCGCCACCGACACCGCGGCGGCGACCGCGTACGCCCAGCCACCACAGCCCGGCCAGCACGACAGCCACGCAACAGCCAAAGACGAGAAGAATCAGCACGTCCCCCACAGACCGACCCTAAGTCCAGTAGCCACCCACCGAAGCCCCGCCGACCCCTCCACGTGCCCCGGCGCCCCTCCCCGGCGTGTTGATCATGAAGTTGTTGCCACTGTCACCGGCGTGTCCTGGCAGTAACTTCATGATCACCGGCGCCGAATGGGGCCGGGGGCGCGGGACAAGGGGTGGGGTTCTTCTTGGGGGGAATGCAGGAATGGCCACCCTGATAGGGGTGGCCATTCCTGAAAGATTGTCCGGCGGTGTCCTACTCTCCCACACCCTCACGAGTGCAGTACCATCGGCGCTGGAGGGCTTAGCTTCCGGGTTCGGAATGTGA
>NZ_JBEZEC010000008.1:0-285432 GCF_040648595.1 Micromonospora sp. NPDC049107
CGCGGGGCGCGGGGCGCGGGGCGCGGGGCGCGGGGCGCGGGGCGCGGGGCGCGGGGCGCGGGTTAGTTGCGGCGGCGGGTGGGGCGTAGCCAGGTCCAGGCGCACCAGGCCAGCCAGGCCAGCGACACGACGGTGGCCAGGGTCCGCTGGCGTAGCGCGCTGAGCAGCATCACCACGGCCAGCACCGCCAGCCACGGCAGGAAGGCTTTCACGACGGGGATCCTCGCACGGCCGGTCGGTGTGCGGCGTGCGGCGGGGCGTCGAAGGCCAGGTCACGGGAAGAGTGAGCTTGCCATGAACAACTTGACGAGGCTGCTGAACTGGAGGAAGGTATGGCTGCCCTAAGTTAGTGAAGGCGTGCCTAATGAACACGGAGCGGGGATGTTCGCCACCTACCTGATCGGCCTGCGGGAGGGCCTGGAAGCGACCCTGGTGGTCAGCATCCTGGTCGCCTTCCTGGTGAAGTCGCAGCGCCGGGACCGGTTGCCCCAGGTGTGGGCGGGCGTCGGCCTGGCCGTCGCGCTCTCCGTGCTGTTCGGCTGGCTCATCGAGTACACCTCGACCTCGCTGCTGGCGCGTTCCGAGGATCGCGAGCTGTTCGAGGCGATCACCTCCGTCGCCGCCGTGGTGTTCGTCACCTGGATGATTTTCTGGATGCGCAAGGCGGCCCGCACCATCGCGGGTGAACTCCGCGGCAAGTTGACCGAGGCGCTCGCCGTCGGGTCGCTCGCCGTCGCCGGGATGGCCTTCCTCGCCGTGATCCGCGAGGGCCTGGAGACCGCGCTGATCTTCTACTCCGCGGCTCAGGGCGCGGCCGGGGACAGTGGGCCGCTGCTCGCGCTCATCGGCGGCATCGTGACCGCCGTGGTCCTCGGCGTGCTGCTCTACGCCAGCGCCCTCAAGATCAACCTCAGCAAGTTCTTTACCTGGACCGGCGCGCTGCTGATCCTGGTCGCCGCCGGCATCCTCAAGTACGGCGTGCACGACTTCCAGGAGGCCGGTGTCCTGCCCGGCCTCGGCGACCTGGCGTTCGACATCACCGCCGTGCTCGACCCGACCACCTGGTACGCGGCGCTGCTGGCCGGCATGTTCAACGTGACCCCCGCGCCCACCGTGCTCGAGACCATCGCCTGGATCGGGTACGCCGTACCCGTCCTGCTGCTCTTCCTGCGCCCGACCCGCCGTACCCCGGCATCGGGCGCGGCCACGACGGGCCCGGCGGCGCCCGCCACGCCGGCGCCGGCTGCGGCCTCGGGGCCCGGTGTCGAGGCGTCCGAGCGCACGTCGCCGTCCACCACCACCGTCACCGAACGCGGGGCCGACACCGGCGCCGAGGCAGAGGCGGCATCCGCGCCGCAGCGTGCCTGACCCCACGAGGAGAGACAGCACAGATGCGTACCACCCGATTCTTCGCGCTGGCCGCTGCCGGCGTGCTGGCGACGGCCGGCGTCGCCGCCTGTTCCAAGGCCGACAGCGATAAGTCGGACGCGGCGGGCGGCCCGATCGTGGTCAAGGCCACCGACACGGCCTGCGACGTCGCCACGACCGACCTCGGCGCCGGAACGGCCACCTTCAAGATCACCAACTCGGGCGCGAAGGTCACCGAGTTCTACGTGTACGCCTCCGGCGACCGGGTCATGGGCGAGGTGGAGAACATCGCGCCCGGGTTGAGCCGTGAGCTGCACGTCGAGCTGCCCGCCGGCACGTACGAGACGGCCTGCAAGCCGGGCATGAGCGGCAAGGGCATCCGGGGCGCGCTCAAGGTCAGCGGGTCCGCGCAGCCGCTTACCGCCGACGCCGCCCTGGCCGGCGCCACCGACAACTACCAGCGCTACGTCAAGAGCCAGACCGGGGCGCTGCTGGAGAAGACCGAGGATTTCGTCGCCGCCGTGAAGGCCGGCGACGTGGCGAAGGCCAAGACGCTGTACCCGGTCGCGCGCACCTACTGGGAGCGGATCGAGCCGGTGGCGGAGATCTTCGGCGACCTCGACCCCAAGATCGACGGCCGCGAGGAGGTCATCGAGGAGGGGATGGAGTTCACCGGCTTCCACCGGATCGAGAAGGACCTCTGGCAGTCCGGCGACATCAGCAAGGACGGTCCGATCGCCGACCGGCTGCTGGCCGACGTCAAGGAGATCGTGGCGAAGGCCAACGCCGAGAAGCTCTCCCCGCTCCAGCTCGCCAACGGCGCGAAGGAGCTGCTCGACGAGGTTGCCAGCGGCAAGATCACTGGCGAGGAGGACCGCTACTCGCACACCGACCTGTGGGACTTCGCCGCCAACCTGGAAGGTTCCAAGGCGGCCCTGTCGGCCCTTCGGCCCGCGCTGGAGCAGCGTGCGCCGGAGCTGGTCAAGCAGCTCGACACCGAGTTCGCGAACGTCGAGGCGCAGCTCGGCAAGCACCGCGACGGCGACGGGTGGAAGCTGCACACCGCGTTGAGCAAGGCCGAGCTCAAGGAACTCTCGGACGGCATCAACGCGCTCGCCGAGCCGATCAGCAAGGTCGCCGCAGTCGTCGCGAAGTGACCGGGACGCAGGGGGAGTCGAGTCGATGAGCGTACGCAGGTTGACCCGTCGGCGGGCTATCACGCTCGCCGGCGCCGGGGTGGCCGGAGTCGCGGGCGTCGCCGCCGGCGCGGGCGCGCTGGTCGGCGACTCGCGTGGTCCGGCGGCGGCCAGCGACCACCCGGCGGGCGCGGTGCCGTTCTTCGGCGAGCACCAGGCCGGCATCGTCACCCCCGCGCAGGATCGGCTGCACTTCGTCGCCTTCGACGTCATCACGAAGGACCGGGCCCGCCTGGTCGCGATGCTGGAGGAGTGGACGGCCGCCGCCGCCCGGATGACCGCCGGCCGGGACGCCGGGGTCCTCGGGGCGGTCGGCGGGATGCCCGAGGCCCCGCCGGACGACACCGGCGAGGCGCTCGGCCTCCCGCCGTCGCAGCTCACCCTGACCATCGGTTTCGGGCCCACGCTGTTCCGCGACGCCGACGGGCGGGACCGGTTCGGCATCGCCGACCGCCGCCCGGCCGCGCTGGCGGAGCTGCCGAAGTTCCCCGGCGACGCGTTGCAGGCCCCGATCTCCGGTGGCGATCTGTGCGTGCAGGCGTGCGCCAACGATCCCCAGGTGGCGGTGCACGCGATCCGCAACCTCGCGCGCATCGGCATGGGGGTGGTCAGCGTCCGCTGGTCGCAGCTCGGTTTCGGTCGTACGTCGTCGACCTCCCGGGACCAGGCGACCGCCCGCAACCTGTTCGGCTTCAAGGACGGCACGGCCAACCTCAAGGCCGAGGAGACCGACCTGCTGCGCGACCAGTTGTGGGTGCAGCCCGGCGACGGGCCGGACTGGATGACGGGCGGGTCGTACCTGGTCACCCGCAAGATCCGGATGCTCGTGGAGACCTGGGACCGGACCTCCCTGGTCGAGCAGGAGGAGATCGTCGGCCGGACCAAGGGCAGCGGCGCCCCGCTGGGGCGCAGCAAGGAGTTCGACGAGCCGGACTTCGCGGCGCGCGGTGACGACGGCAAGCCGCTGATCGCCGAGCACGCCCACGTCGCCCTCGCCCATCCGAGCCGCAACAACGGCGCGCACCTGCTGCGCCGGGGCTACAACTTCGTCGACGGCTCGGACGGTCTCGGCCGGCTCGACGCCGGTCTCTTCTTCATCGCGTACCAGCGGGACCCGCGCAAGCAGTTCGTGCCGATCCAGACCCAGTTGGCCCGCCACGACGTGATGAACGAGTACCTGCGGCACGTCTCCAGCGGCCTGTTCGCCTGCCCGCCCGGCGTACGCGACGGTGGCGACCACTGGGGCCGGGTGCTCTTCGGCTGACCGGCGACGCGACCCGTCCGAGCTGTGGTGGCGGCGGACCGCGTCGAGGGGGGATCATGAGGCTGTCCGTGCCGGGTGACGCCGGTCCCACCGAACTGAACGGGGATGCAATATTAATCCCATGAGAGCCCGGGTCCTGGTGGTCGACGACGACCCCGCACTCGCCGAGATGCTCGGCATCGTGCTGCGCAGTGAGGGTTTCCTGCCCTCGTTCGTGGCCGACGGCGAGCGGGCGTTGGCCGCGTTTCGTGACAGTCGTCCGGACATCGTCCTGCTCGACCTCATGTTGCCCGGAATGAGTGGTATCGACGTGGCCCGGTCGATTCGTGCCGAGTCCGGCGTGCCGATCGTGATGCTGACCGCCAAGAGCGACACCGTGGACGTCGTCCTCGGGCTCGAATCCGGCGCCGACGACTACGTGGTCAAGCCGTTCAAGCCCAAGGAGCTGGTGGCCCGGATGCGGGCCCGGCTGCGCCGTGGCGAGGACGTCGCACCGGAGATGCTGACCATCGGGCCGCCCGGCAACCAGATCAGCATCGACGTGCCCGCCCACACCGTCAGCCGCAACGACGAGGAGGTGAAGCTGACGCCGCTGGAGTTCGACCTGCTGGTCGCGCTCGCCCGCAAGCCGCGTCAGGTCTTCACCCGCGAGGTGCTGCTGGAGCAGGTCTGGGGCTACCGGCACGCGGCCGACACCCGACTGGTCAACGTGCACGTGCAGCGGCTGCGCGCCAAGATCGAACCAGATCCGGAGCGGCCGGAAATCATCCTCACCGTGCGGGGCGTGGGCTACAAGGCGGGCACCGGATAGCCTGGTCGCACTGTGTCGACCTCGCCGCCCCCGCAGAACACCACAGCCCGCCGGCTCGCTGCCGGTCGGGAGGTCTGGCGTGTGCTGAGCGGCCGGGTCGCGCGGCTGCTGGCCCGGGCGCACCAGACCTGGCGGCGTTCGCTCCAGGTCCGGGTGGTCACCATCACGTTGGTCGCCTCCAGCCTGCTGGTGGGCGGATTCGCGTACCTGATCGCTGACAAGATCACGACGATCCTGCTCGACAACGCGCGCACCGACGTCCAGCTGCGTCTCAAGGGCGGCGCCGGGTACGCGGCCAAGCAGGTCTCCCTCTACGGCCAGCCGCAGGAGGCGCAGCTCCAGGAGACCATCGAGGGCACGGTCAACTACCTGGCCGGGGGTGACCCCCAGCAGACCAGTGGCGTGGTGGTGGCCATCACCGCCGCCGACTACCCGACGATGATCCAGACCCGCACCGCGCCGGCGGCCAACGTCCAGCCCCTGATCAGCAAGGAGTTGCGGGCCGCGGTCGCCAGCGGCAAGGTGGCCAGCCAGATCCAGACCGGGCGGCTCACCGGCGAGCCGACGAAGTACCTGGTCTACGGCTCGCCGGTGCCGACCCGCTTCGGGCAGATCGAGCTCTACTACCTGGTGCCGCTGACCCGTCAGGACGACACCGCCGCCGACGCCCGGGCGACCGTGGTCGGCACCGGCATCGCCCTGGTGATCCTGCTGGGGCTGCTCGCCGCACTGGTCACCCGGCTGGTGGTCAACCCGGTCCGGGTCGCCGCGCGGACCGCCCAGCGGCTCTCCGCCGGCCTCCTCGACCAGCGGATGGTGGTCAACGGCGAGGACGACCTCGCGTTGCTGGCGGCCTCGTTCAACCAGATGGCGACGAACCTGCAACGGCAGATCCTGCGCCTGGAGGAGATGTCCCGGTTGCAGCGCCGCTTCACCTCCGACGTGTCGCACGAGCTGCGGACCCCGTTGACCACGGTCCGGATGGCTGCCGACCTGATCTTCGCGGAGCGCGACGAGTTCGATCCCGCGGTGGCGCGCAGCGCCGAGCTGCTCCAGGCCGAGTTGGACCGTTTCGAGGAACTGCTCACCGACCTGTTGGAGATCAGCCGGTTCGACGCGGGCTTCGCCATGCTGGACGCCGAGCCGACCGACCTGGTGCCGGTGGTGCACCGGGTCGTCGACCGGTTGGCCGGGCTGGCCGAGCGGGTGGGCGTGGAGATCGAGCTGGACCTGCCCAGCACCCCGGTGATCGCCGAGGTCGACCCCCGCCGGGTGGAGCGGGTGCTGCGCAACCTGGTCGGCAACGCCGTCGAGCACGGCGAGGCCCGGCCGGTGCTGATCACCCTCGGCATCGACGAGACCGCCGTGGCGATCACCGTCCGCGACCACGGGGTGGGGCTGAAGGTGGGCGAGGAGAAGCTGGTGTTCAACCGGTTCTGGCGGGCGGACCCGTCGCGGGCCCGCCAGACCGGCGGCACCGGGCTGGGCCTGTCGATCAGCTTGGAGGACGCCCGTCTGCACGGTGGTTGGCTGGAGGCCTGGGGAGCGCCCGGTCAGGGCGCCCAGTTCCGGCTCACCCTGCCGGCCCGCGCCGGCGACCGGCTCACCACCTCGCCGCTGCGGCTGGTGCCCGCCGACGCGGCGCTGCCGTTCGGCGGCCCACGCGACGGCGGCCCCCTGGCCATCGGACCGGGCAGCGGCGGAGCGTTGGCGATCGGCCCGGCGCCGACCGACAGCGGCGAGCGGGAGGAGGTGCGATCGTGAGGGCTCGACCACTGCTCGGCGCTTTCGGCGCGGCGCTGCTCCTCAGTGCCGGTTGCGGCATCCCGGCCTCTTCCGACGTGCGGGTCGACGGCAAGGCCGGCACCGCGACCGAGGCCGGATCGAGCAACGGCCGCAGCAGCGAGCCCCCGTCGCGGGCCGCCAGCGGCAGCGACAACGCGGCCTTCGTGCGCAACTTCCTGTCCGCCGCCGCTGGCGAGCCGGACCGGGCGTACGAGCGGGTGAAGGCGTTCATCGCCCCCGAACACCGGCCCCGCCTGCAGGACAAGAAGGGCAGCGAGGTCGCGCTGAACGTGGTGCGGCTGCGCGAGACCGTCTTCACCTTCAACAGCGACTCCACCACGACCGTCAAGATCACGGTGCAGCAGATCGGCGTGCTGCGGACCAACGGCACCCTGGCGCCCCCGGTCGCGACCGAGACCCAGTACGAGTTCCGGCTGCGCAGCGCGGCCCTCGGCGGCGCCGGCAGCGACGAGCGCGCCGGCCAGTACCTGCTCGACCCGCCGAGCGTGCTGCTGCTCAGCGACGTCGCCCTCCAGCAGTACTACCAGGACGAGTCGATCTACTTCTGGAGCTCCGACCGCACCCGGCTCGTGCCCGACCAGCGCTACCTGCCGTACGCGGTGCCGGACGAGCGCCGTGTCAACGAGGTCGTGCGGTGGCTGGTCGGCGGCCCGTCCGACTGGCTGCGGCCGGGTGTCGTCGGTCTGCCGGACGGCACCGAGCTGATCAACAACGCCACCGGCGCGAACAACCGGTGGGAAGTCAACCTGGACATGTCCGGCGACGACCAGAGCCGGATCGACCAGGTGATGACGCAGCTCGCCTGGTCGCTGGGTGACCTGCCGGGCGAGCTGGAGCTGAAGATCAGGAACAACTCCCAGCCCGTGCGGGACCTCGACGAGCTTCGGACGGCCCAGCAGCTCTACCCCGTCCGGGAGGAGCCGCAGCGGTACGGCGTCTACGAGGGCGCGATCCGCCCGCTCGACTTCGCCGGCGAGCCCAGCGGCGCGGTGCCCCTCACGCCGGAGGTCAACCGCGGCATCGTGTCGGCCGGTCTCGCGCGGGGCGTCAACCGGGTGCTCGCCGCGCTGGTGGTGACCGGGGGCAAGGACCGGCAGCGACTCGCGGTGGGCACGGGGGCGGACACGGTGGCCACCCTCGGCCGCAGCGCCGGGGAGTACGCCTCGATCGGGCGCCCGGTCTGGCTGCGTACCGTCGACACGCGTCCCGCGCAGGGGCTGGTGGTGGCCGACGGTCGCCTCTACCGCTTCGACGAGGCCGCCGGGATGGCCGAGGTGCCGCTCAACCTGCCCTCGCCGGAGGTCACCGCGGTCGCCTCCGCGCTGGACGGTCAGCGGGTCGCGTTGATCGCCGGTGGGCGGCTCTACGTCGCGGCGCTGAACCTCGACGGCTCCGGCAGCGGGGTGTCGATCGGCCCGCCCCGGGCGCTGGTCACCTCGTTGACGAACCTGACCGCGGTGGACTGGATCGGGGAGGACCGGCTGGTGGTGGCCGGCTCGGCGGGCCAGCCGGCGATCTACGAGATCAGCGTGGACGGCGCCCTGGAGACGCCGCTGCGCACCGATGTCGGCGCCAAGGTCAACCATTTGACGGCGTACCCCACCAACCGCAGTGTGCGCGTGCCCACCGGGTCGTACATGTACGAGGCCAACAAGGTCGCGTACCGCAGCAGCCCGTTCGAACGGATCGCGCCCGAGCAGGTCCGCGATGTCCCCACGCCGCCGGCCGGAGTCCGCCCGAGCAACCCGTCGGCTCCGTTCTTCCTCTACTGACGTCGTGCGCGGGCTCTGGGCGGACCTCGCCGACCTGGTCCTCCCCGCTGACTGCGCCGGCTGCCGGGAGCGTCGCCAACGGATGCGGCAGGGGGTCTGCCCCTCCTGCGTCGCGGCGCTGAGCGCGCTGCGTCCCCGGGTGACCCGCCCCACCCCCGCCCCGGCCGGCCTGCCGCGCTGCGTCGCCCTCGGCCCGTACGACGGTCCGCTACGGGAGGCGCTGCTGGCGTACAAGGAACACGGCCGGCACGGTCTGGCCCGTCCGCTCGGCGCGCTGCTGGCCGAGGTGGTCGCGGCGGCGGTCGGCGAGGTGCGTCCGCTGGCGCTGGTGCCGGTGCCGGGCACCGCGGCTGCGGCGCGTGGCCGCTACGGCGACCACCTGGACCGGCTGGCCCGGCACTGCGCGGCCCGGCTGGGCCGGTGCGGCTGGCCCGTACGGGTGCACCGGCCGTTGCGTGCCCTGCCCCGGCCCGACTCGGTGACCCTGGACAGCGCGGGCCGTGCGGCGGCCGCCGAGGCGGCGTTCCGCCCCCGTTCCGGCGCGTCGGATGGGCCGCGCCCGTCGGACGGTGGGCCCGCCGTGGTGCTGCTCGACGACATCGTCACGACCGGCGTGACACTGGCCGCGGCGGCCCGGGTGCTGACCGCGACCGGATGGCGACCGGGTGTCGCCGCGGTTCTCGCCGCAACCGAGAAAAGACTCCGTTTGTAACAGACCGTGTTTCCGTTTCACCCGTTGGTGTATGAGGTGCGAAAAATACCGGGCGGTCTTGGCAACAAGGGGTGACTGCCGGGCGAACAGGAGTTAGCGTTTCGCTGTCGGGGGTAGGAGGTCGTTCCATCCCGCCCCGGGCGGTGAGAGGAGGCGTAGCCGTACTGACCGGTCGACGCCAGCGGGTCTTCCTGAGGCGCACGACCGGGAGAAACCGGATCGAAGACGTCCGAACAAAGGAGGTCACGTGGACATCGTGGTCAAGGGCCGCAACGTCGAAGTGCCGGACCATTACCGGGTACACGTAGCCGAGAAACTCGCAAAGGTCGAACGTTACGACCACAAGATTATTCGCATCGATGTCGAGCTGTTTCACGAGCGCAATCCGCGCCAGGCCGACCACTGCCAGCGGGTGGAGATCACCTGCGTCTCGCGTGGTCCGGTAATCCGGGCCGAGGCCTGCACGAACGACTTCTACAGCGCGCTCGACGCCGCCATCGCGAAACTCGACACCCGGCTACGCCGCGCGGCGGACCGCCGGCGCGTACACCGTGGTCGGCACGCGCCGATCTCCGTGGCCGCCGCCACCGCCGACCTGCCGGTCACCGACCTGGTGGCCGCCCCGCTGTCCGCGTCGAACGCCCGCGCCGGCACCGCCGTCGCGGAGCGCGTCGAGGAGGAGTACGACCAGCCGTGGCACCTCGCCCGGGAGAAGGTTCACCCGGCCGAGCCCATGACCATCGACGACGCGTTGTTCCAGATGGAACTCGTCGGCCACGACTTCTACCTCTTCCAGGACAAGGAGACCGGCCGCCCCAGCGTCGTCTACCGACGTCACGCCTACGACTACGGCATCATCTCCCTCGACACCTGAGGCGGTTCGACCCGTCGAGCGCGGGGGTCGTGGCGGTCGTCCGTCACGGCCCCCGTGCTCCGTCAGCCCAGGTCGGCGGGGAGCAGGGCGAAGGTCAGGTCGTCGAGGCGAGTGCCCGCCAGGCCGGGCAGACGCCCCCGTTGCAGGCCCTCGCGCTGGAAGCCGACCCGCTCCAGCACGCGGTGCGAGGCGGTGTTCTCCGGCACCGTGCCGGCCGTCAGCCGGGCGAGGCCGGCCGGCCCGAACGCCCAGGCCGCGAGCAGCCGGACCGCCCTGGTGGCGTAGCCGTGCCCCCGCCACCGGGGGAGCAGCGCGTAGCCGATCGACCCCTCCCCGCTGGTCACCTCGGTGTACGACAGTCCGCAGCTGCCCGCCGGTTCGCCGGTGGCCACGTCGACGATGAGGAGCCGGGCGATGTCGCCGGTCAGCCACGCGCTCTCGGCCAGCCGGCAGCGCCGCTCGATCGACTCCCGCGTCGGCGGCACCGGCGGCGCCTGGTTGGCGACCACCTCCGACCGGCTGTGCAGCCCGTACATCATCTCCGCGTCCTGCGGCGCGAGCCGGCGCAGCGCCACCACCTGGTCGGTGAGCATCCCGTCGGGCAGGTCCGGCAGCAGCCGAGGGGTCGGGCCGGGCGGATCCTCGGCGAGGCGTACCCACGTCAGCAGGTCGTACCGTCTGCCGTTCCGGTCCTGACCGGCGGACCGCCGCAGGCCCTCGTAGCGGAAGCCGGCGGCCAGCGCGACGCGCTGGCTGGCCGCGTTCTCCGGCTCGGTGTGCAGCTCCAGCCGCCGCGTTCCGGTGTCGAAGGCGTGCTCGCTCAGCGCGCGGGTCGCGGCGACGGCCAGTCCGCGTCCCCGCGCGGCCGGCCGCAGCCAGTAGCCGATGTCCGCCTGACTCCGGGCGGGCATCGGGTTGCTCAACCCGGTAGCGCCGAGCAGCCGGTCGGTGGCCGGGTCCGCGATGGCGTACGCGGCGCCGCCGCCGGCCCAGACCGCCGGCGCGCCGGCCTCCACCCACGAGCGGGCGTCGACCTCGGTGTACGGGGACGGCATGGTGGACACGAACCGCTGGCTGAGCGGGTCCGCACACCCGTCGACCAGGTCCGCGATGTCGTCGGCGCGGAACGGCCGCAGCCGTACCCCGTGTGCCTCGACGACCGGCGGCGGGACCGTCACGTCAGGTCCTCGGCGAGCAGCGCGGCCACCCAGGCGTCGATCCGTTCACCTCGGTGCTGGACCCCGCCCCGGGCGGTCCCCTCGAAGGTGAAGCCCGCCTTTTCGGCGGCCCGCCGGGAGGAGGTGTTGCCCACGTTCGCCTTCCATTCGATGCGCGCCAGGCCGAGGGCCGTGAAGCCCCAGGCGCTGAGCGCGAGGAGCGCGGCCGGCAGGTACCCCCGCCCGCGTGCCGCCGGGGCGACCATGAAGCCCACGTCCCCGAGTAGCGGGTCGGCGGGGGAGAGCCGCAGGTCCAGAGTGCCGACGTAGGTGTCGTCCGGGTCGGCGATCACGAAGCAGGCGGAATCTCCCCGTGCCCAGGCATCCTGGGCGTAACCCCGGTAGCCCTGCGCGTCGGAGAGGTCGTACGGGTCCGGGACCGTGGTCCATCGGATCGTCTCCGGGTCCCGGCAGGTCTGCACCACGGCGTCGAGATCGCGCTCCTCCATCGGTCGGAGTCGTAGCTCGTTGCCGGCCGAGGTGGCGAACAGCGTCGGCTGTGGGCGACCGAAGACAGCGGCCCGGCGTGCCGCCAGGGTGCCTCGGGCGGCCGGCCCGGTCGACCCTGCTTCGGGTACCTCGCCGGGCAGCAGTGTGCCGATCCAGCCGTCCACGCCGCCCTCCGGCGCCGGGTTCGCCCGCCGTACCCGGCCGTCGATCCGGAACCCGGCCCGCAGCGCGACCAGCCGGGAGGCGTGGTTGCCCACCTCCGCCTGCCACAGCAGCCGGCGCAGCCCCAGCTTCTCGAAGGACCAGCGGGACACCGCCCGGGTGGCCCGCACGGTCACCCCCCGGCCGCGCGCCCACGGGGCCGTCCAGTAGCCGATCTCGCCGGTGCCGGCGTCGTCGATGGAGATCAGCCCGCACGAGCCGAGCAGGTCGCCGTTGGCCGCGTCGCAGACGGCGAACGGCGCCCTGATGCCGTCCGCCCATGCTCGCGGGCTCAGCCGCGTGACGAAATCGTGGGCGTGTTCGCGAAGGTACGGGCGCGGTACGGTGGTCCAACGCTGAATGTCCCGGTCCTGGCAGGCGCGGTACACGTCGTCGGCGTCCGCCTCCCGCCAGGGCCGCAGCAGGACGCCGTCCTCGATGATCTCCACAGGCTCCACCCGTGCATCGTGCCGGAACGTTCGCCCTGGGCGTAACCGGATAACGTCCCGGGCGCGGCCCGTGCGCGTGTTATGTCGGGTTCGGCGGAGCGGACCACCGCCACCAGTGACCATCGCGCCGATGTTGCGCCTACGATGGTTCGAGACTGTCTAGGGGAGCGTTGATCCGTGTCGATTCTGGAAAAGGTCCTTAACGCGGGCGAGGGCCGCATGGTGCGCCGGCTCAAGGCCATCGCCGCCGCCGTCAGCTCGATCGAGGACGACTACGTCAACCTCACCGACGAGGAGCTGCGCGGCATGACCGAGCAGTTCCGCGAGCGGCTCGCCGACGGTGAAACCCTCGACGACCTGCTGCCGGAGGCGTTCGCGGTGGCCCGTGAGGCGGCCGCCCGGGTGCTCGGCCAGCGGCCGTACGACGTCCAGGTGATGGGCGGCGCGGCGCTGCACTTCGGCAACATCGCCGAGATGAAGACCGGTGAGGGTAAGACGCTGACCTCGGTCATGGCCGTCTACCTCAACGCGCTCTCCGGCGACGGTGTGCACGTGGTCACCGTCAACGACTACCTCGCCCAGCGCGACGCGGCCTGGATGGGTCGCGTGCACGAGTTCCTCGGGCTGACCGTCGGCGTCGTGCTGCCCAACCGGCCGGCCGCCGAGCACAAGGCCGCCTACGAGTGCGACATCACCTACGGCACCAACAACGAGTTCGGCTTCGACTACCTGCGCGACAACATGGCCTGGTCGAAGGACGAGCTGGTGCAGCGGGGCCACAACTTCGCGGTCGTCGACGAGGTCGACTCGATCCTGATCGACGAGGCGCGCACCCCGCTGATCATCTCCGGCCCGGCCGAGCACTCGGCCCGCTGGTACGGCGAGTTCGCGGGCGTGGTGGCCCGGCTCCAGCCCGGCACGGATGGCGAGGGCGACTACGAGGTCGACCACTCCAAGCGCACCATCGCGGTCACCGAGCGCGGCGTCGCCAAGGTCGAGGACCGGCTCGGCATCGACAACCTGTACGAGTCGGTGAACACCCCGCTGGTCGGCTACCTCAACAACGCCATCAAGGCCAAGGAGCTCTACAAGCGCGACAAGGACTACATCGTCAGCGACGGTGAGGTCCTGATCGTCGACGAGTTCACCGGTCGCATCCTGCACGGCCGTCGGTACAACGAGGGCATGCACCAGGCGATCGAGGCCAAGGAGGGGGTGGAGATCAAGCAGGAGAACCAGACCCTGGCCACCATCACCCTCCAGAACTACTTCCGCCTCTACAACAAGCTGTCCGGGATGACCGGTACGGCGCAGACCGAGGCGAGCGAGTTCAACAAGGTCTACAAGGTCGGCGTCGTGAGCATTCCGACGCACCGCCCGATGGTCCGTGAGGACCGGCCGGACGTCATCTACAAGACGGAGAAGGCCAAGTTCAACGCCGTCATCGAGGACATCGCCGAGCGGCACCAGATGGGCCAGCCGGTGCTGGTCGGCACCGTCTCGGTGGAAAACTCGGAGATCCTCTCCCAGCTGCTGCGCCGCCGGGGCATCCCGCACAACGTGCTGAACGCCAAGTTCCACGCCCGCGAGGCGGAGATCGTCGCCCAGGCCGGGCGCAAGGGCGCGGTCACCGTCGCCACCAACATGGCCGGCCGCGGCACCGACATCCTGCTCGGCGGCAACCCCGAGTTCCTGGCGGCCAACGAGCTGCGCCAGCGCGGTCTCGACCCGCTGGAGAACGAGGAGGACTACGCCAAGGCGATGGAGGAGGTCCTGCCTACCTGGAAGCAGGCCTGCGACGCCGAGGCGGACGAGGTCGCCGCCGCCGGTGGCCTGTACGTGCTGGGCACCGAGCGGCACGAGTCCCGGCGGATCGACAACCAGCTGCGCGGTCGTGCCGGCCGGCAGGGCGACCCGGGCGAGTCCCGGTTCTACCTGTCCCTGCAGGACGAGCTGATGCGCCGCTTCCGGGCCGGCGCGGTCGAGGCCGTGATGGAGCGCTTCAACATCCCGGAGGACGTGCCCATCGAGTCGAAGATGGTCACCCGCCAGATCAAGAGCGCCCAGGCCCAGATCGAGGGCCAGAACGCCGAGATCCGCAAGAACGTTCTGAAGTACGACGAGGTGCTCAACAAGCAGCGCCAGGTCGTCTACGCCGAGCGGCTGCGGGTGCTCAACGGCGAGGACCTGTCCGACCAGGTCCGCAACATGATCGACGACACCGTCGAGGCGTACGTGCGGGGTGCCACCTCGGACGGCTACGGCGAGGACTGGGACCTTGAGCAGCTCTGGTCCAGCCTCAAGCAGCTCTACCCGGTCGGCGTGACGATCGAGGAGTTGGAGGAGGAGGCCGGCGGCTCGCGGGCCGGCATGGACGCCGACTTCCTCGTCGCCCGCCTCAAGGATGACGCCAACGCCGCGTACGACCGCCGCGAGGAGCAGCTCGGCACCGAAGGGGTGCGCCAGCTCGAGCGGATGGTGCTGCTCCAGGTGATCGACCGCAAGTGGCGCGAGCACCTGTACGAGATGGACTACCTCCAGGAGGGCATCAACCTCCGGGCGTACGCCCAGCGCGACCCGGTGGTGGAGTACCAGCGCGAGGGCTTCGACATGTTCGCCACCATGATGGAAGGCATCAAGGAGGAGACCGTCGGTTTCCTCTACAACGTGGACGTCCAGGTCACCGAGCCGGAGCCCGAAGCCGACTCGGAAGAGGTCACGCTGCTCGACAAGCCGGTGGAGATCCGGGCCAAGGGTCTGAACCGTGCGCCGCAGCGGCAGGGTCTGCAGTACTCCGCTCCGACCATCGACGGCGAGGCCAGCCCCGGTGCTGTCGCCTTCGAACAGGAGCAGCAGCAGGCGCCGGCGCTCGGCGTGGGCCGCCCGGCCCAGGGCGCTCCGGCGGCACCCGGGCAGGGCGCACCGTCCGCCCCGCAGCGGCCGGCCTCGGGGCTGCGCGGCCCGACGCTCCCGTCGGCGGGGTCCCGGCGTCCGGCCGCCAACCAGGCCGACGCCGGCAACGGCCCGTCCCGCAACGCGCCGTGCCCGTGCGGTTCGGGTCGCAAGTACAAGCGCTGCCACGGCGCACCCAACGGCGGCAACTGACCGACACCGCGTCCCGATGGGCCCCGGCCGACAAGGCCGGGGCCCATCGGCGTCTCCGGCCCCGGTCGGCGTCTGGCCCGGGAGTGAGATCGACTCCGCTTCCGGGAAGTCGGTGTGTCAACGGCCGGTTGATGCCGCGCTTTCCTGGACGTCGAGCTGATCAACGCGGTCAGAGGACCTGCAGGGCGGTGCACAGCCAGCGGCCCCGCCGGTGCTCCAGGCGTACCGCCATGGCCCAGCTGCGGCCACCAGGGCCACTCACCACGGCGGCTGCCTCCACGGCTGCCTCGCGAGGTTCGCAGACCCGCAGCCGGGTGAGCCGCAGTGCCGGCCGGGTCGCCCGACGCCGCGCCGGCCCGGCCCGCCCGCTGGCCCGAGCGAGTTCGGTGAGCAGGTCGGTCGCCCGGCCCGGGTCGAGCAGAGGGCGTACCTGTGCCGGCGAGCGGTAGCCGTTGACCACCTCAAGGCAGGTGCCGACGAAGCGGTGCGCGGCCCGGGTGGCCTCGGGCGCCGTCGTCGGGGGCAGGGGAGTGCCCGGCTGGTTGGCCGGATGCGCGGGCGTACGGCGTGGGGCCGTGCGGCGCACCGCGGGCCGGACGGGATCCGGTCGTGTCGAGGCGAAGAGGTCGAGGGCGAGCTGACCGTGGGTCGGCCCCGGCCAGTACGTCTCGTCCTGGTACGGCGGGTCGATGGGCGGGACGGGACGCAGGCGCACGGGTGGTCGGGAGACTCCGGGTCGCCGCTCGCTCATCGCTGCCTCCCGTGATCTTGCGTTTGCCTTCGTTTGCCTCCGACTAACTAGATTCTCGGACATGGAGTGGCCCCGGTCAATGGCGCCTGCGGCGAATGGGCCGCGCATCTGCATGATCGACTCAGGTTCGCGGAGGTGGTGGTATCCGGGCCGATCGAACGGCGCGACATCGGTGATCTGGAGTGGATCACCGAGCGGAGGGCCGGGCGTGGCTACTCGGGGTCGCGGTCGACGAGGGGATTCTCGCGTACCCAGTCGGCGGTCTCGGCGTACTTCTGCGCGATGTACTCCTCCAGTCGGGCCCGCTCGACCCGCCACTGACCGCGCCCACCGACCTTGATCGCCGGCAGCTCCCCGCTGCGGACCATGTGGTAGACCTGCGAGTCCGACACGTTCAGCTCGGCGGCCACGTCGGAGAGCAGCAGGAACCTCGGCTCCACAGGAACTCCCGGGGTTGACGTCGTTTGCCTCAGTTTGCCACCGACAGGGCTCACCACCCAACATCGCCGCGGCCATCGGTGGCGGACACACCGGCGGGAAACTTCCACCGGCCGGAGGCGAGGTGTATGACGGTCACGGCGTGCGGCATGATCTGCGCCCGTGCCGGCTACCGCCGGCACGGAATCGAGCGGGGAGACGACCGGTGACCGACGAGCTTGTCCGGGTGTACGTGCCGGCGACCGTACCCATGCTGGCCCGCCTGCGCGAGCAGGGGCTGACCGCCGACACCGCGCACGCGGTGACGCCCGCGCTGCGCGAGTGGTACGCCGAGGGCGACGAGGAGGAGTTGGAGTACGTCGCGTTCACCCGGGCCGCCCAGGACGCGCTGCACCTGCTCCGGGAGGATCCGGCCGCGCCACGCCGCCGCGTGGTCGTCTCGGTCGATCTGTCGCCCGCCGCGCTCGGTCGTGGCGACGGCGAGCTGGGCTCCAGCCTGGTGACGTTGACCGACACCGTGCCGGTGGGGGCTGTCGCGGCGATCCACGTGGACGGCACGGACGCCGTCGAAGAGGTCGCCGCAGCGGCCGACGTGGTGACCGAGGCCGCCGCCGGTGACCCGGACGCGCAGTTCACCGTCGACGGCGCCGAGGATCACGAGCTTGAGTGGTACGACGTGACGGAGTTGGACATCCTGCTGCGCGCCGCCGGCTGAGCAGCCGCACGCGTCTCAGCGGGCCGGGTCGGCGTCCGCCTCCCGGACCGCCGTGTCCGGCTCGTCCTCGTCGACGTCGCCGGTGGCGCTCGCGGTGGTCGCCGGCCCGGTGCCGGGTCGGCCGGTCGGGGCCGGCTCGTCGTCGATCTGTGCTGGGCCGAGCGTTCGGCCGAACGCGACGAGCGCGGTCAGCGCCCCCACGAACAGCACCCAGATGCCGTTGTCCACCCGCGAGGTGCCCAGCGACGTCTGCGCCACCGCGTCCGCCTCGCTGAGCGCGCTGGCCAGGTCGAGCAGTGAGCGGCCGCCGATCCGGATGATCACTTCGGCGAGCAGCAGGAGCAGGCCCGGTCCGGCGCCCGCGAGCAGGTACGCCGGCCAGCGCAGCGCGCGCGTCTGCGGATCACGCCGCAGGGCTCGACGCCGCGCCCAGGTGAGGTAACCGAAGGCGAGTAGTCCGGCGACCAGGCCGCCGAGGAGCGACTCGGTGCGGGACACCCACTTGGCCGCGCCGACGAGCGACTGCTGGGTGTCGCCCGCGCCGAAGAGGTCGAACAGCGGGTCCCGGGCACGGCTGAACGCCACTACGAAGACCAGCGTGCCCAGCGCGGCGGTCACCACCGCACCGACCGCCGGGGCGGTCCGGGCGCCCGCGATCGCCCCGCCGATGATCGCGGCGGCCGCGGTGGTGCCGGCGATCACGTTCGTGGTCGAGGTGTCGAAGTAGGTGAGGTTGATCGCCACCGCGGCGAGCAGCCCGACCACCATCCCGGCCCCGATCGCGCCGACGAAACGCAGCGTGGTCCCGTCGCCGTACCGGCGGGACAGCAGGTTGCCGAAGGCCAGCGCGGTGGCCGCGCCGGCCACGAGCGCGGCCGAGATCACGCCGGGCAGGGCGAACGCGGACAGGCTTATCGCGGTGATGCCGGCCGCCGCCGAGGTGATGGCCTGCCGGGTCGACCAGAGCATGGCGGCCAGCCAGCCGAGCGCCAGCAGCGCGAGGACCGCCGCTCCGGGCGCCGGGAGGGACCGGCCGGTCGGGCTGGTCGCGTCGACCGCCGGCTGGTCCGACTCCGCGGCTGAGTCGCGGCCGGGCTGCTTGGTCATCGTCTCCCCTTCGAGGCGCCAGGTCACCGACCATTCAGGGTACGCGGACCCCCGCGCCCCGCAGAGTACGAGCCACACCCCCGGGGTACGCCGGCCCGCCACAGCCGACCATTGGGACCAGTCGAGCCATCAGGACAAGTCGAGCGCCGTCGAACGCCCCAGGGGTAGGGCACGGCTGCAGCTCCGCAGGACGGGCGGCGCGTCGAGTTCGCAGGATGGGCAGCGCGTCAAGGCGTACCCCAGGGCTCGTCAAGGCGTACCGCAGGGCTCGTCAAGGCGTACCGCAGGGCTCGTCAAGGCGTACCCCAGGGCTCGTCAAGGCGTACCCCAGGGCGCGTCAAGGCGTACCCCCGAAGAACAGCGACGGGCGCGCGGACGGCAACCAACGTCGGGGCTGGGGCGAGCGTCCCCGGCGGAGGGATCAAGCCTGACCGCCCGGAGCCGGGGACGGTCGCCCCAGCCCCACCACGGCGAGCCGCACGGCGAGCCGCACAGCGAGCCGCGACCGGTAAGGAGAGAAGGGCCAGTCGGTCCTGAGCCAGGCAGTGACGGCGGCGGCAGGGCCAGCACCGACGCGTGAAACAATCGCGGGAGGTCCCGCCGCTGCTCGGCTACCCCGCGCGGCGTCCGGTGTCCGACTATCCGGTCGGTGCCCGCGGGTCCGGTTTCGCCACCGCTGTCGAGATCGCCAGGAGCCTTGATGGATGCCGTGTTCTCCGTTCCCGAGCCGCGCAACGAGCCGGTCCGCAACTACGAGCCGGGCAGCGCAGACCGGGAGCGGCTGCGGCGGCGGCTGACCGAGCTGGCCGCCGAGCGCATCGACCTGCCGATGACCATCGGCGGGCAGCAGCGGATGGCGGCGGGCGACCCGATCAACGTGGTGCAGCCGCACAAGCACGCGCACGTGCTGGGCGTGACCGCGCACGCCTCCCACGACGACGCCCGAGCCGCGATCAAGGCGGCCAAGGACGCCGCGCCGATGTGGCGGGCGCTGCCGTTCGAGGAGCGCGCCGCGATCTTCCTGCGCGCCGCCGAACTGCTCGCCGGCCCGTGGCGGGACACCCTCAACGCCGCCACCATGCTCGGCCAGTCGAAGACCGCGATCCAGGCGGAGATCGACTCGGCCTGCGAGTTCATCGACTTCCTGCGCTTCAACGTGCACTTCGCACGGCGTCTGCTCGAGGAGCAGCCGGCGTCGTCGCCCGGCGTGTGGAACCGCTTCGACCACCGGCCCCTGGAGGGCTTCGTCTACGCGGTCACCCCGTTCAACTTCACCGCCATCGCCGGCAACCTGCCTTCCGCGCCGGCGCTGCTGGGTAACACCGTGATCTGGAAGCCGGGCCCGACCCAGCAGTTCGCCGCGCACTTCACCATGCGGCTCTTCGAGGCCGCCGGCCTGCCGCCCGGCGTGATCAACATGGTGACCGGCCGGGGCGAGGAGGTGTCCGATGTCGTGCTCGCCGACCCGGACCTGGCCGGTATCCACTTCACCGGTTCGACGAAGGTGTTCCAGCACCTGTGGAAGACCGTCGGCGACAACATCGCGCGCTACCGGGGCTACCCGCGGTTGGTCGGCGAGACCGGCGGCAAGGACTTCGTGGTCGCGCACACCAGCGCCGACGTGGACGCCCTGCACACCGCGCTGATCCGCGGCGCGTACGAGTACCAGGGTCAGAAGTGCTCGGCCGCCTCGCGGGCGTACGTGCCGCGCTCGATCTGGGAAGGTGGCCTGCGTGACCGTCTGGCCGCGACCGCCGACTCGCTGACCTACGGCGACGTGGCCGACTTCGGCAACTTCGGTGGCGCGGTGATCGACGACAAGGCGTTCGCCCGGCACACTGCGGCGCTGGAGCTGATCAACGGTGACGACAGCTGCCGGGTGCTGGCCGGTGGCACGGCGGACGACTCGGTCGGCTACTTCGTCCGGCCGACGCTCTTCGAGTGCTCCGACGCCGCGCACGAGACGTTCACCACCGAGTACTTCGGGCCGATCCTCGGCGTCCACGTGTTCGACGACGCCCGCTTCGACGAGGTGGTCGCGCAGGCCGAGTCGATCGCCCCGTACGCGCTGACCGGGTCGGTGTTCGCCACCGACCGCCGGGTCGTCGACGCGGTCGGCGAGCGCATGCGGTACGCGGCCGGCAACTTCTACATCAACGACAAGCCGACCGGCGCGGTCGTCGGGCAGCAGCCCTTCGGTGGGGCCCGTGCCAGCGGTACCAACGACAAGGCGGGCTCCTGGCTCAACCTGGTGCGCTGGGTGTCGCCGCGCACGATCAAGGAGACCTTCGTGCCGCCGACCGACCACACGTACCCCCACATGGGCTGAAAGGAAGGGCCCCTTGTTAACGCCTGGTGCATAACAAGGGGCCCTTCCTTTCACCGGTGGTCCATCGATAGTCCTCTACGGACAGTCTGTCGCCGACAGTGCACTTAGGAAGTCCTTCTTGGGTGGCAAACCGCCAAATCCTGGACGCCGGCAGCGCAAAGTGGCAGCGTAACGGGCATGGCGGAATCCGGAGTCAACCCCACGGCGGCGGCCCTTCTCGGGCTGCTCCACGAGGGTCCCATGACAGGCGGCCAGTTGATGGCCGCCGCAGAGCGCCGGCTGGCGCCCTACTGGTCGATGACCCGTAGTCAGGTCTACCGCGAGTTGCCGGTCCTGGCCGAGCGGGGCTACGTACGGCTCGGCAAGCCGGGCCCCCGAATGAGCCAGCCGTACGCGCTCACCGCCAGCGGGAAACGGACGTTCTCCCGTTGGCTGGCGGAGAACCCGGGGCGGGACACCATCCGCAACCCGATCGCGCTCCGGATGGCCTTCGGCAACCTCCACTCGTCCAGCCAGCTCAAGAGCCTGTACGCCTCGGCCAACGAATACCACACCGAGGCCCTCGCCCAGGTCCGGGAGCAGGTCAAGAACGCCAAACGGGACGGCGAGACGTACGACGCCAGCGCGCTGGAGTTCGCCGTCGCCTACCACCGGGCGGCCCTGTCCTGGCTGAAGTCCGCCCCCGCCGGGTGACCGTCGGCGGTTTCACGGACACCGAACGGGCCGCGGCTTCCGGAACGCGGAGTTTATTTGGCGCGGACCTGCGGGGCTCGCAAGCTCACTCCTCGTCCGCGCAGTACGCTTGTCTGTCGTGACCGCTGCCGATTACGCCGAACAGCTCAAGGAACTCGACGCGACCCTGCGCAACATCGAGGCCGTCCTCAATCTGGACCGGCTGCACGAGGACAAGGCCCGCCTGGAGCAGGAGGCGTCCGCCCCCGACCTGTGGGACGACCAGGCCAAGGCTCAGCAGGTGACCTCGCAGCTGTCGTACGTCAACGGCGAGATCAGCAAGCTGGGCAGTCTGCGCTCCCAGCTCGACGACGCCCGGGTGCTGCTGGAGTTGGCCGAGGCCGAGTCCGACCCCGGTGTGCTGACCGAGGTCGAGGCGGAGATCACCGGGCTGACCAAATCCATCCAGGAGATGGAGGTCCGCACCCTGCTCTCCGGCGAGTACGACTCCCGGGAGGCGCTGGTGGCCATCCGGGCCGGCGCGGGCGGTGTGGACGCGGCGGACTTCGCCGAGATGCTGCTGCGGATGTACCTGCGCTGGGCCGAGCGGCACGGCTACCCGACGGAGGTCTACGAGACCTCGTACGCCGAGGAGGCGGGCCTGAAGTCGGCCACCTTCGCCGTCAAGGTGCCCTACGCCTACGGCACGCTCAGCGTCGAGTCGGGCACCCACCGGCTGGTCCGGATCAGCCCGTTCGACAACCAGGGCCGCCGGCAGACCAGCTTCGCGGGCGTCGAGGTGCTGCCGGTCACCGAGCAGACCGACCACATCGACATCCCGGAGAACGAGGTCCGGACCGACGTCTACCGCTCCTCGGGCCCCGGTGGGCAGAGCGTCAACACCACCGACTCGGCGGTCCGACTCACCCACATCCCCACCGGCATCGTGGTGACCTGCCAGAACGAGAAGTCCCAGCTGCAGAACAAGGCCTCCGCGCTGCGGGTCCTCCAGGCACGGCTGCTGGAGCGCAAGCGCCAGGAGGAACAGGCCAAGCTGGAGGGCCTCAAGGAGAACGCCGCCGGCTCGTGGGGCGACCAGATGCGCTCGTACGTCCTGCACCCGTATCAGATGGTGAAGGATCTCCGAACCGAGCAGGAGACCGGCAATCCGAGCGCCGTCTTCGATGGCGAGCTGGACGGTTTCATCGAGGCCGGTATCCGTTGGCGTAAGCAGCGGCAGCTCGCCAGCGACAGTGCGTAACGATGCGTGGGCGGAGCGCGTCATCGATCTCCAGGTGAGAGCCTGATTCGACGACGCGCGCCCCAACTGCGGGGCGTGGGGCTTGGCTCAGTTGTTACACCGCGTAGACTCACCACCCGTGATTCAGCTTGAGCAAGTGACGAAGACGTACCCGAAGGCGTCCCGGCCTTCGCTCGACAACGTGTCCGTCTCGATCGAGAAGGGCGAGTTCGTCTTCTTCATCGGTCCATCCGGCTCCGGCAAGTCCACCATCATCAAGATGCTGCTGCACGAGGTGACCCCCAACAAGGGACGCGTCATCGTCAACAGCAAGGACGTCACGTCGATGCGCTCCTGGAAGCGACCCCACTTCCGGCGTTCGATCGGCTGCGTCTTCCAGGACTTCCGGCTGCTGCCGAACCGCACCGCCTACGAGAACGTGGCGTTCGCTCTCGAGGTGATCGGCAAGACCAAGGCGGTCGCCCGCCGGGTCGTGCCGGAGGTGCTGGAGCTGGTCGGGCTCGGTGGCAAGGAGCATCGCTATCCGCACGAGCTCTCCGGTGGTGAGCAGCAGCGGGTCGCCGTCGCCCGGGCGTTCGTGAACCGTCCGCTGATCCTGCTGGCGGACGAGCCGACCGGAAACCTGGACCCGGACACCTCGATCGAGATCATGCGTCTGCTGGACCGGATCAACCGCACCGGCACGACCGTCGTGATGGTCACGCACGACTCCAACATCGTGAACCAGATGCGCCGCCGCGTCATCGAGATCGAGAGCGGCCGCATCGTGCGTGACCAGGCCCGCGGCGTCTACGGGTGAGCCGGCGCTTCACCCCTTTCGCAGCCTGACGACGAACACCTCATGCCGGAGACCCGGAGGAAATCCCGATGCGCGTGAAATACGTCCTGTCCGAGGTACTGGTCGGACTGTGGCGCAACGTGACCATGACCGTCGCGATGATCATCACGATGGCGGTCTCGCTGACCATGCTCGGTGCCAGCGGTCTGATGTACCGCCAGGTTGACGACATGAAGGACCTCTACTACAAGAACATCGAGGTCTCGATCTTCCTGACCCAGGAGGTGAGCGAGCAGCAGCGCACCGACCTGAACGACAAGCTGAAGAACGACCCCCTGGTCAAGGACGTCATCTACGTCAACAAGGACGAGGCGTACAAGAAGTTCCAGGAGATGTACCAGGACGCGCCGGACCTGGTGAACGCGGTCAAGCCGGATCAGCTTCCGGAGTCGTTCCGGCTCAAGCTGAAGAACCCGGAGCAGTACAAGAACATCTACGACCAGTACAAGGAGACCGAGGGCGTCGACGAGATCGTCGACCAGAGCCGGCTCCTGGACAAGATCTTCGACGTGCTCACCGCGATCCAGAACATCGCCCTGGCCGCCGCGGTCGTGATGGCGATCGCCGCGCTGCTCCTGGTGGCCAACACCATCCAGGTCGCCGCGTACAGCAAGCGGCGCGAGGTGGCGGTCATGAAGCTGGTCGGCGCGTCCAACTGGTTCATCCAGGCGCCGTTCGTGTTGGAGGCCGTGGTAGCCGGTCTGATCGGCGCACTGCTCGGTCTGGTGGCGCTGGTGGCAGCGAAATATCTGCTCTTCGACGGGTCACTCAAGGCGTTGCAGGGTCTGCTGTCGCCGATCAGCTGGGGCGACATCCTGGTCATCTTCCCGCTGATGGCCTTCGTCGGTGGCCTGGTCAGCGCCGCCACCGCCTGGATCACCCTGCGCTTCTACCTGCGGGTCTAGGTCCTGTTTCACAAGAACTGGTCGGCCTGCGGCGGGCCCGGACGACGACCGGCGGCGTTGCGGGGGTGTCCGGATACAGCACCGGTATCCGGACACCCCCGCGCCTTGCCGGATCGCCGCCCGGACTCCGCCTCGGCTCGACCGCCCTCATGAAACAGGACCTAGTCGAGTTCGTCGTCTGACAAGGACCCTCCCGCCGCCGGAAATAAACGGCGCGGGAGGGTCCTTGTTACTCCGGTAGCATGATCGGTTGTCCGGCCGGGGTGACCCGCGGTCGGACGAACCAGGGAAGGGGGTGGCGCCGATGCCACGGGAGAAGGGGCGCAAGGTGGTCGCCTCCAACAAGAAGGCGCGCCACGACTACGCGATCCTCGACACGTACGAGGCGGGCATGGCGTTGACCGGCACCGAGGTCAAGTCGCTGCGGGCCGGGCGGGCGTCGCTGGTCGACGCGTTCGCCCAGGAGCGCGACGGCGAGCTGTACCTGCACGCGATGCACATCCCGGAGTACACCCAGGGCACCTGGACCAACCACGAGCCCCGGCGTACCCGCAAGCTGCTGCTCAACCGTGGCGAGATCGACAAGCTGGTCGGCAAGACCCGGGAGGGCGGTCTGACCATCGTCCCGTTGCAGGTCTACTTCTCCGACGGTTGGGCCAAGGTGGAGATCGCCCTGGCCAAGGGCAAGAAGTCGTACGACAAGCGGCAGGACCTCGCCAAGCGGGACGCGGACCGGGAGATCGCCCGGGTGTCCGGTCGACGCGGCAAGGGAATGGACGACTAGTTCATCCTGTTTGTCCGGGTCGGCGTGCCGCCCCGGGGCTCGGGATGAAAGCGGTTGCGGCAGGCGTTAGGCTTGTCAGTGCCACCACATCGGTGGCCTGTCGAGGGGGTGACTGGTTTCGACTTCGTACGCAGCGACAGGGGAAGCGAGCCGAGGAAGCCGACGTCGTCTCGAGAATCGGTCGTCGGAAACTTATAAGCGCCAAGAACACTCGCGCTGACTTCGCTCTCGCCGCCTGAGGCGAGTAGCTAAGTCTGTCGGCCTGGGAACGCCTTCGTCCCAGTAGCCGGCATCAGCTAGAAGGCTGGCCAATCGGACCCGGTCGCGGGGTCCGTGCGGCGAGATCAATCAGCGACTGGGCCCGTCACACCAACTTGCTCGCGTGAGCGGTGGGGCCGAGTAGAGGCACAGCGAGCTGCGCTCGGAGAAGCCCTGACAAACCGGCGAAGGACCCGGGTTCGATTCCCGGCACCTCCACCACCTCGAAACGATGCGCCCCGGCCCACCGGCCGGGGCGCATCGTCGTATGTGACGAGTGGGGCTTCGCCGCCTACGCTGCGGCTGTGGCGAACCAGGGACTGCGTCTGTCGGTCGGCGCGTCAGCCGGTCAACGCACGCTCGCGGTGGTGACGGGGGTGCTCGTCGCGGCGGTCGGGGTGGCATTCGTGCTGGGGCCGGTGATCGCCGGCGGGCTGCTGCGTCGCCTCACCGGCCCCGGGGACGGGTTCGCCACCTACGAGGAGGCCCGCGATCTGCCGCCCGGCATGCTGCCGCCCGCGCTGCGGGAATCCGGAGGCGGGTCGGGGCGGGGGCTGTTCCTCGGGCTGTGTGGGCTCCCGTTCGTCCTGCTCGGTGTCTACCTGGTGCTGCGGGTGCTGCGGACGGCCGCGTGGTTGGACGGGAGCCGGGTGCACGTGCGAGGTGCGCTGCGCAGCCGAACCGTCGATCTCGCCAACGTACGCGTCGACCCCGGGCCGTACCGCGACCCGGAGGGCCGTGGTGGTCCTTCGGCCATCGTCGTCACCGATCGGGTCAGCGGGCAGCGGGCTACGATCCCGCTTCGGGGCATGGGTCTGCCGGTCCTGCCGCCGCCCGAGCTGCGCGCGCTGGCTGACGCGTTCGTCGCGGGTGGGCCCGAGGCTGCACCCGACGCTCGCGCCGTCGCCGCCCAACTGTGCCGACTGGCGGACGCCTGAGCTGCCGCGACCGGTGCCGGCGCTGCGACATCCGCGACCCCTGGGCCACGAGTGGGCCTTGTGACTGATGAGGTGGATGAGCACCAGAAGGACCCTGGACAGGGCGAACGGGCGGGTTCACCATCACGGTACGGGGTAGCGGCGCGGGAGGTGCCATGGTCACCGGTGGAGTCCAGCAGCCGTCGGGCGCGACCCGTCCGCATCCGTCCGACCTCGCCGCCGGGCCGATTTCCGCCGGGCTCGCCGCCGACCTGCACGCCCTGACCCGGGCCGTCGCCGTCGTAACGACCGAACCTCGTTGGCGCGATACCGTGCTGCTGCGCCTGCGTCCGGTCCGGCGGGACTTCGCCGAGCACGTGCGGGTCACCGAGGGGTCGGCCGGCCTCTATCGGGAACTGCTCACCCACTCGCCCCGCCTCGACCACGGCATCCGGCTGCTGACCCGGGAGCACGCCGCGATCGTCGCCGCGATCCTGGCCGTGCAGCGGGTCGCGGAACGGCCCGAGGCCAGCCCCGACGAGCTACGCCACTTCACGGGTCACCTGCTGGGGGTGCTCGCCCGGCACCGGCGTCGTGGCGCGAACCTGCTGTGGCAGGCGTACCAGACGGATCTGGGTGGCGAGACCTGAGCCGACGCCGGAACCGACGCCGCGGCGGCACCGTCGAACCCGGCATGCGTCGACCGGTCCTGCTGCTCGTTCTGCCCCTGCTGTCCATGGTGGCCTGCGCCACGCCCGGCCTCGGCCCCGCCGCCGATTCCGCCGTCGGCCCCACCGCGTCGACCCACCGTGCGTTCGACGACCGGGCCGCCGCGGTCGCTGCGGCCTGGCGGCCCGGTCCCGGTTGGATTGACGGGTACGTCCCTCTCCAGGCCCCGACCGTGCTCACCGGCGATCCGCGTTTCACCCCGGACACCGAGACGGCCTTCCGATCCGGCTGGTACCGCGCGCAGGTCGCCATCCCGTCGACCGGTGTCAGTGGCGAGATCCGTTTTCCGGACGGCCGGTTGACCCTGCCGCTCATCAGCGCCGCCGAGGCGTACCGGCAGCTCGCCCAGGGCGACCCGCTGCCCTGCCCGGGTCGGCCGAAGCGGCCCGGACTACCGACCCCCGGCGGTCCCACGGTCGAGCCTGGGCCGGACGGTTGGGCCACCAGCACGACGCAGACGGCCTGCCTCCCGCTGACCGTCACCGGGGTGACCCTCGGCACCGTGCCCGTCCGTACGAGTCGGGGCGAGGCGCAGGTCCCGGCGTGGCTGTTCACGGTGGAGGAGTTGGCCACCCCGGTGGCCCAGCTCGCCGTCGCGCCGACGGCGGTCACACCGGTCCCCTCGGTGTCCCCACCGACGCAGCCGCCACCGGACGGGGTGGTCGCCGCACAGGACCTCGTGGCGGTGGACGGCGCACGACTGACCGTCCGCCTCGGCGTCGGCTCCTGTGACACGGGCATCAGCCCGCTGGTGTCGGAACGGCCGGACGTGGTGGTGGTCGGCGGCACGGTCACCCGCTCCACCGGCGTCTGCAACGCCATGCTCAAGCTGCAGCCGGTCACCGTCACCCTGGACGCGCCGCTGGGGGCACGGCCCGTGCTGGATGTCGTCAACGGCGCTCCGCTGTCGATCGCCCCGCGGTGACGACGCCCCGTACGCCGGTCAGAGGATCGTGGGCACGTCGGTGCTGATCGGCACCGGCAGTACGGTGGGACCCCCGGCGCGCAGCCCGGCCGCGAGGGCCGCGCCGAACTCGTCGGGGGTTCGCACCACCTCGGTGGCGCAGCCGTAGCCGGCCGCGATGGCCGTGACGTCCAAGCCCGGCAGGTCCAGCCCGGGCACCCCCGGTGTGTCCTTCAGCTCGGCGAACGCCTTGAGGATCGCGTACTGCTGATTGATCGGCACGACGACCACGACGGGCAGGGACAGGCGCGCGGCGGTCCAGAGCGCCTGTACGGAGTAGTGGAACGAGCCGTCGCCGATCACCGCGACCACCGGCCGGCCGCGCCCGGTGTCCCGTTCCGCCAGGGCCACCCCGATCGCGGCCGGCAGGCCGTAGCCGAGGCCGCCGCTGGCCATCGTGAAGTACGACGCCGGTCGGGTGATGCGCAGGTTGCGGCGCAGTGCGGCCAGGTTGGACGGTGACTCCTGGACCAGCACGCCGTCGGCCGGCCAGTGCGCGGCCAGCGCGGCGAACATCGCGTCGGCGCTCAGCGGCACGGTGACCGCCGGCGGCGGCGGGACGGACCGGGGTGCCGGCGGCTGCCGGCCGGCGGCCGGCACCAGGTCGAGCAGGGCGGTGAGGGCCAGTCCGGGGTCGCTGAGCAGGCTGTCCCCGACCGGGGCTCGGGCGGCCTCGTCCGGGTCGTCCGTGACGTGCAGCAGCCGGGCGCCCTCCGGCAGGTGGTTGCCCGGCACGTGCGGGTAGTAGCGGAACACCGGGGCGCCGACGACCAGGACGGTGTCGTGCCCGTGCAGCGCCTCGGCGAGCGGCCCGATGGCGAACGGCAGGACGCCCCGGAACTGTGGGTGGTCCTCCGGGAAGACGGCCCGCTCCGGTGCCGGTGCCGACCAGACCGGTGCGGCAAGTCGCTCGGCCAGCGCGACGGCCGCCGGCCAACTGCCGGAGCGGTCCACGCCGGGGCCGAACACCAGGACCGGGTCGCGGCTGTCGGCCAGCACCCGGGCGAACATCTCCAGCCGCTGCGGGTCCGGCCCGAAGCGGGTCGCCACCGAGCGCGCCGCGGGCGGCGTCTCGGCGGGCTTGGCCCAGTCGTCCATCGGCAGGGAGAGGAAGACCGGACCGACCGGGGGCTGTACGGCGGTCGCGTACGCCCGCAGCAGCGCCGCCGGGATGTCCTGCGCGCGGACCGGCTCGTAGCTCCACTTGACGTACGGCTCGGGCAGCTCGACGGCCCGTCGGTTGGTCAGCCGGGGCTCCAGCAGCAGCATCTCCCGGGTCTGTTGACCGGCGGTGACGATCAGTGGCGTCTTGTTGTGCCAGGCGGTCACCAGGTTGCCCATCCCGTTGCCCATGCCCGGCGCGGTGTGCAGGTTGACGTGCGCGGGCCGGCCGGCGGCCTGGGCGTACCCGTCGGCCATCGCCACGGCCGTGGCCTCGTGCAGCGCGTGGACGTAGTGGAAGTCGGCCGGGAAGTCCTGCAGGAACGGCTCCTCGGTGGAGCCGGGGTTGCCGAAGACGGTGGTCATGCCCAGGGTGCGGAGCACGTCGTACGTCGCGTCCCGGACCGTTGCCATCGTCGCCTGCCTCCGCTCGCGCGCAGGGGCGACCGTGGGCCGCCCTCCCGATCAGCCGAATCTATCGGGATGTGACAGACCTTTCGGGCTTTTCCGGCGTCCGGGGAGGTCGTCCGGGAGCGCTCAGGGGAGCGTGAAGGGCAGTTTGATGCCGTCCAACGCCCGACCACACGCGCAGTCCTGCTCGGCGGGGAGCGCGGCCAACGCGTCCAGCAGCACGTCCCGCAGCCGGTCGGTGTTGGCCGCGAACACCCGGAACACCTCCTCCTGGGTCACCGTCTCGCCCGCCTGCACCCCGGCGTCCAGGTCGGTGATCAGCGCGATGGAGGAGTAGCAGAGCGCCATCTCCCGGGCGAGCACCGCCTCCGGGTGGCCAGTCATGTTGACGACAGTGCCGCCGATCGACGCGTACCAGCGGGACTCGGCACGGGTGGAGAACCGGGGGCCCTCGACCACCACCACGGTCCCGCCGTCCACCGCCGTGACGTCCCGCCCGGCCGCCGCCGTGAGCAGGGCGTGCCGGCCCTTCGGGCAGTACGGGTCGGCGAACGGCACGTGCACCGCGCCCTCGTCGTAGTAGGTCTGCACCCGTCCGCTGGTGCGGTCGACGAGTTGGTCCGGCACCACGAACGTGCCCGGGCCCAGCTCCGGGCGTAGCCCGCCGACCGCGCACGGCGCCAACACCTGTCGTACGCCGAGCGAGCGCAGCGCCCACAGGTTGGCCCGGTACGGGATTCGGTGCGGTGGGAACCGGTGGTCGGAACCGTGCCGGGGCAGGAACGCGACCCGTCGCCCGGCCACCTCCGCGATGGTCACCGCGTCCGACGGTGGGCCGTAAGGGGTGCCCAGCTCATGGGGGGTGCCGTCGAGGAGCGCGTACAGCCCCGAGCCGCCGATCACCGCGAGGTCCGCCGTCGGTGCCATAGAACCTCCGTCGCAACTGTCCGATCACCCGCCGCTCAGACCTTAGCCAGCGCCCGGGACGCAGGCTATGGTGCCAGGCATGGCGTTGACAGCGCGGCTGATACCGATGCACCGTGCGGAGGCGGCGGATGACGGATCCCGGGTGCGGGCTCACGGCTGACGGGTAGGTGGGATGCAGGGAGAGGGCCAGGCGATCGGCGGACGAGCGATGGAGTTGATGACCGGGCGGCTGCTGGTCGCGACTCCGGCGCTCAAGGACCCGAACTTCGACCGTACGGTGGTGCTGCTGGTCGCCCACGAGCCGGGCGGCGCGCTCGGCGTCGTCCTGAACCGGGCGACCGAGGTGCCGGTGGCCGAGGTGCTGGGCGACTGGAGCGACCTGGCTCGCCACCCGGCGGTGCTCTTCGAGGGCGGCCCGGTGCAACCCGACTCGGCGATCTGCCTGGCCCGGATGCGGCAGCCGCTACGGCGACTCAAGGGCTTCCACCAGGTGTCCGGGGCGGTCGGCACGATCGACCTCTCCGTCGACCCGGAGAAGCTGCGCGAGAGCATCGGAGGCATCCGGGTGTTCGCCGGCTACTCCGGCTGGGGCAGCGGCCAGTTGGAGCAGGAGATCGCCGACGGGTCCTGGTTTGTGCTGGACGCCCTGCCCGGCGACGCCTTCGTCGACCGCCCGGACGACCTGTGGCCGATGGTGCTGCGCCGGCAGGGCGGGATGATGGCCGCCGTCGCCCACTTCCCGCCGGACGTGGCGCTGAACTGACCCCGCCCCGGTGGGGACCCCGCGAGATGACCATGCGGGCGGGTCTGTGTATAGTTTCCCAGTGCCCGGGCGACCGGGGCGAGGCAAGGGGCCGTGGCGCAGCTGGTAGCGCACCACACTGGCAGTGTGGGGGTCAGGGGTTCGAGTCCCCTCGGCTCCACCCTTGTTTGTGCAGCTCAGCGGCTTGGTCGGGGATACCGATCAGGCCGCTGAGCTGTTTCGCGTGGTACCTCGCCCGATCGGGGCGCTCAGGGGAGTCTGCGGCGGAACTGTCGGTAGCCGGACGATGAAGGTCGCCCCGGCGCCGGGCCGGCTGTCGGTGGAGATCGTCCCGCCGTGGCTGGTGACCACCTCCTTCACCAGGGCCAGGCCCAGACCGAAGCGGCGGTCCGCGGCCCCGGCGCCGCGGTGGAAACGGTCGAAGAGGTGTGACGCGTCGGCGGGGTCGAAGCCGGCTCCGCTGTCCATGACCACCAGGTCCGCGCCCCGGCGCGAGGTGTGCAGTGCGACGTCGATGCGACCGCCGGTCGGGGTGTGGGTGAGGGCGTTGGCGAGCAGTTCGCCGACCACGCGGCGCAGGGCCGAGGCGATGCCGCAGACGAGAACCGGGGTGTCCGGGACGGTCATGTGCAGTTGGACGCCCTGCTCCCCGGCGCGGTCGGCCTCGCAGTCGACGGCCTGGGCGGTGAGGAGGGCCAGGTTGACGGGCTCGGCGGGGTGCCGGTCGACCGGGGTGGCGGCGAGGCGGGCAGAGAGCAGGAGCTCGTCGACGATCTCACCGAGCCGGCCGGTGGTCTCGATCAGGCGGTCGTAGTCGGCACGGTCGGCGCCGGCGCGGCGGGCCAGGATCTGGGCGCGGGTGTGTACCTGAGCGATGGGGGTGCGCAACTCGTGGCTGGCGTCGGCGACGAACCGGCGTTGCCGGCCGAGCGCCTCGGCGAGCGGCGCCACGGCTCGGCGGCCCACGGCGATGCCCGTGAGCGCTGCCGCGGCGAGGCCGACGATCGCGGCGAGGAGGAAGGCGGCGAGCAGGTGACGCCGGTCGGAGAGCTGGAAACGCGCGTCGAACACCGCTTGCACGACTCCCGTGCCGCGGGGCTGGGTGCGGACGTAGTAGGTCGTGCCGTTGCGGTCGACCTTGTCGCTGTGGACCTGGCCGTCGAGGGCCGCCGCGTCGATGGCGGACCGCAGGGGGAAGCCCGGCGGGGGCGGGTTCCGGCCCAGGTCGATGCGGCCGCCGTCGGACAGGATGATCCAGCTGCAGGCCGGCGGTCCGTTGATGGTGCCGTGGACCACGCCGTAGCTGAGCTCGCGTTCGATCTGTTCGTGCTGGTTGTGCAGCAGAGCGACGTAGGAGATGGCGGCGCCCAGGGCGAGTAGCGCCGTCATCGTGAGTCCGACGAGCAGGCTGACCCGAGCCCTGGCCCGGCGCAGCATGGTGTCCTCGAAACTCACAGGGTCCCCAGCTTGTAGCCGAGACCGTGGACGGTCCGGATCACCGAGCGGCCGAGCTTGCGGCGCAGGTAGTAGACGTACGTGTCGACCAGGGACGCCGCGGCGGCCTCGTCGAAGACCCGGCTGCGCAACTCGGAGCGGGAGTGGACGGTGAGCGGCCGGGCCGCGAGCACCCGGAGCAACTCGAACTCGCGTGCGGAGAGGGCGACCCGGGTGCCGTCGGGCAGGACGGCGTCGCGGGCGGAGAGGTCGAGCTGGCCCGACCCGAATCGCAGCACCTCGGTGGAGTCGGTGGTCCGGCGGCAGAGTGCCCGGATTCGGGCGCTCAGCTCGTCCAGGTCGAAGGGCTTCGTGAGGTAGTCGTCGGCGCCCGCGTCGAGGCCGGCGACCCGGTCCTCGATGGTGCCGAGCGCGGTCAGCAGCAGCGCCCGGGCGGCCACCGCCCGGGAGCGCAGCCGCACGACCAGGTCCAGCCCGTCGAGGGCGGGTAGGCGTCGGTCGATCACCATCACGTCGTACGGCCGGGTGAGCCCCAGGTGCAGACCGCGCTGGCCGTCGGGGGCCTGGTCGACGACGTATCCCTCGCCGGTCAGCGTCTCGGCCACCATCCCGCGTAGCTCCGAGTCGTCCTCGACGAGCAGGAGTCGATTCATGTATAGATAGTGACACCGGCAGATCGAGATGTCTCTATGTCTCGGAAAACTTGTCGTCGCAAACAACAATCTACGGGGTTCCGGCGGTGACGAGCGAGGGCGCAGCGGCGCGAGTGCGGGCCTCGCGCCGCTCGATCCAGCTCAGCAGCGGTGTCGTCATCAGCGTCGTGATGAGCGCGACCAGCACCAACACCGTGAAGAGCGACGGGTTGACGATGCCCGCCTCCAGACCCACGTTGAGCGCGATCAGCTGCATCAGGCCACGGGCGTTCATCAGGGCGCCGACGCGCAGGGCGACCCCGTTCGGCTCACCGCGCATCCGGGCCGCGGCCCAGCAGGCGCCGTACTTGCCGGCAATCGCCACGGCCACACACGCGGCGGCGAATCCGAGGACGGCGGGATTGCCCAGCAGCGCGAACTCGGTGCGCAGCCCGGAGTAGGTGAAGAACAGCGGCAGGAACACCGTCGCGGCGATCGGCGACAGCGTGTCGACCACCTTGTCGGTCTGCTCGGAGCGCGGCATCACCACGCCGACCGCGAAGGCGCCGAAGACCGCGTAGAGCCCGATCTCGTCGGTGTACCAGGCGACCAGGAAGAGCAGCGCCACCGTGCCGAGCAGCCGCGCGCGGTCGCCCGGGAACCCCATCACGTAGCCGGTCACCCGCCGCCCACCCAGCCACAGCGCCACCCCGAACAGCACCGCGCCACCCGCGGTGACCAGGGCCGGGCCGGCTTCGCCCGAGGCGAACGCCAGCACCACCGCCAGCATGATCCACGCGACCATGTCGTCGATCGCGCCGCTGGCCAGGGCGAGCATCCCATGCCGGGTACCGGTCTGGCCGCGCTCGGTGATTATCCGGGCAAGCATCGGAAAGGCCGTGATCGCCAGTGCCACGCCGACGAACGCCGCGGACACGCCGAGCGACACGTCGTCCGCACGGATCGGTACGAAGCCCGCCACGCCCAGGACCAGCAGGATGCCCAACACCAGCGGCGCGGTGACACCCGCGAGCGACACCGCTCCCGCCGTGCCGGCGAGATTGTTCAGCCGGTGGGAGGTGAAGGCGTATCCGGCCTGGAACATGAACAGCACCAGGCCGACCTGGCCGACCACGTACAGGATCGGCAGCAGCGGCGCGGGAAAGAGCGCGGCCTGCGCGCCCGGCCAGAGCAGGCCGAGCAGCGACGGGCCGAGCAGCACCCCGGCGAGCATCTCGCTCACGACGGCGGGCTGGCCCACCTTGCCGAGGAGCCAGGCGACCAGCTTGCAGAAGAGCAGGATGACCGCGACCGCGATGAAGAACCGCGGGGCGAGTTGAGTGGGCGTCACGAGCCGACCTCCTCGAAGAATCGGGTGCACAATTTCTGTCGTCGGGCGTCGACGACCATCCACGTCCCGCAGACCAGTTGCTTCACCGAGCGGCCCACGTCGAAGAGCCGGTCGCGCTGCCGCATGAGAGCGAGCCGCTTGCCGCCGGGCCCCGGAAGGCCCCGGGGCGTCAGGTACGCCGGACCGCGACTGGGCAGCGACCGGGTGTGCGCTGCCGACGAGCTGACCGAGAAGCGCCGTAGCACCTCCCGGGTCGCCGCGCGGAGCTGGACCGGTGCCGCGCCGCGCGCTGGACAGGCCCGGTTGGCGTTCACGCCGTACGGGATGAAGTGCGCGTCCTGCCGACGCAACGACAGCCAGCGGTCCGGGTCGAACTCGTCGTCGGCGGCGGGACCGGTGCGCTGGTAGGCCCGGTAGTTGAAGAGCAGCACCGATCCGGTGGGGAGGGCGTGATCTCCCACGGTGATAGGTCCGGAGGTGATCCGGTGTGCGATACCGAACAGCGGATACACGCGGAGCGTCTCGTCGATGATCCGGTCGAGGGAGTCGTCCGACGTGTCCTCGACGGACCGGGCGCACAGCAGGATGTGTGTCATGGCCTCCGACATCTGCACCACGGCCGTGTTGAAGAACGCGCCCTGCAGGTACCAGGCGGTCTCCAGGGCGGTGAAGGGCGGCGGCAGCACGACCGGGCACGTCCCCGCGTCGATCCGGTCCAGCAGGTAGCGGGTCAGCCGATCCCGCCGGGACATGTGCCGCAGACCCATCCCCTTCAGCGCGGTGACCACGTCGTCCGCGTTCGCCACGACGAGGTCCCGCACCTCGCGCGGGCAGGCCGCGCCGAACACCAGCTCGTACGAGACCTCGGCCCAGATCGGCATCATCAGGTCCCGGAGCCGTACGTGGCTGATCCGGTCGGTCGGAAGAGCGTCGAGGATCCGCCGGGTCGCGGCCGTCGCCAGCTCGTCGGAGCGCGGGTGGGGGACGGCCAGCACCTGACGTGTCGTCCGCGCGACCGTCTTGTACCGCTCACCGGGCTCAAGGTGCTCCTGATGCATGTGCGGGCCGGGCGCGAGCCAGTACCAGAACAGGTCCGACAGGCCCGCCCCGCGGCTGCGCCCGTCGGCGGCCGGGTCGCTGTAGACCCGCTCGAAGTCCTCCGGCCCCACCAGCGGCCCGGGGATGGGAACGCCCTCGGTCCCATTGACCCGTTGGAAGATCCACTCTCGGAGGTCGACCACGGCCTTCACCGGGTCACCACCACATCCGGCGTCAGGTCGGCCGGTCGCCGCGCTCCGGCCAGGGCGAGGGCATGATCCAGCTCGCCTGTGATCCGTTCGAGCACCTCCCGTACGCCCACCGACCCGGCCGCCGCGAGCCCCCGCACCACCGGCCGCCCCACCAGCACCGCCCGCGCTCCGAGCGCCAGCGCGACCACCACGTCGGTGCCGCCGCGCACACCCCCGTCGAGCAGCACCGGAAGCTGCCCCTGCACGGCTGCCACCACCGCGGGCAGCGCGTCGAGCGTGGGAACCGTCCCGTCGAGCTGTCGTCCGCCGTGGTTGGACACGATCACACCGGCGGCACCGTGCTGGACCGCGAGGCGGGCGTCCGCGGGATGCAGGATTCCTTTGAGCAGGATCGGTAGTCCCGTGACACCGCGCAGCCACCCGATCCGGTCCCACCCCGCCGTCGCGTCCATCGCGATCGAACGCACCCGCCCTGTCGCGTCGCGCATGTTCTCGCAGGCGTAGCCGGGCGGCAGGTCCGTAAAGCCGTTGCGTTGGTCACGCTCGCGCCTTCCGAACACCGGAGAGTCCACGGTCACCACCAGCGCCTGGCAGCCCGCCGATTCGGCGCGCTTGACCACGTACTCCGTGAAGTCGAGGTCGGGTTGCGGGTACAGCTGGAACCACAGCGTCCCGCCGGCCGCCGCGATCTTCTCGACCGGTTGGGTGGCGGCCATGCTCACCACCATCGCCGTGCCGGCCGCCGCAGCCCCCCGCGCGGTGGCCACCTCGCCCTCGGGATGCGCGAGCCGGTGGAAGGCCGTCGGAGCGACCAGCACCGGTGCGGCCAGCGACGTGCCGGCCACCGTGGTCCGCAGGTCGCGCTCGCCGGTCGCCCGGAGCACCCGGGGCACGAGCCACCGTCGCGCGAAGGCCTCCTCGTTGCCGGCCAGGGTGCGCTCCCGCCCGGCGCCGCCCTCGAAGAAGTCCTGGTGGACGGGGTCCATGTCAGCCCTCGGCACCGGACAGGCAACGGCGGAGAAACTCCTCGAGTGGCCCAACGTGGACGTCCGGCCGATCCCACCGGTTCTCCAGGTTCTCGGCAAGGTGGTGGGTGCTGATCAACTGGCCATCGCGGTGGTAACGGACCACCGGGTGCAGGTACGCCGCGTCGTGCGCCTGCCCCACGACATCCTGGGCGACCCGGGACACGGTGATGTCGAACGGGTCGACCTGGTCGTGGTCGGGCCCGTACTCCAGCGTGACGACGAATGCCTGGTCGTACTCGTGGTCGGCGGTGTGCAGGCCCGTCGACACGAGGTAGTCCACCGGCACCTCCTCGTGGTACCGGGCCTCGTCTCCGGCGACGGTGAGCACGTCGGCGAGGAACCCGAACTGCTGCCACAGGGCCGAGCTGCGGTTGACCCTTGCGATGACGGCCGCGGTCATGGCCGCCGGCTCGGCGGCGAGCCTGTCCGACGGCCAGTCCGTGGCGTCGTACCGGCGGGAGAGGATCCGGTGCAGAGCGCGTACGGCGTAGCGGAAGCCGTGCACGAAACCGCTCGTGGACTTCTTGAAGTCGCGTACCTGCGAGATCGTCCCGGCGAAGAACAGCCCCGGCACGTTCACCGACTCCCACGCTTCGGTCTGGGCCGGGAATCGGTCCCTGATGGCGAGCTGGGGTCGGGCCGAGGAATCGAAGATCGAGGCATCGAACCGGAATCCGGTACACGCCAGCACCCGGTCGTAGTGCAGTTCCTTCACGACCTCGTTGGCCCGGGAGAAGCTGAACGTGACTTTGTACCCCGTACCGTCGCGCTCGATGCTCTTGATCGTGCCGTCGAGGATCGCGTTCGCGGACTTGAGCTGATAGGTGTCCAGGAAGTTGTTGTTCACCGCGCGCAGGTGCCCGACGTAGTGGGTACGCCACGCCATCCGGACCGAGCTGGGCCCTGCGACGTGGATCAGTGTCGTGGTCTCCATGAGGCTGTCGGCGGTCTCGAAGGCGGAGTTGCCCTTGCCGATGATGAGGACCTTCTGGTCGAGATAGTCACGCGGCTCGACGCTCATCACGTCGTACCCCTCGGCCAGCTCGAATCCGGCGATGTCCGGCTCGTAGGTCTTCGAGACGCCGGTGGCGACGATCACCGCGCGGGCCTCCCAGCGCTGGTCGCCGGCCTCGACCGTGAAGACGTCGTCGTGCTTGGACACCCGGGTCACCCGGGTGCCGTACCTGACCTTGACGCCCGTCTTCGCGGCGAAGTCCGCGAGGTAGCGCACCATCACGTCGGCATCCGGGAAGTACCGCTCGGTGTACTGCGTGAACAGCAGCGCCGGATCGTCGGTGAGCAGGGAGTTCCAGTCGAGCCGCAGATTCAGCTCAGGATCGTCCGTGCCGGTGTGCGGCTTGTTGATCGAGATGAGTGTCCGGTGCCGCGGATAGGTGGCGAAGAACGCCCCCGGCCCGTCGGCGCCCTCCAGCACCAGATAGTCGCGCGTGCCGTCGGCTTCGAGCAGGGCGGCGAGCTGAAGACCGGCCGGACCGGCCCCGATGATCAGGTAATCAAGCATCACGGCGCTCACCGTACGAGTCGGAAATCAGAGATTTTTCAAGCTCTTCCAGAATCGCGACCGCCGTTCGTACGTCCCCGTCGAGTGGTCGGTCCGGGTCGACCGGGGGTATCGCCTCCTCCAGGGCCCGCAGAGCACGGTCGCAGCCCACCGCCGTCGGGCGGCGCGCTCCGACATGCACCGCCTGGCGCAGACCCAGTCCGAGCGAACCGGTGATCAGGCGCAGGAGTTCCGCCTGGTCCAGGGCGCGGAGCGCGGCCTGGGTGCCGAGCGGGATGACGTCCTGGTTGTGCAGGTTGGTGGGGAGGCTCTGCGCGCTCGCGGGCACGGTGTCCCGCCTGATCTCGGTGATGAGCGCCGTCGACGCGAGCTGGACGCCCTGTAACCCGTGCTGCTGCCCCGGCCCCGCCGCGAGCATCGGCGGCAGCCCGCCGTTGCGACCCGGATCCACCAGCAGGTCGAGCTGGCGCTCCGCGAGGTTGCCGATCTGGGCGATCACCATGGACAGGACGTCGGCGGCGAAGGCGGCGGGCTGACCGAAGAAGTTACCGCCGTGCACGACCTTGTCGTCGTCCGGAAAGAACAGCGGGTTGTCGCTCACCCCGCCGAGGTCGGCCGCCACGACGCCGTCCACGTAGCGCAGGGCGTCCTCGGCCGCTCCGAGCAACTGCGGCGCGCAGCGGATGCTGTACGGCTCCTGCAGGGGTCTGCTGCCGGACGGCCGCAGCCCGGCACAGGTCGCCCGCATCGCGGCGCCGACGTCGATGGCGCCGGAGTGGCCGTAGGCGGCCAGCAGGGCGGGGTCGAGGAACTGCGGGTCGCTGCCGAGCAGGTCCGCGAGGAGGCACGTCAGCGTCTGGACCACACGGTGCGCGGTGCGGACCCGGGCCAGGGCGAGGGTCAGCGCCGCGGTGGTCAGCGACGTGCCGTTGACGAGCGCGAGCGCGTCCCGGCCGTCGAGCGGCAGCGGCTCCAGCCCGGCCTTCGTCAGCGCGTCCCCGGCAGGCATCCGGACGCCGTCCACATAGGCGTGTCCACGGCCGCGCAGCGCCTGGGCGGCGGCACCGAGCGGGATCAGATCGCCGCTGGCGCCCACCGAGCCGAGCCGGGGCATCGCCGGCGTGAACGTCGTGCCGAGCATGGCCGCGAGCGCGTCGATCACGTGCGGCGAGACCCCGGACGCGCCCCGGGCCAGGGACCAGGCGCGGACCAGCAGCGTCGCGCGTACGACATCCGGGGCGAGGTCGGGTCCCTGACCCGCGCCGAGGTGGGCGAGGGTGTTGTCGGCCTGGTCGCGTTGGTCGGCTCGGCCCGCGTACCCCACCAGCGCCCCGAAGCCGGTGGTGGCGCCGTAGATGGCCCGGTCGTCGCCGAGTGCCTTGCCGAGGAACGTCCGGCCGCTCGTCACCCGGCCGCGCACCTCGTCGCTGATCACGAGCGTGACCGGGCCGGCCGCGAGGCGCAGGTCGGCGGGGCGCAGCGGTGCTGCCAGATCCACCTGAATCGTCATGGAACCGGATGCTAGAAACAGTTTCTCAGAGCGCTCTGAAATCGCCTCAGTACATTTCGCCGCATGACGCACGATTGCCTGATCATCGGAGCCGGACCGGCGGGTTTGCAGCTCGCGGCCCTGCTCGAGCGCGACGGTCACGACTATGTGGTGCTGGAGGGCGGCCCCCGTCCGGGCATGTTCTTCGAGACCTATCCCCGGCACCGCCAGTTGATCTCGATCAACAAGGTGTGGACCGGCTCGGCGGACCCCGAGTTCAATCTACGGTCGGACTGGAACTCGCTGCTGTCCGACGATCCGGCGCTGCTGTTCAAGAACTACAGCACGCGTTACTTCCCCGCCGCTGAGGATCTGGTGCGTTATCTCGCCGACTTCGCGCGAGGTCTGCGCGTCCGTTACGACACCCGGGTAACGGCGGTGTCGAAGACCGGTGACGTGTTCACGGTGCAGGCCGGCGACCAGGTCTTCAAGGCCCGCAGAGTCGTCGTCGCCACCGGCGTCTCCCAGCTCTACGTGCCGCCGATCGAGGGCGTGGAACTGGTCGAACGCTACGACACGGTGAGCGTCGACCCCGCCGATTTCGTCAACCAGCGGGTGTTGATCGTCGGTAAGGGAAACTCGGCATTCGAGACCGCTGACGCGCTGATCGAGACCGCCGCGACGATTCATGTCGCCGGACCGCACTCCATCAGGCTGGCCTGGCAGACCCATTACGTCGGTCACCTGCGCGCGGTGAACAACAACTTCCTGGACACCTATCAGTTGAAGTCGCAGAACGCCGTCCTGGACGGCACGGTGGAGCGGATCAGTCAGCGGGAGGGCGGCGGGTACCGGGTGCTCTTCCGGTACGCCCGGACGGTCGAGAATCTGCGCGAACTCGAGTACGACCGGATCATCCTCTGCACCGGGTTCCGCTTCGACGCGTCCCTCTTCGCCGAGTCGGCCCGGCCGGAGTTGGTCATCAACGATCGGTTCCCGGCGCAGACCCCGGCCTTCGAGTCGGTGAACGTTCCCGGCCTCTACTTCGCCGGCACCCTCAGTCAGCAGCGTGACTTCAAGAAGTCCACGAACGGCTTCATCCACGGCTTCCGCTACGCCACCCGGGCACTGCACCACATCATCCGCGAGCGGCACCACGGTGAGCCCTGGCCGTCCCGGCAGGTCGCGCTGACGCCGGAGGCGATCGCCGCCTCGATCATCGCCCGGATCAACGTGACCTCGGCGCTGTGGCAGCAGTTCTCGGTGCTCGGCGACGTGATCACGGTCGAGGGCGAGGCCGCCCGCTACCGGCAGGAGGTGCCGGTCGCCTATCTGCGGGACGCGGAGCCGGACGTGTTCGCGCTCGTGATCACCCTCGAGTACGGCCCCGACCACGACCACGTCGACCCGTTCGACATCACCGTGCCGCGCCCGGCCGAGAACGACGCGACGGCCGCCCAGGACGCCACCTACCTCCACCCGGTGGTGCGGGTGTGGCGCGACGGGCAGGTCGTCGCCGAGCACCACCTGGCGGAGAACCTGGAGAACACCTGGGACCTGCCGACCGTGCATCAGCAGCCCCTTGAGGTCTTCGTCAAGGGTGTCCTCGCCGATGCCCGCTGACGTCTGGCCGCAACCAGTCCTGGACCTCCTGAGCGCCGGCGGGGACCGGCCGGTCTTCGAGGACGGGCCGGTCGTCACGACCGCGTCGGAGATGGCGGGGCTGATCCGGCGTATCGCGGCCGGGCTGCGCTCGTGCGGCGCGGGGCCGGGCGTGGGTGTCACGCTCGACCTGCCGGTCACCGCCGCGGCCTTCGCCGCCACGGTTGCCGCCTTCGCCGTGGGCGCGCGGGTGTCCGGGTGGCGTGCGGACCTGAGCCCGGCACAACTGTCCGGCTCCCTCGTGGTCGACCCGACTCGGCTGGCCTCGTTCACCGAGCAGCCTGACGACGGGCTGGCACTCGTCGCGGCGGGACGGGCCGAGGATCCCGCACGGATCATCTGGACCAGTGGGAGCACGGGAACACCGAAGGGCGTGGTCCAGACCTACGCCGCCATGTCGGCGTCCTGGGTCCCGTACCCGGACCGGTGGCCCCCGGCCGTCGCCGAACTGGCCACCCGGATGCAGCGCTACCTGGTCTTCGGCTCGCTGGCCAGTCAGGTGATGCTGGAGTACGGCATCCTCTCCCTCGTGGCGGGCGGCACCCTCGTCGTGGCGCCCCGGCCGGTCTTCCCGGACGCCCTGGTCGAACACCGGGCCACGGCGAGCGTGATCACGGTCGGCAAGCTGCACCAGTTGATCCGGGACCAGCGCTCCCACCCGGTGGACCTGCGTCACCTGCGGGCGCTGATGGTCTCCGGCTCGCCCCTCGCGCCGGGCCGACTGGCCGAGGCGCTCGACGTGCTGGGTCCGGTGCTCTTCCACGGCTACGGCCAGACCGAGACGTCGATGATCGCGATGGTGACCCCCGCCGAGATGCTGACCGACCCCGCCACCCTCGCCACGGTCGGCCGCCCGGCCGTGGAGGTCGCTCTTCGCGACGGGGAGATCTACGTCCGCACACCCGCGCAGGCATCGTCGTACTGGCAGGACCCGGACGAGTCGGCCGAGGTGTTCGTGGACGGCTGGGTGCGGACCCGTGACCTGGGTGAACTCGACGCCGACGGTTACCTGCGGCTGCTCGGGCGCACCCGGGACGTGATCATCATCAACGCGCAGTTGGTCCATGCCGGAGCGGTGGAGCGGGCGCTCGCCGCTGACCCCACGATCGCCGAGGCGTACGTCGTCGGCGATTCGGACGAGGCGACCGGCGAGGCCGTGCACGCGTTCGTGGTGCCGGCGGCCGGGAGGACACCCGATCCGGACCTGCTGCGCAAGCTCGTGGCCGCACAGGTGGGCGACCTCGCGGTGCCGCGCACCGTCACGGTCATCGACCGGGTCCCGCTCGCCGCCAGCGGCAAACCCGACAAGAGTCAACTCCGACAGCTCCGGTAGCGGAGTTGCGCGAGACGCCCTGACCGAGGCGGCGGTCAGGGCGTCTCGCCGTCGGGCTACTGGCCGAAGCGCGCCCGGATGTCGTACTCGTAGGACGCCTTCTGCCAGATCACCGAGAAGCGGCCGGTCGGGCTGGACGCCGGCTGCGCGTACCGCCCGTCGGGGGCGATGATCTCGTCCGCCCCGAACGTGCCGTCCTGGCCGATCGTCCGGGCGTGCACCTGCGTGGTGGAGACGTCCGGACCCCAAGCCTGCCAGGTGACCAGGCCGTCGCCGTCGTCGTCCAGGGCGACCTTCGGCCAGTCGCCGACGCCGAGCCGGGTGACCGTGCCGAGCACTCCGGTGGAGGAGATCGAGCGGGCGAAGACCTGGATACCCTCGGGAGTCCAGCGGCCCCAGGTCAGCACCGCGTCGCCGTCGAGATCGCCGGCGAGTTCGTCGAAGAGGCTCAGCTCGTGGGCGGCCGGCGAGACGCTGAGGACGCTGCCCAACGTGTCGGCGTGGCTGTAGTGCCGGGCCCGCAGGCGGGGCGGCTCACCCGCCTTGGACCACCGGTAGCTGATCACCGCATCGCCGTCCCGGTCCACGGCGAGCGAGACGCTGGCGTACCTAACATCGGTGGCCCGTCCGGCGATGACGCGCAGCGGCGCGACCCCCTCCGGGCGGACCCGACGCGCGACGACGCGCTCGTAGCTCTCCGTCCAGGCGACGACGGCGGTCCCGGCGCGGTCGACGCCCACTACCGGCTGGTCCACGCCGACACCGAGGGTCAGCTCGGGGCCGAGGGAGCTGTCCGCGCCGAAGTAGCGGGCCTTCGTCGTGTACGCGCCGTCGCGGATCTCGGTCCAGGTGACCAGCGCCAGCCCTGACGGGTCGACCGCGACGGCCGGACTCACCCCGTGCCACGTGGCGATCATCTGCAGCGGACCCAGCTCGCCGGTGGCGGACACCCGCCGGCCGGCCACGAGGCCGTCCTGCGTCCACACCACGGCCGAGTCGCCGTCGTCGTCGGACGCGACCTTGGGCCAGAAGGCGGACGCGCCGAGCGGCGAGAGCGTCTGGACCGGGCCGGCTGTGCCGTCGACCGAGACGAGCTGCGCCTTCACCTGGTCGTTGCAGCTACTCGCGTTGTTGTCGCAGCCCGCCCAGGCGAGCAGCGAGTCGCCCTGCCGGTCGACCGCCACGAAGGGCTGGTCCAGCCCGCTCCAGCCGGGCTCCGACACGACCTGGATCGGCGACCAGGTGGCCGCCCACGCGGGTGCCGGCACGGCCGCCAGGGCCGCCAACACGCCGACCACGCCGGCGGTGAACTGTCGTGTACGCCGTCGGGTCGCTGTTCTGTCTGGTCCGTGCACCGTCGCCCCCTCGATCGATGAACATGCTTGATCAGGAGGGATGATGCCATCGAGTCACGCGCACCGCTCGTCGAGAACGGCTACGCGAAACGCCCCGACCGGATGGTCCCGGTCGGGGCGTTCTCGACTGTATGTCCGCTAAGAGGCGTATCAGCCCTGGCGGCTCTTCCACTGCGGGTTCGCGCGGTTCACCACGACCACCCGGCCGCGACGACGGACCACCACCGAACCGGGCTTCTGCTTGAGCGCACGCAACGAGCTACGTACCTTCATGTCTGCCTCCTCGGCCTGGGGGTCTGGCCTGAAATCCGTACCGGTTATCGGAACGCCGGTGCCCGCCGCGTGATTCCCAGGCCCCGGGTGTCGAACCTTTGACCTCCCGCGCCCGTACCAGTGGCGGGAGGTTCAAGCCATGAGGGTGCGTCGGATGCTCGTCGTGGTGCTCGTCGTCATGGCGGCGGCACCGCTGGGCGCGGCGCCCGGCTGGGCGCACGGCGCCCCCACCGATCCGGTCAGCCGGGCGGCGGCCTGTGGGCCCGAGGGCCGGTACGCGTCGACCAGCGCCTGCCGGGCGGCCGTGGCGGCCGGCGCGGCGGTGCGCGAATGGGACAACGTACGCGTCGCGGCCATCAACGGTCGGGACCGGGAACGGATCCCGGACGGGGAGCTGTGCAGCGGCGGGCTCTCCGCGTACCAGGGGCTGGACCTGCCCCGGACCGACTGGCCGAGCACCCGGTTGACCACCGGCGCGACGTTCACCTTCCGGTACCGGACCACCATCGAGCACCGGGGCACCTTCCGGCTCTACGTCACCACGCCCGACTACGACCCGCGTAAACGGCTCACCTGGGCAGATCTGGAGCCGCGTCCGTTCCTGACGCGGACCGACCCGCCGGTGCGGGCCGGCGCGTACCAACTGGCCGGTCGGCTGCCCACGGGGCGTACCGGCCGTCACCTGATCTACACGATCTGGCAGAACTCCAACACCCCGGACACCTACTACTCCTGCTCCGACGTGGTCTTCGCCGCCCCGGGCGGGACCGGGACGCGCGCGTCGGCGAAGGCGTCGGCGCGTACCCCCGCGAGCCGGCCGGTCGCCAGCGAGTCGGCGGTGGCGGCGGCGGCCGACCCGGGCGTGCCGGTGGCGTCGGTGCGCGACCTCGACGGCCGGTGGCCGGTGCTGGCCGGCGCGGCCGTCGTGCTGGTCCTGGCGGTACTGGTCGGCGTGGGTCGGCGGCGACGCGACCCCGTCGCGCCGACGGGACCACGGTGCGAGGTGCGCAACCACCGGGCCGGGCGGCGCCGGATCTGGTGACCCGGCCCGCCCGCGATCCGGCGGTCAGCCCAACAGGCGGTCGATCTCGGCCAGGTCCTCGGTGCCCAGGTCGAGGTTGTGCACGGCGGCGACGTTGGTCTCCAACTGCTCGACGCTGCTCGCCCCGATGATGAGGCTGGTCATCCGCGCATCGCGCAGCGCCCAGGCCAGCGCGAGCTGGGCCAGGGACTGACCGCGCCGCTCGGCGACCGCGCCGAGCCCCCGGATGGTGGCCATCTTCTCGTCGCCGAGGTCGCTCTCGTTGAGAAAGACGCTGGTCCGCACCCGCGAGTCGGCCGGGATGCCCTTGAGGTAGCGGTCCGTCAGCAGGCCCTGCGCGAGCGGGCTGTACGCGATGCAGCCGGCGCCGACCTGCTCCAGCGTGTCGAGCAGGCCGTCGTCCTCGGTCCAGCGGTTGAGCATCGAGTACGACGGCTGGTTGATCAGCAGCGGCGTGCCCAGGTCGCGCAGGATCGCCGCGGCCCTCGTGGTCTGCTCCGAGTTGTAGTTGGAGATGCCCACGTAGAGGGCCTTGCCGGAGCGGACGATGGCGTCCAGCGCGCCCATCGTCTCCTCCAGCGGGGTGTCCGGGTCGAACCGGTGCGAGTAGAAGATGTCGACGTAGTCGAGGCCCATCCGGCCCAGCGACTGGTCCAACGACGAGATCAGGTTCTTACGCGAGCCCCACTCGCCGTACGGGCCGGGCCACATCAGATATCCGGCCTTGCTGGAGATGACCAGCTCGTCCCGGTACGGCTTCAGGTCGGTGGCGAGCATCCGGCCGAAGTTCTCCTCCGCCGAGCCGGGCGGCGGGCCGTAGTTGTTCGCCAGGTCGAAGTGGGTGACGCCGAGGTCGAACGCGCGCCGGACGATGTCCCGCTGGCGCTCGTACGGGCGGTCCGGGCCGAAGTTGTGCCACAGGCCGAGAGAGACGGCGGGCAGCCGCAGGCCACTGCGTCCGCTGCGCCGGTAGGTCATGGTGTCGTAGCGGTCTTCCGCGGCGAGGTAGGTCACGATCATGAGCCTAGCCCCGGTCCGGCGTGCCCGAGATCGGGCGTGGAAAGCCGGACATCGGGGTAGTTTCGACCCGACGACCGGCCCTGCACCGCGGAAAGTGAGCGACGTGGACGACATCACCGCACTGATCCTGGACGACCACGCCGCCTTCCGGCGCGGCTTCGCCCGCCTCGACGACGCCCGCGACGAGCAGGAACTGCTGGCCATCTGGGACGCCCTCGCCCTGCACCTGGACATCCACGCCGAGGCGGAGGAGGCGATCCTCTACCCGCACCTGGTCAAGCACGGCGACGACGGCGAGGACGAGACCGAAGACGCGATCGGCGACCACAACAAGATCCGGGACGCCATCGCCGAGTCCAAACTGCACCCGGTCGGCTCGAAGCCCTGGTGGGACGCGGTCGGTACGGCCCGCCGGGAGAACAGCGAGCACCTGGCCGAGGAGGAGGACGAGGCGCTGCCCGACTTCCGCCGGCACGCCGGCTTCGAGCTGCGGGCCGAACTGGGGCAGCGCTGGCTGACCTTCTACGGCGAGCACAAGAACGGCCGCGACCTGCCGTTCCGCGACAAGGACCCGCAGGGGTACGTGGCCGACCACCGCTGAGATCTCCCCGCTGCGGGGGAGTCGCGCACCCGGTCCACGCCAGCAGAATGACCGGATGACCCTCCGCGCGGCGCTGGCCCCGCTGGTCGCCGGCAGCACCTGGCGACGCGGCGTGTTCCTGCTGCTCGGCGGCGTGCTGGCCCTGCCGTACGGGGTCCTCGCGGTGACCTTCGCGCAGATGCTCACCGACTCGGAGATCCCCCGCCCGCTGGTGTACGTCCTGCTGGTGGTCGCGGCGCTGATCGCCGTGGTGCCGCTGCTGCTGGACGGCAGCCGGGCCCTGGAGATCGCGGCCGTACGGGCGCTGCTCGGCGTCGACCTGCCCGACCCGGCGCCGGGACACCGGGGCGATCGGGAGAGCCGCCTGCGCAGCGCGCTCTGGATCGCCACGCACCTCATCGTCGGCGCGCTGGTGATGACCGCGCTGTTCAGCGCCCTGCCGATGGCGCTCGCGTTCATCGCGCAGCAGTTCGGTGTGGGCGACGAGCTGACCAGCCGGGAACGGTTCGGGCCGCTGGACGGGCGGGACAGCGGCTGGCTCACCCTCGCTGGGGTCGCCCTGCTGGTGGGCCTCGGCTACGCCGTGGCCGGGCTCGGCGCGCTCGCCGTCTCGATGGCCCCGGTGCTGCTCGGACCCGCCCAGGCCGAGCGGATCGCCGCCCTGGAGGCGCGGGCCACCCGGCTCGCCGAACGCAACCGGCTGGCCCGCGAACTGCACGACTCCGTCGGTCACGCGTTGACCGTGGCGACCCTCCAGGCCGGCGCCGCCCGTGAGGTGCTGGACACCGACCCGGAGTTCGTCCGGCGCGCGCTGACCGCCATCGAGGACGCCGGCCGGACCGCGATGGACGAGCTGGACCACGTGCTGGGGCTGCTCCGCGAGACCGGCGGCGGCCGGCCCTCGGTGGCGCCACAGCGTACGCTCGCCGACCTGGACCGGCTGGTCACCGACGCCCGCGCGGCCGGGCTGACGGTCTACGACAGCCGCGCCGGCGATCCCGCGGCGGTGCCCGCGGTCGTCTCCCGGGAGGGTTACCGCATCGTCCAGGAGGGACTGACCAACGCCGCCCGCCACGGCCACGGGCCGGTGACGCTGCGGCTCGACCTGCACCGCGATGCCCTGGAGTTGGAGATGGAAAATGCCCTCGGCCGACAGCGCCGCTCCGATCCGGGTCGGGGCGGGCGGGGCCTGGACGGCATCCGGGAACGGGTGCTGCTGCTCGGCGGCCGGCTCACCGTCGGCCCGCACGGCGACCGGTGGCTCGTCCGAGCCCGCCTGCCGTACGAGGACGCCCGATGACCACCGGCGTGCTGATCGTCGACGACGACGAGCTGATCCGGGTCGGCCTGCGAGCCATCATCGACGCGCAACCGGACCTGCGAGTGCTCGCCGAGGCCGCCGACGGGGCCGAGGTGCCGCCCCTGGTCGCCCGGCACCGCCCGGACGTGGTGCTGATGGACGTGCGGATGCCCGGCATCGACGGCATCCAGGCCACCCGCCACCTGCTGGCCACCTCCGCCGACCCGCCCCGGGTGCTGGTCATCACCACGTTCGCCAACGACGAGTACGTCTACGAGGCGCTGCGCGCCGGCGCGTCCGGCTTCCTGCTGAAGCGGGCCCGCCCGGCGGAGGTCATCGAGGCGGTCCGCGTCGTGGCGGCCGGGGAGTCGCTGCTGTTCCCGGCGGCGATCCGCCAGCTCGTCGGGGCGTACGGGCCGGTGGGCGGGGACCGCCTGCAGGCCGCCCGCCTCACCGAGCGGGAGGCCGAGGTGCTGCGGCTGATGGCGACCGGCCGGTCCAACCCGGAGATCGCCGCGCACCTGGTCGTCGGGGTGGAGACGGTCAAGACGCACGTCGGCAACGTGCTGGCCAAGCTGGGCGTCCGCGACCGTACCCAGGCGGTCATCGCCGCGTACGAGTCCGGCTTCGTCACCCCGTCCGGCTGATCCCCCGGCCGAGGGCTCCCGGCCGTTCCCCCGGTCGAGGGCTCCCGGCGTTCCCTCGGCCGAGGGCTCCCGGCCGTTCCCTCGGCCGGGGGAGCGGGTTCACCGCCGCCCGGGAGGGAACCGGTCGCCGATCGGTCGAGGCTGAGAGCATGACGACGATCAATGACCTTCGAGCCCGTACCGAATCCCGCTGGCCCGACCGGCTCGCCCCGCTCGCCGCCGGTTGGCTCGGCCTGTGGGGCGTACTCGCCCTGCTCGGCACGCTCACCGGCGCCGGCTACCCGTTCGGCCCGAACGACCTCCACGGCGGTGACGTCAGCCTGCTGCGCCTGGTGCCGGTGGACGTGGCCACCCCGCTCTTCGCCGGAGTCCTGCTGACCGCCGCCGTGGCCGCCCTCGCCATGAGCCGGCCAGCGGTCCGGCCACCCGGCCCGCTGCGGGCACTGCTCGCCGGCTACGGCTGGGCGGTCGTGTTCCTGCTCGCCGTGGTCGTGCCGGACGTCCGCGTGCTGGTCATCCTCGGCTACCTGCCGATCCTGATCGTCGGCGCGCCGTTCGGCTGGCCGCCGGTCGACTACTCCGACATCTTCAACTGGGCCCTGTTCGGCCGCTTCGCCGCGCTGCTCGGCGGGCTGCTGCTGGCCGGGGCGGTGCTCGCCTGGCAACGCCGTACCGCCGCAAGCTGCGTCTCCTGCGGGCGGGACGGCACCGACCGTGGCTGGACCACCCCGGCCGCCGCCGCCCGCTGGGGTCGGTGGGCCGCCGGCATCGCGGCGATCATCCCGTTGACGTACGCGGCGATCCGGTTCGCCTGGACGGCGGGCATCCCGCTGGGCATCTCCCGGGAGTTCCTGACCGAGATGCAGGACAGCGGGCTGGTCTGGGCCGGGTTCGGGCTGGCCGCCTTCGCCACCGCCGGCGCGATCCTCACCCTCGGGCTGGTGCAGCGTTGGGGTGAAACGTTCCCCCGCTGGATGGTCGGGCTCGCCGGTCGTCGGGTGCCGGTGAAGCTGGCCGTGGTGCCGGCGACCCTGGTCGCCATCTCCGTCACCGCGGCGAGCCTCGGCCTGCTCAGCAACCCCCAGTTCTGGGAGCTCACCGGCGGGACCAGCCTGACCGGGGCGCCCATGCTGCTCTGGCCGCTGTGGGGCGTGGCGCTCGGCGCGGCCACGTACGCGTACCACCTGCGCCGCCGGGGCGCCTGCCGGCGCTGCGGCCAGGGCTGAGGGTGGCCGTGGGGGTGCCACCCGAAGCCGGAGGCGCCCCCGAAAATGTGAGCTAGCGTTACTCGGGTGACTGCGCCTACCCCGGTAATCCCGGTTCCACCGGCCGACCTGCCCGGCACGCTCGGCGCGCTACGGGCGGCCGGTCACCAGTACCGCACCGTCAAGCAGGAACTCCGCGACAACCTCCTCGCCCGGATGCGCTCCGGCGAGACCCGTTTCCCCGGCATCGTCGGCTACGACGACACCGTCCTGCCCGAGGTCGAGCGTGCTCTGCTCGCCGGGCACGACATGGTGCTGCTCGGCGAGCGCGGCCAGGGCAAGACCCGACTGATCCGCGCCCTGGGCTCGCTGCTCGACGAGTGGACCCCCGTCATCACGGGCTCGGTCCTCAACGAACACCCGATGCGCCCGCTCACCCCCGCCTCGGTCGCCCAGGTCGCCGAGGCCGGCGACGACCTGCCGATCGGCTGGCTGCACCGCTCGATGCGCTACGGCGAGAAGCTCGCCACCCCGGATACCAGCGTCGGCGACCTGATCGGTGACGTCGACCCGATCCGGATCGCCCAGGGCCGCACCCTCGGCGACCCGGAGACCATCCACTTCGGGCTGGTGCCGCGTACCAACCGTGGCATCTTCGCCGTCAACGAGCTGCCCGACCTGGCCGAGCGCATCCAGGTGGCGCTGCTCAACGTGTTGGAGGAGCGCGACATCCAGGTCCGCGGCTACCAACTCCGGCTACCGCTGGACCTGCTCCTGGTGGCCAGCGCCAACCCTGAGGACTACACCAACCGGGGTCGCATCATCACGCCGCTCAAGGACCGGTTCGGCGCGGAGATCCGTACCCACTACCCGGTCGACCTGGAGTTGGAGCTGGCGTTGATCCGCCAGGAGGCGGATCTGGTCGCGGCCGTCCCCGAGCACGTGCTGGAAGTGCTGGCCCGCTTCGCCCGCGCGGTGCGGGAATCCCCGTCGGTGGACCCGCGCTCCGGAGTCTCCGCCCGGTTCGCGATCGCCGCCGCCGAGACGGTGGCCGGTGCCGCGCTGCGTCGTGCCGGCTTGCTCGCCGCCTCCGCCGACGTGTTAGGAGGGGCCCCCTCTACAACCGCAAGCGATAACAAGGTGCCCTTCCTTGCACCGGAGGCGGCGGTGGCCCGCGTTGGTGACGCGGTGTCGGTGACCAGCACGCTGCGCGGCAAGGTGGAGTTCGAGAGCGGCGAGGAGGGACGGGAGGTCGAGATCCTGGCGCACCTGCTGCGGACCGCGACCGCCGAGACGTTCCGCGCCCACCTGGCCGGCCTCGACCTGTCCGGGTTCACCGCTCTCGTCGAGGACGGGACGGCGATCGAGACCGGCGAGCTGGTCGGCTCCGCCGAGCTGCTGCGCCAGGTGGGCACGGTGCCCGGTCTGGCCAAGGTGCTCGACCGGCTCGGCCTGGGCGACGCGCCCACCCCGGAGGAGGCCGCCGCGGCCGTGGAGTTCGTGCTGGAGGGGCTGCACCTGACCCGCCGGCTCGGCAAGGACGTCACCGAGTCCGGGCGCACCGTCTACGGCGGCCGGGGCTGACTGTGGCCGGCAACCGGTTCCGGTACGGCCAGTGGAACGGCGGGCCCGATCCGCTGGCACCCCCGTACGACGTGCGTGAGGCGGTGGACGCGGTCGGCGCCGAGGTGCTGGCCGGCGGCAGCCTGCGGCAGGCGCTGCGCGATCTGCTGCGCCGTGGCCCGCAGGGGCGGGGCGGGCTGGACGACCTGGCGGCTCGGGCGCGACGGCTGCGCCGCGAGGCGCTTCGTCGCGGCGACCTCGACGGCGCGGTGACCCGCGCACAGGCCCTGCTCGACCAGGCTCTCGCCGCCGAACGTGACGAGCTGCGGAGCCGCGACGACGACGACGCGCGGTTCGCCGAGTCGGTGCTGGACAATCTGCCCCGCTCCACGGCCCGTGCGGTCGAGGAGCTGGCCGGCTACCAGTGGGCCAGCGAGGACGCCCGTCGTTCGTACCAGCAGATTCTCGACCAGCTCCGGGACGACGTGCTCGGTCAGCGGTTCGCGGGCCTGCGGGACGCGGTGCGCGCGTCCGCCGATCCGGCCGCGCAGCAGCGGCTCGCCGAGATGATGCGGGACCTGAACGACCTGCTGGCCCGGCACGGCCGCGCGGAGGACACCACCGACGCGTTCGCCGAGTTCATGCGCCGGCACGGCGACTTCTTCCCGGAGCAGCCGGAGACGGTCGACGAGCTGATCGACGTGCTGGCCCGCCGTTCGGCGGCCGGTGAGCGGCTGATGAACTCGCTGTCCGAGCGGCAGCGCGCCGAGCTGGCCGGTCTGATGCAGCAGTCCCTCGGCGACCGGCTCGCCGGTGAGCTGTCGGCGCTCGACGCGAACCTGCGGGCGCTGCGGCCGGATCTGCGCTGGGGGCGCGGCGAGCGGGTCCGGGGCGACCAGCCGTTGGACTACGCCGACGCGGCCGGCGCGCTCGGCGAGATCGGCGAGCTGGACGACCTGCTGGATCAGCTCGACCAGGAACACCCCGGGGCCACGCTTGACGACGTGGACGTCGACGCGGTGGCCCGGACGCTGGGCCGGGACGCGGCCGACGACGTCCGCCGGCTGCGCGAGCTGGAACGCGAGCTGCGCCGGCAGGGCTGGGTGGGCCGGGACGCGGACGGGCTCACGCTCAGCCCGAAGGCCCTGCGCCGGCTCGGCGGCACGGCGCTGCGGCGGGTCTTCGCCGACCTGACGGCCGGTCCGCGCGGTCAGCACGACCTGCGTTCGGCGGGTGCGGCCGGCGAGGTCAGCGGGGCGTCCCGCCCGTGGGAGTACGGCGACGAGCAACCGCTGGACGTGGTTCGTACGCTCACCCGGGCGGTGCGCCGGGCCGGGCCGACGGTTCCGCTGCAACTCGAAGCGGACGACTTCGAGGTGGTGGAGACCGAGAAGCGTGCCTCGGCGGCGGTGGTGCTCTGCGTGGACCTGTCGTACTCGATGATCTCGCAGGGTCGTTGGGGGCCGATGAAGCAGACGGCGCTGGCGTTGGCGCACCTGATGGAGACCCGTTTTCCACAGGACGCCCTGCAGATCGTGGGCTTCGGTCGGGAGGCGACGACGCTCACCCAGCAGGAGTTGGCGGCCGTGGAGCCGGACCTGCAACAGGGGACGAACCTGCAACACGCGCTGCGGTTGGCCGCTCGGCACCTGCGCCGCCATCCGGATGCCGAGCCGGTGGTGCTGGTGGTCACCGACGGGGAGCCGACCGCCCACCTCGACCCGGACGACGGGGAGGCGCTGTTCCACTGGCCGCCGCTGCCGGAGACGATCGAGGCGACGGTCCGCGAGGTGGACCGGCTCAGCCGCTACGGTGCGACCCTCAACCTGTTCATGCTCGGCGATGACGAGGGCCTGCGCCGCTTCATCGACGCGGTGGCGAGACGCAGCCGTGGCCGCATGTTCACCCCCGACACCGACGACCTGGGCGAGTACGTGGTGTCGGACTACCTCCGCTCCCGCCAGTCCCGCCGCTGAACGGACCACCCCGTCGATCATGGAGTTGTGGTGGGTGGCAAATGCCGCTCGTCCGGGTGAATCGGGCACCACAACGCCATGATCGACGGGGTGGGGCGGTGGGGTGGGGGTGTGGTGGTGGCGAGTGGCGGGTTGCGGCGGGCTTATGACTCGGTGTTTGCCGAGATCGACGGGGTTTCTTTTGGGGCTGCCCCTCGGGGGCAGTTGAGCGCCGAGCAGATCGTGGCGCACCTGGTGGCGAACGACGAACTGATGATCCAGGCCAGCGAGGCGTTGCTCGCGGGGTCGCCGTTCGCCTACTACGAGCTGGAGGAGGACATCCACCGTCCGCAGCTCGACGCGTTGGTCGCCGAGCAGGGCGGTCTGCGCGGCCTGGCGGCGTTGCTGCACGGCACCAGCGAACGGCTGTGCGGGCTGGTCGACCAACTCGGCCTGGCGGCGGAGGCACCGGTGGAGACCCACCTGCGCGAGGGCTTCGACCTGATCGTCGACGAGCCGCTGCCCTGGTCCCGCACGCTGGACCTGCACGCGAGGGTGCACCTCCCCAAACACCAGGCCCAGCTCCACCTACTCCGGACCTGACCGCCCCCCACGGACCTCGTCGATCTTGCACTTTCTGCGGCGACAAAGGCATGTGTAAAGGGCATCTCGACGACAGCAAGTGCAAGATCGCGGGGGTCAGGCGCGGGTCAGCTCCTCGCGGGGGTGGAAGGTGCGGCGGTAGGTGGACGGGGCCACGCCGATGCGTTGGTGCAGTTGTTGACGTAGGGCTGCCGTCGTGCCGAAGCCGCAGCGGCGGGCGATCTGGTCGACGGTGAGGTCGGTCGTCTCCAGGAGGAGTCGGGCGTGGTCGGTCCGTTGCCGCAGTAGCCACTGCGCGGGGCTCAGTCCCGTCTCCAGCCGGAAACGTCGGGTGAAGGTGCGGACGCTCATCCGGGCCTGCTCGGCGAGGTCGCGCAGGGCGATCGGCTCGTGCAGGCGCTGTCGGGCCCACTCGCGGGTGGCGGCGGTGCTCGCATCGGTGGCCCGGGGGACCGGCTGTTCGATGTACTGCGCCTGCCCGCCGTCGCGCCACGGCGGCATGACACAGCGTCGGGCCGCCCGGTTGGCGATGTCGCTGCCGTGGTCGAGGCGGATGACGTGCAGGCAGAGATCGATGCCGGCGGCCACTCCGGCCGAGGTGAGCACCCGGTCGTCGACGATGAAGAGCACGTCCGGGTCGAGGTCCACCCGGGGGTGCAGGCGGCGGAACCGCTCGGCGTACGCCCAGTGGGTCGTCGCCCGGCGTCCGTCCAGCAGGCCGGCCGCGGCCAGCACGAACGCGCCGGTGCAGATCGACATGATCCGGGCGCCCCGTTGGTACGCCGACCGCAGCGCCTCGGCCACCTCCGGCTCGACGGTGCCCGAGGTGAGCGCCGCGCCGGCGTGGATGCCCGGGACGATCACCGTGTCGGCGGTGTCGAGCAGCTCCAACCCGTGGTCCGGGAGCACCTGGAAGCCGGCGGTGCTGCGGACCGGCCGGCCGCCCGGGGTGCACACCCGGACGTCGTAGCGGTACGCGTCGTCGGCGCCCCGGGCGGTGCTGAAGACCTGGGACGGGGTGCCGAGGTCGAGGCCGACGACCTGGTCGAGGGCGAGGACGGCGATCCGGTGCGGGCCACTACTCATGGCCCGATTATTGCGTACGATGGCTTTCCGGCCACTCGTCCTAGCCGGAGGCGCGGCCCAGACTGGTCGCGTGAGCAAGAATCGTCGCCTGCACCCCGCCTGGCTCGTGGCCGGTGTCGCCTTCGTGGCGCTCGTCGGCGCGGCCGGGTTCCGCGCCACGCCGTCGGTGCTGCTGCACCCGCTGCACGCGGAGTTCGGCTGGCCGCTGGCCACCATCTCCGCGGCCGTCTCGGTCAACCTGCTCCTCTACGGGCTCACCGCGCCGTTCGCCGCCGCGCTGATGGACCGGTTCGGCATCCGCCGGGTCGTCTCGGTGGCGCTGCTGCTGGTCGCCGCCGGCAGCGGTCTGACGGTGTTCATGACCGCGAGCTGGCAGTTACTGCTGTGCTGGGGCGTCCTCGTCGGCCTGGGCACCGGCTCGATGGCGCTCGCCTTCGTGGCGACCGTCACCGGGCGCTGGTTCGTCCGTCGTCGGGGCCTGGTCACCGGCGTGCTGACCGCGGGCGGGGCCGCCGGGCAACTGATCTTCCTGCCGCTGATCGCCGTGCTGGTACGCGACCACGGCTGGCGCACGGCGGCACTCGTCGTGGCCGGTGCCGCCCTGGCTGTCGTACCCCTGGTGGTGTGGCTGCTGCGCGAACACCCGGCGGATCTCGACCTGCCCGCCTACGGCGCGACCGAGGTCGTCGCGGCGCCGCCGCCGGCCGGCGGCGCGGCGACGCGGGCGCTCGGCGCGTTGGCCGCCGCGGCCCGGACGCGGCCGTTCTGGCTGCTGGCCGGCGGGTTCGCGATCTGCGGAGCGACCACGAACGGCCTCGTCGGTACGCACTTCGTGCCGGCCGCGCACGACCACGGCATGGCCGAGACCACGGCGGCGGGACTGCTCGCGCTGGTGGGGCTCTTCGACATCGTCGGCACGATCGCCTCCGGCTGGCTGACCGACCGGGTGGACAGCCGGCTGCTGCTCGGTGCCTACTACGCGCTGCGCGGGCTGTCGCTGCTGGTGCTGCCCAGCCTGTTCGCGGGTACCGCCGAGCCGAGCATGCTGGTGTTCATCGTCTTCTACGGCCTGGACTGGGTGGCCACGGTGCCGCCGACCGTTGCGCTGTGCCGCGAGTACTTCGGTGGCGCGGGCGCGGTCGTGTTCGGCTGGGTGTTCGCCGCCCACCAGTTCGGGGCGGCGCTCGCGGCCACCGGCGCGGGGCTGGTCCGCGACCGACTCGGCGACTACGCGGTGGCCTGGTACGTGGCCGGTGCGCTGTCGATCGGCGCGGCAGGGCTGTCGCTGCTGCTGCGCCGACGGCCGGGTCGACCGGTGCCGGAGGCCGTCCTCGTCGCCGCGACCGCACCCCGCGCCTGGAGCTACCGCGGTTAGCCGACCGTCCACTGTTGGGCGGGCCGGCCGTCGCAGGGCCGCTGCCGGATGTCGTTGCCGGCCTCGACGCCGTCGTCGTCGGCCTGCGCGCACTTACCGCTGTGCACCGCGACCAGCAGCACGGGGCCGGCGCCGGTGGGGGTCAGCCGCCACTGCTGGTTGGCCTGACCGTGGCACGGGAACTGTTGCAACCGCGCGCCGTCGTCACCGCTGCCGCCCTCGACATCGAGGCACTGCCCGTGGGCGGCGTTGGTCATCGTCACCGCTCCCGTCGCTACCGGGTTGACCACCCACTGCTGCTCCGGGCCGCCGGTGCAGGCGGCCAGTTCGGCCTCGGCCTTCTCGTCGTCGCCGTCGAGCCCGAGGCACAGCCCGGTGGGCGACCGCAGCACGTGGGCGCCGCTGGTGGGAACGGCCGGGGTGGCCGACGGGGTCGGCGACGGCTCGACCGAGGGCGTCGGGGTCGGCTCGGCCGCCGGGGTGGTCGGCTCGGCGGCGCTGGACGGCGTGCCGACGGCCGCCGGCACCACCGGCTCGTCGTCCCCGTCGAGCAGGCCGGTGGCGAAGACCACACCGAGGAGTACGCCCACCAGCCCGACCGCCAACGCCACCCGCAGCAGCGGGTCGGCCAGCGGGCCCGAGTTGGCTCGGCGTCGGCCGCCGTAGACGGTGCCGACGGGGTCGGGGCGTTCCTCGGGGGCGGGCATAGCCGCCATCCTCACCCACGGCGGCGGGCCGGAGCCAGCCGGACGACGGCAGCGGCGGAGTTTCAGCGGGTGGGCTGCGGGTCGGTGACGTCGGCCACAGTGGCGTCGAGGGCGGCGATCGCGGCGTCGGCGTCGACCGCCACGGCGAGACCCCGCTCGCCCGCGCCCAGGGTGATCTGCCGGCCCCGTAGCCGCTCGTCGGCGATCACCGGCCAGGCCGTGCTCGCGCCGAACGGGGTGATGGTGCCGCGCTCGTACCCGGTGGCGGTCAGCGCGCCCGCCGCGTCCGGCATGGAGATCCGCTGCACCCCGAGCAGGGCGCGCAGCTTGGGCCAGGAGATGACCCGGTCACCAGGGGTGAGCACGAACAGGTGGTCGTCCGCGCCACGGCGGACGACGATCGTCTTGACCACGTCCGGGATGGCCACACCACGGGCGGCGGCGGCCTCCGCGAGGCTGCCGACCGCGCCGTGACTGACCAACCGGTACGGCAGTCCGGCGGAGTCCAGGGCGGCGATCGCGGGCGACGGCATGTCCGCCACGGTAACCGTCGGGCCTGCTGTCGGACGGGAAACGGCAGGCGAGGACATCCCACGATTTCCCGGGTGCAGGCGTAAGGTGATCACATGCGCGCTGAGCGTGTGGATCACCCAATTGACCATGATCAAGCGGTGGACACGTTGCGGCGGTCGTACGCCGCGGTGCCCACGGGCGAGCCTGTCCGGCTGGCCAAACGCACCTCCAACCTGTTCCGCCCCCGATCCGCTCCCCGCACCCCGGGCCTCGACGTGAGTGGCCTGAACGGGGTGCTCTCGGTCGATCCGGCCGGGCGTACGGCCGACGTGCAGGGCATGTGCACGTACGAGGACCTGGTCGACGCGACGCTGCCGCACGGGCTGATGCCGCTGGTGGTGCCGCAACTGCGCACCATCACCCTGGGCGGCGCGGTGACCGGCCTCGGGATCGAGTCGACGTCCTTCCGCAACGGACTGCCCCACGAGTCGGTACGCGAGATGGACATCCTCACCGGCTCCGGCGCGATCGTCACCGCCCGTCCGGACTCCGAGCACGCCGACCTGTTCCGCGCGTTCCCCAACTCGCTGGGCAGCCTCGGCTACGCGACGAGGCTGCGCATCGAGTTGCAGCCGATCGGCCGGTACGTGGCGTTGCGCAACATCCGGTTCACCCAACTGGAGGCGCTCACCGACGCGATCGCCGAGGTGAGCGCCACCCGGTCGTGGGCCGGCCAGCCGGTCGACGTGCTGGACGGCGTGATGTTCAGCCCCGGTGAGGCGTACCTGGTGCTGGGGACCTTCACCGACACCGCCGATCCGCCCAGCGACTACACCGGCCAGGCGATCTACTACCGGTCGCTGCGTCAGCGCACCCGCGACGTGCTGACCGCGTACGACTATCTGTGGCGCTGGGACACCGACTGGTTCTGGTGCTCGGCGGCGTTCGGCGCGCAGCACCCGGTCGTGCGCCGGCTCTGGCCGGCGCGCTACCGACGCAGCGACGTCTACCACCGACTGGTCCGCCTCGAACACCGGCACCAGGTGGCGGCCCGGATCGACCGGCTGCGGGGCCAGCCGGCCCGGGAGCGGGTCGTGCAGGACGTGGAGATCCCGCTCGACCGCATGGCCGACTTCCTGCGCTGGTTCGCGGCCGACGTGGGGATGACCCCGGTGTGGCTCTGCCCGCTGCGGTTGCGCGAGCCGGAGGGGCCCGGTTCCGCGCGGTCGTGGCCGCTGTATCCGCTCCACCCGGGGCAGGACTACGTCAACATTGGTTTCTGGGGGAGCGTGCCGATCGCGTCCGGCGCCGCCGACGGCGACGTCAACCGCACGATCGAACGCAGGGTGTCGGAGCTGGGTGGGCACAAGTCGCTCTACTCCGACGCGTACTACGACCGGGACGCCTTCGATCGCCTCTACGGCGGCGAGACCTGGCGCGCGGTGAAAGACCGCTACGACCCGGACCACCGGCTGACGGGACTGTACGAAAAGGCGGTAGCACGAGCATGAGCCTGACCGACCGAGATCAGGGGGCGGCGAGCGTCCCCGCCACCCCGCCGGCGGGGGGCCGGCGCACCGGCCCGACCGTCGCGGACGTCGTCCGCGCGGTCACCGCCGGGCCGTTGCCGATCCGCATCACCGGGTACGACGGCAGCGCCGTCGGCCCGACCGATGCCGGCATCACCCTGGCGATCCGTACCGAGCGGGGTCTGTCGTACCTGCTCACCGCCCCCGGCGACCTGGGCATGGCCCGGGCGTACGTGAGCGGCGACCTGGCGTTGCAGGGGGTGCACCCGGGTGACCCGTACGAGGCGTTGCGGGTGCTCAAGGACGAGTTGCGGCTGCGCCCGCCGTCGGTGGCCGACGGCGTCGCGCTGGTGCGGGGGTTGGGTTGGGAGCGGCTGATGCCGCCGCCGGCGCCTCCGCAGGAGGCCCAGCCGCGCTGGAAGCGGGTGATGAACGGGCTTCGGCACTCCCGGGTCCGCGACAGCACGGCGATCTCGCACCACTACGACGTCTCGAACGCCTTCTACGAGAAGGTGCTCGGCCCGTCCATGACGTACACCTGTGCGGTCTTCCGGTCCCCGAGCGACACCCTGGAGCAGGCCCAGGCGGCGAAGTACGACCTGGTCGCCGGCAAGCTGGCACTCAAGAAGGGCATGCGGCTGCTGGACGTGGGCTGCGGTTGGGGCGGCATGGTCCGGCACGCCGCGCGCGAGTACGGGGTCAAGGCGCTCGGGGTGACCCTGTCGAAGGCGCAGGCGCAGTGGGCGCAGGCCGCGATCGAGCGGGAAGGGCTGAGCGAGTTGGCCGAGGTGCGACACCTCGACTACCGGGACGCGCCCGCGGAGCAGTTCGACGCCATCTCCTCGATCGGGCTGACCGAGCACATCGGCGTGCGCAACTACCCGTCGTACTTCGGGGCGCTGCGGTCGCGCCTGCGCACGGGTGGACGGCTGCTCAACCACACGATCACGCGCGCCGACAACCGGGCGCCGCACCGTTCGGGCGCGTTCATCGACAGGTACGTCTTCCCGGACGGCGAGCTGGCCGGCCCGGGTCGGCTGATCAGCGAGGTGCACGACGCCGGGTTGGAGGTGCACCACGAGGAGAACCTGCGCCAGCACTACGCGCTGACCCTCGCCGCCTGGTGCCGCAACCTGGTGGAGCACTGGGACTTCTGCGTCTCGGAGGTCGGCACCGGGACGGCCCGGGTGTGGGGTCTCTACATGGCCGGTTCGCGGATGGCGTTCGAGCGCAACGGCATCCAACTGCACCAGGTGCTGGCCACCCACAACGGCCCGGACGGCGTGAACGGCTATCCGCTGCGACCGGACTGGTTGCCCTGATCATCCGCTGAGCGTCGCCTGAGGGTGAGCGTCGCCTGAAGCTGAGCGTCGCCGGAAGCCGCGTCGAGAAAGTCGGCGCGGCTTCTCGCGAAGCGATTGACAAACAAGTTTTGTACGTACAAACTGATTTTGCCATGAGAGACGTCCTGTACCTGGAGCAGATCGAGCAGGCCGAGGTCCTGCTCAAGCCGCAGCGCGTGGAGGTGCTGCGGCAACTGGCCGAGCCGCGCACCTGCACCGAGGTCGCGGCCCGACTCGACCAGACGCCGCAGCGCGTCTACTACCACGTCAAGCAGCTCGTCGCGGCCGGCCTGGTCGAGCTGGTCAACGAGCGCAAGGTTCGCGGGATCACCGAGGGCATCTACCAGGCCGCCGCCCGGTCCTACTGGCTCTCGCCGCGGCTGGTCGGCCGCATCGGGCTGCGCCGGGCCCGCGACGAGCTGAGCCTGGGCTACCTGCTCGACCTGATGGAGGAGGTCCAGGCCGACATCGCCGCCCTGGACCGGGCGGCGCCCGAGCTGCCCTCGATCGGGGTCTCCGGCGAGATCCGGGTGCCCGCCGAGCAGCGCCAGGAGTTCCTGCACGACCTGCAAACCGCACTTCAGGACCTGTTCACCCGCTACGGCGGCAGCGAGGGAGATGCCTTCAAGCTGGCCGTCGCCTGCTATCCGAAAGGGAACGACAATGAGTGAACCGTTGAAGGTGCAGGCCCGCCTGACCGCCCCCGTGGCGCGCGTCCGCCAGGCCCTGACCGACCCGACCGAGCTGCGCCTCTGGCTGGCCGAGCACGCCGAGGTCGAGCTGCCCGAGCGGTACGAGTTCTGGGGCCGCTACACGCCCGAGGGTGACGCCCCGCACCAGCGGCTCCTGCACGCCGACGACGACTCGCTGCGCTTCGGTTGGCTGCTCGACGGGGTCGAGACCACCACCGAGTTCCAGCTCGCCGCCGATGGCCCGGACGCCACGGTGCTCACGCTGACCCAGAGCCACTTCGACTTCGCCGAGGCGATGGACGGCTCCAGCATTCGGGGCGTGCTCCAGACGTACTGGGCGCTGTCCATCGCGAACCTGGCCTCCCACCTGGAGGGCAAGCCGCTGCTGCCGCGCACCGACTTCACCTCCGCGGAGCTGCGCGGCGAGCTGGTCATCGCGGTCCCCGCCGACAAGGTCTGGGAGTCCCTGACCGACTCCGAGCAGGCCAGCGCCTGGTTCGGCTACCCCATCGGGATCGAGCCCTGGGTCGGCGGCCGGTACGCCATGGGTGGCTTCGAGCACGGCTACGCCGCCAAGATCGTCGACCTGGAGCCCGGCCGGCGGATGTCCGTCGACTGGGGACCGACCGGCGTCACCAGCTGGGAGCTGGCCGAATCCGGTGGCCGCACCACGCTGACCTTCGTACAGAGCGGCTTCGACGAGACCAACCCGCCGTACGCTGCCTGGTCCGGCTCGGTGGCCGGCCTGTTCGAGCTGCGCCGCTTCCACGAGATGGCGGCCTGGCAGCCGATCTGGCTCGCCGAGGAGGTCCCCGGCCTGGAGCCCCAGCCCACCCTCTGACCGTCCCGCCGTGATCGTGCTCGATCAAGGATTTAGTGGCCTCGTTCGCACCTCGAAGGCACTACATCCTGGATCGAGCACGATCTTGTGCGTGGGGAGAGGGTCCTGCCCGCACGCTCACGCGATGGCTGCGATATCACCGTCGTCGAAGTAGATCGCCTGGTGCAGTCGACCGCCGAGGGCGACGGCGTATCGGGCCACCACCTCCTGGCCGGAGATCCGGCCCTGCTCGATCTGGGACACCCGACCCTTCGTGACACCCATGCGCTCGGCGATCTGCTGCTGAGTGAAGCCGCGGGCTCGTCGTACCTCGGCGAGTCGGTGCCCGACGACCTGCGCGAGCAGTTCCTGCTTTCCGGCTTCGACGGCCTCCTCGCCACCGGCCCGCTGTACGTACTCCGACCGAATGTCCGACCACCGCACATGCCCACTCATCGTTGGCCCCCCTCCTGCTGCGCGCGTTCCTTCAAGTAGATCTCGTAGCGTTGCTCGGCGAGCGGGATGGCCTGTTGATACCAGCTCTGCCACTGGCCTGCCTTGTCGCCCGCGACCAGCAGAATGCTTGCGCGCCAAGGGTCGAAGACGAAGAGGATGCGGACGGTGCCAGGTCGCAGCTCCTTGAGGTTTGCCAGTGCCGACCCGCTGATCGTGTCGACCAGAGGGCGGCCCAGTCCGGGTCCTGCCTCGGCGAGCGCGTCGATCGCCTGGACGACCCGGACGAAAGTCGCCTCGTCCAGGCTGTCGATCCAGGCGCGGACCTCGTCGACGACGAAGACCTCCCACTCATCCTGCGGCATCCGGGGAGTATATCAATCGCTATACCGCCTTGTGCGGATCTTGCAGCTCGTGGGGCGGGTTCGGTGACTTTTCGGGGTGGAGTGGGTACTGCCGTGCGATGTTCCTCATCTTTGGTCTGCGTACCAAGGTCGACCGGTCCGGTGTCGTGCAGGAGGTCTGCCGTCACTGCGGCAACCACGCCGCACAGGTGATCACCCGCCGGTCGACGAAATTCACCCTCTTCTTCATCCCACTCATCCCGATCCGCACCCGGTACGCGCAGCAGTGCACGTTCTGCGGGGCGCAGTACGAGGTCGCCAAGTCCGACGCCCAGCGCCTCCCGGTCCGCTGAGCCGCAGATGGCCCGCTTCCTGTGCTGGCTGATCGGCCGACCCCCGTCGGCCGGATCCGTCGTGTACACCGCCACCCGCCCGCCGTGCACTCCCGGCCGGCGTAAACGGCGACCCGTCCGCCGTCCGCTGGCCGGCACCGCCTTACCCCGCTCACCCTGGAACCGCTCCGCCGGCCGCTGACCCGACCTGTCGCCGGCACCGGACACCGACCGCCAGGACAGCCCGGGGAGACCGCATCGGCCTGGATGTTCGGCCCTGGCGGCGTTCCCGGGCGCTGGCTAGGCTTTCGAGGTTTGCCGTGGACCGGTCCGCCCGACTGTGCACACCCGACGAAGAGCCGGAGCGACCGTGTCGCGACAGGACGTGAAGCAGGCCGCGGGGCAGCTCAAGCCCATCGGCCCGATCGTCGCGATCGCGGTCCTGGTCGTGGAGGCCGGCTGGTTGGCCGCCGCGCTGCCCGGCGCGGCGCTGGTCAGCGACGTGGGCGCGCTCCTGGTCGCCGGCTGGGCGACAGTCGCCTGTGCCGGCGTGGCCCGTCGACACCCGGCCCCGTTGCGCCGGTTCTGGACGCTGCTCGCCGTCACCATGGCGCTCGCCGCGCTGGGTCGGGGAATCTGGACGGCGCAGCGGCTCGTCGGCGACGACCTGCCGCACAACGCGCTGATCGGGGTCGTCTTCAGCGCCGGCATCCTCACCGGCACCGCCGCGCTGCTCAGCTCCCCGTCCGGGCCACGCACGGCCGTCGGGCGGGCCCGGACGCTGCTGGACGGCGTGATCGTCGCGCTGGCACTGGTGCCGGTCGGCTGGGTGCTGGTGTTCCGAGGGGTGGCCTCCGCCGAGCTGGCCGATCCGGCGCGCACGCTGGGGCTGCTCTACCCGATGTTCGACCTGATGCAGCTCACCATCCTGGTGGCGGTGGCCGGTCCGGCGCGGCCCCGGTGGCGGCCGATGCGCGTGCTCGCGGCGAGCCTGACCATCCGGGTCGTCGCCGACGTGGTGTACGTCTCGCTGGTCGCCCGGGGGGACTACGCCGCCGGCCACCCCATCGACCTGTGCTGGCCGCTGAGTTACCTCCTGATCGGGCTGGCCACCGCCAGCCGACCGCCGCCGGACTGCGACGGCACCGACGAGACCGCCGAATCCCCGCTGCCGCCGTGGTGGCGGGTGGCGCTGCCGTACCTGCCGGTCGGCGGGGCGATCATCGCGGTGCTGCTGGCCCGCCGGCCGACCGGCCAGACTCCACCGCTGGTCTTCGTGACCATGATGACCCTGCTCGCCGCCCTCGCCGTACGGCAGGGGCTGGCCGCCAACGAGAACCTGCGCCTGGTGGCGCGACTGCGCCGGCTCGCGTACGGCGACCAGCTCACCGGGCTGCCGAACCGGCTGCTGTTCAACCGACTGCTGCGGCTGGCCCTGCGGGACGGTCGGCCGGTGGCCGTCCTGCTGCTCGACCTCGACGGGTTCAAGCAGGTCAACGACCGGTTCGGGCACGCCACCGGCGACGCCCTGCTGACCGGGCTGGCGGCCCGGATGCGGGCTGCCGTGGACGGCGACGGCACGATCGCCCGCCTCGGCGGCGACGAGTTCGCGGTGCTGGTCGAGGGGGACCGGCCGGTGTCACCGGAGCACCTGGCCGAACGCCTGCTGGACGCGCTGCGCCCGTCCGAGGGGGAGGAGGACGTGGGTGTGCACCCGTCGGCGAGCATCGGCATCGCCGAGTACGGGCCGCAGCACGCCTCCCACTCCGACCTGCTGCGCGACGCCGACATCGCGATGTACGCGGCGAAGGCCGCCGGCAAGTCCGCGTACCGGACCTGCACCCCGGCGCTGCGTGAGTCGGCCGTGTCCCGGGCGGAGCTGATCGCCGATCTGCGCCGGGCCGTCGACGAGGAGCAACTGCACCTGGAGTTCCAGCCGATCGTCGACCTCGCCACCGGTGCGGTACGCAGCGCCGAGGCGCTGGTGCGCTGGCGGCACCCCCGACTGGGGATGTTGCCCCCGGCGCGGTTCCTGCCGCTGGCGGAGGAGACCGGCCTGATCCTCCCGATCGACCGTTGGGTGATCCACGAGGCGTGCCGGGCGGCGGCGACCTGGCGGGCCCGCGCGCCGGAGGCGACGGTCGCGGTGAACATCGCCGCCGCCCACCTGCGCCGGCCCGACCTCATCGCCACGGTCACGGCGGCCACCGCCGGCGCCGGGCTGGCACCCCGGGCGTTGACGCTGGAGCTGACCGAGTCGGCGTTGATCGAGGGGACCGACGCCGTGCTGGAACGGCTGCACCAGCTCCGGGAACTGGGCATCCAGATCGCCATCGACGACTTCGGCACGGGCTACTCGTCGCTGAGCTACCTGCACCGCATCCCGGCCACCGAGTTGAAGATCGACCGTTCGTTCGTGGCCCGCCTCGGCACGGACGACCGGGCGTACGCCACGGTGGAGATGGTCACCCGGCTGGCCGGCGCGTACGACCTGGCGGTGATCGCCGAGGGGGTGGAGACCGAGCGTCAGCACGACGCGGTCACCGCCATCGGCTGCCCGCGCGGCCAGGGCTTTCTGTACGGGCGTCCGGACAGCCCCGCCACGGTGGGTCAGAATCGGGCTTGACCCTGACGTAGCGGCAGGTAGGAGCCTGGTTTCCGGAAGGGAGGGGAACCATGGCGTACACGGTGGGTCAGGCGGCGAAGATCGCCGGCGTGACGGTACGGACGCTGCACCACTACGACGAGGTTGGTCTGCTCTCGCCGAGCGGCCGGACGTCGACCGGCTACCGCCGCTACGACGACACGGACCTGCAACGGTTGCAACTCGTCCTGTACTACCGCGAGCTGGGTTTCCCGCTTGAGGAGATCACCGCGATCATCGACGACCCGGCGGCCGATCCGGCCGCCCACCTGCGTCGTCAGCACGAACTGCTGACGGTACGGATCAAGCGGTTGCAGGAGATGGTCACGGCGATCGAGTTCGCGATGGAGGCGAGCAAGTTGAACATCCAGCTGACACCCGAGGAGCGGTTCGAGGTCTTCGGTGACTTCCGACCGGAGGAGTACGAGGCCGAGGCGGAGCAGCGTTGGGGAGGCACCGACGCGTACCGGGAGTCGAACCGCCGGGCCTCCCGTTACGGCAAGGAGGACTGGCTGCGGATCAAGGCGGAGAACGAGGACTGGGGTCGACGGATCGTCGCGCTGATGGCCTCGGGCGCGCCGGCCGACGGCCCGGAGGCGATGGACCTGGCCGAGGAGCACCGGCAGATCATCAGTCGCTGGTTCTACGAGTGCTCGTACGAGGTGCAGACCGGGTTGGCCGACATGTACATGGCCGACGAGCGGTTCACCGCGTACTACGAGAAGATCGCCCCGGGGTTGGCCGCTTACCTGAACGAGGCGATCCACGCCAACGCGATCAGCCGGGCCTGACCGGGGCTCACTCCTCGACCGCGCCGCCGGATGGGGTGACCAGGAAGTCGTAGACGGTCCTGGCCATCCGGCGGACGGTCTCGTCCCCGGTCGCCATCGGCCCGGCGGTGAGGAACGCGACGGCGGTCTCCGTGCCGGGGATCAGGTAGTAGCCGACGTCGTGGGAGGCGTCCGGCAGGTCACCGGTCTTGTGGGCCACCGGGACGCCGGGTGGCAGCGCCGCCGGGATCTTGGTGTTCAGGGTCTGCTCCCGCATGAAGCCGATCATCAGGTCCCGGGAGGCCGGGGTGAGGACCTCGCCGTCCCAGACCGCGCCGAGCAGCGACACGACGTCGTCCGGGCTGGTGTAGTTCTCCTCGCCGCGCTGCGCTGCCGCGCTGTCGAGCATCCGCCGGGCCAGGATGGTAGAGCGCTGGTTCATCGAGTCGATCAGCGCGTTGACCGGGGCGAACCCACCCAGGTAGGTGATCAGCACATTGGCCGCGACGTTGTCGCTGTACTTGATCAGATAGCGTGCGAGCCGGTACAGCGTGACCACCTGCGGGAACGTCTCGAACTGGAGCTGGCCGGTGCCGCCCACCACGTCGGCCGGCGTGACCAGCACGCCGTCGTCGAGAGACACCTGTCCACAGTCGACCCGGCGCAGGAGTTCGACCAGGATCCAGAGCTTGATGACGCTCGCGGCCTTGGGACGCAGCGACCCGTTGACCGAGACCTGCTGGTCCCCGTACCGGCCGGAGAGGTCCCGGACGGTTGCGCCAGCGGGGTTGAGGCTGGCGTCGGCGACCACCCGGGCGAGCTGTCCGCTGAGCGGGAACAGCCGTGCTCCCGCGACCGGGTCGGTGGGCGGCTGCGGGCTGGTGACCACCACTCCGGTGAGCGTCGTCGGCGGGCGGTGCCGCTGGATCACCTCAAGCGTGCCCTCGCTGCGCCCGACCAGCGGCACCCGGTAGCGGTAGGCGGTCCCTTCGACGACGACCGCCCCACTGGCCACCCCGGCGGCGACCCGCATGTCCGGGTCGGCGACCCGGCCGGTGTCGCCGTCGCAGGCCCGGTACCGCACGGTGTGCCCGAGCGAGTCCACCGCGAACGCCCCGCCAGGGAACGACAGCCAGGACACCTCGCTGGTCGGCGCCCGCTCCGGCGTCGGCTCCACGCCCGGCTCGTCGCTCCGCCCGCCCGTGTCGTTCGGCCCGCCCGTGTCGCTCCGCCCGCCCGTGTCGTTCGGCCCGTCCGTGTCGCTCGGGCCGTCCGTGTCCTTCGGCCCGGTGTCGGCGGTGGGTCCGTCGGCTGCGTACCCCAGGGTCGTTCGGTGGTTCGGGCCGGGACCGTCGGCGGTGGCCGGGCCGGTCGTCGCCGCGACGACCAGCGCGATCGCCGCCGCGAGCAGGGAAGATGAGCGCTTCTTGTCGCTTTTCCTCACGTTTGTACGATAAGAAGCGTTGGCGGCGGATGGGGCTGCCGGGGCGTGAGTCACCCGTCCGGGAGACCGCGCCCGCGAGAGCGTGATGCCTCAGTGGCATCAAGATGACTCACCGGCATCACGCTCAACGATGACTCACCGGCATCACGCTCAACACCGAACGGCCAGCCCCGCGCCGAGCCCGCCGCCGGTTGAGTCGCCCGCCGGTCGCGTCGCCCGCCGGTCGCGTCGCCCGCCGGTCGAGCCGGTCGCCGGTCGCGTCGCCCGCCGGTCGAGCCGGTCGCCGGTCGCGTCGCCCGCCGGTCGAGCCGGTCGCCGGTCGCGTCGCCCGCCGGTCGAGCCGCCAGCCGGTCGAGCCGGTCGGCGGTCGAGCCGGCTACATCGGCGGTCCCGGGGTGGGTGGCTCGGCGGGCAGGCCGGGTGCCAGGCGACGCATCGACGTGAAGGTCGGCACCAGCGCCTCGTACAGCTCGGCGAAGAGGGGCAGCAGCGCCGCGTAGGTGGCGGCGGCGGCCGGGTCGGGACGGATGGTCTCCTCCATCTGGACCAGGTCGGCGGCGACGTCGATGCTGGGGATCAGGCCCAGCGCCTGCATGCCGAGCAGCGCCGCGCCGAAGCTCGACCCCTCGCGTCCGGCGGGGAAGCTCACCGGCATGCCGAGCACGTCGGCGAGCATCTGTCGCCACAGGCCACTACGGGCGAAGCCGCCACCGGCGCGGATCTCGCGGACCTCGTTGCCGGCCGCGCGCACCGAGGTGAGGACCAGTGCGAGTTGCTGGCAGACCCCCTCCATGGCGGCCCGGACGAGGTGTTCGCGGCGGTGCCCGTGGGTCAGCCCGACGTACGCGCCGCGGGGCAGGGCGCTCCAGTGTGGAGCGCGCTCGCTGTGCAGGTAGGGCAGCATGATGAGCCCGCCCGAGCCGACCGGCGCCCGGGCTGCCAGGGCGACCAGGTCCTCCTCGGGATGCTCGCCCAACTCCGGCGCGAGCGCGGCGCCCGCCCACTTGAGGACGATGCCGCCGTTGTTGATCGCGCCGCCGACCGCCCAGCGGTCCTCGGTGAGCGCGTAGCAGAACACTCCGCCCAGCGGGTCGACGCCGGGGCGCTCGACCATGACCCGCATCGCGCCGCTGGTGCCGATCGAGCAGGCGACCATGCCGGGGTGCACCGCGCCCAGACCCAGGTTGGCCAACGGCCCGTCGCCCGCCCCGACCACCACCGGCGTGCGCCGCGGCACGCCGATGGCGTCGGCGGCCCGCGCGGTGAGGCCGGGCAGGACGGCGGTGGTGGCGACCAGTCGGGGCAACCGCTCCCCGGTGACGCCGGCGATGGTCAACGCCTCGGCGTCCCACTCGAGGGTGTGGATGTCCATCAGGCCGGTGGCCGAGGCTATCGAGTGGTCGGTGACCAGTTCTCCGCAGAGTCGCAGCAGCACCCAGTCCTTGATGCCGACCCAGTGCGTGACGCGTTCGAAGAGCTTGGGTTCCTGCTCGGCGAACCAGAGCAGCTTGGGCAGGGGCGACATCGGGTGCATGGGCGTACCCGTGCGCCGGTGCAGCGCCAGCCCGGACGGCACCGCCCGCAGCCGCTCGGCCTGCCGGGTGGCCCGGGAGTCGGCCCAGGTCACCGACGGCGTGAGCGGGTTGCCGGCCGCGTCGAGGCCGATGAGGCTGTGCATGGCGGAGCAGAACGCCAGGCCGGAGATCGGTGCGGCCAACTCGGCCACCACGGTCCGGAGCGACTCGACGACGGCGGCGAGGATCACGTCCGGGTTCTGCTCGGCGTACCCGGGGTGCGGGTCGTCGAGGGGATAGCCGACGAAGTGGCTGGCGATCAGCCGCCCGTCGGTGTCGTACGCCATGGTCTTGGTGCTCGTGGTGCCGATGTCGATCCCGATCACCACACCGGGCGGGGTAGCTGGCGGCATGACCGTCAGTATCGCCCTATCGTCCGGGTTGATCCGCCGTTCGGGTAGTTCGCCCGTCTTGGCGTGTCCCGGCCGACCGTCACAACTGTTAATCCGAGTGCACCCCAGATTGGTGGCCTACGCGGCGAAGGAGTCGGCGTGGCAAAGACTGATTCGACGGGTTCCACATGGCGGTACCGCTGGGCGCAGCGGCAGAACGTGCGGCGGATCAGCACGTACCGCGGCGCGGAGACGGCCTGGCGGCGACGCGACGACGAGTTACGGCGGCTGCGCGCCCTGGCCGCCGACTTCCACGGTTCCGCCGCGGCCGGCGCGGGCCTTCCACTCGAACTCGTCGACGACGAGGTGGTGCTGTGGGCGCTGCCCGCCGCGCAACTGGTCGAGGTGCGACACACGGCCGTGCTGCCCGCGCCGGACCTCACGGTCGCCGTGCCGGCCGCGCCGCTTCGTCCGCGCCGACCCGACGGCGTACGCGTCACCGACGCCGGCATGGCCGTCATCACCAGCCGCCGGTTGGTGCTGCTCGGCGGGCGCGGTCGGCGCGACTGGGCGTACGGCCGGATCACCGGCTTGACCCACGACCCGGTGGGGCCGGTGACCCTGATCCAGGTGCTGGACCGGCGTCGTACCTCCGGACTGTTGCTGCCCACCGACGCGGCGGCGGACTTCCGGTTCAAGCTGACGCTGGCCTTCGCCGACTCGATCGAGCAGCGAGCCGCGGTGCTCGCCCAGCTCGACGAATTGATCGCGGAGCACGACCAGCTCAAACCGTTCCGGCCGGCGGTGGCCACCCCGGCGCAGGCCCGGCTCTCCGCGGTCGTGCCCGGCGGTCGCCGGTCCATCGCGGTGGCGGCGGCGGTCGCGCTGCTCGTACCGGCGGCGCTCTTCGAATCGAACCCGTCGGACCCGACCGGGGGCGCGGAGGTCGCCGTGGCGGCCACGCCGGCACCGGCCGCCAGCGGGCCTCCCGCGCTGCTGCGGCCGGCGGTCCCGCGGCCCGCGCGCACCACCACGCCCAAGCGGAAACCGTCGCCACGCCCGTCGCCGAGCGCGACGTCCGGGCCGCGCTGCGGGGCGCCGGAGAACCCCCTGGGGTACGACTTCTGCGGCGGGACGAGGATTCGCCGGCCCGCCGTCGAGGTGTGCGACTGGTTCGACTGCGTGCCGCAGTTCTGGGCGGGCCGGGGCTACCTCGTGCAGTGCCGGGACGGCTCGGTCAGCCTCGCGGGTGGCCGGGCGGGCGCGTGCGCCGAGCACCGGGGCGTCCGGCGGACCGTCACGAAGTAGCGCGTTTTGACCCGAACGCTCGTTCAGGTCAGTCAGAATGATCGAGTGGAGATCCGTTCCGACGACGGTGCCCGGGTGCGGATCCGCCCGGTCGGCTACCAGCCCGGCATCGACCCGCCCGACGACCCCGAGTTGGCGGCGCCGGGCTGGCAGGACTGGCTGCTCATCGAGGTGGACGCCCGCACCGCCGACGGTCAGCTCTGGTCGCACCACTACCCGAGCCTGCTCGTCGAGGAGGCCCGCGCGCTGGGCAGTTGGCTGCACGGCCAGGCGGCGGCGGCCGGCGGTCCGAACCCGCCACCGGCGATGGTCCGCTTCACCGAACCCAACCTGGCGCTGCGTACCCGGGTTATCCGTCGACGTCGGCTGGAACTGATCGTCGAGTTCTCCGCCGAGTCGCTGCCCCCGTGGATGCGCCGGCCGGCCACCGCCATCTACCCGCTGGTGCTCACCGTTTCGGCCGACGCGCTCGCCGTCGCCGCCGCCCAGTGGGTCGGGCACTGCGAGGCGTACCCGCCGCGTACGCGATCGCGGTTCCCGGCCGACGATCCGCTGCTCGGCGCCCTGTCGCGTCGGCGACGAGCGGGCTGACCCCTATTACATCAAATCAGTTTGATGTAATCTGCGGGAGTGAGGTCATCCGGCACCAGCGCGCCACCGGGGTTCGTGACCGCCGCGGGGCACCCCGTGCGGTGGGGCCTGCTCAGCGAACTGGCCCGTGGTGACCTCGCCGTACGCGAGCTGACCGCCCGTCTCGGCCAGCCGCAGAACCTCGTCTCGTACCACCTCGGCAAGCTCCGTAAGGCCGCGCTCGTGACCGCCCGGCGCAGCAGCGCCGACGGGCGAGACACCTACTACTCGCTCGCCCTGGCCCACTGCGCCGGCCTGCTGTCGGACGCTGGCGCGGCCCTGCATCCCGGGCTGCGGCTCGCCCCGCCGTCGCCGGCCACCTCGGTGACCGGCCGGGTGTTGTTCCTGTGCACCGGCAACAGCGCGCGCTCGCAGATGGCCGAGGCGCTGCTGCGGGAACGCACCGCCGGCGCCGTGCAGGCGTACAGCGCCGGGAGCCGACCGAAGCCCGTCCACCCGCACGCGGTGACCGTCATGTCGGCGCGCGGCATCGACCTGCGCTTGGCCCGACCCACGCACCTCGACGAGTTCACCGGTCAACCGTTCGACGCCGTGATCACCCTCTGCGACCGGGTCAAGGAGGTCTGCCCCGACTTCCCCGGAGGCCCGCGCAGCGCGCACTGGAGCATTCCGGACCCGGCCGCGGACCCCGACGGGCTACCCGCGTTCGAACGGGTCGCCGACGACCTCGCCCAGCGGATCGACTTCCTGCTGCACACGCTCGCCACCCCAGGAGAGAGGGCATCATGACCAGCCCCATCGATGACAGCACGGTCAGCGTGCGGTACCTCGTCGACGACGTGGCCGCCGCGATCGACTTCTACACCGTCCACCTCGGCTTCACCTCGGCCAGCGCCTTCCTGCCCGCGATCGCCGACGTGCGGCGCGGCAACCTGCGGCTACTGCTCTCCGGTCCGGCCAGCTCGGCGGGCCGGGCCCTGCCCGACGGCCGCCGTCCCCGGCCGGGTGGCTGGAACCGCATCCACCTGATCGTCGCCGACCTCGACGCCGAGGTTGCCCGGCTGCGTACGGCCGGAGTGGGTTTTCGCAGCGACGTCGTCAGCGGCCCGGGTGGCCGGCAGATCGTCCTGGACGACCCCTCCGGCAACCCGGTCGAGCTGTTCGAGCCCGCTCAGGTACGGTGATCCCCGTCAGCGACGAGAAGGAGGTGAGCCCCGTGAACACCCGTTGTCACGCCTGGGCGCCCTTCTCGTCCGTCCCCCTCAGCTGACGCCTTCGGGTCGGGGAGCGCGCCCTCCCTTATCGGAGGATCAATGTCTGTCTCCCCGTTCCGCATCGACGTGTCCGATGCGGTCCTCGATGACCTGCGGGCTCGACTGGCCCGCACCCGCTTCACCGACCGCACCGGCCACCGACCGTGGCAGGGCGGCGTCGATCCCGACTACCTGCGGGACCTGGTGTCCTACTGGCACGACGAGTTCGACTGGCGTGCCCGGGAGGCCGCGCTCAACGCGTACCCCCAGTATCTGACGCTCGTCGGCGGCCGGAAGCTGCACTTCGTGCACGTCCGCGCGGACCGTCCGGCGGGTACGCCCGCACCGCCCCCGTTGCTCCTGAGCCACGGCTGGCCCAGCAGCTTCGTCGAGATGCTGCCCCTGGTCGACCGGCTGACCAGCCCGCTCGGGGGCGCGTTCGACGTGGTGGTGCCGTCCCTGCCCGGCTTCGGCTACTCGGAGCTGCCCGACGAGCCGCTGACCCGGGCGGTCCTCGCCCGGACGCTGCACGAGTTGATGACCGACGTGCTCGGCTACGAGCGCTACGGTGCCTTCGGCGGCGACGTCGGCGGGGTCGTCACCGGTTGGCTCGGTGCCCGGTATCCGGAGCGGGTGGCCGGCATCCACATGATCCATCCACCGTTCCCGGCCAGCTTCGACGACCGACCGCTGTCGGCGGCCGAGCAGGCGTTCCTGGACGCCGAGGCCGCGTACGACGAGACCGACGGCGGCTACAGCGCCATCATGGGCACCCGTCCGGACACCCTGGCAGCGGCGCTCGCCGACTCACCCGCCGGGCTGGCCGCGTGGCTCGTCGACAAGTACCGGGACTGGAGCGACAACCACGGTGACCTGGCGAACAGCATCGACCGGGACACCCTGCTCACCATCATCACGCTGTACTGGGTGACGGGCACGATCGGCTCGTCGTTCCGGCAGTACGCCGACTTCGACCACAACACGCCACGACCCGACATCACCGTGCCCGCCGCGTTCACGGTGAGCACCGAACCCTCGCAGGCGAACTTCCCCCGTTCGATCGCCGAGCGGGCCTGCACCGACATCCGGCACTGGAGCGAACCGGGCCGGGGCGGGCACTTCATGCCGCTGGAGGAGCCCGATCTGCTCGCGGCTGAGCTGAGGGAGTTCTTCACCTCGCTGCGCTCGTAGGGCTGCCCCGGCGGCTGCTCCGGTTCTCTGCCGGAGCAGCCGCCGGCAGCGGGCTACGCGCTGCGTTCCGTCAATACTCTTCTTTCGGGCGCAACGGGATACATCGATCCCGGTCGCGTTGCCTGTCACGTACGTGAGCGGTTGTAACGCGTGTGACCGTGACCTCTGTGGCCCACGTCCCCTGGCGGACCGCCTGGGCCGAGCGCGAGAACGAGCGCCGGCAGCGCGCGTACCGGCACGCCACCGACGCCTGGCAGCGCCGCGACGACCACCTGGTCCGGCTCCGCATCGAAGCCGCCAGCTTCATCGGGTGTACGCAGCCCCGCACCGGCCTGCCGGTAGAGCTCGACGACGACGAACTCGTCTTCCGCGTCCTTCCCGTCGCCACGCTTGTCGAGGCCGAGGCGCGGCACGTCCCCGGGCTGCCCACGCCGGGTTCGTGTTCCTTCGCTGAGCCGTCTTCCGAGGCGCTGCCGCCGGGCCTGCGGGCGGTCGACACCGGCATGGCCGTGGTGACCAGCCGACGGGTGGCCTTCGGCGGTCGGGAGCACCGGCGCGAATGGCGGTACGACGACCTGGTCGGCCCCGCCCACCACCCCGACGCCCCGGTCACCCTGCTGCCCGACCGCAGCCGACTGGACGGGCTGCTGGTCCCGTCCGGTGCCGTGGTGAACTTCCGCTTCTATCTCACCCTCGCGACCAGCGAGGATCGCGCCGCCGTCGTCGCCCAGATCGACGAACTGCTGACCGCCCACCGGGCCGCTCCGCCCACGCCTCCTCTGGTGGTAGGGCCCGACGACGCGCCGCTGACGGCGGTACGCCCCGACCGGCGCGCGGTCAGTGCCGCCGCCGTCGCCGCAGTGGTGTTCGTGACGCTCGGACCGGGCGCTCTGGGCCCTGGCGCGTCAGGTCCCGTCGGCCCGGTGCCCTCGGCGAAGATCGTCGCGATGGACCTGCCGAGGGCTGGGGCGGTGCTCGTGCCGCTCGGGCCCGTCGGGCCGGTGCCAGCCAGGACGCGGGTCGGCTCGGCCGTCAGTGCCGTATGGACCGCCCCGCCCGCCTCGACTGTCCGGCCGTCGGCCCCGACAGATGTCTCTACAGCGGTGCCCCCTGTCGTAGCGGTGGCCCTGCCACCGGTCGCCGCGCCGCCCGTCGTCCCGACCCGTTCGCCGAGTCCGGTGCCGACGCCGGTCCCCAGCACGGACCCGCCCGCGTCAGCCCTGCCGACGCCCCCCGTCGCGTCGGCCTCACCGACGCCGACCCCGACTCTGACGGCTACGCCCTCACCGAATCCGGAGTTGCTGGCTGTCTGTCTGGACCCTCTTCAACTGCCGGTGCTGGACCCGCTGCTCTGCCCGTCCCCGGCACCATGATCGGCGTCTTGGCTGTTTGCCGCCGCTTGCTCAGTCCATGGCGCTGAAGTCGGGGACGGTGAGGGAGCCGTCCTCCGCAAGGGCGAAGCCCGGGTTCCAGGCGATCTCCCAGAGGTGACCGTCCGGGTCGGCGAAGTAGCCGGCGTAGCCGCCGTAGAAGGTCTCCTCGGCCGGCTTGGTCACCGTCGCGCCTGCCTTGGTCGCGGTGGCGATCACCTCGTCGACCTCGGCTTCTGAGCGGACGTTCTGGGCGAGGGTCACCCCGCCGAAGCCGTCGGTGCCCAGGTCGTCGATGCCCGCGTCGGCGGCCAGCTTGTCGCGGCCCCAGAGGACGAGGGCCAGGCCGCCGGCCTGGATGAAGACCGTCCCCTCGACCTCCTGGCCCCGCCAGCCGAGCTGCTCGTAGAACGCCTTCGCGCGGGCCACGTCCGCGACTCCCAGGGTGATGAGGCTGATCCGCTGTTCCATGGTCTTCAACCTAACGCGCAGTTCCGCCGCCGGTTAGGCAGGCGGCCCCGACGATGTGGCCGCCCGAGCGGCCAGGGCAGCACCGAAATCATCGCCAACACGCGTTTGATGGAGTTCGGTGAGATCGACTTAACCCATAGCATCGATGCTATGGGTTGGGGTAGCGTGGAGCTGAAACCAGAGGTCCGAGACTGGCTGGAGGAACTATCAACTGCCGACTTCGCTCGAGCGGCGTTCTACATCGATCTTCTGGCCGGCCGAGGCGTCTTGCTCGGAGAGCCGCACAGCAGACAGCTTGACGGCAAGCTGCGTGAGCTGCGGTTTTATCTGGAGCGCGACGCAGTCCGCGTGACCTACTGGATTGCCTCCGACCGGAGGATCATCCTGCTCACGGTGTTCCGCAAGACGCGGATGCGGGAGGACCGGGAAGTCGAGCGGGCTCGCCGCGCATTCGAGCGATGTGTGGCGGAGCGGCACATCGTGGACGAGAGGGCAGAGCGATGAGTGATCGCCTGGACTGGAACGACCTGCGTGAGCACCGGATGGCGGAGCCGGGGGCGGCCGAGACGTACGAGGCCACCCGGATCGCCTTCGAGCTTGGCCAGGAGGTGCGCAACCTGCGCGAAGGGCACGGCTGGAGTCAGAGCCAGTTGGCGCAGGCCGCCGGCATGACGCAGTCCGCGGTGGCACGCTTCGAGGCGGGCGGGACTGTGCCGACCCTGCCGGTCCTGGAGAGGTTAGCCCGGGCTCTGGATCGACGGTTGGACGTCAGGTTCGCCTCAAACGCGGACGCAGCTTGACCAACCGCCGGTGAGGGCTAAGCGGCGATTGTTCGGGCGGTGGCGTAGACGTCGGCGGGTAGGGCGTGGTGGAGCTGCCACAGGACACGCATCGGCCGGTCACCGGTGTGCGACTCGTACGTCATGGTGCCGGCGTAGAGGTACGGCGGTGCGCCCAGGTCACGGTCGGCGATACGGGTCTCCCGAATGAAGAGGTGCACTGTCGAGCCGCCCGACGTATAGCGCCGCCCGGTCGCCGACGCCGCCGACGTGGTGCTCTGCGACTCCCACTGGAACAACGTGTCGGTGATGGCCCGGTCGGCGTACATGGTGGTGGGGGAGTAGTGCGCCTCCGACTTGACCAGGGTGACGAAGAACAGGTCGGCCTGGGCGTCCGGCAGCCACTTCACCCCCTCGCGCAGCGAGCCCGGATTGGGCATTCCGAAGGCGGCGCACGCCTCGTTGCGGCTGTACCGGGCGTGCACCCGCAGCGGCACCGCCCCCGCCGCGAGCGCGGGCGTGACCCGGTGGATGCGGTCCCGCAGCACCTCGGCGACCTGCCGCAACTCGGCGCAACGCGCCGGCTCCTTCCACAGTTGTGCCAGCCGTTCGCCGCGCGTCGCCAGCGGGGCGTTCGGCCCCCAGAGGCTGAAGTGCAGCATGTCTAGTAGTCGGCTGCTGCCTGCGTACCCCTGCTGACCTGGCGCGGGTGGTCCGGCCGCGACCTTCGTTAGTAGCTCTAGCCGGTCGGTGTCGTCGATGTGCAGCATGCGACCGATGGCGCGGCCCAGCTCGCGGTCGTTGGGGCCGGGCGCGGTCGTCTCGACGCCGGCGAGCCGCCGCAGGCCGGTCCAGCCACCGACGCTGGCCGATCGGTACACGTCCTCGATCTCCAAGCCGGTCTCGTGCAGGAACGTCGCCAGAGTGACGTCGCCGAGTTGCCGCAGCTCAGAGACCAGGCCAGCCTTCGAGGTGGGCAGTGCGCTCTTCAGGTTGGCGAGGACGAGATCCTTTGCCACCCGGTCCAGCTCGACGTGGCAGCCGCTGGGCAGACTCGGGAAGTCGTCGCGAACCGCCTCGGTGATCGCCCGCCGGCTCACCCCCGTCAGGGCACGCCAGCGCAGATCGAAGCGGAAGTTGGCGTTCTGCCCGCCGATGAAGTCGAGCACGGTCAGGCAGGGCTTGTCGTCGTCCAGTCGCAGACCACGGCCGAGTTGTTGCAGGAAGATCGTGGCGCTCTCGGTGGGTCGCAGCATCAGGATCGTGTCGACCATCGGCAGGTCGACGCCCTCGTTGAACAGGTCCACGGTGAAGAGCACCCGAAGCTTGCCGGCCTTGAAGTCCCGCAACAGCGTGGCCCGATCAGTGCCGGCTCGCGACGTCACTGCCGCAGACGCCACGCCGTGGTCGTTGAACCACCTGGCCATGAACTCGGCGTGCCCGATGCTCACGCAGAACCCGAGTGCCCGCATCCGCCCGACGTCCACCTTGTCGCTGACCGCACGCAACACCGACCGCGCCCGTGCGTGGTTGCCGGTGTAGACGACGTCCAGGTCGGCCGGGTCGTAGCCTTGGCCGCGCTTCCAGGCGAGGTGCGACAGGTCCACGTCGTCGTGCAGCCCGAAGTACTGGAACGGCGACAACAACTGCCGCTCCAACGCGTCCCACAGGTGCAGCTCAACGGACGCGCGCCCGTCGAACCACCGGCGCACGTCGCCGCCGTCGGCCCGGTCGGGGGTCGCGGTCAGTCCGAGGAGTACGCGGGGACGCAGCCGCTCCAAAAGCCGGGTGTACGTGGGCGCTTCAGCGTGGTGGAACTCGTCCACGATCACCATGTCGTACGCCTCGGGGTCGACCTCCCGCCGGTGCAGCGACTGGATGGAGGCGAAGACGTGCTTCCAACCGTTCGGCTTCTCGCCCGCGACAAGCGTCTCGCCGAAGCTGCCGTCCCCCATGACCTGCCGGAACGTAGACAGGCTCTGCCGCAGAATCTGCTCCTGATGCGCTACGAAGAGCAGCGAGTCCGCTCGCTTCGCCCTGTGCAGTCGGCGGTAGTCCAGGGCGGCGACGACGGTCTTGCCGGTGCCCGTCGCCATGACCACCAGATTGCGCCAACGCCCGTGCACCAGCCGTTCGGCGTCCAGGTCGGCGAGGATCTCTGCCTGGTACGGGTACGGGCGCACGTCCAGGTTCGAGATCTCGGTGGGTGTCTGATCGCGGCGTTCCCCGCTCAGCGCATGCCGAAGCCGCTCGGCGTCCCTGGTCGCGTCGTACGCCTCGAACGCCGGGTCGTTCCAATAGTCCTCGAACGTGGCCGTGAACGTGTCGATGACGTGCGGCTGCTCGATGTTCGAGATGCGCACGTTCCACTCGACGCCGTCCACCAGTGCGGTCTTCGACAGGTTCGACGAGCCGACGTACGCGGTGGTGGTGCCGTTGTTACGGCGGAACAGCCAAGCCTTGGCGTGCAGGCGAGTGGTCCGCGTCTCGTAGGACACCTTGACCTCTGCGCCCAGCTCTTTGAGCCGGTCGAGCGCTCGCTGATCGGTCGCGCCAAGGTAGGTGGTGGTGATGACCCGGACCTTGCCGCCTCGGTCGATCAGGTCGCGGATGGCGTGCTCAACGATGCGCAGGCCGTACCACTTGATGAACGCGCAGAGCAGATCGACGCTCTCGGCCGAGGCCATCTCGTGGTTGACCTCGTGGCCGATTCGGGGCTGGTGGCGGCCGTTGACCAGGAGTGCGCCGGTGGAGAGGGGCGTGGTGGGACGGTCCGGAAAGCTCGGCTGCGCGGGTGGCGTTGGCGGGGCGGCGATGGCATGGAGCAGGTGCTTGGCGTCGGTGACCTGGTCCTGTTCCGTTGCTGCCTTGGGACTCAGGGTGGTGATGGCGTCAGCGATCTGGTTCGCCATTGCGATCTGGTGGTGGAGCTTGTCGTCGCCATTGGGGACGGACTGCAGGGCTCGGGCGGCCAGGGTGGCGATGTGCCGGGCGAGGGCGGTGTGCGCGTCGGCCGGGTCGAGGTTGTGGTGCTGAACCAGGGCGGGGTCGACATGCTGGAGGCGATCAGCCAGCTCACGGGTGATCAGGTGCTCGTACACACCCCGCTCAAGATCCGTCATTCGAGCTACCTAACCACACGTTCCGTCTATGGATGGGGCGCGGCGACCGGTCGCATCGGCAGAACTTGTCGCGCAATCGGCGAGGCCACCTCACCCGACTGGCGACTCATGCAACGCGCACCGCCCGCAGCGCCTCGACGACCACGCCCCAACGTCCCGGCCCGTTCACCGAGTTCAGCGGCTTTCCGTCCGCCACGATCACGCCGGCAGCGCGCAGGACCGTCAGGTGACCCGCATAGGCGGGATGCGCGGCCAACTCATCCTTGGTGTGCGGGAACGCGATGATCGGCAGCCCCGCGCCCAGCGACTCGTTGAGGACGCCGAGCGCCAACGTGTCGTTGATGCCCAACGCCCACTTGGTCACCGTGTTGAACGTGACCGGGGCGGCCACCACCACATCGGCGGGCGGATGGGGCTCGGGGTCGCCGGGCATCCGCCACTCCACGCGTACCAGATAGCCGGTCTTTTCTTGCAACGCCGCTCGATCGAGCCACGGCGCGGCGGTCGGGCTGACGATCATGCAGACCCGCCACCCATCGACTAAGAGCAGATCGACGAGCTCGTCTATGTGTTCCGCCGGACCCGCGGCGCAGACGACCAGATACAGCACTGGGTGTTCCGTCATGCCCGCAGTTTGCCCGAGTCGGGCGATGTGCAGTGGAGCCGATGCTGAACTGAGCCGTCGCCGCACCGCTCAGACTTCGACGCCCACGTCGTCGGTGCTGATGAGCTGGTCGGCGCCGATGAACCGGCGGGCAACGAGCAACCCAGCGTCGTGTGCGGCTTGTCCACCGTGACTGGCGGACGCGTCGGTCACGAGCCAGGGCGTTAGGTCGCGCTCGAAGGCATCGACCGCGGACTTCAGTACGCAGCTCTCCGTCGCCACTCCGCAGAACACCAGGTCGGTCCACCCTTCCTGCGACGTCAAGGCGTCCCCCTCGAAGGAGAAGTACGAGTAGATCTTCTTGTCGATGACGGCTCGGGCGCGGCTCGCGTGCTGCGCCAGCTCAGGCACGAGCTCCGTCTCGGGTGGGTGCTGCACCGAGGTCCAATGGATCAGTCGCTCGAATGGGCTGCCGGGGTAGTTGTGGTAGCGAGTGAAGACCACTGGCCGTCCGGTCGCCTCCCAGCGATCGACGAGCTCAACGACCTTCGGGATGACGCCTCGGCTGCGGTTGTTGATGAAGCCGTTCTGCATGTCGATGACGATCAGGGCAGCGCGCTTCTCGCTCATGTGTCGACTCTGCCACTCAACCCGGCGGTCTCGCGAAGGGCAGTCTGGGCCTGCATCAGGCGTTCCGGGAGGCCGCTCGTTGAGAGCGTCGCCTCGCGCATCATGCAATGCTGCGAAGTCTCGCGTGCCCTGGCCGTCGTCAACCGCGAGTACGCAGCACGGAGGAAGCGCCAGCCGAATTCGGGTGGCATCGCAGGATCATCTCCGTCCTCGACCTGCCGCTGGATGTGACGGCAGTAGGCCCAGAGCATCTGCACGTCGATCTCACAGGACACCAGGTCATCAATCATGAGGGCCTGCTCGGGGGAGAGCGCGTGGTACGCCAGACCCGCCCAACTGGCGTAGCCCACGGAGAGTCCGTGCACTCCGAACGACTGGATTGACGGCTGATCGAAGCCTTGGGCTAGCAAGCGGCGTTCGACGTGATCGCGTACCGGTTTAGGTGAGGGGTGTGCGCGCCGGTTGACCAGTGCAGACGGCAGGCTCATGAGGCGTAGTGCGGTCTCCAATTCGGCGCCGGTCCAGGCCGGCTCTTCCAGGATGTACATCGACAGGACGTATTCGGGCGCGCCGCGATCGGATGACGGGACGGGCGAGCTGAGCCGCGCCACTTGTTCGGCCGCCCATGGCAGGTCCTGCTCGTAGCTGGCATACCGCCAAGCGGCGAGTAAGGCCAACGTGCGGAAGTACAGCTCTTGCCTGAGGTGCAACACCACGACACCGCAGGCGAAGACGTGCGCTGTACAGCTCCCTTCCGCATGAGGTACCCCAGCGGTCGAAACCTCTAGCCACTCGTGTGGTCGCGAGTGAAAGCCCTCCTGCGCAGCGAGTTCCGCAGCCGCCGCCGCACCTGTGTATACCGGTATGAACTTGTGCGACTGGACCTTGTACAGGTCGCCGACGCGGTTGGCATCGAGGTCAGTCCTGCTAGTGGCGGCGATGAAGCGATCTGCTGCCTCACCTCCGGCTCTGCTGAGCGCGGTGTCGAGCGCCGCCTGCATCTCCGGCCGAGGATGCACCGCGTCTCGGCCCGCTTCCCATTTGGAGACGGTCCGCTCACTAACGCCTAGGTTCTCCGCGAAGTCGCGAATGCTCATGCGTAGGGCTTGTCGCAGCGCACGGGTTTCGCGGCCTGTCCACGCCTGGACAGTAGGCAAGGTTTAGCCCCCGATCACGTCGTGGCAGCTCCGGTCAGCCTAACGACTTCGATGCAGCATAGGTACAGCGCAAGTACAGAGAGTGGTCATATCGCGGCATCAGATGCTTGAACAGGATGGATGCATGGCCCGGGGCGGGTGTTCGGCCTCGGAGTTGCGCCGGCCCTCATCGGCGCAGCTCTTCCCGCCCCGGTGCCAGCCCACGATTCGACGACTTGGAGCCGGCATGCCCATCGTGATCGACGACGACCTCCCGGCCCGCATGAGCCTGGCCGCCGCCTGGGAGTCGGTCGACGTGCGGGCCGCCGCCGACTTCTGGTGCACAGTCGAAGACCGCCGGACCGGGCTGCTCCCACGCCGCGACGCGCCGCTGTTCTTCACCGCGCTGGGCCGCCTCCTGGTCGGCGGCGACGACCAGGCGAACCGGGCGGCGCTGCTCCAGGTGCTCGGCCGCGCGTACCGTCACTTCGACCTGCTCCCGCACGTCACCACCGTCGGCGACGCGTTGCTCGCGACGGTGGCCCGTCACGCCCAGCCGGTGTGGACGCCGCAGCTCACCGTCATCGCCGAGCGCGCCCTGTGCCGCGCCACGCAGGCCATCCGCCGGGCCGCCGCGCTCGCCGGCGACGGCCGGGCCTGGTGGCACGTCGAGGTGATCGGGCACGATCGGCCGTCGCCCGACATCGCCATCCTGACGGTACGTCCCTTGCGGCGACTGCCGTTGCTGCCAGGTCAGGCCGTGCCGGTCTGCACGCCGCGTCGGCCGGGGCACTGGCGTTGGCTGTCGCCGGCCAACGCCCCACGCGCGGACGGCACCGTCGAGCTGCACGTCCGCGCCGTACCCGCCGGCACCGTCTCCCACCGCCTGGTTCATCAGGTACGCCCCGGTGAGCTGCTCTGGCTCGGCCCACCCGTCGTCACCGGGCTGAGCCTGGACCCGGCGCGTACCGATGATCTGCTGCTCGTCGCCGGTGGCACCGGGCTGGCGCCGCTGCGCGCCCTGGTCGAGCAGGTCGCCGCCGCACCGGACGGTCGGCGGGTGACGCTTGTCGTCGGCGCGCGTACGTTCATCGACCTGTACGACGCGATCGCCCTCGACAAGCTTCAGTGCGCCCACGACTGGCTGACGATCGTGCCGGCCCTCTCCGACGACCCCTGCGCCGAGCCGGGCGAGCAGGGCGACGCTCTGACCATCGCCCTCGACCATCACCGGCCCGGCCAGGACATCTACGTGTGCGGCCCACCCGCGATGGTGGCCGCCGCCCGGGCGCGGCTGCTGGCCCTCGGCATACCGAACGCCAGGGTCCACATGCCCCAGAGCTTCGGCCGACGCGCCAGCGGACCGTGTGGTCCCTGAGTGGGTGATGCCGGTGAGTCATCAAGATGACGCACAGGCATCAGGCTCGTCAGGTCGGGGCCGACTGCGGACCGGCCTCCCGCGCGTGTCAGGTGTTCGTGTCGCCGAACTCGCGTACCCCGTCGACGTCGAGCGTGATCCGCCCGTTCTCGGTCCACTGGCCGGTGGCGGCGAGCCAGCTCGGGTCGTCGCGCTCGTCGATGTCACTCCAACTGTGCCGGTGGTGCCGCAGCTGGATCGGCCCGGTCGACTGGCCCGGCGCGAGCGTACCGTCGGTGAAGGTCAGCTCCACCCAGCCGGGGACGGCGGTGCCCGGCTGGGGATTCGGCGGCGCCGGCGTCGAGAGCCCGGCCGGCCCGCCTGGGGGGACGAAGAACTGCACGGTCTGCCGGATCCGTTGGCAACCCAGCGCGGCCCAGTCGCAGTTCGGCACCAGTGAGGTGTTGCCGCCCTCGAAGCGCAGGTGGTAGCGCACCCGCACCGTGCTCAGGTCCAGCGGCGCGGTGCCGGTGTTGGTGACCTTCAGGAGGTGCTGGATCTGGTTGTTCGTCGGTGACCAGTCGAGGTTGAGATAGCTGACCGTCGCGCGACCGCTGGCGGTGCGCACGGTCGTCGTGAGCGAGGTGTCGGAGTAGCCGCCGAGCGCGCGGGCGGCAACCGCGATCCGGTACGTCGTGCCGGGTGCCAGGTCGGTGAGAGTGATCGTGGTGTCCGTGGTGGAGCCGAGGAAACGGTACGTGTTGGGGCCCAGCGGCACCTGCACCTCGTAGTTGATCGGCTGCTCCGCCCCGGGCTCGACCCAGGCGGAGGGCGCCCAGCTGAGCGTGAGCCGATGCGGCTCGTTGGCGACCACGGTCGGAGTGCCGGGGGTGCTGATGGCCGGGCCGTCGGCACGGGCCACGCCGACGGCGAGCAGGCTCGCCAGCGCGGCAAGGGCGACGGCGGCGGTGACGCGGCGAGCGGGCATAGCCGAATGGTAGCCGCCATTCATAAAAATCAATAAATATCTCCCTCGGCGGTGAACCACCGGGTCGTCCCGGGCGTAGTGGTGGCGCGCACGACACCACTCCCACCGGAACAGAAAGGACCCCGCGTAGATGAAGACGCGCGTCAAGAAGATCGCCCTCGGTGCGGTGGCGGGCCTCGCCCTGACCATCGCGCTCCCGGCCAGCCCTGCCCTGGCCATCAACTCGGTCGGCTGTGGCACCCGGACGGACTTCCTCAAGCTCGACATCACGCTCGGCACCGTCGGCATGTCCAAGTGCTTCGCCAGTCGGGGCGTCACGGCCGTGAACATCGGCGGCGTCCACCACTACACCTCGGGCAACAACAAGGTGACTGTCAACTACGAGGCCGGCGGCCAGTACCACACGAGCACTGTCGACAAGTGGTACGGAGTGGACTTCGGCCGCACGGTAAGGGTGTACGAGGTGCGGATCTGGTGACCACTGGCCGGCCACGCCGGTCGCGTCCGTGATCGGGGGGCGTCCTCACCGCACGTCAGCGCGGCGGAGGGCACCCCTCATGGTCCGCTACGCGACGTAGTCGGCTTGGAGATAATGCCTGGTCAGGTGGCTACCTAGCGTGAACCCGTCATCACGAACGGCCTCGACGTCGGCTTCGCACTGCCGCCCCGTCCGGCCTCAGACGGGAGAAACACATGCGTACTCAGAACACGGCCCGCCGGTTCGGCGCTCGCGCGTCCGTACCCGTGCTCATTCTTCTCGCGACCGGAGCGGTGCTCGCCCCGGCGAGCCCGGCGTCCGCCGCGGTCCCCGGCCTGGTGCGGATCGCCGCGACAAGCGTCAGCGACTCGGCCGACTTCCGCAGCGTCACAGCGACATGCCCGGTCGGGAAGGTGCTCACCGGCACCGGTTACGAACTCAACGGCGTCACCGGCGAAGGCGTCGTCGACGACCTGCGCCCCAACGGCGGTGTCGCCACGGCACCGACAGCGGTCACCGTCGGCGCCTACGAGACCGAGGCGTTCGCCGGAAACTGGTCGGTGACGGCGTACGCGATCTGCGCCAATCCGCTGCCCGGCCTGGTCCGGGTCACCACGGCCGGCGTCAGCAACTCGGCCGACTTCCGCAGCGTCACAGCGACGTGCCCGGTCGGGAAGGTGCTTACCGGCACCGGTTACGAACTCAACGGCGTCACCGGCGAAGGTGTCGTCGACGACTTCCGCCCCAACGGCGGTGTCGCCACGGCACCCACAGCGGTCACCGTCGGCGCGTACGAGTCGGACGCCACGACCCTGAACTGGTCCGCTACCGCGTACGCCATCTGCGCCAACCCCCTCGCGGGCCTGGTGCGCGCCTCCACGGTGGGTGCCAGCACCTCGGCCGACTTCCGCAGCGTCACGGCGACCTGCCCGGTTGGGAAGGTGCTGACCGGCGCCGGCTACGAACTGAACGGCGTGACCGGCGAGGGCATCGTTGACGACTTCCGCCCCAACGGCGGCCCCGCGACCGCCCCGACGTCCGCCGCGTCCGGCGCGTACGAGGAGGACGCCTTCGCCGGCAACTGGTCCGACACGGCGTACGCCATCTGCGCCACGCCGTAACGGCCACGTGCGGTGGCCGTCCCGAAGGCAGGGGCGGCCACCGGCGTGTTCGTTCCCCCCATATGGAGTCAGCGGGCTGTCGTCGGTGTGCCTCGGCCATAGCGTCCGGACAGGGACGCGAGTCGAGGGAGGCCACCATGATTAATGCTGTGCCGCAGGAGCGAACCCCGGTCACCGTTCGGGTGGATCGTTGGCGGGCCGGACTGCCGCCGGACGCGTGGCCCGACGCCTTCCCGGCGAGTGGCGAGGTCTGGCGGCGCGACGTCTTCGCGGTCGCCGAGGCGTGCCGTGCTGGCGTCGCGAGTCCCCGTCACCTGCTGGCGGCCGTACTGGCCTGGGCCTACGGCCCCATCGGGTACGGCCCGTGGCGCGCCGCCAGGTCACTCGCCGCCGACCCCGACGGCAAACGCCTGGCGTACGCGCTGGAGGGGGTGTGCACCCCGAAGCCCGACGAGGAGGCGTTGCGGACGGCGTACCGCCGATTCAGCGACCCCAACCACGCTCGTCTGCCGTGGTTGGGGCCGGGCCTGTTCACGAAGGTTCTCTACTTCGCGGGGTACCGGCGCGGCGCGGGCGGGGTGCAGCCATTGATCCTCGACCGTGTGGTGGCCGGCCAACTCCCCGCCGAGGCGGGTGTCGACCGCCGCAACGGGTGGTCGTCCGAGGAGTGGCTCGCCTACCTGCGCTGGGCGGCCGAGGCGGCTCGGGTCAGGCGGGTGGAGCCGGACGCGGTGGAGATGGCGGTCAGGCCCGACCGGTGAGCGGGCTATCGGGCGGCGCGCAGTCGATCGTCGAGGGCGTCCAGGTCCGGCACGAACCAGATCTGTTCGCCCCGGTTCGACTCGTGCACCAGGGCGCGCAGCGCCGAACTTCCCGCGAGCTGCGTCGAGATGTCGCCGACCACGGCGAGCCGCAGCCGGTAGTTGACGAACTTCTGCATCACGTCACCGGCGAAGCGGGTGCCGAGCGAGAAGAAACGGTCGTCGAGCCGGTGGGCCGGCACGGCCACCACCTGGGCGCCGAGGAAGGCCGCGCCGATCAGGTCCAGCGCGTCCTGCTCGGTGACGATCGGCGGGCCGGCCGGGTCGCAGACCAGCACCGGCACCCCGGCGCGTTCCTGGATCTCGTCAGGCATCGTGGACCTCCCGGTCGAGCAGGCCGTTGTCGGCGTTGAGGACGGCGTCGAGCAGGTGCAGCACCTCGGCGGTGCCGGCGGGATCACCGAGGATGATGATCTTCAGGCGGCGGCGGTCATCGTCGTGCACGGTCTGCACCCGCAGCGGCCGGGCCGGGTCGTGCCCGGTGTTGACGCTGGCCAGTACGAGCGTGCCGAGCCGGTCGGCGGCGGCCCGGTCGACACCGTCGATCTGCACGATGCTCGACACCTCGGCGTGCCCGGCCACGACGGCGGCGGGCGGCCGTCCGGTGAGCGCGTCGAGATCGCTGGCGGCGATCCGATACTGCTTGCCGATCCGGACGGCGCGCAGCCGGCCGGCGCGGATGTAGCCGCGCACCGTTCGTACGTGTAGGCCGAGCCGGTCGGCGACCTGTTCAACCGAGTACATGTCTTCCGTCATCGTTCCTCATCCTACCTTCATAGGGAAGGATGAGGACTAATAGGGGTGACCGCAGCAGCGTCACTGGAATCAGCGTCAGGTGGTGACCGGCCATCGGCCGTGGTCAGGTCACCCCGCGGAGCGGATGATGTCCGCGACCGGGCGGCGTGCCGCGGCGACGGCGGGAATGGCGGTGACCATGGCGACCGCGAGCAGGACTCCGAACGCCGTGGTGAGCGTCCAGGCAGCGGGTGGGTATCGCTCGCCATCGAAGAACAGGTAGAGGCCGATGCCGAACGGGATCCCGAGCGCGACGCCGGGCACGGCGGGGAGGAGTTGTGCCACGGCCAGGCCCAAGCCGGTCTGGGCGGGGGTCGCGCCGAGCGCGCGGGCGACCGCCAGCGGTTGCCGGGTGTCGAGGACCGCCGTCCACGTGCTCACGATGGTGTTGAGCAGCGCGAGGAAACAGGCCATCCCGGCGACGATCAGCATGGCCTGGAGGGTTCGTTCGTTGCGGGGGTCGGGGAGTTCCGCGTAGCCGAGATTCAGCGGATCGTCGTCCTGCGCCAGGATCGTGAGGACCGCGGCCAGGGCGGCCGTGGTGATCAGGGTGTTCACGGTGACGAGCCGGGCGCGGTGTGCCCGCCGCGCGTTGATGCGTACGCCGATCAGGAGGGCGGTGGGCAGCCGGCGCGACAGCCAGATGGCCCAGCGCCGACGGCGCGGTGGCGTGGGCGCGTCGGCCAACGCGTGCACGGTGGTGGTGACGGCGGCGCGGAGCACCGGTGCCAGGGTCGCCGCGACGGCGATCGAGAGGGCGAGCGCGGTGCTGGCGATCACCACGCGCAGCGGCGGGCTCATGACGCCGACGCCGACGAATCCGGCGCTGGTGCGGAACAGCAGAGGTGCCGCGACCCAGCCGGCGGCCAGGCCGGCCCCGGCGGCGGCGAGCCCGATCACGAGGTATTCGGCCAGGTGGACGGCGGCGATCACGGCGGGCCCGGCGCCGACGGCCTTGAGTAGCCCCACCCGGCGGCGGCGGGCGATGACGCGGCCCGCGACGATACCCGCGACGCCGATCACCGCGAGGCCGGTCAGCAGCCAACTGCCGACCACCAGGGCCGTCTCGGCCTGCCCGTTCTGGCGACCACTGCTGTCGGCGATGTCCCGCGCCGAGCGGAAGCTCCAGCCGCGGTAGTAGGGATTGCTGCCCGAGGGGTCGACGACGCCGGCGCCGACCTCCGGGTCGGCCAGTTTGAGGTTCAGCGTGTACGACAGCGGCTGGTCCCCGGCGATGGTGGCGATGTCACGACGATCGACCCAGACCAGGCCGCCCTTCTCCACCAGGTTCGAGCCCGGCAGGTGCCAGTGGACCTGCGGGTACACCGGCCGGGCGGCGGTCACCGCGAGTCCGGTCACGTGCAGGGGGTGGCCGCCGACGCTGACCGTCTCGCCGAGGTGTAGGCCGAGCGCGTCGGCGAAGGTGCGCTCGACGACCACGCCGTCGGGGCGTACCCAGGTGCCGTCGGTCACGGCCGGTCGGTTGACCGCGGCCGGCGTGCCGTCGCGGCCCTCGACGATGACCCGGACGGTTGTGTCGCGGGCGGTCAGCGCCAGGAAGGCCAATGGATACGGTCCGCTGTGGTCGGTGACGCCGGGCAGGGTGGTCAGTGGCGCGAGCGCGTCCAGGGCCCGCGGACCGGGGAAACCCGTCTCCACCACGAGGTCCGGGCCTGCGGTGGCGTCCCGGGTCCGCTCGTACGGGCGGGTCACGAGTTCGTTGAGTGTGAGGCCGAGGGTGAGTGTCGCGGTCGCCGCGGTGATGGCGACCAGCAGCAGCACGGTCTCCGTCCGGTGCCGACGCAGGTCCCGCACCAGCAGTCGCCACACGAGCAGCAGGCGGCCCGCCACGTCAGCGCACCCCGTCGTGGACGCCGGCGAGCATGCTGTCGTCGGCGAACGCCCCGTCACGCATGGAGATCACCCGGTCGGCGACCGCCGCGATGCGGGCGTCGTGCGTAACCACCACGAGGGTCTGCCCGGCGCTGCGCAGGTCCTCGAAGAGCCGCAGCACCTCCAGGGTCGCGGCGCTGTCGAGGTTGCCGGTGGGTTCGTCGGCCAACACGACCTGCGGTTCGTTGCTCAACGCGCGGGCGATGGCGACGCGTTGACGCTGACCGCCGGACAGCGCCGAGGGCAGGTGCGTGGCGCGGTCGGCCAGCCCCACCTGGTCGAGCAGGTGCAGGGCGCGTCGGCGGGCGCGGCCAGGCGACCGACCGGCCAGCAGCGCGGCCATCTCGACGTTCTCCACGGCGGTGAGTTCGTCCATCAGGTGGAAGGACTGGAAGACGAGACCGATGTGGTCGCGCCGCAGCCGCGCCAGGGCGCGCTCGCTCATCGTGTCGATCCGGTGGTCGGCCAGCCACACCTCGCCGTCGGTGGGACGCTGGAGCCCGCCGAGCAGGTGCAGCAGGGTCGACTTGCCGCATCCGCTGGGGCCCATGATCGCCACCGCCTGGCCGGCGGGCACGTCCAGGTCCACCTCGTCGACCGCGCGGACCAGCGCGTTGTCCCAGCCGTACCACCTGCTCAGCCCGCGTGCCCGCAGCGCCAACGACCCGTTCATGCCCCCGCCTTCCGTTCCGCGCGACCGCGCTCGGTCCACATGCGTTCGCACGCCTCCAGCCACTCCAGGTCAGCCCGCAGCCGCAACACGACGCCCTCCAGCAGCAATCCGGCGACCGGATCCACCGACCGCTCCAACGCCGCCCGTTGGGCGTCGCGCAGCCTGCGCAGCACCTCCCGCCGCTGGGCGTCCACCAACGCGACCGGATCGGCAAGCCGGGCAGCCGCAGCGGCCACCAGCTTCAGGTGAAACTCCGCGAGGTCCGGCTTCGGCCAGCTCACCTCGATCAGCCAGCCGGCGACACGCTGCTGCCCGGCGGGCGTCAACGCGTAGACCCGGCGGTCCGGCCGATCCGGCAGGCCGTCGGCCCGCTCGGAGGTCACCAGGCCGGCCTTCGCCAACCGGGCCAGCGTCACGTAGATCTGCCCCGCGTTCATCGTCTCGCCGAGGGGGCCGAGCGCACCGCGCATCCGGTTGCGCAGCTCGTACCCGTGCGCCGGCTCCTTGGCCAGCATGGCCAGCACCACGTCCTGCACTCCGGCACGCCCCTTCAGATTGACCGCTAATAGATAACCGCTAGCTATGGCACTGTCAAATCTCGACGGTCAGCGTCGGTGGGGTCCAGTACCGTCTGGGAACCATGGACGCGCGCGTCGGCGACGCCATCATCGGGCGGGATCACCCCGCGGGTCTGCTGCGCGCCGAGTTGGATCGGGCCGCCACGAGCCACGGTGGTCTCGTCCTGGTCACCGGCGAGCCCGGCATCGGCAAGACCACCCTCGTCACGTCTGTGGCGCGGGAGGCCCGCCGGCGCGGCGCGCTCGTGCTCGGCGCGGCCTGCTGGGATTCCGACAGCGCCCCCGGCTACTGGCCGTGGGTGCAGGTCCTGCGCGCCCTGCGCCGCTCCGCCGACGACTGGGCGCTCGCCCGACCGGACGCCGAGCCGGCCCTGGCCGCCCTGCTCGGTGAGACCGGCACCGGTGACGTGCCCAGCCTCGCCGCCGCCTGGGCCGGCTCGGACGACGGCAGCCACGTCGCCGAGCAGGAGGCGTTCGCCCTGTACGACGCGGTGACCGCCGCGCTGGTCGCGGTCTCGGCGCACCGGCCGGTGGTGGTCGTCCTCGACGACCTGCACTGGGCCGACCCGGCCTCGCTGCGGCTGCTGGCGTTCGCCGCCCAGCACACCTGGTTCGAGCGGCTGTTGCTGATCGGCACGTACCGCGACGCGGAGGTCGAGGCGGGCGAGCACCCGTTGCGCCCGCTGCTGATGCCGCTGGTCGCCAAGGCCACCACGATCACCCTCACCGGTCTCGCCCGCGACGAGGTGGCCGCGTTGATGGCGCGTACCGCCGGTCGGGAGCCCGCCCCCGACCTGGCGGACGAGGTGCACCGCCGCACCGGCGGCAACCCGTTCTTCGTCGAGGAGACCGCGCGGCTGTGGCACGCCGACGGCACCACCGGCACGATCCCGCCCGGCGTACGGGAAGCGGTGCGACAGCGGCTCGCCCGGCTGCCCGCCCCGGTGGTCGAGGCGCTGACCGTCGCCGCCGTGCTGGGGCGTGAGTTCCACCGGCAGGTCCTGGCGGCCAGCGCGGCGATACCGGTGGCGTCTGTCGACCGGCTGCTCGACGACGCGGTGACCGCCCGGCTCGTGGCCGCCCGGGGTGCCGGCCGGTTCACCTTCGCCCACGACCTGGTCCGCGAGACCCTGTACGACGGGCTCACCACCGACGACCGGCAGGCCCGCCACGCCGCGGTGGTCCGGGCGGTGGATCCGCCGACCGCGCTCACCGACCGGCTCATCCCGGCGGATCTGGCCCGCCACGCCTACCTGGCCGGCGCGGCGCTGGACCGGACCCGGGCCGGCGAGCTGCTGGTCGCCGCCGGGCGGGACGCGTTCGCCCGGCTCGCCGCCGACGAGGCGGGGGTGCACTTCCGCCGGGCACTGGAGATCGTCGAGGACCCCGCGCAGCGGATTCGCCTGCTCGTCGACTTCGGCGAGGTGCAGTACCACCACGCCGGCCGATCCGAGGCCGCACGCCTGTTGGCCGAAGCCGCGACGCTCGCCCGTACGCTCGACGACCCGGTGCCACTGGCCCGCGTCGCGCTCACCGTGCACCGCGCCCGGCAGGTGGACACCACCATCGCCGTTGACACGACGGACCTGGTGCGCGAGGCGTACCAGCGGTTGATCGGCGAGCCCGCCCCCACCGCGTCGACGGGCGCGCTGGTGGCGGACCTGATCACCGCGACGGAGACCATCGCCCGTCGTGGTCGCGACGACGAGGCGCTCACCTTCAGCCTGTGGGCCCGCCACGACACCACCTGGGGGCTGGGCACCGCGGCGGCACGGGCCGCACTCACCGCCGAGATCCGGGACGTGGCCCGCCGCTCGGGCGACCGGGAGACCGAGCTGTGGGCCACCTCGCTGCGCTGGGTGGCGTTGCTGGAACTGGGCGACCCGCGCTTCATGGAGGAGTTCACCGCCTTCGTCACCGTGGGTCAGCACGGCGAGTTGGCCCGTCCCCGGATGGCGGCGGCCGTCGACGGCGGGATCATCGCGGCGTTCCGGGGCGACTTCGCCGAAGCGGACGAGCGATTTCGCGTCATCGTCGACCTGTCCGACCCGGGGCATGCCGAGTTCGCCTTCATGGGCCACCACCTGCGCTGGGCCCGGCTGCTGTTGCAGGGGCGCTTCGACGAGATCGACACGCTGCTGCACGAGTGGGCGCCGACCGACTACCCGTACCGGGAGCTGCTGTCGGCCATCACGGCGGCCGAGCGTGGCGACGACGAGCAGGCGGTGCGGTTGACCGCCGGCATCGAGGCGGCCGGCATCCACTACCCGCGTCCGGTGTCGCCGCTGTGGCTGCGGCTGCGCGCCCAGGCCGCCGCCGCGTCCCGCGATCCACGGCGCTGCGACGACGCGCGGGCCGCGCTGGTTCCGCACCGTGGGCAGTGGGCGGTGGGGCTGTTCGGCTGCGACATCAGCGGGCCCATCGACCACTGGCTCGCCGTGGTCGACGCCGCGCAGGAGCGTTGGGACGACGCGGTCACCGGATTCACGGCGGCCCGTGACGCCGCCGACCGGATGGGCTCCCGACCCTGGTCGCTCATCGCCCGCGCGGGGCTGGTGAACGCCCTCGCCGGCCGCGACCAGCCGGGCGACGCCGCCACGGTTGCCCAGTTGCGCGCGAGCACCGTCCGGGACGCCGCCGCCCTCGGCATGAGGCAGGTGCTCCTCCGGCTCGCCGACCCGGACCCAACCCACGCCGAGCCGGACCAAGGCGGGCTGGCTCACGCCGTGTCGGGGCCCGCCGTGTCGGGCCACGCCGTTTCGGGGCCCGCCGTTGGGTGGGCCGAGGGCAGCGTGCTGGGCGATGTCGCGCTCGCCGGCCAGGCCGGCGGGAGAGGCCACGCAGGCGAGGGCGACCAGGTCGTCGGGGGCGGCCCGGCCGTCGGCCGGCGTCAGGTGACGCCGCCCGACCCGACGATCGAGGGGTACGCGTTTCGACGCGACGGGCCGGTCTGGCGGCTCGCCTACGCGGGCGTGGTGGCGCACCTGCCCGACGCCAAGGGCCTACACGACCTGCACCTGCTGTTGAGCCGCCCCGGCGGCGACGTCCCGGCGGTGGAACTGCTCGACCCCGCCGCCGGGCCGGTGCTGGTGGCCGCCCGTCGGATGGGCGGCGACCCGGTCCTCGACGACGAGGCGAAGGCCCGCTACCGGCGGCACCTGACCCGCCTCGACGACGAGATCGACCGGGCCGTTGCCCGCGACGACACGGCGAAGGTGTCCGCGCTGGACGCCGAACGCGGCGCGCTGCTCGAGGAGCTGCGCGCCGCGGCGGGATTGGCCGGCCGGAGTAGACGGCTGGGCGACGAGGCCGAACGGGCCCGCAAGACTGTCACCGCGCGAATCCGCGACACCCTGCGCAAGCTCGACGAACGCCATCCCACGCTCGCCACTCATCTGCGCGATTCGGTCTCCACCGGCGCCACCTGCCGCTACCTCCCACAAACCCTCCCACCCTGGCACCTCTAACCCCCGCCCCCCGCCCCCCGCCCCCCGCCCACGCCCCCGCCCACGCCCGCGCCCCGCCCGCGCCCCGCCCACGCCCGCGCCCGCGATCTTGCCCGCGCCGCCCACGCCCCGCCCACGCCTTGCCCGCGCCGCGATCTTGCACTTTCGGTTGTGGATCTGGGTGCTCTCGTGGCTTTTGTCGCCACAGAAAATGCAAGATCGCGGGGAAGTCGCCATCAGGTCCTGTCGATCATGGAGTTGTGGTGCCTGGTTTGAGCATTTACAGGCCGCTTTGTCACCCACCACAACTTCATGATCGGCGGCCCGGGTGTGGGGGCGGGGAGCGGCGGCGCGGGTGTGGGGCGGCGGCGCGGGTGTGGGGGTGGGGGAGCGGCGGCGCGGGTGTGGGGCGGCGGCGCGGGTGTGGGGGTGGAGGGGCGGGGAGCGGTGGCGCGGGGGTGGGCGGGGCGGGGGTGGTAGGTGGGGGGTGGGGGTTAGCGGCGGTTGTAGCGGTGCATCGTCAGGGTGCCGAAGACGATGACGAAGCCGGCGCTCCACACCAGGAGCCACATGGTGGCGGAGGCGTCCGAGTGGCCGGACATGACGGCGCGTACCGCGGCCACCAGCTGCGTCACCGGGTTGACCTTCACGAACGCCTGGAGCCAGCCGGGCATGGTGCTCGGCTCGACGAAGACGTTGCTGAGGAACGTCAGCGGGAACAGCACCATCATGCTGACCCCCATCACCGATTTCTCGCTGCGCAGGATCAGCCCGAAGAACGTCCACACCCAGGAGAACGCGAACGAGAAGACCACCAGCAGCCCGATCCCGGCGGCCACCCCGGCGACGCCGCCGGCGGGCCGGAAGCCGAGCGCCAGCCCGACACCGAGGATGACCAGGGCGGCGAGGATGTAGCGCAGCACATCGCCGAAGATCATGCCGACCAGCGCGGCGGGCCGCCAGACGGGCAGCGTCCGGAAGCGGTCGAAGATGCCCTTCTCGATGTCGGTGTTGAGGCCGACCCCGGTGTACATGGTGATCATCACGACGCTGGTCACCATGATGCCGGGCAGGAAGAACTGCAGGTAGTCACGCGGGCTGTCGGCGAGAGCGCCACCGAACAGGTACGTGAACATCAGCACCATGATGATCGGGAACGCGGTCACGTCGAAGAGCTGCTCCGGCACGTGCTTGATCTTCAGCAGGGCCCGCCAGCCGAAGGTGAGCGACGCGCCCAACGCGCTCGGCCGGGCCGGTCGGGCGCCCGGCGCGAGGACGGTCGCCAGCGCCTCGGCGGACGGTACGTAGACCGACGGCGCCCGCTCGGCCGTGCCGGCGGTCGTGGTCGTGTCACTCATCGGGCTGCCTCCAGCTCGTCGTCGCGCTCGTCGGCCGACACGGCCGGATGGTCGGTCAGGGCCAGGAAGACCTCGTCCAGGCTGGGCTGGCCGAGGGAGAAGTCGTCGACGACGATGCCGGCGCGGGCCAGGTCACCGAGCGCACGCGCCGCCTGCGCGCTGGCGTCCAGGTCGGTGCCGGCCTCGCCGACGCGGGCGGTCAGGGCCACCGGATCGGCGGCGAGCTGCACCGGCACGTTCAGCGCCTCCCGGAGCACCTGCTCGGCCTGGGGCCGCTGGCCGGGATCGCGCAGTCGCAGGTGGACGGTGCCGGAGCCGACCGACGACTTCAGTTCGCCCGGCGTGCCCTCCGCGATCACCCGGCCGTGGTCGACGACCGCGATCCGCCCGGCGAGCTGGTCGGCCTCGTCGAGGTACTGCGTGGTCAGCAGCACGGTCGTACCGTGCGACACCACGGCCCGGACGATCTCCCACACCTGGTTGCGGCTGCGCGGGTCGAGGCCCGTCGTCGGCTCGTCGAGGAAGAGCAGGTCGGGAGTGTTCAGGATGCTCGCGGCGATGTCGATGCGCCGTCGCATGCCGCCCGAGTACTTCTTGACCTGGCGGTCGCTCGCCTCGGTCAGACCGAACGCGGCCAGCAGCGCCGCCGCGCGGTCGCGGGCTTCCGGCTTGCGCAGGCCCAGCAGGCGGGCCAGCAGCACCAGGTTCTCGGTGCCGGTGAGGTCCTCGTCGACCGAGGCGTACTGGCCGGTGAGGCTGACCCGGCTGCGAACCTTGTCGGCCTCGGCGACCACGTCGTGCCCGAAGACCCGCGCCGTGCCGCCGTCCGGGCGCAGTAGCGTCGCCAGCACCCGGACCGCCGTGGTCTTACCCGCCCCGTTCGGGCCGAGCAGGCCGTAGACGGTGCCGGCGGGCACCCGCAGGTCCATGCCGGCCAGCGCCCGGGTCTCCCCGAACGTGCGGGTGAGCCCTTCGGCCTCGATGGCCAGGCCGGTGGCGCGTCTGTTCATCATTTCTACCTCTCGTCCGATGGCCGGCGACGTCGTGGTCGGTGTGACCAACGACCCCGCCGTCCTACAGGCGCGAGGTGGCGACCGCCGGCCCGCTAGATCGGAACTAGCGAGTGCCGTTCCGGGTCGGAATGTCGGTGGGACCGGCTTGACTGGAGTCGACGAGGGGACGGGATGACGCAGGTACGCATCGAGCCGTGGCACGAGGATGATCTCGAGCTGCTGCGGCAGCTCAACTCACCGGACACGCGCCGACACACCGGCGGCCCGGAGACCGACGAGCAGGTGCTCGCCCGGCACAACCGGTATGTGCACTTCGCCGAGGGTGGGCAGGGGTGCATGTTCACGGTGGTGCTGCCGGACGGCACGCGGGCGGGCAGCGTCGGCTACTGGCGTCGCGAGTGGCGCGACCAACCGGTGTACGAGTTGGGCTGGGCGGTGCTGCCCGCGTACCGGGGGCAGGGGCTGGCCACCGCCGCGGTGCGGGCGGCTCTCGACGTGGCGCGCGCCCGACGGGACCGGCGTCACGCGCACGCCTACCCGTCTGTCGACAACCCCGCCTCGAACGCGGTCTGCCGCAAGGCGGGCTTCACGCTGCTGGGTGAGACGAATTTCGAGTATCCGCCCGGGCACCTGATGCGGGCCAATGACTGGCAGTTCGACCTGACCGCCCCGCCGGCCGACGGGTGAGTCGGCGGGACGGCCGTCGCAGGTCACCAGGTGGTGTCGAGACGCTGCCGCTGCTCGGCGGTCAACTCCAGCTCCACGGCGGCCAGGCTTTCCTCGAGTTGGGCCACCGAGGAGGCCCCCACCAGCGGAATCGTCGGCAGGTCGCCGCCCAGCAGCCAGGCGAGCACCACCTGGTTCACCGTCGCGCCGGTCTGTCCGGCGACCTCCCGCAGGGCGGCCAGTCGCCGGGGCGCGCTCGGCAGGTCGTACGCGGCGCCCAGCGGCGTGTCCGCCCGGCTGTACGCCCCCCTGAGCAGCGGCGAGTACGCCACCAGGGTCAGCTCCGGCTCGGCGCGCAGGTAGCTGAGCAGGTCCGGGCCGACGCCGCCCGGATCGCCGTCCGGGTCCAGCTCGCTGACCAGGTCGGTGCGGTTCAGCAGGTAGCTGCGGCGGTACTGGAGCACCTCGTACCCCGGGAGGCCGGCGGCCGCGGCGAGCGCGCGGGCGCGCTCCACCCGCCAGGCGCGGTGGTTGCTCGCGCCCAACAGGCCGACCGTGCCCTCGGCGACCAGCTCGGCGAAGCCCTCCACGGTCTCGGCGAGCGGCACCGTCCGGTCCTCGATGTGTGCGTAGAGCAGGTCCAGCCGTTCCACGCCGAGCTGGTCGCGGCTGCGCTCCGCCGACTCGCGGATCACCTTCGCCGACAGGCCCTCGGCGTTGTCCAGGTAGCTGGTGCCGGGGGCCAACGGACGGGCGCCGAGCTTGGTGGCGATGACGATCTCGGCGCCGATGCCCCGGCTGCGCCGCCACCGCCCGAGCAGCTCCTCACTCTGGCCGCCCTGTGAGCCGTCGACCCAGAACGCGTAGTTGTCCGAGGTGTCGATGAAGGTGCCGCCCGCCTCGACGTACCGGTCGAGGATCGCGTACGAGGTGGCCTCGTCGGTGGTGCTGCCGAACAGCATGGCCCCGAGGCTGAGCACGCTGACCTCGCGTCGGGTCGCCGGGTCGGTGCCGATCGTGCGGTACCGCATGGGATCTCCTTCCGGGCGTCCTGCCGGCGGGCGCCCGAAGACCACCCTGCTACCTGGAGTGCGCTCCAGGTCAAGCGTCCGTCTCACCAGGGGAGGACGCCGTACCCACCGCCGGCGTCCATCTGGAAGCCCCAGAGCAGACCGCTCGGCCCGTCCGCCGGCAGGGTCGCCAGGTGCACGCTCACCTCGGCGCCCTGCTCGGGCGTACGGAAGCCGCTGTTGCCGTTCAGGTCGGTGGCGCAGTAGCCGGGGTTCGCCGCGTTCACCTTGATCGGGGTATCCCGAAGTTCCTTGGCGTACATGGCGGTGAGCATGTTCAGCGCCGCCTTCGACGACGGGTACGGCACGGAGGTCAACTCGAACAGCGCGCCGTCCGGGTCGGTCATCACCGCGATCGAGCCGACCTCGCTGGAGACGTTGACGATCCGCGCCGCCGGTGCCCGGCGCAGCAGCGGGAGCAGCGCGTTGGTGACCGCCACCGGGCCGAAGACGTTCGTCTCGTACAGCCGGCGCATCGTCGCCACGGTCGTCTCGCTGGGCAGCCCCCGCGTACCGTCGGCGAGCACGATGCCGGCGTTGTTGACCAGCACGTCGAGCCGGTCGTACTCGGCTTCGACGAATTTCGCGGCGGCGGCCACCGACGTCGCGTCGGTGACGTCCAGCGGCACGAACACCGCGTCCGTGCCGCCGTCGCGCAGCTCCCGCTCCGCGGCGCGGCCCCGCTCGGCGTCCCGCGCGCCGAGCAGCACGGTCATCCCGAGGCCGCCGAGCTGACGGGCGGTGGCGAGGCCGATTCCCTTGTTGGCCCCGGTGACCAGGGCGATCATGTTCGTCATGCCGTCGAGCCTGTGCCCGACGACGGCCGGTGGGGAGAGACGCCGCGAGGCTGGGACCGGCGGTACCACCCTGATCGATGCCTCCCGGGGCATCCTGGGGACATGACGAGCAGCGGCCTGCGACGTGACGAACTGGCGGCGTTCCTGCGCGCCCGCCGCGCCCGCCTGCGGCCCGCCGAGGTCGGCCTCCCCGACGGGGTACGGCGGCGTACGCCCGGACTGCGTCGGCAGGAGGTCGCCCAGCTCGCGGGCATGTCGATCGACTACTACATCCGGTTGGAGCAGGGCCGGGGCCCGCACCCGTCCCGGCAGGTGCTCGCCGCTCTGGCGCGGGCGCTGCTGCTGAACCGCGACGAGCGGGAGTACCTGTTCCGGATCGCGGGGGAGAACCCGCCGTCGGCCGTCGGCCCGAGCCGCGAGGTGCCGCCTGGGCTGCGGCACCTGCTCGACGCCATGACCGAGACTCCGGCGTACCTCGTCGACGCCGCGTACCACGTGCTGGCCTGGAACCGGCTGGCCACGCACTTCGTGGGGGATCTCGCGGCCGTGCCGCACGCCGAGCGCAACATGATCCGCTGGACCTTCCGGCAGCCGATGACCGACGCGCACTGGTCCGATGCCGACGCGCGACGGTTCGTGCACACCACGGTGGCGGACCTGCGGGCGGCCTACGGCCGCTTCCCGGCCGACCCGGCGATCCGCGAGCTGGTCACCGAGCTGCTCGGCACCTCGCCGCACTTCGCCCGGCTGTGGGCCGAGCACGAGGTCGGGGAGCGCCGTCCCGTCGTGAAACGGGTGGCCCATCCCGAGCTGGGGCCGCTGGAGTTCGAGTGCCGCGTGCTGCTGGTGCCGGAGACCGAGCAGCGGCTGATCGTCTACGTCGCCACGCCCGACACACCGACCCAGGCGGTGTTCCGCCGGCTTGCCGAGCGCGTCGACGGCTGACCCGGCCGCGAACAGCGCGCTGCCCCGGAGTCATCGCCCCGGGGCAGCGCGCGCAGGTCAGCGGGGCACGTAGGCGAAGGTGTCCGGGTTCGGGCCCTGCCGCCCGGCCTCGCCCTTGTCCAGGCCGGTGATCCGCTCCATCGCCGTGTCGTCCAGCTCGAAGTCGAAGATCCCGGTGTTCTCCTCGATCCGCTTCGGCGTGGTCGACTTCGGGAAGATGATGTCGCCGCGCTGCACGTGCCACCGCAGCACCACCTGCGCCGGGGTGCGACCGACCTGATCGGCGATGTCGACCACCGTCGGGTCGTCCAGCACCTTGCCCTGCGCGATCGGCGACCACGCCTCGGTGAGGATGTTGTGCTCGCGGCCGTACGCGCGGACCTCGTCGTTGGTGAAGTACGGGTGCGCCTCGATCTGGTTGACCGCCGGCACCACGCTCGCCTCGTCGGCCAGCCGCCGCAGGTGCGCCACCTGGAAGTTCGACACGCCGATCGAGCGGGCGCGGCCGTCGCGCTGGAACTCCTCCAACACCTTCCAGGTCGAGACGTAGTCGCCGTCGTACAGGGTCGGCAACGGCCAGTGGATCAGGAACAGGTCAATGTAGTCCATCTTCAACGCCGACAGCGTCGAGTCGAACGCCTTGCGGGCGTCGTCCGGCCGGTGAAAGCCGTTGTTCAGCTTGCTGGTCACGTACACCGAGCCGCGGTCGAGGCCGGACGTGCGGATGGCCTCGCCCACCTCGGCTTCGTTGCCGTACATCTCGGCGGTGTCGATGTGCCGGTAGCCCACCTCAAGCGCCGTGGTCACCGCCGCGGCGGTGTCCTTCGGCTCGATCTGGAACACCCCGAAGCCGAGCTGCGGAATCGTGGTGCCGTCGTTCAGGCTGATGTCAGGAATCGTGAGTGCCACTGCGGCTCCTTCGCGTCTTCGTTACCCGTCATCCATACCCGGGCGGATGGACGATTCACGCTTGGAACGAGTGACGGACGCAACGGCGGTCCGGTTCACCCGGTCGTGTCGAACAACACCGGCCAGGGCCGCGCCGCCGGACCCGGGGGCGACGTGGGTGGCGTCGGCTCGGCGGCGGCCAGCACCTCGGCGGCGAGCTGCCCGACCATCGCCGCCGCCGGGTGCGCCGACCGCTTCGGCCAGGCCGCCGACGTGCGCTTGGTCAGCGCCGCGTCGGCGAGCGGTCGCCAGGCGATCCGTGGTTCCCGGCGGGCCAGGGTCGCCGGCTCCACGGCGACGCCGCCGCCGGCCAGCACCAACCCGAACAGGAACTCCGGGTTGCGCGCCGGCCGCACCCGCGCCGGCCGCCACCCGTGCTGTCGACACACCCCGAGCAGGTGGTCGTGCCAGCCCGGCGCGGTGGCCCGGGGTGCGGTCACCAGGTCCAGGCCGGCGAGCGCGGCGAGCGGCACCTCCCGCCCGCGTGCCAGCGGCGAGGTCCGCGGCAGCAACACCCCCAGGGGTACGTCGACAGGGGCGCCGAAGCGCAGCCCGTCCGCCTCGACCGGATGGTGCACGAGCCCCACGTCAAGGCTCCGCTCGCTGAGCATCCGCACCTGCTCGGCGGTGGTCAGTTCGTGCAGCTCCACGTCGAGGCCGGGCGCGTGGGTGGCGAGCTGGTCCAGCAGCGCCCGCAGCGTCACCGCCGGTGTCTCCGGCGGCACACCGGCGCGCAGCACGCCCAGCTCGCCCGCGCGGACCTGGCCCATGAGGTTGCGCAGCCGGCCCTCGCCGGCGAGCAGCTCCTCGGCCTCGGCGAGCAGCAGACCGCCGGCGGTGGTGAGCCGCACCTGGCGGCGGGAACGGTCGAACAGCTCGACGGCCAGCTCCCGCTCCAACCGCTGGATCGACTGGCTCAACGGCGGCTGGGCCATTCCGAGCAGCTCGGCCGCCCGCCCGTAGTGCAGCTCGTGGGCGACCACCACGAAGTGCCGCAGATGTCGGAGCAGGTCCACGGCCGGACCCTACGGCAGCGACGGAGTGTCACTGGATACCGTGCCGGGGTGGACGTGGGGGAGCGGATCGAGGCCATCTTCGCCGACGCCGGGGTGACCGGCAGCCTGCACGTCGTGGACCTGGGCGCGGCGGACCGGGAGGTCGGGCTGCGGGCCGACGAGCAGGTGGTGATCGCGTCGATCTTCAAGATCCTGCTGGTGCTGGAGTTCGCCCGGCAGGTCGAGGCGGGCCAGGTCGACCCGACCGAACGTGTCCTGGTCACCGCCGCCGACCGGCTCGGCGGGTGGGGACTGGCCGGCTGCGCCGACGACGCCGAGGTGTCGTTGCGGGACCTCGCGTACTTCGCCATGTCGGTCAGCGACAACACCGCCGCCGACGTGCTGCTGCGCCGGGTCGGTCCGGACCTGCTGCCGATGCTCGCCGCCGAGCTGGGCCTTCGCCGAACCCGCGTTCTCGGCGGCCCACGGGAGCTGGTCGAGATGATGCTCGCCGACGTGGGGGCGCGTACCGAGGCAGAGTTCGCGCGGATCTTCCCGACCCTGCCGGCGGACCAGGTTCGGGCCATGCGGGTCTTCGACCCGCAACGCACCACCTCCAGTACGGCGCGGGACATCACCCGGTTGCTCACCCTGATCTGGCGGGACGAGGCCGGGCCGGCATCGGCGTGCGCGATGGTCCGCGCCTGGATGGCCCGGCAGCTCTTCTGGACCCGCCTGGCGGCCGGTTTCCCGCCCGCCGTGCGGGTGTCCGGCAAGACCGGCACCCTGCCCGGACTGCACCTGGAGGCCGGAGTCGCCGAATACCCCGACGGCGGCCGGTATGCGATCGCCGTCTTCGCCCGCGCCGAGGATCTCGCCCCGCGCCGGATCGACGTGGACCTGGCCATCGGGCGGGCCGCTCGTACGGCCGTTGAGGCGTTACGCGGCGACTGATTTTTCGCCGTGTCGAGCGACGGGACAGCACCGTCGAGCAGGCCTGATATGCGCTGGCGTATCGGAGGCGACAGCGTTCGATCTTGGACCTGGGCCCGAGGGCGCTGGTTGGCTCGGGTCGACCGATCAACCGACACGGGGAGCAGATCCGCATGTCCCACCTCGACCGCCGTCGCTTCCTCCGCGACGCCGCAGCCACCACCGCCCTGGTCTCGGCCGGCGGACTCGCCGCCTCGACCACCCCGGCCCAGGCCGCGCCCCCGGCCGCCGCGCCCACGCCGACCACCCGCGCAAAGGGCGCGGTCAGCTTCCGCTGGTGGGGTACGGCCGGCTGGCGCATCGACATCGCCGACCGGACCATCCTGGTCGACCCCTTCCTCAGCCGGATCGACACCGGCCTGTTCGCCGGCGCGTTCAAGACGGACACCCCGTTGACCGTGCGCACCGACGTGATCGACCAGCGCGTCGAGAAGGCCACGACCGTGCTGGTCACGCACACGCACTGGGACCACTACATGGACGTGCCGTACATCGCCGGGCGGACCGGCGCGCGGGTGTTCGGCACCCTCACCGCGTACCACCTGGGACTGGCGTACGGGGTGCCGTCGGCGCAGCTCAGCGCCGTGAAGGGCGGGGAGGTGCTCGACTTCGGCGACCACACCGTCGAGGTGGTCGGCTCGCTGCACAGCCGCAACGCGTCGTACTCGGTGGCCTTTCCCGGGGTGCGGGTGAGTCAGCCGGCGCGGCCGGCGACCATCGCGGACCTGCCGGAGGGCGACACGTTGGGCTACCTGCTGCGGGTCGCGGGCGGCCCGTCGGTCTACCTCACCGGGGCCAGCGACGTCGCCGAGCGCAACCTCACCGGCCTGACGCCGGACGTGGCGATGGTGGCCATGCAGAGCGCCACCACCACCGCCGACTACCTGCCCCGGCTGCTGGCCGGTCTGGACTATCCGAAGGTCGTGGTGCCGGTGCACTGGGACAACTTCGAGACGCCGTTGCGGAACCCGCCGGTCGTCGCGCCGGCCGACCGGGCCCGGCTCGACGAGATGATCGCGGCGGTGCGTCGGATCTCGCCGCGCAGCCGGGTGCTGGTCCCCGAGTACGAGACCGCGTACCACTTCTGACCGGTCCCGGGCGGGCGTCGCACGCCCGCCCGGTCAGCCGGCGGCCATCTCCGCCAGCGTGCGCACCGACTTCCAGTTGCGGGTGGTGCCCACCACGCCGAGCTGCTTCTCCAGGTACGCGTTGGTGAACTTCGTCCGCCCGTAACCGCCGTCGGGAAAGTGCAGGAAGACCTCGCGGCCGGTCACCGTGAACGCCACGTTCTCGCCACCGGGCACGGTGAGCGCGTCGACAAGCGGCTTCTTCGGAGCGGTCGCGAGGAAGGCCACCAGCAGCCGCTTCGGGTCGTCGTCGATCTCGGCGTACGGGTTTCCGCCGGCCACCGCCGCCAACTCCCGGCCGCTGCGCACCAGCACCGGCACGGTGAGCCCCAGCTCGTCGGTGAGCGCCCGCTCGATGCCGGCGGCGAGCTTCTCCGCGTCGCGCACCGTGCTGCCGAAGACCACGTTGCCGCTCTGCAGGTACGTCGTGACGTCGTCGTGGCCGAGGTCGGTGACGATCCGGCGCAGGTCGGCCATCGCGAGGCGGGTGCTGCCGACGTTGACCCCGCGCAGCAGGGCGACGTACCGGGTCATGGCTCCTCCGTCCACATGGGTACGACGTCAGCCTAGCGGGGTGGACGTAGCTGTCGGACCCGATCGGTAGGCTCCCACTGCCGGCCGCCACGAAGCGAATCGCCGGTCCTTCCTGGAGGTCAGTTTTGATCCGTTCCCGTTTTGCTGTGGCGGTCGCCGTCGCCGCAGCGACCGCGATCGTGGGGCTTCCCGCGACCGCACACGCCGACGAGATTCCGATCGTCACGTCCGCGCACAGCGACTACGACCTCGATCTGGGGACGTTGCTGGTGTCCATCACGTCGCCCAGCGACGTCACCGACGTCCGTGCGCACATCCGGGAGTACAACACCGGGGCAGAGGTCGCCGTTCAGGAGGACTTCTACCTCCAGTCCGGCACCGAGCGTGACGGGGTGTGGCGATCCAACCCGATCATCCTCGACAAGCTCGGTTACTACCGGGTCGACGTGGAGGTCACCGACGAGGCCGGTCACCACGTCACTCAGACCGATGCCGGCGACCTGAACTACTCGGTGGTCACGTTCTTCGACAACGTCACGCTGAACCGCACCACGGTGACCTACGAGAACCGCAACGTGACAGTGCGGGGATGGCTCAAGGGTCGCTGGCCGGGCAGCGGCGAGATCAGGTCCCTGGGGAGGTTCCCCATGTCGGTGAACGCCGACTCTAGTTGGGAAGCGGTCACCACCAGGGCCGATGGTTCCTTCACCGGCACGGTCACGATCGGTCGCAAGGACGAGATGGTGTACGCGGCCTACAGCTACGACAACGACCATCTCTTCCACGGCTCGTCGCGGTCGGGCGAGACCACCATCGCGATCAACAAGCGGCCGATGCGGATCACCATCGAGGCGGATCGACCCAAGATCCTCAAGGATGAGACCGTCACGGTTAGCGGCCAGCTGACCTGGCGGACGCCGGAGGGTTGGGTGCCGGTGCCTGGTGCGCAGCCGGGGGTTTCCCTCTGCATGAGCGCCGACTACTGCCGCACGTTCCTCGGCTCTGCCACCACGGCCGCGGACGGTCGTTACTCGCTGACCACCTCGCCGTACGAGTCCGGCCGCCTCCAGGTCGGTTACTCGATGAGCGACGAGTTCGTCAGCCCCGCGATCGCCAGCACGAACATCTCCGTGCTCCAGCCGGCGGCCTTCCGGAGCTTCTCGGCGGTCCGGGAGAACGCGACGACCGTGACCCTCAGCGGTGAGATGGAGTTCACCGGTGGGTTGTCCCCCGGGACGGTGCCACTGAAGGTGCAGTTCTCGGCCACCGGCGAAGACGGCACCTGGGCTACGCCGGCCACCATCTATGCGGGCGGCAGTTACGACTTCGCCACGTCGATCTACAAGAAGACGGCCGGTTACTGGCGTGTCGTCTATCCCGGCACATCGACCGACTTCCAGTCGGCGACCAGCGCGCCGGTGTACGTCAGCTGATCTTAGTGAGCGCGGGAGCGTCCGGACCGGATGCTCCCGCGCCGACGACCGTAGGCAGCCCACTCAGCTCACTCGACGACCGGCAGCACGACCTCGTTGCGGCGCAGGAACCACGGCTTCCACGGCGGGTCGAAACGCGCGTACCGGATGGCGCCGGTGGGCTGCAGCCCGGCGGCCGTCACCGACCGGCCCAGCATGGTGGCCCGTTGGCTGAACGCCCGCTCCGTCCACCGGCCGGAGAACCGCATCGCCGCCGCCAGTTGGGCCGGGACCTCGTGGATCCGTACCCGGGCGTCCACCGGCTCGGGCACCGTCGCGGCGGTGACGGTGGCTGGCAGAACGAACTGGATCAGGTACGCGCCCGGCCACTCGCCCTCGACCTGGACGACCGGCAGCGTCATCGGGATCTTCGTCGCGCCGTCGGCCGTGGACGTCGCCGGCAGCGCCGACCCGACCGGCTGTCGGGCCCGGTTGGCGCCCCCGACGTACGCGGCCAGCGGCCGGAACGCCTCGATCGGCGCCCGGGTGAACGACGCCTGGATCCGCATCTCGGCCACCAGGTGAGCCGGATAGCGGCGCAGCTCGAAGCCGGGGTGTCGGGACACCACCCGGTACGGCTGCTGCTCGGTCATCGCGCGCTCCCAGAATCTCCTGGGACTGACGCTACCGCCCCTACGGCTCCCGCCCGGTCGAAGTCGGCCGTCCCGCCCGCCCGGCGACGGTCCGGCAGTACTGGCGTCCGCCCTCGTCGCGCAGCACCACGCCGAGCCGGCCGAGTTCGCGGCGCAGCTCCCGTACGTCGTCGCGGCGGTCCCGTTCTTTAGCCCGCTCGCGAGCGCGCAGCAGGGCGTCCGCGCCGACCGGCAACCCCGGCAGGTCGGGCACCCACAGCCGGTACGCCGAGCGGTGCGGGTCGTCGTCCGTCCAGGCCCAGCCGTGCGCGCGAAACGCCGTCGCCAGGTGGGCTGCCGGGAGGTCCGTCGACTCCCGGACGAGTTCCGCGCCGTCGCCGTCGAGCAGCACCAGGTGCTTGTCGGCCAGGAAGGCGGCCCGGGTGTCGGCCCGTGCGACGGTGCGTACCTGGTCGGCGCGGCGCAGCCGGACCTGCGTGGAGTCCACGGTGACGATCAGCCGTTCGGCGGTGCCGACCCCGGCGACGACCAGGCCGCCCAGGACGCCGACGGCCATCGCGCCGAGGGTCGCCTGCGGCTCGGGCAGCCGGTCCAACCACCTGATGAGGTCGCCGAACGGCACCCACGACAACCGGGCCAGCCACCCCGTCGACGCGGCGAGGAGCCAACCGGCGCCCGCGCCGAGGAGCGGAAAGCCACCCCACAGGACGACCAGCTCCAGCGGACCACCGGTGACGACCGTGCGGGGGCGGTAGTCGGCCGTGTCCATGGTCAGGACACCTCGCGGCGCAGCGTCCGGACCAGGCCGGCGGCCAGCGGAAGGACCATCCAGACGAGCAGGGACACCGCCAGCCGCCCCCACTGGTCGCCGGTGAGCGCATCGCTGCTGAACAACGGGTCCATGGTCCGGCTGGTGTCCAGCCATCCGGCCGGACCGCGCAGGGGCCGGACCATCCCGCCGAGCACCGACCAGAGCGTCGGCAGCAGCAGGTAGCCGACGATCGCCAACGGCGGGTTGAGCAGCAGCAGACCGAAGGCGGCACCCATCAGCACCACGGCCACCTGGACGATCACCCCGTTGACGATCAGCGTCGCGCCGACCTGCCAGGTGCCCGCACCGCCCGTGGCCGACGCCACGAGCGTCCCGATGCTGGCGACGGCGAGGGCGACCAGCACGGAGGCGATCGCGGCCAGCACCACCGCGATCAGCTTCGCGGTCACCACCCGTTCCCGCCGGGGGACCAGCGCGTACGTGGTGAGGGCGGTGCGCTGGGACCACTCGCTGGTGATCGACAGGATGCCCAGCACCGGCAGGAGCACGTTGGCGGGCAGCAGCGAGGTCACGAAGAAGGTGCCGAAGGTCTGTTCGGCGTCCTCCGCGTAGATCAGCAGGAGGGTGACGACCGCGACGACGACGAGGCCGATGGTGATCAGCAGCCAGCGGCCGGCCCGGGTGTCGACGAGCTTGCGCAGTTCGACGGCGGTGAGCCGGAGCAGTGACGGTCGGCGTACCGGGGAATGGTGCCGGGGCGCGACGGCCCCGGCGGTGGGTGCGGCGGTGGTGGTGGTCATCGGACGGCCTCTCGGGTGGATTCGCCGGCGGTCAGGGTGAGGAAGAGCTGTTCGAGGCCGCCGCTGCCGGCCGGGCGCAGCTCGGCCAGCGCGACGCCGGCGTCGGCCGCGGCCTGGCCGACCGTCTCGGCGTCCGCCGGCACGAGCAGGCCGTCGGGGCTGTCGGTGGGGGTCAGGTCGGCCGCCTCCAGCGCCCGACGCAATGCCCCGTCGTCGCGCGCCCGCACCACCGTGCCGCCGCCGGCCAGCAGCTCGTCCTTGCGGCCCTGGGCCACGATCCGGCCACCCCCGATCACCACCAGCCGGTCCGCGACCGCCTCCACCTCGCGCAGCAGGTGGGAGGAGAGCAGCACCGTGCCGCCCCGGTCGGCGAAGTCGCGCAGCAGACCCCGCATCCAGAAGATCCCCTCCGGGTCCAGGCCGTTCGCCGGCTCGTCGAGGATCAACACCCGGGGGTCGCCGAGCAGCGCCTGCGCCAGGCCGAGCCGCTGACGCATGCCCAGCGAGTACGCCCGTACCCGACGCTTCGCCGCCACCGCGTTCAACCCGACCAGGTCGAGCTTCGCGGCGACCTCGCGCCTGCTCAAACCCAGGGTGTACGCGGACAGCGTCAACGCCTCGCGGCCCGTGCGGCCCGCGTGCTGGGCGGAGGCGTCCAGCAGGACACCGACCTCCCGTCCCGGGTTGGGCAGCTCCCGGTAGGGGTGCCCGGCGACGGTGGCGCGACCCGCGGTCGGTGTGGTGAGCCCGCAGATCATGCGCATGGTGGTCGACTTGCCGGCCCCGTTGGGACCGAGGAAGCCGGTGACGGTGCCGGGCTCGCACTGGAACGACACGTCGTCCACCGCCGGGTGCGGCCCGTACCGCTTGGTCAGGTTCTCCACGGTGATCATGCGGTCGAGCCTGCCGCCGCCGGCCGGCCATCCGCTGCGGCCGCTGGTCGGTGCCGCAGCTACCTTGGTCGACGCCCGGGTCGAGACTTTGGTAGCTGGTTGTCCGGGCCGGTAGCTGCCTAGCATGGGCGCGTGACCAGCATCGCCGTCCCCGAGCACCCCTGGCTGTTGCCCGGGGAGCTGGTGGTGCCGGCGGAGCCCGAGCGTGCCCGTCCGCGTCGCACCACCCGGGACTGGGTGGTGGACAGCCTGGCCTTCCTGATCAGCCTGCTCTGGGTGCTGTTCGCCACCGTCGACAGCCTCTCGCCCACCCCTGAGGCGGCCGTCCCGCTTCCGCACGACTGGATGGTCGGCGTGGACGCGCTGATCGGGCTGGTCTGCTGCGGTCTGCTCTGGGTGCGTCGCCGGTGGCCGCTGGGGCTGGCGCTGGCCACCCTGCCGCTGAGCATGTTCTCGATGGCCGCCGCGATCCCGCTGGTGATCGTGTACTTCACCGTGGTGGTGCACCGCCGGACGGCCGTCGCGGTGGCGGTCACCGGTGTCGGCCTGCTCACCAACCTGGTCTTCAGCTGGGCGCGTCCCGATCCGGCCATGCCGTACTGGCTCACCGTGTCCTGGGGTGCGGTGATCACCCTGGCCGTGCTGGCCTGGGGGATGTTCGTGCGGGCCCGGCGGCAGTTGATCGTCTCGCTACGCGAACGCGCCGAGCGGGCCGAGGCCGAGCAGCAGTTGCGGGTCGCCCAGGCCCGCCACCTCGAGCGCACCCGCATCGCCCGGGAGATGCACGACGTGCTGGCCCACCGGATCTCCCTGCTCAGCCTGCACGCGGGAGCGCTGGAGTTCCGCCCCGACGCGCCCGCCGACGAGGTGGCCCGAGCCGCCGGGGTGATCCGGGGCAGCGCCCACGCGGCCCTGCAGGACCTGCGGGAGGTCATCGGGGTGCTCCGGGCCGAGGGCGACGGCGACGGCGACGGCAACGCGCCCGAGCCGCCCCAGCCCACCCTCGCCGACCTTCCGGCCCTGATCGACGAGTCGCGGACGGCCGGCGTGCGGGTCAACGTCAGCGACGGTGTGGCGCGGCCGGCGGAGGTGCCGGCGGCGCTGGGCCGGGCCGCCTACCGGATCGTGCAGGAGGGTCTGACCAACGCCCGTAAGCACGCGGCCGGCGCGGTCGTCACCGTGGACGTGACCGGTGGTCCGGGCAGCGGGCTGACCGTGGCGATCGCCAATCGATGGCCGGTGGGCACTCCGGTCGGCGGCACGCTCCCGGGCGCGGGCACCGGCCTGGTCGGCATCAGCGAACGGGTCGCCCTGGCCGGCGGCCGGCTCGCCTACGGGCGGGACGACACCGGCGACTTCCGACTGGCGGCCTGGCTGCCGTGGCCGGCGTGACCGCACAGCCCAGCGGTCCCGGCTCTCCTGACGTGCCCAGCGCCCACGACGCTGGTCCGACCGGCGGGGCGGGGCCGGAGCCGGTGCGGGTGCTGATCGTGGACGACGACGCGTTGGTCCGGGCGGGGCTCTCGATGATCCTCGGCGGCCTGCCGGACCTGCGGGTGGTGGGCGAGGCGGCCGACGGCGGCGAGGTTCCCGCCGCGGTCGCCGCGTACGCCCCGGACGTGGTGCTGATGGACATCCGGATGCCCCGGGTGGACGGGCTGGCCGCCACCGAGGCGCTGCGCGGGCAACCGAACCCGCCCGAGGTGCTGGTGCTGACCACCTTCGACGCCGACGAGCAGGTGCTCCGGGCATTGCGCGCCGGAGCGGCCGGTTTCCTGCTCAAGGACACCCCGCCGGTGGACATCGTGCACGCGATACGCCGGGTCGCCGGGGGCGAGGCGATGCTCTCCCCGTCGGTGACGCGCACGCTGATCAACCACGTGACCGCCGCCAACCCGGGCCCGCCCGGCCCCGATCCGCGACGCGAACGGGCGCTGCGCCTGCTCGCCGCGCTCAGCGAGCGGGAACGGCAGGTCGCCATCGCCCTGGGCAGGGGCTACACCAACGCCGAGATCGCGGGGGAGTTGTTCATGAGCGTGGCGACGGTGAAGGCGTACGTCTCCCGGCTGCTGACCCGACTCGACCTCAACAACCGGGTCCAGGTGGCCCTGCTCGTGCACGACGCCGACCTCGTCTGAGCTTGCGAGCTGGCTCGCGCCACTGTCGTTGATACACTCATTTTTGAGTGTTCCAAAAATGACAGCATCAAGGGTGGTTCATGGACGGTTTCGTGGGACGAGAGCGAGAGCTGGCCTTGCTCGACGGAATGCTCGCCCGGGTAGCTCGCGGTGGCCGGGCTGGTCGGCCGGGGCGCGCGCTGCTCATGCGCGGCCGCCGCCGGGTCGGCAAGTCCCGGCTCGTGGAGGAGTTCGTCGAGCGGGCTGAGGTCCCCCACCTCTTCTTCACCGCCTCCGCGCAGCCCTCTGCCGCCGCCGACCTCGCCCTCTTCGTGGAAGCGGCGGCCGCCTCCACGTTGCCCGAAGCGCAACTGCTGAGCGAGCAGCAGCCACGGACCTGGGACGCCGCGCTCACCCTGCTCGTCGCCGCCCTGCCGACCGATCGGCCGAGCGTCGTCGTCCTGGACGAGATGCCGTACCTCATCGCGAGCGATCCGGGTTTCGAGGGCACGCTGCAGAAGGTCTTCGACGCGAGCTGTCCCGGCGGCCGGTCCTGCTGATCTGCGTCGGCTCGGACCTGGCCATGATGGAGGCCTTGAACGACTATGGTCGGCCGTTCCACCAGCGGGCCACCGAGATGGTCGTCCCTCCGCTGAGCCCGGCCGATGTCCGCGACATGCTCGACCTCTCCGCCGCCGACGCGTTCGACGCCTACCTGGTGTCCGGGGGTCTGCCGCTGATCCTCGACGAGTGGCCGACCGGTGCGTCGGTGCACGACTATCTGGCCGACGCGGTACGCGATCCGACCTCGGCCCTGCTGGTCAGCGGCGAACGCGCGCTCGCGGCGGAGTTTCCACCCCAGTCCCAGGCAGGTCTGGTGCTGCGGGCCATCGGCTCCGGTGAACGGACCTTTACGCTGATCTCCCGTGCGGCGGGGGACCTACCGCAGGCGTCCCTGAACCGTGCCCTGGGTCTGCTGACCCAGAAGCGGGCCGTGGAGGTCACCGTCCCGCTGTCGACCAAGCCGTCACGGGAAACGAGGTATGCGGTGGCTGACCCGTACTTGCGTTTCTGGCTGTCGTTCCTGGGGCCCCACCTGGCCGAGATCGAGCGTGGGCGAGGTGACCTGACCCTGCAGCGGATCCTGCGATCGTGGACGTCCTGGCGGGGTCGGGCGATCGAGCCTGTCGTCCGCGAGACGATGCGCCGGCTGCCCGGAGACACGCTGCCGGCCGAAGCGTCGGCGATCGGCGGCTATTGGACGCGTACGAACGACCCGGAGATCGACATCGTCGGTGCCGATCGGGGGCCGGTCGCTGAGCGCATCTGCTTCGTCGGCTCGGTGAAGTGGCAGGAGAACCGGCCCTTCGACGCCCATGACCTGGGCCGACTACTTCTTCACCGGTCCCGGCTACCCGGAGCGGACGAATCGGTACCGACCGTTGCCGTGTCGCGTAGCGGCACCGCCGTCGATGGGCTCCGTGTGCTATCGCCGGAGGATCTGCTTACCGCGTACCGGAATTGAACCTTCGTCCGATGCCGGCCGTACCAATGCCCGAGGATGTCGGTGCGGTCAGTCCGCCGTACCGCTGCCGAGCTGCGGGAGGCCTGCCGTGCGTGTTGGTGAGCAGTCGACGGATCCCATCGACCAGGTGCTGGGTGAGGTGCCGATGCCGGCGCCACTGACCCCCGAGGATGTCCGGCTCGCGGTCCGGGCGGTGGTCGTGCACACCGCCGAGGAGTGGCCGACCGGACCGCTGTGCCGCAACGACGGCGCGTCCTACCCGTGCCGCCTGCACCGCTGGGGGCGTCGGGTCCTGGAGGCGCACGGGCTCAACGAGCGGCAGATCGAGGCGTTGATCCGGCACGGCAACCCGTTCGTGCACGTGCCGTTCCCGTTCACGGCGACCGGGCCGTCGTCCGCGCGCCCCGCCGGCGTCCGGCCGGCCACGCCCCCCGGCTATCCGGCGCCGGCCCCGGGCCGGGCCGGACTGCCCGCGCGACACCAGGCCGCGCGGGCCACCCCCACGGGGGTACGACCCGCGCCTGCCAGCCGCCCGGTGAGTCCCGGTGTCACCGCGCCGCGCTGGCCCCGGGCGAGCTGAGCGGCGTCACCCCACGGCCCGCTCTGCCCGGGGCGACAGGGCGTCGGCCCGGCGCGGAGGTTTCCCCACCGCGCCGGGCCGACGTCACGCCGACCGGCTGGTTCAGTCGTTGCCAGCGCCGATCCCGCAGTCCGGCGCGGACCAGTTCGTCGTGTTCGAACTGCCGTCGCTGTTGTTCTCGCGCCGCGAGTCGACGTGCACGTGGTCGTCGTGGTCGGGGTAGCCGGGCCCGTAGATCCCGCTGAAGCCGTGGTTACGGGCGTCCCGCGCGACCGTGCACAGGGACGACGTCCGTGAGGTGACGTCGGCCGCGTGGCCGTACAGGTGCTGGCTGTCCGACGCGCCGCCGACCTGGTTGTTGCAGGCACGGCTGCGGAAACCGCTCGTCACGTTCAGCGGCTTGTCGCCGAGGCTTTTGCGCAACGCCTCCAACTTCCACATGGTGCGCAGCGCGTTCTGCTTGGTCTGGGCCGCCGACAGCGGACCGCCGCTCCACCCGCTGCCGCCGCACCCGTTGTCCAACTCGTTGTAGCTGAAGTGCGCGGGCGTGCAGTCGTTGTCCTGGAGCTGGTACAGCTTGGCGTACGTCTGCGGGCCGGCGATGCCGTCGGCGCGCAACCCGTACGCCTGCTGGAACCGCTTCACCGCGGCGGCGGTCTTCGGTCCGTAGCGGCCGTCGTTCTCGACGATGTCCCGGTTGCCGGCCCAGCCAGCGACCCGGATCTGCAGCTGACGGACGTCGTCGCCCGAGCGCCCCTGGTAGAGGTTGCGGTTCCAGGTATAACAGCCGTCCGCGTACGCTGCCGGCGCGGCGACCACCGAGGCGATCGCTGCCCCGGGCAACGCCAGGGCGAAAGCGACAGCAACTCGCTTCAAGGTGTTTACGCGCACAGAAGTCCTCCCGTTAGGAGAGCGAATGGGGTGGCTCTGGGACATCGACCGGGACGTCCCGCGATTTCCACCTTCGCACTGATCAGTGCGGTTGGCGGCAATAACGAGAATTGTCCTCACGATTCGCCCGTTCCTGGGCAGCGCCTGTGAATTCGGCTGATTTGCGAAACAGCCATTTCCCCCGATCGGCCCGGGAACGCGGGAACGGCACCGAACGTCGCATTCAGTCGCACCCAGGGTGATGTTCCACTCCACTGGGCGGGCGGTAACGTCAGGCCCGGGTGGCGAACTGGCGGAGGTGCGCGTGGCACGCGGTGGCGTCTTCTGTGTCGAGGGTCAGTGGCACCGTGACCTCAACGAACGCGGTTCCGTGCTGCCCACCCTCGAACTGCTGGAGCGACTCGGCAAGATCCGCTTCATCCACAAGGACGCCGCCACCCGCGACGAGTTGTTCTACTTCCTGGACCGCTGGCTGCTCAAGCAGTACGCCGATCACCGGGTCGGCTTCTTCGCCATGCACGGTGAGCCGAGCCGGCTCTGCCTCACCGACTGGCAGTCGGTGGAGCTGAACGAGGTGGCCGAGTTGATGGCCGGCCGCTGTGAGGGGCGGCGGCTCTACTTCGGCAGTTGCTCGGTGCTGCGCGCGTCGGACGCGGTGCTGCGCGAGTTCCTGGAGGTCACCGGCGCCGCCCTGATCTGCGGTTTCACCCGGGACGTCGACTGGGTTGAATCGGCCGCCTTCGAAACCGTCCTGCTCGACGTGCTGGCCAACGGGCAGCGGCACAACGCCGCCGAACTGCGGATGGGCTCCGCGCACTGGGCGCCGCTCGCCTCGTACCTCGGCTTTCGGGTGATCTATGCCAACGGCCGGGCGTGGCGCCCGGCCGGTCGGCCTCGCGTGCCCACCCAGGCGGTGCACCGCACCGCCGCCGACCCGCGCTGACCTCCACCGCCCGCTGACCCCCACGCCCGCTGACCTCCACCGCCCGCTGACCCCCACCGCCCGCGGACCCGCCGCCGGCCTGGTAGGAACGAGTGATGGCACGCAGCATCGCGAAGAACACCCGGGTCGACCGGGACACCCTGCTCGACTTCCTCCGGCCGCGACACCGCGTCGTGCTGATGACCACCCGAGCCGACGGCCGGCCGCAGTCCTCCCCGGTCTCCGCCGGCATCGACGGCGAGGGTCGCCTGGTGGTGTCCACGTACCCCGAGCGGGCGAAGGTGACCAACATCCGCCGCGACCCCCGGGTTTCGGCGTGCGTCCTCTCCGACGACTGGAACGGCCCGTGGGTGCAGATCGACGGCACGGCCGAGGTGCTGGACCTGCCCGAGGCGCTGGAGCCGTTGGTCGAGTACTTCCGCAGCATCTCCGGCGAGCACCCGGACTGGGACGACTACCGGGCGGCGATGGTGCGCCAGGGCAAGTCGCTGATCCGAGTGACCATTGATGCCTGGGGTCCGATCGCCACCGGCGGTTTCCCGGCCCGCCTCGCCGACTGAGCGCGCGCTTCGAACGCGTCCGTACCCGCCAGCTGTTCGTCCGCTGTCGAGCTGCCCCGGATGTGGGGCGGCGGTGGTGGGGCGCGGTCGCGGTGGTGGGTTGGCCGTGCAGGGGTGGTGCGCTGTCGAGCTGCCCCGGATGTGGGGCGGGCGGTCGTCGTGGTGGGTTGGCCGTGTAGGGGTGGTGCGCTGTCGAGTTGCCCCGGATGTGGGGCGGCGGGCGACGACGGTGCCGTTCGATCCGCCGGGTGCGGGTGCGGGTGCGGGTGCGGGTGCGGGTGCGGGTGCGGGTGCGGGGGTGCGGGGGTGCGGCGCTGTCTACCGCAAGCTGTTCTTCCGCATCTCGCTGCGTCTGCCCCATATCTGGAGCAGCTCGACAGGGGCTGAGGGGGAGGTCGGCCCGACCGCCGAGCGCCGAGCGCCGACCGCCGACCGCCGTGCCGGTCAGTACGCGGCGGTGAAGCGCGCGTTCATGTGTTGGGGCTGCTCGATCTCGTCGACGATCGCTACCGCGAGGTCCTCGTAGGTGAGCACCGACCGGCCCTGGTCATCGGTGACCGGCTCGTCGGTGCCCGTGCGGTAGTGCCCGGTGCGGTCGCCGGGGTGGAACTCCAGCGGCGGCGGCGAGACGTAGGTCCAGCGCACCCCGTCGGCGGAGCTGCGGTAGTAGTCCAGAGCGTCGGCCTGGCCCATCGCCGAGTCCCGGTACTGCTCGGGGAAGTCGGGCTCGTCGAGGAAGCGGGTGCCGCGCGGGGTGAGCAGGGTGGACCCGCCACCCAGATGGATGATCCGGGGCGCGGCCGGCATGGGCCGCAGGGCGGTCACCAGGGTCTCGGCGGCCGTGCGCCAGAGCCCGCGCTCGCCGCCGCCGATCGCCACCACCAGCGCGTCCGCGTCCGGCGCCAACTCCCGGACACTGCGCTCGCTGGTGGCGTCGCCGGTGACCGTCCGTACCCCGTCCGGCAGGTACGAGGTCGCCTCCGGGCGACGGACCGCGGCGATCACCCGGTGTCCCCGGTCGACGGCCTCGGCGGCGATCCGCGACCCGGCGGTGCCGCCCGCGCCAAACACGACGATGGTGCTCACCAGCCCAGGCTAGGGCCGGCTCGCCCCGGAGATGCCGTTATGACGAACCCGGCCGGGCGTTCAGGGGAGCGACCGACTGGCATGGGCCCACTACGGTGAGCCAAACAAGATCCATTGACTGAACGGGGAATCCATGAAGCACCTCTCCGCCCGTCGCCGGCTGCTCGCCTGGACGGTGCCTGCCACCCTGGCGCTCGCCGTCGTCCCGGCCCTGCCGGCCCAGGCCGCACCGGTCCACACGCCGACCACCGCCGTCACCGGCCCGGTCGACAAGGACCTCAACGGTGACGGCGTACCGGACCTGGTGACCGCCGGCGGCACCACGACGCGCCTCGACTCCGGTGTCTGGACGGCGCGGGGCCGGATCAACGCGACCACCGGCGTCGGCACCGGCCGGGTGAAGGTCCCAGCGGTGAACATCGGTATCTACGGCAACGGCGTCACCGGCAATGAATCGCCGGCCGACTTCGACGGCGCCCAGATGATCACCGGCACCTTCTGGGGCACCGCGAACCAGGACTTCCTGGCCTACTACCCGGGCGGCGACAACGCCGGTGGCGGCGTCATCATCAAGGGTGTCGGCGACGGAACGATGGCAAAGCCCTACAGCGCCTCGGTCAGCCTCGCGCGCGAATTCCTGGCCGACGACTACGGCAACTCCCCGATCCAGCTCGTCAGCGGGTACGTGGCGGACGGCGTCGGCGACTACATCCCTGACCTGGTCGGGATCGTCGGCGACACGACGAACGGTTACCGACTGGCCTACTACCCGAACGCCTGGGCGGTGGGCCTCTACCTCCGGGTGGCGTTGAACACCGCCACCCCGACCGGCGGCAGCGACTGGCAGAACTGGACCCTGGCCAGCACCGAGTTGGCTTCGGGCGTGGCCCTGGTCCTGCGCAACGCCACTACCGGCGACCTGTACCTGTGGCAGGGCGTGACGATGACCGACAACGGCGACGGGACCGGCGCGCTCGCCTACACCCAGTACCGGCTCGCCTCGGGCTGGAACACCGGCGTGGCAGTCAGCAGCCTCCTCGCCGCCGACCTGAACGCCGACGGCGTGGCCGACCTGTGGGCGGTGTTCCCCGACGGCAGCGTGCGGGCGTACCTGATCTCGAACCTCTCCGTCAGCAAGCCGGCGAAGATCCGCGCGATCCAGGCCCAGCAGCTCGGCTGAGCTGCGGTGTGGGGTCCGTCAGCCGTGGGCGACGGACCCCACCCCTCAGTCGATGAGCGCGGAGTAGACGAGTTGGCGCAGCTGGGAGCGGAGGGGATAGGTGCTCGACGGCAGGAGCTGGGTGAAGAGCAGCGCGGTGATCTCCTCGGTCGGGTCCACCCAGAACGCGGTGCTGGCGACCCCGCCCCAGTAGTACTCGCCGACGCTGCTCGGCACCCGGCTCGGGACCGGGTCCTCGACGACCGCGAAGCCGAGGCCGAAGCCGACCCCGTCCAGGGTGCTCTCGGCGAAGCCGCCGGTGGACAGGGTGCCCAGGTCCTGCCCGCCGGGCAGGTGGTTGCGGGCCATGAAACGCACCGTGCGTGGCCCGAGCAGACGTACGCCGTCCCACTCGCCGCCGCGCAGCAGCATCTGGGTGAAGCGGTGGTAGTCGGCGGCGCTGGAGATCAGGCCGCCGCCACCGGAGAGCAGGCCGGGCTTGTGGTGCGCCAGGGCGCCGAGCCGGTCGTAGCGGAACGCCTGCCCGCTGCGCGGATCCGGCGCGTAGAGCGCGGCCAGTCGTTCGGCCTCGTCGCCCTCGACCCACCAGCGGCTGTCCGTCATGCCCAGCGGGGCGAAGATCCGGTCGGCGAAGAAGGCGTCGAGGCTCTGCCCGGAGACCACCTCGACCAGTCGACCGAGCACGTCGGTGGCGACCGAGTAACCCCAGGCCGTGCCGGGCTCGAAGAGCAGGGGGAACTCGGCGAAGGCCGCGCAGGCCGTGGCCAGGTCGACGCCGGGCGGCGGGTACATGTCGTAGCCGGCGGCCCGGTAGAGCCCGTCGACCACCGACGTCTGCATGAAGCCGTACGTCAGGCCGGCCGTGTGGGTGAGCAGGTGCCAGACCCGGATCGGCTCGGTCGCCGGCACCGTGTACGGCTTGAGCGTCGAGCCCTTCGAGTAGACCCGCAGGTCGGCGAACTCGGGCAGCCAGCGGCTGATCTCGTCGGTCAGCTCGAAGCGACCCTCCTCCCACAGCATCATCGCCGCGACCGAGGTGATCGGCTTGGTCATCGAGTAGATGCGCCAGAGCGTGTCCGCCCCGACCGGCGCACCCGACTCGCGGTCCCGCAGGCCGTACGTCGAGGAGTGCGCCACCTCGCCGCGGCGGGTGACCACCACCTGCCAGCCGGCGAGCCGGCCGTCGTCGACGTACCTGCCGAAGTGTTCGTCGATCCGGGCCAGCCGTTCCGGGTCGAAGCCGATCTCATCCGGGTCCTTGCTCCGCGCCACACTCACGCCGCCGAAACTACTCGCCGGTACGCCGCTACCGGAAGGGGCGGCTCCCCGGTGGTGTCGGTCGGCGGCACTAGCCTGGCCGGATGCCGGAGTTGACCGAGGACGTGACCTTCCGCCACGAGGACTGGTACGGCGAGGAGTTGACCGACCGCCAGTTCGTCGCCTGCGAGTTCTTCGACGTGGATTTGACCGAGGCGGTCACCCGGGGCGCGGTCTTCACCGGATGCACGTTCGGCAACGTACGGTTCAACGCGTCCCGGCACCTCGACTCGGCGTTCACCCGCTGTGTCTTCAAGCGCTGCAACTTCTTCGAGGCCGAGTTCACCGGCTGCAAGCTGGTGGGCAGCACCTTCGTCCAGTGCGAGCTGCGCCCGTTACGCGTCGACGGCGGTGACTGGTCGTTCGTCGCGCTGCCCGGCGCGGACCTGCGCGCTGTCCGGCTGAGCGACGTGCGGATGCGCGAGGCCGACCTGACCGGCGCGAACCTCACCGGGGCCACCGTTACCGGCGTCGACCTCTCCGGAGCGCAACTTCAGCGCTGCCGCCTCGGCGGCGCCGACCTGCGGCGCAGTGATCTCACCGCGCTCGACCCGACGTCGGTCGAGCGGGCCGGCGCGCTCGTGGACGTCGAGCAGGCTCTCGTCATCGCGCAGGCGCTCGGCTTCCGCATCGGCTGAGCCGGGGTGACCACCGGAGGGTGAGCCGGCCGTCCCATACCGTCCCGATCCGGACTGGACACGTCATGCTGTCCCGATTTAGCGTGTCGACCACGCCGGTGCAATCGTGAACGACCCACAGTGGACGGTCGATCCGTCACGTGCGGTGGCGGTCGGGCGGCAACGTGGAGGAGTCGGTGGCGGACGAGGACCGTACGCGGGATGGTTCGCGGGCCGGGGACGAGTCGGCCGCTCGACCCGCGTCGCACCGGCCGCGATCTGCCGGGGCCGGACTGGGCCACCGAGCGCTGCGCCGGCTCGCCCGCGCCCGGCAGCGGCGGCGCTGGGCACTGGAAGGCGTCGGCGCGGTCGTCTGCCTCGTGGTGCTCGTGGCGTACCTCGGCACGCGGTCCGGTCCCGATTCGGGCGACGCGACGGTCGGCGGCCCGGGCGGCGTGCCCGCCGGCGCCGCCCGTCCGACGGGCCTGCCGGGCGCGGACGGACGTACCAGCGAGGCCGGCCCGGCGCTGCCGGGTCTGCGGCCCCGGCAGCGGCCACCCTCACCCGAACCGACCCCGTCGACCAGCCCACCGGCCCCCGAGTCGGCGAAGCCGGCCGCGCCGCTGCTGTCGCTGACCCGCGCCGAGGTGCCCGCCGAGGTCGACCTGACGGCCGTGGGCACCCGGGACTGGATGCACTGGGGGCAGCGCGGCGGCAACTCGACGGTCCGCAAGCAGTCCGGCTCCGGGGAGATCGTCGACGGGGGCGGGAAGGGTCGCCGGATCGGCTGGGACGGCAACCAGGAGGTGGTCCGCTGGTCCGACGGCGCGCCCGACCGGTGGGACCGGGGCACCTCCGACGGTGTCTACACCTGCGGTGTGGGCAACGGGTTCAGCCTGACCGTCGTCGGCAGCGATGCGCCGCGCACGGTCCAGGTGTACGCCGGAATCTGGATGGCGCGCGGTCGGCTCGACGTGCGGTTGTCGACGGGCGGGCCGGTCAGCACCCTGCGCCTGGAGGACCCGTACACCAGTCAGAGCGCCCAGTTCGTCATCCGGTTCGCGGCGCCGAAGGACGCCCGGCTGGTGGTGAGCTGGACGGTCGAGAAGGTCTACACCGAGCACTGCGGGAACGTCGGCCTGCAAGCCGTCGCGCTGCGCTGAGCGGGACAGTTTGTCCGTCGCCCTCCGTCGCTGAGGACGTAACTTTCTGCTGTCCCCGTCCACCTTCCATTGTGGAGGCAGCGCAGATGAGCAGCAGTACCGCCCACCGCGTCCGTCCTGCCGTTTCTCCCGGCCACGACGAGCCGGAGGTGCTCCGCGACATCCCCCTGCCGCCGTACGTGACGGGCGAGGATGCCCAGTTCGCGGTACGCGCGGTGGTGGTACACGCGCCCCGGCGCTGGTCCGGTGGGGTGGTCTGTCGCAACGACGCCAGCCCTCACCCGTGCCGGCTGCACCGGTGGGGCACCCAGGTGTTGACGCTCCGCGGGCTGCATGCCGCCGAGATCGCCGCGCTCATCGAGCGCGGTGATCCCGCGGCGGTACCCCCCACACCGAACCGCCCCGCCTGACCCGCGTCCTGCTCTCAGCAGGTGACGAGGCTTATTGCCCTTCGCGATGTCCCGGTCGGCCGAGCCCTCGTTCGTGGCCGCCCCAGTAGTGCCGTTGCCCGCCCATCACCAGCGGGGCCACCAACGCGGCGAGCGCTCCGCCGAGCAGCGGAAAGACGATGAACACCCAGAGTTGGCGGAGCGCCACCCCGCCCTCGAAGACGGCCGGACCGAAGGCGCGGGCCGGGTTGACCGCCGCGCCGGTCAGCGTCACGCCGACGAGTTGGGTCGTGGCCAGGGCCAGACCGATGGCAACCCCCGCGATGCCGGGGTTCTCGCTGCGACTGGTCACGACGAGCACGACCAGGACGAAGAGGAAGGTCAGCACGATCTCCAGTACGGCCGCGCCACCTCGGTTGATGTGGGCGCCGTACCCGTTCGAGCCCAGCGCCCCGGTCTGGTCCGCGACGTCACCCCACCGGGTCAGTGCCCAGAGCAGGAAGCCGGCCACGGTCGCCCCGGCGAACTGCGCGATCCAGTAGGCGACTGCGCCGATCACCGAAATCTTGCCGGAGAGCAGGACGCCGAGCGTCACCGCCGGATTGACGTGACTGCCGGAGAGCGGGCCGATCGTGTAGACGAGGGCCAGCATGACGAACCCGAAGGCCAGCGCGACGACCACGACGCCGCCCTGGACCCGCGCGGCGACGGCGGCGCCTACGCCGAAGAAGACCAGCAGCAGCGTGCCGAGGAATTCGGCAGCCGCACGGCGGGCGTCATCCATCATTTACTCAGCGTAAGGATAGTTCCGCTCGCTGGTGGGCAAATCAGGGCCGTGACCAGCGCGGAAGCGAGAGCGGGACTGATCCGGCTCTATTTGACGTATCGCTCGGTAACGGGCACCGTGGGCTGGGAAGGGGCCCGTCAGCCGCCCCGATTCGACGCGACGGCGATGACCGTCCGTACCTCCCGTCGCCTCCCACGCGTGCTCGTACGCGGGCCGTTTGTCCGCCTCTGCGTGACATCAGGCCGCGAGCCGAGAAACCACGAGGAGTTCCACCAATGCTCACCATGACCGACAACGCCGTGCTCGTCATCCGTGACCTCGCCAACCAGCAGGACGTGGCCCAGGACGGTGGCGTGCGGATCGCCGCCGACGCCGGATCGCTCACCGTTGAGCTGGTGCCCGAGCCGGAGCAGGGTGACCAGGTCGTCGACAACCAGGGCGCACGGATCTTCCTCGACCCGGACGCCGCCGACCTGCTCGGCGACGCCTCGGTGGACGCCACGGTCGACGACGAGGGCATCATCCAGTTCGGCTTCACCGAGCAGCAGTAGGGGCTCTCACCGGGGCGATCGCCCCCGCTGCGGTGGCCCCGGCCGGGAGTCCCAACCCGACCGGCCGGGGTCGTCGGGTCGCAGCAGTGCGGCGAGCACGTGCGCCACATGGTGCGACGTGCTCCACGCCGTCCAGTTGGCGGCGGACCCGGCCCCGGCACCTCGCCGTGCCCGGCGTAGCAGCTCGTGGTCGCCCCAGGAGAACGCCGCGCCGACGCTCGACCAGTGTGGTGCCGTCACCAGCGTCCGGCAGAGGTCGGCGAAGCGGTCGTCGCCCCGGCCGCCCCGGCGCGACCAGCGGTAGACCCACCAGCCGTCGTCGGCGGTGTACCGCACGGTGGGTAGCCGGTCGCCGGGGTCGCCCGCGTCGGGTAGCGCCGGACCGACGCCGTAGTCGCCGTAGTCGACTCCGAGGTCGACCAGCCGCTGCCAGAGCTGCCAGTCCCAGCGTTCCAGCCGTACCGGCTCGTCGGCGGGCAGCCGGGACAGCGTCGGCGGCATGCCGCCCGCCGCCACCGTCGCCGAGCGCCAGGCGTGGCGACGGGCCCAGTCCAGCAGCCGCCGTACCCGGGGCTCCGCCACCCGTACGTCCGCCGGGCAGCAGACGTCACCCGCGTCCACCAGCAGGTCGCACTCCTCCGGCGCGAGGCCGGTGTACCGCCAGATCCGCTCGACGGCGGTCGTGTCCGCGTCCGGGCCCGCCCGGTCGTGCGCGGCCCGCACCCGCACCAGCGCCCGCCGGGTGTACGCCCGGGCCGCCGCGCCGTGCGCGACGAGCCGCCGCTCACTCTCCGCGAGGCCGATGACAGGCATCAGCGGTACGCCCCACCGGGCCAGCTCCGTATCGACCGAGTCGGGTTGCGCGGTCACGTCGACGGCCGGCAGCAGGCCGGCCGGCAGTCGGCGCAGACCGTCCCTCGTGGAACGGTCGACGGCGTTGACCTCCAGGATCGGCGCGACGAGCGGGGCGGCCGCGGGATCGAGGTGGGTCAGGGCTTCCAGCTCACCGCGTCGGCGGCTGGTGAGGATGGGGCGGTAGACCGGCGCCACTGCCCGGCCCCCGTGGGCGGGCACCATACTTCAATCTAGTCAGGCATTCGCATGCCTCCACACTTTCTGGTACCGAAAATCCGCTGTCCGGCTGTCGGTTCGGCGACTACGCTCGCCCGATGTCCGCGTCGCCGTACCGTTACCGCTCCACCGACGAGGACAGCGCCCGCTGGCTCGGCTTCCCGTTCCGCGATGGCGACATCGTGATCAGCACCCGCTCCAAGAGCGGCACCACCTGGATGCAGATGATCTGCGCGCTGCTGGTGCTGGGCACGCCGAAGCTGCCGGCGCCGCTGTCCGAGTTGTCGCCCTGGCTGGACTGGTTGGGCGAGCCGCGGGACGTGGTGTACGAGCGGTTGGCCGCGCAGTCGCACCGCCGGTTCATCAAGACGCACACCCCGCTGGACGGGGTACCGCTCGACCCCCGGGCGCACTATGTGGTGGTGGCGCGGCATCCACTGGACATGGCCGTCTCCCTCTACCACCAAGCGGGAAACCTGGACCGGACCCGAGTCGCGGAGCTGACCGGCCAACCCGCGCCGGCGGGACCGCCGCGTGTCCGTCCACCGCTCGGGCAGTGGCTGGCGAGCTGGGTCGACCACGAGGTCGACCCGCGCGTCGAGCTGGACTCGCTGCCCGGGGTGTTCGGGCACCTGCGGGACGCCTGGGCCCGTCGGCACGAGCCGAACATCGCGCTGGTGCACTACGACGACCTCCGCGCCGACCTGGGCGCACAGATGCGACTGCTGGCCGACCGCTGGGGTGTCGAGGTGCCCGCCGGACGGTGGCCCGCGTTGGTCGAGGCGGCCACGTTCGACCGGATGCGCGAGCGCGCCGACCAACTCGCCCCGGACACGCTCGGCGTGTTGCGGGACCGCCAGGCGTTCTTCCGTCGCGGCGGCTCGGGGCAGGGGCGTGATCTGCTCGACGCGGCCGCGCTGGCCCGCTACGAGCGGCGGGCGCGAGGGCTGGCCCCGCCCGACCTGCTCGCCTGGCTGCACCGCGACACCTGAGTCGTACGCGCAAACGAGCGCGCGGCGCCGCTGCGATCGTGGTCGCAACGTCGCCGCGCTCTGGCCGTCTCCCACCACCGCAGCCGTTCGGCGGTACGCCAGCGGGGACCTGGCTCGACCGGCCGTTCGCGCCGGTCAGCGTTGTCGATCCCCGCTCGGCGCGGATCCAAACCTGCCGACCGTGGGGAATTCCACCATCCGCCAGTCCCGGCGTGACGCGGGACCGAACGGGGTATGAGCGGGCCATGGAGCATTTCACGATCGCGACCGTCGCCGAGAAGAGCCCGGACTTCCGGCGGGTGCTGTGGACCGGCGAGCACACCCAGTTGGTGATCATGACGATTCCGCCGGGCGGGGAGATCGGCGAGGAGGTGCACGAGGGCATCGACCAGATCCTGACGTTCGTCAGCGGGACGGGCGAGGCCCGGGTCGCCGGCGAGAAGCGGGAGGTCGTCGCGGGTGACCTGGTCGTCGTGCCGTCCGGCACGAAGCACAACTTCGTCAACACCGGTCCGAATCCGCTGGTGCTCTACACCGTCTACGGCCCTCCGGAGCACGCCGACCAGGCGGTGCACCACACCAAGGAGGAGGCCGACCGGGCCGAGGAGGCCGGCGAGGACGAACCGCCGACCGCGTGACGGCGTCGGCCTGAATCGGGCCGATCCGGGTACGCGCGGCTGGTGACACAGCCGCCGATCTCCGACTACGGGTTCCTCTCGGACTCCCGTTCCGGCGCGCTGGTCGGCGTCGACGGCTCGATCGACTGGTGGTGTCCGCACCGGTTCGACGGCGCCTCCGTCTTCGGCAGGCTGCTCGACCCGGACGGTGGGCACTTCCGGTTGGCGCCGGTCGGTGCCGGTGGCCCCGGTTACCGGGTCGAGCGCGCCTACCGGCCGGACACGCTCATCCTGCGGACGGTGCACCACACGCCGCACGGCAGCGTCTCGGTGACGGACGCGCTCGCCGCCGAGCCCGGTGCCCGCGCGCACGAGTTGGGCGTGAACTCGCCCGCCGTACTCGTCCGCGTGGTCGAGGGCCTCACCGGGCGGGTCCGGATGGCGCTGGACTTCGCCCCCCGCCCGGAGTGCGGCCTGCTCACGCCGTACCTGCACGAGCGGCCCGGCGGCGCGGTGGTGGCCGGCGCCGGCCCGGTGGTGCTGGTGTTGCGGGCCGGGGGCATGCCGCTGCGGGCTGGCCGGGACCGGGTGACCCACGAGTTCGAGGTCTCCTCCGGCCAGGTGGTGGGGATCGACGTGGCGTTCGGGCAGACGTACGGCAAACCACCGGTCCAGATGGACCCGCTGGCCGCCCTCGCCGACACGACCCGGGCCTGGGAGGCGTTCCGGGAGACGCACACGTACTCGGGCCGGCACCCGGAGCTGGTGCGGCACAGCGCGACCGTGTTGGCCGGTCTCACGTACGCCCGCAGTGGCGCGGTGGCGGCGGCGCTGACCAGTTCGTTGCCGGAGCGGATCGGCGGCGACCGTAACTACGACTACCGGTACTCCTGGTTGCGGGACTTCTCGTTGACGATGCGGGCACTCTGGGTGGCCGCCTGTCCGGACGAGGCGTCGCGACTGTTCGCCTGGGTGTCCCGGTCGATCGGCCAGTTCGGCGACGAGCCGGTGCCGGTGCTCTTCGGGTTGGAGGGCGAGCGTGACCTCTCCGAGCACCACTGCAATCACCTGCGCGGATACCGCGACAGTCGCCCGGTGCGCATCGGCAACGACGCCTGGAAGCAGCGGCAGCTCGACGTGCCGGGTGAGGTGCTGTCGGCGGTGTGGCGACTGCGCGATTACCTCGGCACGACGTTCGAGTCGGAGCTGCGGGAGATGGTGCTCGGGCTGACCGAGCAGGTGGCGGCGACCTGGCACCTGCCGGACCGGGGCATCTGGGAGACCCGGGACGAGGAACGGCACTACCTCTCCTCGAAGGTCTCCTGCTGGTTGGCCATGGATCGGGCGGTGGGGCTCGCCGACCGGTTGGGTGAGCGGGCCGACCCGCGTCGCTGGGCCGGCGTCCGTGACGAGATCCGCGAGACGGTGCTGCGCGAAGGCTGGAACGACCGGATCGGCGCGTTCACCGGCTCGTTCGGCTCGGCGGAGCTGGACGCCTCGGTGCTCGCCCTGCCGGTGGCGCACTTCCTGCCGGCCACCGACCCCCGGATGCGCTCGACCATCGCGATGGTGGAGCGTGAGCTGGGCACGGAGGACGGGCTGGTCCGGCGCTGGACGAGCGACCCGGCCGGCTTCCTGCTGTGCTCGTTCTGGCTGGTGGAGTGCCTGGTGATGGCGGGTGAGCCGCAGCGGGCCGAGGAGCTGTTCGAGCGCGTGGTGGGTCGCGCCAACGACGTGGGCCTGTTCAGCGAGCAGATCGACCTGACCACCGGGGCGCAGCTCGGCAACATGCCGCAGGCGCTCTCCCACATCGGGCTGATCAACGCGGCCTGGCGGCTGACCGAGCCGAACAGCTTCTGAATCCCGCGCCGAAATCCTGCAACAGACCTGCAAGCGTCAGGCATTGACGCTGATATGTGCGTAGTCCTAGCCTCGGAGAGACGGGAAAGCCCTTTCCCACGGCTTTCGTCCCGCTTCACCCCGCTGTCGGATCCGGGCGTCCGACGGGGCACACCGATCCCGCTCTCGCGTCAGCGCGCCGTGCCGGCACGTCCCCGCGCGTCCGTGTCCCGGGATCACCACCACCCGCGTCAAGGAGGACAACCGTGCACAGGAGACGACGACCACTGGTGCTGGCGGTGTGCGCCGGCGTGACCGTGGCGGCCCTCGCCGCCAGCATGACCTCGGCCTTCGCGGCCACCATCTTCACCGACACCTTCAGCGACGGCGACGCCTCCGGCTGGTCCAAGTCCGGTGGCACCTGGACGGTCGACGGCGCGGGCGTGTTCCAGCAGTCCAACACGGGCAGTGAACTGGCCCGGCAGTTCGCCGGCGACACCGGGTGGACCGACTACGCCGTGCAGGCCCGCGTCCGGCCGGTGAGCTTCGGCTCGTCCAGCGCTCTGGTCGGGCTCGCCGCCCGCTCCACCAGCAGCACCAGGATGTATCGCCTCGCCCTGCTCGGCTCCGGCCGGGCCGAACTCCAGGCCGTCAACGGCAGCAGCGTCACGGCGATCGGCTCCGCCCCGCTCGGCGTCACCACCGGCACCTGGTACACCCTGCGTGTCGAGGTCATCGGCAGCACCATCCGCGGCTTCGTCAACGGCGCGCAGATCGCCTCCGGCAGCAACAGCCTGGCCGGCGCCGGGCGGATCGGGCTGGTCACCGCGTACGCCAGCGGCGGCTTCGACGACGTGGTCGTCGACTCCTCCGGCGGCGGCGCCCCGACCACACCGCCGGCCACCAGCACGCCGCCCACCACGTCGAGCCCGACCGCCCCACCACCCTCCGGGTGGCCGACGCCGACCGGCAGCCAGAAGGTGGACGCCACGATCCCGGTGTCCGGCACCTTCGACGGCGGGCTGAGGCGCTACTACGGCATCGGCGACGGTGGGCAGAGCGAGAGTCAGGACCCGATGTTCGAGCTGGCCGCCGGCGCCACCCTGCGCAACGTGATCATCGGCGCGCCGGCCGGTGACGGCGTGCACTGCGAGGGCGACTGCACCCTGGTCAACGTCTGGTGGGAGGACGTGGGCGAGGACGCCGCCACCTTCCGGGGCGGGACCACGTACACGGTCGACGGCGGCGGGGCGCGGTCGGCCAGCGACAAGGTCTTCCAGCACAACGGCGCGGGCACTGTCTACATCAGGAACTTCCGGGTGGAGAACTCCGGGAAGCTCTACCGGGCCTGCGGCAACTGCTCCACGTCGTACCAGCGGCACGTGGTGATCGACAACGTGGTCGTCCGCGACACCGACACGATCGCCGGCATCAACACCAACTGGGGCGACACCGCCCGCTTCAGCCGCGTCGCCATCGTCGGCGACCCGGACCGGGAGACCTCGATCTGCGTCAAGTACAAGGGCGTACCCAAGGGCAGCGAACCGACCAAGATCGGTGAGGGCGCCGACGGCGTCAACTGCCTCTACTCGCCGTCCGACATCACCTACCGGTAGGCGCGGCACGCCGGCATCCCGCGCCGCGCGGGATGCCGGCTCAGGCCAGCACGGGTACGCCGGAGACGTCGACCGTCTCCGGATACTTCAACCCCGCGCCGGTGTTGAGCACCACCACCCGTTCCCCGGCCCGAATCCAGCCACCGGCGCGTAGCTGGCGCGCGGCGGTCAGGCAGGCCGCGCCCTCCGGGCAGAGCAGCAGCCCTTCCCGGGCCGCGAAGTCCCGCAGGTCGGTCAGGATCTCGGCGTCGTCGACGGCGACGGCGGTGCCGGCTGATGCCCGCAGCGCCGCCAGGATCAGCTCGTCACCCAGCGGCGACGGCACGGTGATGCCGAACGCCACCGTGTGCGCGTCCGCCCACGGGCGGGCCCGGGACTCACCGGCGGCGAAGGCCCGCACGATCGGCGCGCAGCCGGTCGACTGCACCGCCACCAGCCGGGGCAGCTTGTCGCCGACCCAGCCCAGCTCGCGCATCTCGTGCAGCGCCTTGTGGATGCCGATCAGGCCGACCCCGCCACCCGTCGGATAGATGATCACGTCGGGCGCCTGCCAGCCGAGCTGCTCGACGATCTCGTACCCCATCGTCTTCTTGCCCTCGAGCCGGTAGGGCTCGCGCAGCGTGCCGGCGTCGAAGATCGCGCCGTCCGACTCGGCGACCAGCTCGGCCACCCGCCGGCCGGCGTCGCTGATCAGCCCGTCCACCAGGCGCAGGTCGGCGCCGGCGGCCACGCACTCGCGCCGGCAGATGGTCGGCGCCGCCAGCGGCATGACGATCGTGGCGCCCATTCCGGCGCGCGCCGCGTAGGTTGCCCAGGCCGACCCGGCGTTGCCGTTGGTGGGCATCGCGATCCGCTTGATGCCCAGCTCGCGGGCCCGGCTCACGCCGACCGCCGCGCCCCGCGCCTTGAACGAGCCGGTCGGGATCAGCCCTTCGTCCTTGACCATCAAATCCGCGATGCCGATCTCGGCACCGTACGAGGGAGCGCGCAGCAGCGGCGTCCAACCCTCGCCGAGCGTGGTGACGTGCCGGGGGTCGGCGACCGGCAGCAGCTCCCGGTACCGCCACAGGTCGGCTGGGCGCAGGCCGAAGCGCTCCGGGGTGACCGCCTTCGCGACCGCCGGCAGGTCGTACCGGGCCAGCAGCGGCGAACCACAGTCGCAGAGGTTCTGTACCTCGTCGGCGGCGTACTCCAAGCCGCAGCGCGGGCAGTCCAGGTGGGTCAGGTACACGTCGCTCCTCGCCGTCAGGCCGCGTCGACACTCAACCAGCGCCGACTGCGTACGCCCGGCTCGTAGACCGAGTCGAGCCGCTTGGCGACCACACCGGGCAGCCCCTGCTCCCGCCCGGTGCGCAGGGCCTCGTCGCCGGCACCGGAGAACCACGGCGGAGTCTGCCAGTGCGTACCGGCCAACGCCAGCCCATCGAGCAGTTCGCGGCGTTGCGCGTACGGGACGTCGACGCTGCTCACACCCTCCAACCACAGCAGGTCGACGAGCAGGAACTGCGCGCCGGTCGGCACCCGGCCCCCGCTGGTCGGGCGTGCCGGACGCACCCGGCCCGATCCGTCGATGCGCACCAGCACGCCGTCGAGCACCGCCTCGGTCGGCGCCAGGGCCTCGGCCATCGCGCGCAGCCACGGGTACCCGCCGGTGATCTCCTCGTCGGTCTCGGAGAGCAGCCGTAGCCGCCCGCCGGAGACGTACGCCACCGCGCGTACCCCGTCCCAACGCAGCTCGTACCCCCATTTGCCGGCGTCGCGCGGCAGCCCGGCGGCGGGGGTGGCGTGCATCGGGCGGACCAGTTCGGGCATCGGCGTCCAGCCCGGCGGCGCGGGATCGGTGCGGCGGATCATCCAGTCCCGGCCGCCGGTGGCGAACAGCGCGTACCGGCCCTCGGTGCGCGCGCCGGAGAGCGTCACGATGACCTCGTCGTCGCGCCACTTCTCGCAGCGGTACGTGCCCCGGTCGTGGATGATCATCCGGCCGCCCCCGTACTCGCCGGCTGGGATCTCGCCGGCGAAGTCGAGGTACTCCATCGGGTGGTCCTCGGTATGGACGGCGAGGTGGTTGCGGCCCGGGTCGCGGGGCAGGCCGCGCGGCACCGCCCAGGACGCGAGCACGCCCTCGTGCTCCAACCGCAGGTCCCAGTGCAGGCTACGGGCGTGGTGCTGCTGGATGACGAAGCGGGCGCGGTCGCCGTCGTCACCGGCCGGCCGGGGCGTCGCCCGCGGCACGGGTTCCGGGGTGCGGGCCGCGTCGCGCCGGCGTCGGTACTCGTCCAGCCGGTCCGTCACACCCGCATTCTCCGGCAAAACGGGCCCTTGTGCGGGCCGCCGGAGTGTCCGATTCGCTCGGCGGCCGGGCATGAGGCGGGGTAAAACGGACTTCATGGACCTCCGTGACCAGCCCACCGCCCTCCTTCCGGGTGACGTGCGAATGCCCCTGCTCGGCTTCGGCACCTGGCAGGCCACCGGCCAGGCGGGCTACGACGCCGTGCTGGCCGCACTCGACACCGGCTACCGGCACCTCGACACCGCCACCGTGTACGGCAACGAGCGGGAGGTGGGTCGGGCGGTCCGGGAGAGCGGGCTGCGTCGGGAGGACATCTTCCTCACCACGAAGCTGCCGCCGGACCGGATCGGCCGGGAGCGCGAGACCCTGGAGGCCAGCCTCGAGGCGCTCGGCGTCGACCAGGTGGACCTCTGGTTGATCCACTGGCCGCCGTCGTCGGCGGCCGACAGCATCCCGCTGTGGCGGGAGTTGCTGGCCGCCCGGGACGAGAACCTGACGCGGGCCGTCGGGGTCAGCAACTACAGCACGAGCGAGATCGATGAGCTGATCCAGTCGACCGAGGAGAACCCGGCGGTCAACCAGATCAGGTGGAGTCCCGCGCTGTACGACCGGCAGCGGCACGCCGAGCACCGGGACCGGGGCGTCGTGCTGGAGGGGTACAGCCCGTTCAAGACCAGCGATCTCAGCGATCCGGTGCTGACCAGGATCGCCGCGGCGCACGGCGTCTCGCCGGCGCAGGTGGTGCTGCGGTGGCACATTGACCACGAGATCGTGGTGATCCCCAAGTCGGTGACGCCGGAGCGGATCACCGCCAACTTCGACGTCTTCCACTTCTCGCTGACGGCGGAGGAGATGCGCGACATCGACGCGCTCGGCGACGCCTGAGTCGGCGGAATCCTTCAGGCTTCGGGTGGCAGGTGAAGGGTATCGACATTGACGCGTGTGACGGTATAGCGTGCCGTCATCACGTCCATCGATCCGTTCCCCACCCGCCTCAGCTGGAGGATCGCCATGGCCCGACCACCGTCCATTCGTCTGCGCCGTCGTGGGGTGCTCGGCATCCCCGCCCTGGTGGCCGCCGCGCTGACCACCCTCGCCGTCCGACCCGCACCGGCGAGCGCCGCGCCGAAGGTCGAGTGCCTGGCCGACCTGCTGCAGGACTCCTGATGGCGACCATCCCGTGGCTCGTGGACGTGCTGCGCGCCGCCGGGGTCCAGGTCGTCGTCGAGGGCGACTGGCTCAACCGGATGCGCCCCGGCTCCTTCGACCCGATCGGGGTGCTCTGGCACCACACCGCCTCGACCTCCAGCGCCAGCAACCCGCACCCGGCGCTGGGCATCTGCATCAACGGTCGCTCCGACCTGGCCGGCCCGCTCTGTCAGGCCCTCGTCGACTACAACGGCGTCTTCCACGTGATCTCCGCCGGCCGCTGTAACCACGCCGGCGTCAGCGGCGGCAGCGGACCCATCCCCGCGGGTGACGGCAACACCCTGATGATCGGGTGGGAGATCGACTACAACGGCGTCGACCAGCAGATGACGACCGCGCAGTACAACGCGTCGATCGCCGCCACGGCCGCCGTGCTCACCCGGCTGGGTCGGGACAGCAGCTATGCCCGCGGTCACCGGGAGACCAGCACCACCGGCAAGATCGACCCGTCCTTCATCGACCTGAACGTGATGCGGGCCGACGTCGCCGCGAAGATGGCCGGCGGGAGCACGGCCTGGTCGTCGATCGTGGACAACACGACCTCGGGTCGCTTCACGGCCAGCGCCAGCTGGGGTGTGTCGACGTTCTCCACCCAGCGGTACGGCGCCGACTACCGCTACGCCGAACCCGTCGCGGCCAGCGACCCGGCCTGGTACCGGTTCAACGTTCCGGCGACCGGCAACTACCGGGTGGACGCGTGGTGGCCGACGAACAGCGGCTACAACAGCGCCACCCCGTACATCGTCGCCACCACCACCGGCAACCGCACGGTCTACGTCGACCAGCGGGCGACCGGCGGGCAGTGGCGCGTTCTCGGTACGTTCACCCTGCCCGCCGGGGACGCCAACCGGGTGGCGGTGAGTCGCTGGAGCAACGCGACGGGCCTGGTCATCGCCGACGCCGTACGCCTCACCCGGGTCTGACCCGCGTGACGCGCCCCGCCCCGGCTTGATCGGCTCGACTTCCCGGATGTCGGGGTGTCCCTCGTCCGAGGATGCCCCGACGTCAAGGATCCCGAGTGGATCATCACCCCGACGGGTGAGGGGTCGGCCCCTGCGCCTCCGCAGACCGACAACCCCGAGTCACGCAGAGGGCGGTGCGTTTGCCGGTGCCGAGCCCGTCGGTGCCCGCCCGATGGAGCCACGAGCCGTGCACCTCGCTGACCTGCGCGCTGCCACCGGACCGTGTGTAGGACGCCTGCCAGTCGCGGATGGTCTCGTAGGCGCCGTGGTCGAGATAGTCGAGGTGCAGCTCGACGTCGACGTGCTGCCCCGGGGGCAGGGCGGTGAGTCGGCGGGTGAGCCGTCCGCAGGCGACGAAGGCGAGCGTTCCGGTAATCGACACGTGCCAGGCGCCGGGGTTCGGCTCGCTGACGTGGATGTCGCAGCGGGCCAACCGCCACAACATGAACAGCGCGGCCGTCGCCATGCCCAGCCCGACCCCGATCAGCAGGTCCGTCGCGGCCACGCCGAGCGCGGTGACCACGTAGATGGGCAGCTCCCGGTGTCGGGCGTACGTACGGATCTGGGCGAGGCTCACCAACCGCAGGCCGACCACCACGAGAACGGCGGCGAGGGCGGCCATCGGGATCATCTCCAGCAGCGCGGAGCCGGCCAGCACGAACCCGGCGATCCAGACGCCGTGCAGGATGGCCGACGCCCGGGTGCGTGCCCCGGCGGCGACGTTGGCCGAGCTGCGCACGATGACGCCGGTCACCGGGAGGCCGCCGAGCGTTCCGGACACGGCGTTCGCGGCGCCCTGGGCGATGAGCTCCCGATCGAGGTTCGCGCGTGGGCCGTGGTGCATGCGGTCGACGGCCACCGCCGAGAGAAGAGACTCCACGCTCGCCACCAGGGCGATGGTGACGACTGCCGGGAGGACCTCCCACGGCGGCGAGTCGGGCCAGCGGGGGAGGGCGAGCGCGTTCAAGGGGTTGGCGGGCAGATTCACCCGCTCCACGTCGGCGCCGAGGACCGTCGCCACCACGGTGGTGACCACCACCGCCACCAGGGTCGCCGGCAGCATGGTGGTCTTGACCAGCCGGGACCAGACCAGCAACAGCCCGATGGTCAGCGCGCCGAGCAGCACGGACACGCTGTGGTGGTCGGCGACCTGGCCGGGCAGGTCACATAGGTTCGCCCACGCGGAGCTCTGGGGCGCGCCGCCGAGCGCGACGTGCACCTGGCTCAACGCGATGACCAGGCCGATGCCGGCCAACATTCCGTGTACGACGGTTGGCGACAGCGCGAGCGCGGCCCGCCCGAGGCGGGTGATGCCCAGCAGGATCTGTAGCAGTCCGGCGACGGTCACGATCGCGGCGGTGCCGGCGAAACCGAACTCGGCGATGGTGCCCGCGACGATCACGGTGAGCCCGGCCGCTGGTCCGCTGACTTGAAGCGGCGCTCCGCTGAGCGCGCCGGCGACCACCCCGCCCACGACGGCGGCGATCAGTCCGGCCAGCAGCGGTGCTCCGGAGGCGGCGGCGATGCCCAGGGACAACGGGATGGCGATCAGGAAGACCACGATCGACGAGGGGATATCGTGCCGAAATGACGCTAAAGTCGACATCTTGCGAAAGCTACCGATATAATATTAATGCATAGTTAAGCGTGATTCTTTCACCCGGGACACGAACGGGGCGCGACCGCTCGGTCGCGCCCCGCCGTTGTGCCGTCGACTCAGTTACGCGTACAGCTCCTGCCGTTCAGCGAGAAGCTGCTCGGGGACGAGTACGACCCGTTCAGCGTCCCCTGGTAGCCGAAGCTGGCCGTGCCGCCGGGGGCGAGCGACCCGTTGTGGCTCACGTTTCGGGCGGTCACCGCGGATCCGCTCTGGCTGACCGTCGCGTTCCAGGCGTTGGTGACCGTCTGCCCGCCGGGCAGGTTGTAGTTCAGCGTCCAGCCGTTGATCGCGCTGGACCCGGTGTTGGTGATCTGCACGTCGGCGGTGAAGCCGTTGTTCCACGAGTTGGCCGTGTACTTGACCGCGCAGCCCGAGGTGCCGCCCGGCGGCGGGGTGGTCGGCGGCGGGTTGGTGGGGTTGCCGCCGCCGTTGACGTTGGCCGAGAACGAGGTCACCGCGAGCCCGACGCCGCCCTGCCACGGCTCGAAGCCGGCCTGGATGCTCGTCAGGTACCAGGAGTTCGTGATCGCGCCCCGGTTGCGGGTGTCGTTGACGAAGTCCATGACGCTGAAGTTCAGGCTGGAGGTCGTGGACTGCGCGACGTACGAGATGACGTTGTTGGAGCCGTTGCTGCCGCGCCAGACCTCCCAGGTCCGGCCGGCCAGGTTCGTCGTGCCGACCACCGAGCCGATGGGCTGGATCGGGCCCTGGCGGTTGAGCCAGATCATGATCTCCATCTGGTTCACGCCGTCCCGCTTGGGTGACGGGTCCAGCCAGATGTCGTACGAGGCGTTGTAGGTCGCGCCGCTCACGTACCGGTAGCTGATGCTGCTGGTGGCGCTGCTGATCTGCGACACCTGGATCGGCAGGTTCGTGCCGGGGGAGCAGTTGGTGTAGTGACAGCCGAAGAAGATCGAGGGGTACGCCGTGGGCGCGCCATTGGTGGGGCTGCTGCCGTTCAGCGTGGTGATCTCGAAGCCGTTGCTGGTGGCGTTGATGCACTGCTGGGCGGTCGTGCCCCACCGGTTGTTCTGCACCACGTAGCGGCCCTGGATCACGGTGGAGCCGTACTGCTCGCAGATCAGGGTGTCGGCGGAGGCGCTGCCGCCGAGGGCCACGGCCACGAGGGAACTGGTGAGCAGCAGCCCGGCGGCGGCCAGGGCTCGAAGGTGACGCTTCATGACGCTCCTTGACTCGGCGCAAGCTGGGCGCCGGCTGTGGTGGGGTGGTGCGGGAGCGCTCCCACGCTCAACGACACATTTACATGTCTGAAACTGTGACGCAACCGCATGCGTCAAACTGGCGAATTGTGAGGATTGCCATGCCCCTCCGGTCGGCTGTCAGCCCACCTCCCGGTCAGCGGCAGCGGCCGACGGCGAGCGGTTCGCGCCGGGCCGATCGGCTCTGGTGTGCGTCGATCGCTCCGAGTAGCGTGTTGCCTCCAACGCGTGCCGTTCCCCTCCGGAGGCGTACACCACCATGCGTAGCTCCCCCCTGCGCATCCTCATCGTCGGCGCGGGCATCGCCGGCCTGGCCGTGGCCCGGGCCCTGCGCCTGGCGGGCTTCCGGCCGGATGTGACCGACAAGCTACCGGCGGGAGAGTCGACCGATGTCGGCCTCTACCTACCCGGCAACGCCGCCCGCGCGCTGCACCGGCTGGACCTGCACGATCCCGTCCGCCCGCTCGGGCAGGTGATCCACCGGCAGCGCTTCTTCGACGCCTTCGGGGCCCCGCTCTGCCAGGTCGACCTGGACGCGCTCTGGGCCGGCGTCGGGGAGTGCCGGGCGCTGCCCCGGAGCGACCTGCACCGGGTCCTGCTCAGCGGCGCCGGCGGCGCCGTCCGCCACGGCGCCGAGGTCCGCACCCTGGAGCTGCTGCCGGGCGCCGTCGGCGTCACCTTCACGGACGGCACCCGCACCGAGTACGACCTGGTCATCGGCGCCGACGGACCGCGATCGTCGGTCCGGACCCTGGCCGCGCTCGGCGGGCCACCCCGCCCGGCCGGGCACGTCGTCTACCGGGCCGTCCTGCGCGACGGTCCGGCCGTCACCGACTGGACCGCGCTGCTCGGGCAGCGCTGCGGCCTGCTGCTCGTGCCGATCGGGGAGGGCCGGCTGCACTGCTACGCCGACGAGGTGGGCACCGAGCCGCCCGCGGACCCGCTGGCCCGGCTGCGGGAACTCTTCGCCGACTACCGGGGCCCGGTGCCCGAGGTGCTCGACACACTCGACCGGGTGGACGTCGGGATCACCGACGAGGTCGAGCTGGGTCGCTGGCACCGGGGGAGGGTGCTGCTGGTCGGCGACGCCGCCCACGCCACCGCGCCCACCCTGTCGCAGGGCGCGGCGATGGCCCTCGAGGACGCCGTGGTGCTGGCCGAATCACTGCGCGCGGCCGGCAGCGTCGAGGCGGCGCTGATGGCGTACGAGAGTCGTCGTCGCCCGCGTACCCGATGGGTGGCCGACCGGACCCGGGACCGCAACCGGACCCGGGACGTCCCGCCGGCGCTGCGCGACCCGCTGCTGCGCGGACGCGGCGGCCGGATCTTCGGGGAGCACTACCGGCTACTGGTCGGCCCGCTGTAGGCCCGTTGTAGATCGTGTCACGCCACCCCACGCGGCGCTGCGACCTGCCGGGGACTATCCTCCTTGCGGATGACGGCCCGCCGATAAACAGCGTGAGCCGAGCGGGACAACCGAGAACCGGAGGCCACTCGTGACCACCGTCGCACCCAAGCCGGTCGTGACCCGGCCCTGGCCGGTCCGGGAGCCGGTCAAGGGGTCGGCCATCGCGCGGCTGCTGCGAACCACGGACGCGAAGCAGATCGGGATCATGTACATGATCACCGCATTCGTGTTCTTCCTGATCGGTGGCGTGATGGCCCTGATCATGCGGGCTGAGCTGGCCCGACCCGGGCTGCAGTTCCTGTCGCCCGAGCAGTACAACCAGCTCTTCACGATGCACGGCACGATCATGCTGCTGTTCTTCGCGACGCCGATCGTGTTCGCCTTCGCGAACTACATCGTGCCGATCCAGATCGGCGCGCCCGACGTTTCCTTCCCCCGCCTGAACAGCTTCGCCTACTGGCTGTACCTGTTCGGCGGCACGATCGCGACCGCCGGCTTCATCACCCCGGGCGGCGCCGCCGACTTCGGCTGGTTCGCGTACTCGCCGCTGAGCAGCGTCGAGAACTCGCCCGGCGTCGGCGCCAACATGTGGATCATGGGTCTGGCCATCTCCGGCCTGGGCACGATCCTCGGCGCGGTGAACATGATCACCACGGTGCTCACCCTGCGCGCGCCCGGCATGACCATGTTCCGGATGCCGATCTTCACCTGGAACATCCTGGTCACCAGCCTCCTGGTGATCCTGGTCTTCCCGCTGCTGGCCGCCGCGCTGTTCGCGCTCGCCGCAGACCGCATGATCGGCGCCCACGTGTACGACCCCGCCACCGGCGGGCCGATGCTCTGGCAGCACCTGTTCTGGTTCTTCGGGCACCCCGAGGTGTACATCGTCGCGCTGCCGTTCTTCGGCATCATCAGCGAGATCATCCCGGTCTTCTCCCGCAAGCCGATCTTCGGCTACAAGGGCCTGGTCGCCGCGACCATCTCCATCGCCGCGCTGTCGATGAGCGTCTGGGCGCACCACATGTTCGCCACCGGCCAGGTGCTGCTGCCGTTCTTCAGCTTCCTGAGCTACCTGATCGCGGTGCCCACCGGTATGAAGTTCTTCAACTGGATCGGCACCATGTGGCGGGGCCAGATCAGCTTCGAGACGCCCATGCTCTGGGCGGTCGGCTTCCTGGTCACCTTCCTCTTCGGTGGTCTCACCGGCGTGCTGCTGGCCAGCCCGCCGCTCGACTTCCACGTGTCGGACTCGTACTTCGTGGTGGCGCACTTCCACTACGTGCTCTTCGGCACCATCGTGTTCGCGGTCTTCGCCGGCATCTACTTCTGGTTCCCGAAGATGTTCGGCCGGATGCTCGACGAGCGCCTGGGCAAGGTGCACTTCTGGCTCACCATGATCGGCTTCCACACCACCTTCCTGGTGCAGCACTGGCTCGGCGCCGAGGGCATGCCCCGTCGGTACGCCGACTACCTGCCCGGCGACGGGTTCACCACGCTGAACACGATCTCCACGATCGGCGCGTTCATCACCGGTATCTCCACGCTGCCGTTCATCTACAACTGCTGGAAGTCGTACAAGACCGGTCCCGTGGTCGAGGTGAACGACCCCTGGGGTCACGGCAACTCGCTGGAGTGGGCGACCAGCAGCCCGCCGCCGCTGCGCAACTTCGACCGGATGCCGCGCATCCGCTCCGAGCGGCCGGCGTTCGACGCGAAGTTCCCGGAGCTGGCCGCCGGCCAGAGTGTGGCCGGCCCGCCGGAGGGTGGCGCCAAGCCGCTCACCAGCGAGTCGGACGGCGGCGCCACCTACACCGAGGACACCGCCAGCAACCTCGACCGGCACTGACGCTCGACCGAACCAGCACGACGGGCGCCGCCCCCCGGGACCACCGGGAGCGGCGCCCGTCGCGTTACCCCCCAGCCCCGCGCACTCCGCGCGTCGCTCGGCCCAGCCCTGCGCACTCCGCGCCGGCCCAGCGCACCCGCGCCGCACCCCGCTCCGCGCCGATCTTGCACTTTCTGTCGCGGCCAAAGGGGTGAAGTGGGCAAAACGGCGACAGTTTGTGCAAGATCGGCGCGGGGAGGGGCAGGGCTTCCTGTTCGCGAGCGCACTCAAGGGCAAGATCCGCGCAACATCAGGGATGTTGCTGCTTCCCGCGCTCTCGAAGCAGCAACATCAGGTAAGTTGCGCGGATCTTGGTGCCGGGGTGCCGGGGTGCCGGGGTGCCGGGGTGCCGGGGTGCCGGGCGTGCGGGGTGCCGGGCGTGCGGGGTGCCGGGCGTGCGGGGTGCCGGGCGTGCGGGGTGCGGGGGGTGCCGGGGTGCGGGGGGTGCCGGGTGCTAGCGGGTTGTGGCGGCTAGTTCCTGCTCGGTTGGTGTCGTCGGGGGGTGGGTGGTGGCGTTGCGACGGCGGCGCAGCTCGATGGGGAGCACGATCAGGGTGACCAGCGCGCCGAGCGCCCCCGTCACCACGAAGCCCCACAGTGGCGCGCCGACCGCGATGCCGACGGTGACGGCCGAGCCGTGCAGGCCCATCGCCTCACCGCGTACCTCGGCCGGGGCGAGCCGGCTGACGGCGTCGGCGGAGGCCGCGATGGTCGGCGCGCAGAGCGCGCCGGCCGGGATCAGCGCGAGAGAGAGCAGCCACCAGTGGGCGCCGCCCAGCCCGACCGGGATGGTGCAGAGCGCGAGCGCCGCGGTGAGCGCCAGCGGCGACAGCGAGCGGTGCACGGCCCCGTAGGCGAAGCCGCCGATCAGCGAGGCGATCGCCCAGCCGGCCAGGACGACGCCGGTCCAGCCGGCCTCGCCGCTGGCCCGCAGGACGGCGACCACCGCGACGTCGGTACCCCCGGACCAGGGTGGCGGCGGTGCTGAGCGCCAGTACGGCGAGCAGCCGGGGCGTCAGCCACTCCCGGCGGGACACCTGGCGTTGTGGGCCGACCGGCTCGGCCGCGCCCCGAATCGGCGGGTTCAGCAGCCACAGCGCGGCCCCGGCGGCGACGATGCCGCCACCGACGAGGTACATGGTGGTCTGCGCCGAGATCGCGGTGACCAGGGCCACCGCCAGCGCCGGACCGATCATGAAGGACAGCTCGACGGACATGGAGTCCAGCGCGTACGCCGGCCGCCGTTGATCTTCCGGGACCAGCGCGGCGATCGACTGGCGGACCACCGAGAAGATCGGCAGGGCCAATGAGCCGGCCACGAAGGCGGCCGGCAGCAGCAGCGGGTACGCCAGCGAGGGCGCGGTGACCCAGAACACCGCCTCGGCGAGCCCGGTGAGGACCAGCACCGGACGCAGGCCGCGCCGGTCGACCAGGCGGCCGAGCAGCGGGCCGCCGATCGCCGCGCCGATCGTGATGGCGGCGCCCACCAGGCCCGCCGCGCCTTAACCCCGGTCGAGGTCGAGCACCACGTGGAAGGTCAGGGTGACCCCGGTGGCCGTGAGCGGGATGCGGGCGAGGACGGCGACCAGCAGCAGCGACCGCAGGCCGGGCAGGGCGAGCGCGGTCCGGTAAGGCTTGATGTTCACGTTGGTCCGTACCTCCGGCGACATCCTCGACGGGTCGCGGACCGTTGGCCAACCAATTAGCGCCTCATGCGGCCCTGATCACAGGCTCACCGTGCAGGACCACGCCGGCGCCGTCCATCGCGCGCAGCGCTACGTCGGTGGTCTCCGGGGCGACCGCGGCGGTCAGTTCCAGCAGGACCGTGGTGGCGAAGCCCTCCCGGGCGGCGTCGAGCGCGGTGGCGCGGACGCAGTGGTCGGTGGCGATGCCGACCACATCGACGGTGTCCACGTCGTGCCGGCGCAGCCAGTCGGCCAGGCACTCGCCGTCGTCGGCGTGGCCCTCGAAGCCGGAGTACGCGGCGGCGTGCTCGCCCTTGTGGAAGATCGCCTCGACCCGTCCGGTCTCCAGCTCCGGGTGGAACTCCGAGCCGCTGGTGCCGACCACGCAGTGCCGCGGCCAGGACTCCACGAAGTCCGGCGGATCGCCGAAGTGCGCCCCCGGATCGACGTGGTAATCCTTCGTGGCGACCACGTGCCGCCACCGGCCCGGCTCGCTGGCGAGCAGCCGGGAGATCCCGGCGGCCACCCCGGCCCCACCCGGGACGGCCAGCGAGCCGCCCTCACAGAAGTCGTTCTGCACATCCACGATGATCAGCGCGTTGGCCATCGGGGGTCCCTTCGAGGTCGGATCGGCGGGCTCAGCCGGCGGGTACGACGGTGACCGGCACGGCGGGGTCGCCGGCGGAGAGCTTCAACCCCTCCCACGGGATGGAGATGAGGCACTCGCGCAGGTGTTCCCGGGACTCGTCGAGGGTCGGCAGGGCCACGGGCTCGCCGTCGACCACGTACGAGCGCTGGAGCACCCGGTCGTTGGCCTGCCGGTCCGGCACGCCCTGCGGGACGATGATCTCTTCCGTGGCGGTGCCGGTGGGCTTGTGCCGACGAACCGCCACCTTGCGCCCCCCGATGGTGGCCTTGTGCTCGGACCGCTTCACCACCGGCCGGCCGTCGACCTCGACGAGCTTGTAGACCAGCCCTGCCGTGGGCGCTCCGGAGCCGGTGACGACGGCCGTACCCGCGCCGTACATGTCGACGGGCTCGGCGGCGAGCGCCGCGATCGAGTACTCGTCCAGGTCGCCCGAAACGATGATCTTGGTCTCGGTCGCGCCCAGGGAGTCGAGCAGTTCCCGGGACTGCTGCGCGATCACCGCCAGGTCACCCGAGTCGATCCGGACCGCCCGCAGCTCCGGTCCGGCCACCGCGATGGCGTTGCGGATGCCCTGCGAGATGTCGTACGTGTCGACCAGCAGCGTGGTGTCCTTGCCCAGCGTGGCGACCTGCGAGGCGAAGGCCGCCCGCTCGTCGTCGTGCAGCAGCGTGAACGCGTGCGCCGCCGTACCCGCGGTGGGGATGCCGTAGCGCTCGCCGGCGGCGAGGTTGGAGGTGAACCGGAAACCGGCCAGGTACGCGGCGCGCGCCGCCGCCACGGCCGCCTCCTCGTGGGCCCGACGTGACCCCATCTCGATCAGGGCGCGGCCCCGGGCGGCGGTGACCATCCGCGCCGCGGCGGCCGCCACCGCGCAGTCGTGGTTGAGCACGGAGAGCGCCACCGTCTCCAGCACCACACACTCGGCGAAGCCGCCGGAGACGGTCAGGATCGGCGAACCGGGGAAGAACAGCTCACCCTCGGCGTACCCGTCGATGTCGCCCGTGAAGCGGTAGTCGGTGAGCCAGGCCGCCGCCGCGTCGTCGACCACCCCGGTGCGACGCAGGAAGTCGACCTCGGCCGGATCGAACCGGAAGTCGCGGATCAGCTCGATCAGTCGCGCGGTGCCGGCGACCACGCCGTAGCGTCGGCCGCTGGGCAGCCGGCGGCTGAACACCTCGAAGACGCAGCGGCGGTCGGCGGTGCCGTCCTTGAGTGCCGCGCTGACCATGGTCAGCTCGTAGTGGTCGGTCAGCAGCGCGGGGCGGAGGGTGCTCACCGTCCCAGCCTAAGGTTCAGGCCGAGTCGTCGCCCTCGTGGCCCGGGATCGACCGCAGCGCGGCCCACAACTCGGCCCGGCCGGTCACGCCGAGTTTGGTGTAGATCCGCTGGAGGTGGTTCTCCACCGTGCGGGCGGAGAGGTACAGCCGTTCGGCGATGGCCCTGCTGGTCGCGCCGTGCACGGCGAGGCGCGCCACCTGCCACTCGCGTTCGGTCAGCACCGGCGCTCCGGCCCGTAGCGCCGGCGTCCGGATCAGGTTGCACCGCCCGAGCAGCCCCGCGAGCCGTTCGCGTGCCTCGCCGGCCACCACCGAGTGCTGCTGACGCAGCCGGTGCAGGGCCTGGGCGGTGGCCTCGGCGGCGTACACGGTCAGCTCCAGCGCGGCGTAGTCGTCGGCGACCGACAGCAGGTCCGCCGCCGAGTCGGTCACCGCAGCACGGGCGTGCCGGGCCAGCAGCGGCGGCAACACCCCGTCCACCCGCTCGGACAGTTCGGCGAGGCGCTGCGCCACGGTCCGCCGCCCGCCGTCGGAGCAGGTGGGGCCGATCGGCGCACCGGCCTGGTCCAGCCGGACCAGATCGTGCAGGACGTGCACCTCGTGCCCGGCGAAGCCGTCGGCGCGAAGCCGGTCGGCCAGGTCGCCGAGGTGCTTCACCGCGCCCGGCAGGTCACCCGACACGGCCAGCACCGCGCCCCGGGCCTGTTCCAACCACGGGTAGAGCACCGCCATCCCCGGCGCGTGGGTGCGGTCGGCCTCGGCCATCGCCTCGGTGGCCTGCGCCGCGTCGCCGCGCAGCGCCGCCGCCTGGGCCCGTTCGGCCTGGGCCAGGCCCGCGTAGACCCGGCTGGTGGCCAGCACCGCGCAGGCACCCAACGAGGTACGCATGGCCGCGTCACTCTGACCCCGCAGCCGCGCGGCGTACGCCGCCAGGATCGCCAGGTAGCCGGTGCCGAGCCGGAAGTCACCGGCCCCCGCGAGGTCGGCGAACTCGTCGGCCACGATCGCGTCGATCCCGACGAGATCGCCGGTGAGCATGAGCCGGGTGCCGCGCGCCAACTCCAGGGCCAGTTGCAGGTACGGCATGTCGGTGCGCCAACTCGCCGCGGCCGAGTGCACCTGCGCGATGGCCGCGCCGCTGCGCGTCAGCTGACCCTCGGCGGCCTGGACGTACGCGATGGTGCTGCGGGCCAGCTCGCGGGCGGCGATGCTGGCCGCGGGCCGGTCGAGCACGGTCTGGCTGAGCCGTACGGCGGTTGCCGTGTCCAGTCGGTGCAGCCGCATGATCGCCTCGAAGGCGTGCACCCGGGCCCGGTCGGCGGAGTCGCCGAGTTGCTCGACGCGGCTCGCGATCTCCTCCACCGTGGACTCCCGACTGAGCCCCCAGTAGCTGACCATGCCGCGGACGGTCAGCCATCGGCAGAGGCGGCGCTCGTCGCCGGGCTCCAGGGTCACCGCGTCGAGAACGCTGAGCGCCTCGTCCGGTCGGTCGGCGAACATCAGGATGGTGGCCAGCAGCTCCGCCGCGTCCGAGCCGCCGTCGGCGTGCAGCGCGGCCCGGGCCAGGCGGGTCGCCAACGGTACGTCGTACCGGGTGAACGCCTGCATCGCGGCGTCCACGAGCAGGGCGGCGTCCTGCGCGGTGCCGGAGTCGAGCCGCCAGACCGCCACCCGCAGCAGGTCGTCGCGGCGGCGCTTGCCGACCTGCTCCAGCAGTTCGGCGAGGTGCGCCTGGAGGCGTCGGGTGCGGCTGACCGGGCATCGGCGGCGCATCACCTCGCCGTAGAGCGGGTGCGCCAGGCGTACGTTCGTCCGCCGGTCGTGCTGGACGACGGTGATCAGCCCACGCTCCTCGGCGCACTCCACATCGGACTGCTCGGCGGCCTGGTTGAGCAGGTGCAGCCCGAGTGGCTCGCCGAAGGCGACCAGCTCGACGACCGTACGGACGCCGTCGGTGAGCTGCCCGACGCGGGTGTCGATCAGATCGGTGAGGCTGGGCGCCAGCTCCAGTCGCCCGGTCCACTTCCAGAGGCCGTAGGTGCGCTTCAACTCCTCGCTGCCGTTGGCGGCATGCACCAGCTCGCGCAGCAGCAGCGGGTTGCCGGCCGACAGCCGCCCGAGCCGGTCGGCGGAGTTGGCGTCGACGGGCCCGCCCAGGATCGCGGCCAGCAGGCCGGCGGTCTCCGACGGTGGCATCGGGGTCAGCTCGACGTGCTCGACCAGGTCGTCGGTCCACAGCGCGCGGATCGGCAGGGGGATCTGCTCGCCGTCGCGCAGGGTGCCGACCACGGTGGCGTTGTCCGCGCGGGCGACCAGGTGCACGAGCGCGGCGGACGGCGGGTCGAGCAGGTGCGCGTCGTCGATGGCGAGCACGATCCGCCGGCCGGCGGCCTGCTGTTGCAGCACGCCCAACGCCCAGCGCAGGATGCCGGCGGGGGAGAGCCCCTGTGGCTGCTCCGCCGGGAGGACCTGCACCAGCCCGCCGAACGGCAGCGCCGCGGTGGTGGCGCTCGCGGCGATGGACCAGATGGCGTACCGGTCGGTGGGCAGGGTGTTGACGCCCTCCCGCAACAGCCGGCTCTTGCCGATGCCGGCGCTGCCGCTGAAGAAGAGCCCTCGGCCGGCCTCGCCGGTAACCGCCGCCAGCAGGCGGTTGAGTTCATCGGTCCGGCCGACGAACTTCCATCGACTCATCCGCGCAGCATATCCATCGAGTTCGGTCCGCGCCCGCACCGTCACGCACCGAAGTTGAGTAGTCGCACAATTACCGGTGAGTACCTGCGGTATTCCGCCTGGTCGGCGGGCCACACGTACTCTTCGGGCATCCGGGTAGTGTCACCGGAATTTCCATCCGACCGGCGTGCCGGTCGCCAGCTCCGGGAGGCCACCCGATGCAGCAGGGCCCTCTCCCCTCGCTCGACTCGCCCGGCGACATGGCCAGCTCAGCCGACCCGCCGAGTTGCGCCCCGTTGCCCACCGAGCTTGAGGTTTCCAATCCCCGGTCGGACGAGCCGCTCGGCGTCGTCGCCGTCGGTCCCGCCGGCGCTGACCGGCGTGCCGTGCTCGCCACCCTCGTCGGACTCGACCCGGTGATGCTCACCGTGCCGGCCGGCAGTTGGCTGGTGGTCCGGCACGCCAAGGTGCCGACGCGGGCGGCGTTCGTCCCGGGCTACCGCCAGCCGCACTCGTACGGCGCGGACCGGGACGCGGCCGGCCCGGCACTGGCCCGCCCGCCCCGGCGGGTCGAGCTGAGCGTGCCCGAGCCGCTGCTGCGCCACTTCACCCTGATCGACACGCCGGACACCGGCGCGCTCGGTGTGGCCGGCGTCCGGGTGCTGCGTGACGCCGTCGGCCGGGCCGGCGCGCTGCTCTTCGTGATCGCGGCCGACCAGGCGTTCACCGCCCAGGAGTTGAACCTGCTCGCCGAGGTGGCCGCGGCCCCGGTGGAGGTCGTCTTCGCGGTGACGCCCGGCACGGCCGGTTGGGCGCCGCTGGCCGACGGCACGGCGACGACGGAGGACACGGGGGCGTCCGTCCCGCCGGCGGCCGGCCGTTCGGGGGAGGTGGACCCGGTCGCGGTGACCGTCGCGGCGCACCGCGCGGCGCTGCTGGCCGCCGTCCCCGACCTGGCCGCCGCCCGCTGGTTCCCGGTCGACGGCGTCGACAGCGCGGCCGACCTGCGCCGGGCGTTGGTGGGGTGGTCGGCGACCGAGGGGTTGCAGCGGGCCAGCGCCGAACCGCCCGTGCTGCCGGGGCAGCACGACCGCGTGGCGGTGGCCGCCGACCCGGGCGACTGGTCCGAACGGCTCGACCGGCAGGCCCGCTCCTGCGCCCAGCGGATCCGCCAGCACCTGGCCCTGGAACTGGCGAACATCCATCTGCGGGCCGTTCAGGAGATCGTCTTCGGGGTCGGCTGCGCCGGCCTTCCCGATCTGCTCGACCGGGAGATGGCGGCACTGTCGCTGCTGGCCACCGCGCAGTGCGACCGCGCGGTGCGGGGCATCGTGTCGGACACCACCGCCCAGGTGCTCGGCACGCCGCCCACGGAGGGCGTACGTCGGCGGATCGCCACGGCCGTCCAGTACGGCCTGGCCGACCACCGCACGGGACGCGACCTGGACCGGGTTCTGCTGGTCACCAGTACGGCGGGAGTGGCCGGACTGACCGGCGTCGAGGCGATCGACGCACTCGCCGGTTATCCGACGGCAACCCGTGACGAGGTGCTTCCGCCGATCGCGGTGGGGCTCTCCGGCGGATGCTGGCAGCAGTGGCGTACCCCGGGAAACGACGACCACAGCGCGGCGCGGGCCTGGTCGCAGCGGGCGCTTCGGGAGGTCGAGTTGGAGCTCGCCCGCGAGATCTCCCGGCGGTTCGAGGTGATCCGTCTCTCGCTGGGCGTGGTGCTGTCCGATGCGATCGACCACGGCATCCTGCTTGCCTGAGAGCGTGCCCGCCGTGCGGCTCGACCTCGCTCCGCGTCTCGCCTCCGCCGAGGTGCGAGGCGGCTTCGTGGCGGGCACGACGGGCGATCCGGATTCGTCCGGCGTTCCGGTTCCTCGGTTCCGGGAAACCGGTGGCACGATGGGGGGCATGGCGGCTCCACAGGTTGCACCGGTCGAGACGCCGGCCACTGACGACGTGCCGGCGCCCGACCGGCAATGGGTGACGATCGTGTGGGACGACCCGGTCAACCTGATGACGTACGTGACCTGGGTCTTCCAGAAGCTGTTCGGCTACAGCCGGGAGAGGGCGGAGCAGCTCATGCTGGACGTGCACCACAAGGGCCGCGCCGTGGTCTCGACGGGCGCCCGCGAGCGCATGGAGCACGACGCGTCGCAGCTGCACGCGTACGGGCTCTGGGCAACGGTGGATCGCTCGTGAGCGCGAGGAGTGAGCCGGGGTTGCGAGCCCCGCAGTCGCGAACCGGGCTGGCATCGTGAGCATGTTCCGGCGGCAGGCGGGCCGCTACGTCGCCACCTTCGCCGTCGACGAGGTGCGGGTGCTGCGCAAGGTCGCCTCCGAGGTGGTCGGTCTGCTCACCGACGGCTTCGACCACACCGACCCGGTCGTCGGCCGGCTGTTCCCGGCGGTGTACCCGGAGGACGCGGCCAGCACGTCGGAGTTCCGCCGCTACACCGAGGGTGACCTGAAGACCGCGAAGATCGACCAGGCCGGGGCGATCCTGGCCGCGCTGCCCGACGATGCCGGCGGCGAGGTGCGGTTGGACGCCGAGGCGGCCGAGGCGTGGCTAAGGGCGCTCAACGACGCACGGCTGGCGATGGGTGTGCGGCTGGAGATCAAGGACGGCACCGACCTGGGCGAGGAGTTGGACGACGCGGTGACCGAGGATCCGGGGTCGAGCCGGGTGTTCCAACTGTCGGTCTACGCGTATCTCGGATATCTCCAGGAGTCGCTGCTCAACGCCTTGATCGACTAGGCGTGACCCGCGCCACTTCAGGCCCTGCCTGGGAGGCGTTAGGCTGGTACACGTGCTGAGCATCGACCGGTCGATCATCGACGCGATCGTCGCCCACGCGCGCCGGGACCACCCCGACGAGGCGTGCGGCGTCGTCGCCGGTGCCGTCGGCAGCGACACCCCGACCCGGCACATCCCGATGGACAATGCCGCGCGGTCGATGACCTTCTACGAGTTCGACTCGATGGAGCACCTGCGCGTCTGGCGGGAGATGGACGACCGCGACGAGGAGCCGGTGGTCATCTACCACTCGCACACCGCGACCGAGGCGTACCCGTCGCGTACCGACGTGTCCTTCGCCGGCGAGCCGAACGCGCACTACCTGCTCGTCTCGACCCGCGAGCCCGACTCGGAGGAGATCCGCTCGTTCCGGATCGTCGACGGCGTGGTGGCCGAGGAGCCGGTCCAGATCGTGGAGGCCGGGGTCGACCCGCACGCCGTGCAGTCCTACATGTTCGGGCAGAGCCCGGCGACGGTCGACTACGAGTGTTCCGGCCGCTGACCCGTCAGCGTCCGCACCCGTTTCCTCCCGTCACCGTTGGCACACCCGATCAAGGAGCACGACATCATGGCCATCGAAGTTCGCATCCCCACCATCCTGCGTAGCTACACCGGCGGCGCCAAGGTCGTCGAGGGCGCCGGCGACACGCTGGCGGACCTGCTCACCGACCTGGACTCCCGGCACGCCGGCCTGCGCGGCCGGCTGGTCACCGACGCCGGCGCGCTGCACCGCTTCGTCAACGTCTACGTCAACGACGAGGACGTGCGCTTCCTCGGCGCGCTCGACGCCAAGCTCTCCGACGGCGACAGCGTGACCATCCTGCCGGCCGTGGCCGGCGGCGCGTTCGGCTTCGCGGCGGCAGCGGCGATCAGCTCGCACAGCGCCGCGGCAGCGGCGATCAGTTCGCACAGCATCAGCCAGGACAGCGCGGCAGCGGCTCGCGACGCCGTCGCCGCTCACTGAGGGCGGCCGTCGTGGCGCGGTACGACAGCCTGCTCGACGCATGCGGAGGTACGCCGCTCGTCGGGCTGCCCCGGCTCTCCCCGACGGTGCCCGACGGGGCGCCGCCGGTGCGGCTCTGGGCCAAGCTGGAGGACCGGAACCCGACGGGCAGCATCAAGGACCGCGCGGCGATGTTCATGGTCCGCGCGGCGGAGGAGGCGGGCCGGCTCCGGGCTGGTGACACCATCCTGGAGCCGACCAGCGGCAACACCGGTATCTCGTTGGCCATGGTGGCGAAGCTGCGCGGGTACCGGCTGGTCTGCGTGATGCCCGAGAACGTCTCGACCGAGCGGGTTCAACTACTCCGCATGTACGGGGCGGAAATCATCTTCTCGGAGGCGGCGGGCGGCTCGAACCAGGCCGTCGCGACGGCCAAGCAGATCGCTGCCGACCACCCGGACTGGGTGATGCTCTACCAGTACGGCAACGAGGCCAACGCGCGGGCGCACTACGAGACGACCGGCCCGGAGCTGCTGCACGACCTGCCCACCATCACGCACTTCGTGGCCGGACTGGGCACCACCGGCACCCTGATGGGTACCGGGCGCTACCTGCGCGAAAAGGTCGAGGGCATCCAGGTCGTGGCGGCCGAGCCGCGCTACGGCGAGCTGGTCTACGGGCTGCGCAACATCGACGAGGGGTACGTGCCGGAGCTGTACGACGCCTCGGTGCTGTCCCGGCGTTTCTCGGTCGGCACGCGGGACGCGGTGCTGCGCACCCGTCAGCTCGTGGAGGTGGAGGGCATCTTCGCCGGGTTCTCCACGGGCGCGATCCTGCACGCCGCGCTGGCGGTGGCCCACGAGGCGGTCCGCGCCGGCCGCCGTGCCGATGTCGCGTTCGTGGTGTGCGACGGCGGCTGGAAGTACCTGTCCACCGGCGCGTACGGCGGCACCCTCGGCGACGCCGAGGACGCGCTGGAAGGTCAGCTCTGGGCCTGAGGGCCGGGTCCCTGCGCGAACGGGCCGTCGGCGTACGCGTCGATGGCCCGTCGCGCGTCGCGGCTCGCCGTGAGCGTGTGTCACGTTCGTGACAACTTCCAACGGATGATTCTTGTCCTCGGGTACCCCGGCGTAGGCTGCGCAGCGTGGCGTACGCGTCGGTAGAGATCATGGCCGGTACGACCGCCGGCAGAGATACTACCGACAGTGACAGTGAGAAAACCCGATGCGACTGACTGTCCTTGGGTGTGCCGGCAGCTTCCCGGGCCCCGAGTCACCGTGCTCCGCCTACCTCGTCGAGGCGGATGGTTTCCGGCTCCTGGTCGACTTCGGCTCGGGGTCGTTGTCCAGCCTCCAGCGGTACGTGGGGCTGCACGCTCCGGACGCGATCCTGCTGACCCACCTGCACTGTGACCACATCCTCGACGCGGTGACGTACGTGGTGGTCCGCCGGTACGCCCCCGAGGGCCCCTACCCGGCGCTGCCGGTGTACGCCCCGGCCGGCGCCCCGGACCGGCTCAGCGCCGCCTACGGCGACGACGGCACGGTCGACGACGTCTACCAGTTCTACGCCCTCCAGCCGGGCACGTTCCCGATCGGGCCGTTCACGGTCACCGTCGACCGGGTCAACCACCCCGTCGAGACGTACGGCGTGCGGCTCGAGCACGGTGGGCGGTCGCTGTGCTACTCGTCGGACACCGCCGAGTGCGACGCGTTGCTACGGCTGGCGCAGAACGCCGACGTGTTCCTGTGCGAGGCCAGCTACCTGGACGGCGTGGACAATCCGCCGGATCTGCACCTGACCGGCCGGGAGGCGGGTGAGATCGCGACGAAGGCGGCGGTGGGTCGTCTGCTGCTGACCCACCTGGTCGCGGCCTGGGGCAGCGAGGCGCACACGCTGGAGTCGGCGGCCGGCGCGTACAGCGGGCCGCTCGGAGTGGTCCGGGCGGGCGCCAGCTACGACATCTGACCGCCTCACGGCCACCCGGCGCTTTCGTGGGCGTCGTCGATGGTCCGGTGTTGTGCCGTACTGTTCGCCGGCCGGTCAGCGGCTGGTCGTCTGGCGCACCCGTGGCACCCGCACGGTGTGGACATGCGGATCGCCATCGTGACCGAGTCGTTCCCGCCGGACGTCAACGGCGTCGCGCACTCCGTGGTGCGTACGGCCGAGCACCTGCTGGCCCGTGGCCACGAGCCGGTCGTCATCGCACCCGCGCCCGCCGGGGCGGACCGGCGGGGCGTCGACCGTCTGGCGTACCCGGTGGTGCGTATCCCCAGCGTGCCGTTGCCCCGCTACCAGGGTTTCCGGCTGGGCGTGCCGACGGGTACCCGGCTGGCGGGGGCGCTGCTGTCGGCGGCGCCGGACGTGGTGCACCTGGCGAGCCCGTTCGTTCTCGGCGCGCGGGCGGCCACCCTCGCCGACCGGTACGGGCTGCCGATGGTGGCGGTCTACCAGACCGACGTGGCGGCCTACGCCAGGGCGTACCGGGTGAGCTGGGGTGAGGCGGCCGCGTGGCGGCGCCTCCGGGAGATCCACAATCTGGCCCAGCGGACGCTCGCGCCGTCGACCCGGGCTGCGGCCGATCTGATCGCCAACGGGGTGCAGCGGATCTGGTTGTGGGGCCGGGGCGTCGACGCCGTCCAGTTCGACCCGGCCAAGCGCTGCGCCGACCTGCGCCGTCGGCTGGCCCCGGGCGGGGAACTGCTGGTCGGCTACGTCGGCCGGTTGGCCCCGGAGAAGCGGGTGGAGCTGTTGGCGGCGACGTCCCGGCTGCCGGGCGTACGGGTGGTGGTGGCCGGTGACGGCCCGGCCCGTCGTCAGCTCGAGCGGGCGTTGCCGGGGGTCACGTTCCTGGGGGTGCGGCACGGCGAGGACCTGGCACGGCTCTACGCCAGCCTGGACGTGTTCGCGCACACCGGTCCGCACGAGACGTTCGGCCAGACCGTGCAGGAGGCGTTGGCGTCTGGGGTGCCGGTGGTCGCCCCGGCCAGCGGTGGGCCGGTCGACCTGGTCGACTCGGGCCGGACCGGGCTGCTGGTGCCGCCCGGCGACGGGGACGCGCTGGCCGCCGCCGTGGCCGAGCTGACCGGGGACGCCGACCGGCGGCGGGCGTACGGGGTGGCGGCCCGCGCCGCGGTGCGCCGGCGTAGCTGGGCGGCCGTCGGCGACGAGCTGGTCGGGCACTATCACGCGGTACGCGCCAACGCCGCCACCGTCGGCCTGCCGGCCGCGTCGTGACGGCGACAGCCGGTGGGCTGCGGATCGTCCGGCTCGCGAACTTCGTGACCGAGCGCTCCGGTGGCCTGCGTACGGCGCTGCGGCACCTCGGCGAGGGCTACCGCACGGCGGGACACGATCCGGTGCTGGTGGTGCCCGGCCGACGGAACACCCACGAGTGGCACCCGTGGGGTCGGGTGGTCACCCTGCCGGGTCTGGAGCTGCCGGGCACGGGTGGTTACCGGCTGCTGGCCGGCCGGCAGCGGCTGGCCCGGGTGCTCACCGAGCTGACGCCGGACCGGCTGGAGGTGTCCGACCGGTCCTCGCTGCGCTGGACGGGGGCCTGGGCGAAGGCGCACGGGGTGCCGTCGGTGATGGTCTCGCACGAGTCGCTGACCGGCCTGCTCGGCCAGTGGGGAGTGCCGGACGTGCTGCGCCGGCCGACCGCCGACCGCCTCAACCGGGCCACCAGCCGGGCGTACGACCGGATCGTGTGCACGACCCGGTGGGCGGCCGAGGAGTTCGCGCGCATCGGGGCCGACAACGTCCACCTGGTGCCGCTCGGCGTGGACCTGGACACCTTCGGACCGGAGCGGGCCGACCCGCGGCTGCGGGAACGCTACGCCGACCCGACCGAGCTGCTGCTCGTACACTGCGCGCGGTTGTCTCCGGAGAAGCGGCCGGAACTGGCGGTCGAAGCCCTCGCCGAGCTGCGCCGGGCCGGTGTGCCGGCGGTGCTCGTGCTGGCCGGGGACGGCCCGCTGCGCGCGTCGCTGGCCCGCCGGGCGGCCGGCCTGCCGGTCACGTTCACCGGCTTCCTGCCCGACCGTGCCGCGGTGGCCGCGCTGCTCGCGAGCGCGGACGTGGTGCTGGCGCCCGGCCCGGTGGAGACCTTCGGCCTGGCCGGGCTGGAGGCGCTGGCCTGCGGCACTCCCGTGGTGGTGAACGCCGCGAGCGCGTTGCCCGAGGTGGCCGGCTCGGCGGGGCTGGCCGCGTACGGCTCCGGGGCGTCGCTGGCCGAGGCCGTGCTGCGCCTCGTGGCCCGTCCGGAGGCGCAGCGGCGGCGGGCCGCTCGGGCGCGGGCCGAGGAGTTCGGGTGGCCGGCGGCGGTCGCCGGATTCCTGGCGGCACACGGCGCGGACGTGCCGCAGGGCACCCGGGGCGAGGTGGATCCCCGCACCGCATAGGGTGCAGGGATGGCGCGACCTGACGGGCGAGAGCCCTCTCAACTCCGACCGGTGACCCTGACCCGAGGCTGGAGCACCCACCCGGAGGGGTCGGTGCTCGTCGAGTTCGGCGGCACCCGGGTGCTCTGCACGGCGAGCGTCACCGAGGGCGTGCCCCGCTGGCGCAAGGGCTCCGGGCTCGGCTGGGTGACCGCCGAGTACGCGATGCTGCCCCGGGCCACCAACACCCGCTCCGACCGGGAGAGCGTCAAGGGCCGGGTCGGTGGGCGTACCCACGAGATCTCCCGCCTGATCGGTCGCAGCCTGCGCGCCTGCATCGACCTGAAGGCGCTCGGCGAGAACTCGATCGTGCTCGACTGCGACGTGTTGCAGGCCGACGGAGGTACCCGGACCGCCGCGATCACCGGCGCGTACGTGGCGCTGCACGACGCGGTGGGCTGGTTGGCCGCCCGCAAGGCCCTCGCCGGCAAGCCGGAAAAGGTCATGCACCGCTCGGTGGCCGCCGTCAGCGTCGGGATCATCGCCGGCGAGGCGCGCCTGGACCTCTGCTACGAAGAGGACGTGGCCGCCGAGGTGGACATGAACGTGGTGTGCACCGGCACGGGCGACTTCGTCGAGGTGCAGGGCACCGGTGAGGCGGGCGTGTTCGCCCGGGACCAGCTCGACAGCCTGCTCGACCTGGCCGTGGCCGGGTGCGCCGAGTTGGCCGAAGCCCAGCGGAAGGCGCTTTCCTCATGAACAAGGTTTTGCTGGCTACCCGGAACCGGAAGAAGCTGGTGGAGCTTCAGCGGATCCTGGACGGCGCGCTCGGCGCGCACCGGATCGCCCTGCTCGGCCTCGACGACGTCGAGGAGTACCCGGAGCTGCCCGAGACCGGCCTCACCTTCGGCGAGAACGCGCTGATCAAGGCGCGGGAGGGCTGCCGCCGGACGGGGTTGCCGACGATCGCCGACGACTCGGGCATCGCCGTGGACGCGCTGAACGGGATGCCCGGGGTGTTCAGTGCCCGGTGGGCCGGTAAGCACGGCGACGACCAGGCCAATCTCCAGCTCGTGCTGGACCAGATCGCCGACGTGCCCGACGAGTACCGGGCGGCGTCCTTCGTCTGCACGGTCGCGCTGGTGCTGCCCGGCGGCAAGGAGCACCTGGTCGACGGCCGGCAGCCCGGTCGGGTGCTGCGCGCGCCGCGTGGCGACGGCGGATTCGGGTACGACCCCATCTTCCTGGGCGACGGCCAGGACCGGACCAACGCCGAGCTGACCCCGGCCGAGAAGGACGCGGTCAGCCACCGGGGCAAGGCGCTGCGCGAGCTGGCCAAGCTGGTCGCCAAGGTCCTGCCGCCCGCCGCCTGACCGGCGCGAGGTCCTGCCGCCCGCCGCCTGACCCGCGGCGGACGACAGCGACCCCTGGAGGTCAGCCCAGCGGGCCGACCTCCCGCTCGATGGCGGCGCGCAGCTCGGGGCCGGCGACGACCGCACGGGCCGCCTCCATCACCGGGGCGAGGAACACGTCCGGGCCGGGGTCGCCGGCCGCCGCACCGAGCGCGGCGACGGCGGCCCGACCGGCCGGCGACGGCACCAGCGGTTCGCGCAGTTGCAGGCCGCGTACTCCGGCCAGCAGCTCCACCGCGAGCAGGCTGGTGAGGTTGTCCAGCACGGTGCGCAGCTTCTTGGCCCCCGCCCAGCCCATCGAGACGTGGTCCTCCTGCATGCCGCTGGTGGGCAGCGAGTCCACCGACGCGGGCGCGGCCAGCCGCCGGTTCTCCGCGACGATCCCGGCCGCCGTGTACTGGGCGATCATCAGCCCGGAGTTGACCCCGGCGTCGGGGGAGAGGAACGCCGGCAGCTCCCGGGAGCGGGTCACGTCGAGCAGCCGGTCCACCCGCCGCTCGGCGATCGCGCCTACCTCGGCGGCGGCGATGGCGAGGAAGTCGGCGGCGAAGCCGAGCGGTGCGCCGTGGAAGTTCCCGGTCGACTCGACCCGACCGTCCGGCAGCACCACCGGGTTGTCCACCACGGACACCAGCTCCCGGCCCGCGACCGTGCGGACGAAGTCCAGGGTGTCGCGGGCCGCGCCGGCCACCTGCGGCGCGCAGCGCATCGAGTACGCGTCCTGCACGGCGTGCGCCAGGTCGTCGCGGTGCGAGTCCATGACCCGCGAATCCTGCAACAGCCGGTGGATGTTCGCCGCCGACGCCGCCTGACCGGGGTGCGGCCGGATGGCGTGCAGCTCGGGCAGGAACGGCCGCTCCGAGCCGAGCATCGCCTCGATGGCCAGCGCCGCGGTCACGTCCGCCATCGCGAAGAGGTGCGCCGCGTCGTGGATGGCCAGCAGCAGCATGCCGAGCATGCCGTCGGTGCCGTTGATCAGCGCCAGCCCCTCCTTGGCGGCCAGCTCGATCGGCTTGAGCCCGTTGGCGGCCAGCACGTCGGCCGCGTCCTGCCGCTCGCCGGCCGGGCCCAGCACCCAGCCCTCACCGAGCAGCACCAGCGCGCAGTGCGCCAGCGGCGCCAGGTCGCCGGACGCGCCCAGCGAGCCGTGCTCCGGCACCCACGGGGTGATGTCGTGGTTGAGCAGGTCGACGAGGGCCTCGGCGACCAGCGGCCGGACCCCGGAGCGGCCCAGGGCGAGCGAGCGTACGCGCAGCAGCATCATGGCGCGGACCACCTCGCGGGGCATCGGTGCGCCCACCCCGGCGGCGTGCGAACGGATCAGCGCGTGTTGCAGCTCGGCCCGCCGCTCCGGCGCGACGAAGGTGTTCGCCAGGGCCCCGAACCCGGTCGAAACGCCGTACACCGGTCGTCCGGCGGCCTCGATCCCGTCCACGATCGCGCGGCTGGTCGCCATCGCGTCCCGGGCGGCCGGAGCGAGGACCACCGTGGCGGTGCCGCGGGCCACCGCGAGCACGTCGTCGGCGGTGATCCCGGTGGGTTGGATGGTCACGTGCGTCATTGCGGAACTCCGTTGCGAATTACCTGGCGGATCAGGGGGACACCGGGCCGGTAGGCCAGATGCAGGTAGGACGGCGCGTCCAGGACGACGAGGTCGGCCCGCGCGCCGGGGGTGAGCACGCCGAGGTCGTCGCGGCGCAGCGCCCGCGCGCCACCGGCGGTGGCGGCCCAGACCGCCTCCGCCGGGGTCATCCGCATCTCGCGGACCGCGAGGGCGATGCAGAAGGGCATCGACGAGGTGTACGACGAACCGGGGTTGCAGTCCGTCGCCAGGGCCACGGTCACACCGGCGTCGAGCAGCCGGCGGGCGTCCGGGTACGGCGAGCGGGTGGAGAACTCGGCGCCCGGCAGCAGGGTGGCGACGGTGGTGGTCCCGAACCCGTCGGTGTGGGCCGTGCCGGCCAGCGCGTCGACGTCGGCGTCGCTCAGGTGGGTGCAGTGGTCGACGCTGGCCGCTCCCAACTCCACCCCGAGCTGCACGCCCGGCCCGGGGCCGAGCTGGTTGGCGTGCAGTCGTACGCCCAGCCCGGCGGCCTGGCCGCAGGCGAGGATGGCGCGGGCGTGGTCGACGTCGAAGGCGCCCCGCTCGCAGAACACGTCGATCCACTTCGCGTGCGGCGCGGCGGCGGCCAGCATCGGCCCGCAGACCAGCCCGACGTAGTCGTCCGGCCGGTCGGCGTACTCGGCGGGCACCACGTGCGCGCCCAGGAAGGTGGTCTCGGAGCTGGTCTCGGCGGCGATCCGCAGCGAGCGGGCCTCGTCGGCGACGTTCAGCCCGTACCCACTCTTGATCTCCATGGTCGTGGTGCCCTGGCGCAGCGCCTCCCCGCGCAGCCGGCGCACGGTGGCCCGCAGCTCCCCGTCGGTGGCGGCCCGGGTCGCGCCCACGGTGGTCCGGATGCCGCCGCCGGTGTACGGCTCGCCGGCCATCCGCGCGGCGAACTCGGCGGCCCGGTCCCCGGCGAAGACCAGGTGGGCGTGGCTGTCCACGAAGCCGGGCAGTACGGCGGCACCGCCGACGTCGATCCGGTGGTCGGCGGCCGGCGCGTACGCGGCCGGCCCGACCCAGGCCACCCGGTCCTCCTCGACGAGCACGGCCGCCCTGCGGCGGATGCCCAGCGGGTCCGCGCCGACGCCGTTGGTGACCAGCTCCCCGATGTTGTCGACAAGCAGACTGCTCATGCTGGGGTCACCGCCTCGATCGACGCCGACAGCTCGGCCGGCACGTCCACGCTCAGGTGCCGGCCGTCGGCCACCACCACGCGACCGTCCACCATGACCTGGTCGACGTCCGCCGCGCCGGCCGCGAAGAACACCCCCACCGGCGGTACGCCGGCGGTACGGGCGGTGTCGAGTCGTACCGTCACCAGGTCGGCGCGGGCGCCGACGGCGATCCGCCCGGCGTCGGCCCAGCCCAGCGCGGCGTGCCCGGCGGCGGTGGCGGTGGCGAACAGGTCGACCGGGGTGAAGTGGCCGCGGCGGCGGGTGCGCAGCCGTTCGTCCAGCTCCACGGCGCGGGCCTCCTCGAACATGTCGACCACGGCGTGACTGTCGCTGCCCAGGCTCAGCCGGATACCGGCGTCGGCCATCCGGCGGGCCGGTCCGATGCCGTCGGCGAGATCCCGCTCGGTGGTGGGGCAGAGGCACACGCCGGTCCGGCTGTCGGCGAGCAGGGTCAGGTCGGCGCTGGTCGGATGGGTGGCGTGGACGGCGGTGGTGTCCGGCCCGAGCACGCCGTGGTCCGCGAGCAGGGCGGTGGGCGTACGCCCGTGCACGGCCCGGCACTCGTCGTTCTCGGCGGGCTGCTCGGAGAGGTGCACGTGCAGCGGAGCCTGCCGGTCGCGGGCCCAGTCGGCGACCGTGCGGAGCTGGTCGGCGGGGACCGCCCGCACCGAGTGCACGGCCGCGCCGACCCGCGCGTGCGAGTCCGTCGGCTGAAACGCGCCCGCCCGCCGCGCCCAGCCGGCCGCGTCTCCGTCGCCGAAGCGCCGCTGCGGTCCGGCGAGCGGCCGACCATCCACAGTGGAGGCGAGGTAGCAGGTGTCCAGCAGGGTGAGTCGGACCCCGGCGTGCGCGGCCGCCTCGACCAGTGCCGCGCCCATCGCGTTCGGGTCGTCGTACGCGCCGCCGTCGGGCCGGTGGTGCAGGTAGTGGAACTCGCCCACGCAGGTGATCCCGGCAAGCGCCATCTCGGCGTACACCGCCCGGGCCAGCGCCAGGTAGGTGTCCGGGTCGAGCCGGTCCGCGACCGCGTACATGCGCTCCCGCCAGGAGAAGAAGTCACCCCGCCCGCCGTGGGTGCGCCCCCGCAGGGCCCGGTGGAAGGCGTGCGAGTGCGCGTTCGCGAGGCCCGGCAGCGTCAGGCCGGGCAGCGGCACGGCGTCGGCGTACACGTCGACCCCGGACGGCGGCCGGCTCCCGGGGGTCAGCGGCGTCACCGCGCTGATCCGACCGTCCTCGACCTCGATCAGCACGTCGGGCGTGGGCTCGGCGTGCGCGGGCAGCCAGGCGTACTCGGCGAGCCAGCGGGTGGCGGTCAGCGGCATGTCAGCTCCTCAAGCACGCGGGCCAGCGCGCGCACCCCGGCCGCGCAGTCGTCGTCGCTCGCGGACTCGGCGGGGGAGTGCGACACCCCGGTCGGATTGCGCACGAACAGCATCGCCGTGGGCAGGTACGCAGCGAGCACCCCGGCGTCGTGTCCGGCGCCCGTGGGCAGCACCGGCGCGTCGAGCAGCGTCGCCAGCCGGGCGGCCAGGTCGCCGTCGAAGGCGACCAGCGGGGTCACCGACTCCTCGGTGACCAGCACCTCCGTGCCGTCGCGGCGGGACCGCTCGGCGAGCTTGGCCCGAACCGCGTCGACCAGCCCGGTCAGGGTCTCCGGGTCGGCGGCGCGCGCGTCCAGCCAGCCGGTCACCCTCGACGGGATCGCGTTGGTGGCGTTGGGTTCCACGGCGACCCGACCCACGGTGGCGTGCGCCCCACGCAGCCGGGCCTCCTTGTTCGCGGCCAACACCCCGAACGCGTAGGTGAGCATCGGGTCGCGGCGGTCGGCCATCCGCGTCGTACCCGCGTGGTTGCCCTCGCCGACCACGTCGAAACGCCAGCGGCCGTGCGGCCAGATCGCGCTCGCCACCCCCACCGGCGCGTCCGCGTCCGCGAGCGCGCGGCCCTGCTCGACGTGCAGCTCCACGAACGCGCCGAACCGGCCGAGCAGCTCCGGTCGGGCGCCCGCCGGCCGCCCGCCGAGCGCGTCGGCGAAGCTCACCCCGGCCGCGTCGCGCAGGCCGGCCGCGCGGTCGGCCGCCAGCACGCCGGTGAGCAGCCGCGACCCCAGGCAGGGTACGCCGAAGCGCGCGCCCTCCTCCTCCACGAACGCGGCCACCACCAGCGGCCGGACCGGGGTGACACCGGCGGCGCGCAGCTCGTCCACGGCGAGGAACGCGCTGACGATGCCGAGCGGGCCGTCGTACGCCCCGCCGTGCGGCACCGAGTCGAAGTGGCTACCGGTCAGCACGGCGTCCGCGCCCTCCGGGTCACCCCAGTGGGCGAACAGGTTGCCGTTGCCGTCCTCGGTGACCGGCAGGCCGCGACGGTCGGCCTGTGCCCGGAACCAGGCCCGCAGTTGGTGTTCCGGCTCGGTCAGCGCGTACCGCAGGTAGCCGCCGCTGCCGGCGTCCCGCCCAACCGGCGCGATCTCGTCCCACAGCGCCCGGAACCTGAAAGGAAGGGCCCCTTCTTCAACAAAATCCGATAACAAGGTGCCCTTCCTTACTGCTCGGTCATCGGGACGCGGACGCCGGTGCGGTCGGCGACCTCGCGGGCGCTGTCGTAGCCGGCGTCGACGTGCCGGATGACGCCCATCGCCGGGTCGTTGGTGAGCACCCGCTCGATCTTCTGGCCGGCCAGGGCGGTGCCGTCGGCCACGCAGACCTGCCCAGCGTGGATCGACCGGCCGATGCCCACCCCGCCGCCGTGGTGGATGGACACCCAGGACGCCCCGCTGGCGGTGTTGACCAGCGCGTTCAGCAGCGGCCAGTCCGCGATCGCGTCGGAGCCGTCGGCCATCCCCTCGGTCTCCCGGTACGGGCTCGCGACGCTGCCGGTGTCCAGATGGTCCCGGCCGATCACCACCGGCGCGGAGAGCTCACCGGAGGCGACCATGTCGTTGAACCGCACGCCCGCCCGGTCGCGCTCGCCCTGGCCGAGCCAGCAGATCCGGGCCGGCAGGCCCTGGAACGCGACCCGCTCACCGGCCAGCTTGATCCAGCGGGCCAGGGACTCGTTCTCCGGGAACAGGTCCAGGATGGCCCGGTCGGTGGCGGCGATGTCGGCCGGGTCGCCGGAGAGCGCCGCCCACCGGAACGGTCCCCGGCCCTCGCAGAACAGCGGGCGGATGTACGCGGGCACGAAGCCCGGGAAGTCGAACGCCCGCTGGTAGCCGCCGAGCTGCGCCTCGCCCCGGATCGAGTTGCCGTAGTCGAAGACCTCGGCCCCGGCGTCGAGGAACCCGACCATCGCCTCGACGTGCCGTGCCATCGACGCGCGGGCCCGATCGGTGAACTCGGCGGGCTTCGCCGCTGCGTAGTCCCGGGCTTCGGCCAGCTCGACGCCCACCGGCAGGTACGCCAGCGGGTCGTGGGCGCTGGTCTGGTCGGTCACGATGTCGATCTCGACGCCTCGGCCCAGCAGCTCCGGGAAGACCTCGGCGGCGTTGCCGACGACCCCGACGCTCAACGCGCGCCGGTCCCGCTTCGCCGCGCGGACCCGCGCGACCGCGTCGTCCAGGGAGTCGGCCACCTCGTCCAGGTAGCGGTCGTGCACCCGGCGGTCCAGACGGGTGCGGTCGACGTCGACGATCAGGCAGACGCCGTCGTTCATGGTGACCGCGAGGGGCTGCGCGCCACCCATCCCGCCGCACCCGGCGGTGAGCGTCAGCGTCCCGGCCAGGGTGCCGCCGAACCTCTTGGCGGCGACGGCGGCGAACGTCTCGTAGGTGCCCTGGAGGATGCCCTGCGTGCCGATGTAGATCCACGAGCCGGCGGTCATCTGCCCGTACATGGTCAGGCCGAGCTGTTCCAGGCGACGGAACTCGGGCCAGGTCGCCCAGTCGCCGACCAGGTTGGAGTTCGCCAGCAGCACCCGGGGCGCCCACTCGTGCGTACGCATCACACCGACCGGTCGCCCGGACTGCACCAGCATCGTCTCGTCCGCGCGCAGGTCGGTCAGCGTACGCACCAACGCGTGGTACGACGGCCAGTCCCGCGCCGCCTTTCCGGTCCCGCCGTAGACCACCAGGTCGTCGGGGCGTTCGGCCACCTCCGGATCGAGGTTGTTCATCAGCATCCGCAGGGCGGCCTCCTGCTGCCAGCCACGGGCGGTGAGCTGGCTGCCCCGTGCGGCACGGATGGGCTGGGTCATCTCCGGTCTCCTCCTCATCCGAGGAACAACTGTCGGCGGGCCGCGGAGGCTTCGAACGCCTCCAGGCGGCGCTGGGTGTCGGCCGGCGCGGCGTCGCAGATCGCCTGCAACAGGACCATCGCCAGGGTCATCGGGGCGGTGTGCAGGTCGAAGACGAGTTGGGCGCCGACGGCGGCCGGCAGCACCACGTCGGCGTGTTCGGTGGCCGGGCTGACCGGCGAGTCGGTGATCGCCACGACGGTCAGCCCGGCGGCACGCGCGTCGCGCAGGGCGTCCAGGGTTTCCCGGGGGTAGCGGGGCAGCACGAAGGCGAGCACGGCGGACGCCCCGGCCTCGGCGGCCTGCTCCAGCCGGTCGGTGAGCAGGCTGCCGCCGTCGTTGAGCACCCGCACGTCCGGGTGGACCTTCGCGGCGAAGTAGGCGAAGTACGCGGCCAGCGGCGCGGCGGCCCGCAGGCCCAGCACCGGCAGCGGCCGGCTGGACGCGAGCAGCCGCCCGGTCTCGGCGATCCGGCCGGTGTCGGCGAGCTGTCCGGCCAACCGGTCCAGGTTGCCCATCTCGGCGCGTACCGCCTGCTGGAGCTCGTTGGCGGTGTCCGCCGGGCCGCCGGTCGTGCTGGCGGTGAGGTCGCGCAGGCGGCGGCGCAGCGCCGGATAGCCGTCGTGGCCGAGCGCGACGGCGAATCGGGTGACCGAGGGCTGGCTGACCCCGGCCAGCTCGGCGACCTCCGCGGCGGAGAGGTACGCGACGGTCGGCGCGTGCTGCACGAGACAGTGCGCGATCCGGCGCTGGGTGGGGGTGAGCCGTACCCCGTCGAACAGGTCGAGGACCTGCTCGGCCGTCGCTCCTTCATTCACATCGTGACTGTATGCATGAAAACTTTCAATAGGCAAGGGCGCCGCACCCTGCCGCTCCGCCGGCGGGCGGCACGCTGAGATGGCGACACCTCTGTAGGATCCACGGCGGTTGAGCTAAGGAGTGGCATGCAGCCGGAGAGCCCCTACAGGTACACGCACATGCTGGGCGCGTGCCAGGTTGGTAAGGCCTGGGCCGCAGTGGACGGGCAGGGTCAGTTCGCCACCGTGGCGGTGCTGGACGGCGTGGCCGCGTCCGACGAGCGCTGGCGGGTGGCCTTCGGCAACGCGGCCAACGCGCTGGCGCAGGCCGTCGGCGGTCACCGCTACGCGGACGCCGACCTGTCCGCCGCCCACCCGTGGGTGGCCTACCGGGCCGAGGAGGGGCACGCGCCGCAGCGGCTCTTCCAGAGCCTCGGCATGGACTACCAGCCCGTGCCCGACCTGCCGGTCTCCGCCCCGCCCACGTCGGCCCCGCCTGCCTCCTCCCCGCCCGTCTCCGCGCCGCCGGTGTCCGGTGTGCCGCAGCAGGCCAGCGGACCGCCGAGCCCGGTCTCCGGCGCTCCGGAACTCCTGGCGTACCCGCCGCAGCTGCCGTGGGCGGTGCACGCCAACCCGGTCTCCGGGCAGCCGGTGTCCGCGTCCCCGCAACCGGTGTCGGCAGCGCCGGCCTCCCCCGCGCCGACGCCGGCAAAGGCCGCGCCGCAGTCCCCGGCGTACGCCTCCAACGCCGCACCGATCCCGTCGTTCGATCCGCTCTCGTCCTCGGGCGGACGGCGGATCGCGCCGGTGGCGCGCCCGCCGCGGAGTCGGACCGGCCTGTGGGTCGGTGCCCTCGTCCTGACCGCGGTGGTGGCCGCCGGCGCCGGGCTCCTCGGTGGCGGTGCCCTCGGTGGTGACACGAAGCCCGAGACGCAGCCTGCGGCCAGCCCTCCGGTGCCGCTGTTCGAGAAGACCCAGTACGCCCTCAACAAGGCGAAGTTCGACCCCGATCTGGTGCCGCTCGCCGAGCCCTGGCTCGCCCGGATGGGCGACTGCGCCTCGGACCGGGAGGCCGGCGGTCCGAAGCTGCCGAAGGACGAGAAGCGGCATGTCTTCTGTCGGTACGGCAACGTGTTCGTCCACTTCGCACTTTTCGAGTCCACGACGACGAAGGACGCCGCACGCGCCTACCGTGAGCAGCTCGCCTTCCTCGCCGGCACCCTCTCACCGGGGATCAGGCAGGGCGCGCGGACCACGGGTGGCTCCAGCGGAGCAACCGGCAGCTACGTCGAGTACGCCGGCGACCCCGGGAACGGGCCGGTCATGTGCGGCATCTGGTGGGACCGGGACGACCGGCTGGGCGCGGTGTACTTCGAGACCCCGTGTGAGGCCGGGATCGCCGGCAACTGGGACGCGTTGCGCGATCTGTGGCATCGGAACAGCTGACCGCCGTTCACCAGAACTCGTAGATGAGGAACGTGGCCTCCGGATAGCGGACCGTGGCCCGCAGCTTCAGGCACGACTCGTTGATCTCGGTGCCCGTCACGAGGTACTTGACGCGATGCTGGCGGAGGAAGGGGCCGCACGGCTCGGTGTTGACCCGGAAGTGGTCCGGTGCCGTGAGGGTGAAGGTGGTCGTCGACATGACGGCGGGGTTCCGGTCGAAGGTGAACCAGACGTGCGCGTAGCGGTTGACGATGTACTCCTGCTGGCCCTGCTGGTCGGCGGTCCGCCACAACGTCAGCTGCGGGTACGCGTAGACACCGGACAGTGACCGGGCGCCGTTCATGGTGGGGAAGTTTTGGACGATGCCCACCTCCGCCGTCCACACGGCATCCGGATCCTCGGCGGCGATGGCCCGGATGGATCGGGACAGCGGCGTCTGGGTCAACGTGGCGGTGCCCCGGTAGAGCGGATGGATGAAGGCCGTCATGGCCACCGAGAACGCCAGGAGAACCGATGTCGCCCAGACGAAGCGGCGGCGCAGTGCCAGATGGACGACCAACGGCACGGGGACGAGGGACAGGACGAAGCCGCCGAGGCCCAGGAAGCCGGGGGATGTCTGCGCCACGTGCAGGCTGAGTAACGCCTGGACGAGCAGGAGCGCGAGTGTGTAACCGATGATGACGGTGCGCCCCGGCAGAGTCGACCGCTGGTCGCGGAGCCGCCGGACGAACAGCACCAGCCCGATGAAGTTGAGCAGGCCGATGCCGATGAGCAATCGCGTGTGCGGCACCCGGTCCAGATACAGCAGCCTGCCGAAGAAGTCGAGATGGGGTACGAACAGCCGGACGAGTGCTCCGAGGAATGCGAGGTTGACGAGCAGCAGCGGCCAGTCGACGACGCGTCTGGCGCGGTACGACTGGTACAGCAGATAGAGGCACGGCACGCACAGGTACGGGAGCATGAGCAGGAAGTTGGAGTTCTCGCTCTGGTTGGTCAGCCCCTTGTCCGGAATGCTGTATTGCGCCGCTGATCTGCCCGACTCCAGGCCGAAGCTGGTGTGTCCAGAGAGCAGGTGGGCCAGGTCGAAGCCGCCGCTTCGGGTGAGCCGTTGCCCCGGGTAGGCGGTGTGCAGCACCGCGTTGATGGCGTCCAGCCGGGTGCCGACGAAGAGCCCGACCAGGAGGCCGGCGACGAGGAGCGCTGCCGCCACGAAGGCCAGCGGCCGCAGCATGGGACTTCGTGGCACGGTGTACCGCTCGATGAGATGGCCCACGCAGAACGCGGCAAGCGCCAGGGCACAGGGAATCTGGAAGGGCGGATAGAGGACCAGCGCGAAACACGTGAGCAGGTACGCCAGTAACGCCGCCCAGGCGACGGTGGCGAGCAGGCGGGTCGACCGCAGCAGAAGGACGAAGACCGTCGCGATGAACAGTGCGTAGTACAGCGGCCCGAGGGTGATGTACTGGTACCACCAGTGCACGAACGGGCTGAAGAAGAGTGTCGACGAGAGACCGGCGGCTAGCCAGTGCTGGCCCGGCATCAGCACCAGGACGAAGAAGTAGGCGCTCAGGATGAGCAGCACCGCCATCAGCCACCACTTGAACGCGAAGGCGTAGTCGAGCGGAAGAACCAGGAACGCGAGGTTGTGCGGCTTGAAAGCCGCCGACCAGTCCCGGTACGGCACGTCCACGACCAGGGAGACGTCCGCGCCCTGACCCATGTTCGGGTTTATCCGGGGGTAGCCGGCGGCGTCCTGGGCGATGGTCAGCTGGGTGTTGACGGCCCACTCGTCCGATCGGATCGGCTGCGGTGCGTTGAGCAGCAGGTTCGCGTCCGGTTGCGAGCCGTACAGCATCGACTGGTAGACGCCCATCGACGACCCGCTGATTTGCAGGACGGTCAGCAACGTCAACAGGACGGTGAGCAGGGCCGGAAAGAACCAGATGCCGCGGACGAAGCTCCGGCCGAGCCGCGCGACCCGGTCGCGGCTGCCGGACGGGACCGCCCAGGTGTCCCGAGCGTCGGCGGTGGTCACTGCCAACGCGCCCCCTTCAGGTCGTCGCCCGCTGGCCCGGCGCGTTCACCGGCTGGGCCGCGCTGTCGTTCACGACCGGCACCGGCGAACCGACCAGCCGCGCCGCCTGCCGATGCCGGCGTGGTGCCGGCGGCAGTCCCGTCAGGAACTCCGGGAACATGCCGAAGAACGTCCGGGCGCTGCGCAGTTCCAGGGTGTGCGCCCGGGACCAGCGGAACGAGTTCGTCGCCCGGCCCCAGTGGTGTGTCCACCGCACGTCGCCGAGCAGCGCCACAGGGAGCCCGTTGCGCCAGGCGCGCAGACCGAGCTCATGGTCCTCGTAGTAGAGGAAGAACCTCTCGTTCCAGCCGCCCAGGTCGATGAAGTCGGTGGTCCGTGCGGCGACCGCGGCACCCATGACCCAGGCCACCCAGACCGCCGTGCCCGGTTCGGCCGTCATCCGGTACGAGGCGTGCAGCCGGGACAACGGCCACAGTTTCCGGTTGCCCAGCTTGGCGGTGGCGTAGGGAAAGCCACGGCCGTTGGGCTGAACGACGCCGTCCGAGGAGAGCAGTTGCGGCGCGGCCAGGCCGCCGTGCGCGTCGAGGTGCCGCCGCAGCACCTCGAAGCCCTCGGTCGAAGTGATCTCGAGGTCAGGGTTGGCGAACAGGACGTACTCGCCCGCCGCTTGGCGCAGACCGATGTTGTTGGCGCGGGAGAAGCCGACGTTCTCCGGCAGGCGGATGACCTGGGCGCCCATCTCCTGGGCTACGCCGGCCGAATCGTCGGAGGAGCAGTTGTCGACGACGATCCACTCGTACGGCCGGGCATCGCCGCGCCAGCACGCGCGCAGCGTCTCCGCCGAGTTGTAGGTGACCGTCACGACACTCCAGCGACGTCCTGTCATCACGCTCTCCGAACTGTCAAGTAGCTGAACAGGGCGGCGAAACCGAACCGGTCGCCCTGCCACTGGCGTCGGGCGCGCAGCCCTCCACGCAGGCCCTCGCCCATTCCCCGCAGGAAGGGCCGCAGCAGGCCCTGTCGTGCCCGGCGTACGGCCAGCGCGAGGTGCGCCAGGGCCAGCACGGGTGTCGCGACGATCATCAACGGCCAGGTGAAGGTGCGCGCCGCGACGATGAGCCGGTTGCGGGCGAGCAGGAAGGCGCGGAACGCCTGGAGCTTGTGGTCGCCCTCGACGCTGTGGCCTCCGGCGTGCGGCAGCACCAGCTCCGACCGACGTGTGCGCACGCCGGACGCGTAGAGACGGAAGGCGAGGTCGGCGTCCTCACCCCAGGCGAACAGCTGCTCGTGGAAGCCGCCGAACCGACGGAACAGCTCGGTCGGGAAGACGGCCGCGCCACCCGACGGACCCAACGGCCCCCGTACCGCGGATGCCGGGCGATCGATGAACAGCGAGATCGGGTTCAGGTCGATGCCGACGTACTCGCCGCCGTGCATCGCCAGACCGACCGCGATCGGCAGCGCGGGCGTCTCGGCCATGGCGGCGCAGATCCGCTTCAGCGCGTCCTCGGGCAGCCAGACGTCCGGATTCAGCAGGAGGACGTGGCTCGTGGCCGTCTGCGCCACCGCCCGATTGCAACCGGTCGCGAAGCCTGGGTTCGAGGCGTCGGGCAGGTAGTCGTAGCGGTCGTCGTCCAGGCAGTCGGCGATGACCTTCCGGCAGCCGTCCTCCGGCGAGTTGTCCGCGAAGAGGAACCGCACCGGGAGACGGTCGGCACTGCGTACCCAGGTCGGCAGCGTGTCGGCGAGCATGCCGGCGGACCGGTAGAGCACCGTGACGACGGTCAGCGTTTCCATGTCGGCATCACCACCTTGGGCCAGGCCGGCATCGCCAGCCTGGACGGGTTGCTGACCAGGTAGAACGCCACGATGCCGGGCACGAGAGAGAGCCAGAACGGCTGGATGACCGGGTAGAACTCGTAGATGCCGAAGGTGGCGTAGTAGATGAGGAAGGCGCGTCCGATGTGGTGCGCCGGGCTGTTGGTGTCGCTGAGCCGACGCTCGGCGAAGCCGACGACGAGCCCGGTTAGGGCCAGCACGAGTCCTGCGCCGACCGGCCCGAAGTCCATCAACGGCACCGCCACGAAGGTCGCGGTGTTCATGTAGAACGGTTGACTGAGCCCACCGGTGATCTTGTAGAGGTCGACCGGTCCGAGGAGTCGCTCGCCCACCGAGCCGGTGAAGGTCAGCGAGTAACGACCCCATGCCGGGTCGTACTCCTCCCGGTGTTCCCAGAGCCGTCCGAACGTCTCCACCGAAGAACTCAGCGACAGGTCCAGAGATCCGACGCTCGTGTAGATCGGGTTGCCGCCGTACTGGGCCCGAAACTGGTCCTCGAAGGTGCCGGTGCCGGCCAGGGTGCGTTGCCCGCCGAGGTAGACCGCGCCGCCCACCACGCCGAGGCCGACCAGGACCACCACCAGAGCAGCGACCTGCCGCTGACGGGCACTCATCCCGCCCGACTCGCGCCGGGTGGAGAGCGCGGCGACAAGTGCCGGCACGATTCCGACCAGGACCGAGTTCTTGCTGGCGCCCAGAGCCGCCCCGAACGTGAAGACCACGACCAGGAGCAGGTAGCGCCAGCGGGCCTCGCTCCTGCCGTTGAGCGCCCGAAGCAGTGAGATCGCCATACCGAGCGTCCACGCCTCCGCGAGCAGACCCACCACGATGTTCGACCGGAGGCCCAGTTCGGCTCGGGCGACGTCCGGGTTCTCGGCGAAGAGTGGAGGCACCTCACCGCCGAACTTCAGCGCGCCTCCGATGATCGCGATGAGCAGCACGACCAGCAGGAAGCCGGTCAGGCGGCGGTCGGCAGGCCACTGCAGTGTCGGCCGGGTCGACCGGTTCGCGCGGCCGAACGAAGGGCTGGCGAGCCGGTCCTGCCCCGCTGGTTGGATCCACCACAGTGGCGGCCCCGCCGGCGGCTCCACGGCGGCGGCCGGCCGGCCCCGCTCGGCCAGCCGCCGACCGGCGTACCAGGCGGCGAGGAAACAGGCGACGAAGACCCCGAGCACCGGGATGACGGCGCGGCCCGCCGGGGAGTCGTACGGCCCCGGGACCGTGATCACCGCGAGGAAGACGAGCGCCCACGCGGCGGAACAGACCGCGAGCCACATGGCCGACCGCACCGCGATGACCGCGACGGCGGCGAACGCCGCCACCACCCCGGCTGCCGGGTTGACCAAAAAGAGCGGTACGACGACGGCGACCGCGGCCGCCCAGAGCCCGACGGTCAGGTACTTCTGAATGATCATTTTGCGTTCCTCGTGAGGAGTGACCGGTACAGGCTCTGCCACCGCTGGACGCACCTGTCGAAGGCGTACTCCTTCGCGTACCAGTCCGCGACGGCGCTCCGCTGCTCCGCAGTCGTCGCTCCGACGGCATGGCGGATCGCGGCGGCTATCGACGAGGGTGTGAGATCGCTCTGGAACGCCAGCGTTCCGGCCGCGTGTCGGGTGACCTCGGCCAAACCTCCCGCGCCCGAGTGGACCACCGGTACGCCCAGGGACATCGCCTCGAGAGCGCTCAGGCCGAAGGCTTCGACCCGGGACGGTACGACGAGGCAGTCGATCTGGCGGAGGAAGTCGGCGGCATCGACCCGGCCGACGAGTTCCAGGTTCGGTCGGGGAGCGAGCGCCAGCGCTCCGCTGCCGGCGACCTGGAAGGTGGCGTCCGCCATGAGCGACGCCACGTCGGGTATCAGGTCGACGCCCTTCTCGGGCTCCACCCGGCCCAGGTAGCCCACCACGAGCGGACGGGTTCCCTCCGGCATCCGTGGCGGTGCAGACGCCGGCCAGGTCGCCGGGAGGGGGTTGGGGATCAGGTGGACGTCCTGGACCTGGCCACGGTTGCGCAGCTCGTCAGCCTCGAACTCTGAGACGGCCACGCTCGCGTGCGGACGCAGACGACGCATGACGAGGTCGAGGGTGATGTTGGATTGGATGCTGGCCTTGCGCTTCAGCGAGGGTGCCGTGTCGCGGAACTGCCACAGGCTGGTGTGCATGGTGACCACCAGAGGCGTACCGCGGCGCTCGGTGGCCAGCGCCGCCCGGCAGTGCATCGCCGCGGACAGCAGGTGAGCACAGACCACGTCGGGCTTGACCTCGTCGACGAGACGCCGAAGCGCCCGGGCGTACCCCAGGTCGACCCGACTGGTCGCGCTGATGTCGACCCACGGAACTCCGGATTCCCGCAGGGAGGCGCCCACCTCGTCGTCGGAGGTGGCGGCGATGACGTCGACTCCGGTCCGCGCGTGCGCGGGGATGATCTCCGTCAGGATCCGTTCGGCGCCGCCGAACTGACGCCGGCCGGAGCCGCCGGTGGTGCAGACGAACAACACCTTCATCGGGAACGTAGTCCTTCGACAGCGCCCCGGGCGATGGCTCGGCGCACCGGATTCGGCCCGACGGCCGCCCGCAGCAGCACCCCCACCACGAAGGCGGCGCTGGCGACCCGACCCCGCCAGCCGGCCATCTGCCGGGTGGCCCGGATGAACTCGCGCGTCCGTCGCTGGGAGATCTCCTCCTCGGTCCAGCGCCGCTTGGCGGTGGCGTCGTCCTCGTGCATGATTACCGCGTCGGGCCGGTACGCCAGGCGCAGGCCCCGCTGCCGCACCGCCCAGCAGAGGCGCATGTCCTCGCCGTAGAAGAAGGACGTCTCGTCGACGCCGCCGATCGCGTCGAGGGTGCTTCGCCGCAGAGCCACGAACGGCCCGGTCAGCCAGTCGGCCTTCGCGGGCTCCGCGATGATCCGCAGGTTCGGCAGGACGAAGCTCAGGCCGGTGGCGTGCGCGAGCCCGACGGGCACGCTCAGAAAGCGACCGCCCTCCGTCTGCGCGACGCCCGACGGGGTGACGACACCCGGGAAGGCCGCACCCACGGCTGGATCGTCCAACGCCTCCAGCAGGCGCTCGACGGCGCCCTCGTGCACGATGATGTCGTTGTTCGACAGGATGACGTTCGTCCTGGTGGTGTGCCGGACGCCCAGGTTCATCCCTCTCGCGTAGCCGAGGTTGCTGCCGGATTGCACGTAGCGGACGCCCTTTTGCGCGCAGAACTCGCTCAGCGCCTGTCGGATACCCTCGGAGCTTCCGTTGTCGACGACGACGATCTCCGCCTCGCGGGGCAGAGACAGCACGCAGGCACGTGTGCGGTCGTAGTCTTCCCAGGCGAGGACCACAATGGAGACATCCAACTCAAACCGTCCCAGGACTTCGCGGCCGCGACCGGCGCAGGCTCGCACGAGAGATGAAGGCGTGCACGCCGTAGGCGAGCGATGAGGCGAGCGCGGCTCCCACCACGCCACCCCAGGGGATGACCCCGAAGTAGGCGGTGATCGCGACGGCCAGCGTGCTGACCGCCGCGACCGTCGTCGCCTTCTCGCCACGCTTCTTCAACAGCAGGGAACTCCAGGTCTTGCCGGCCGCGGCGGCCAGCGTCCCCGGCAGGAGGCAGAGCCCCAGGATCCAGGCGTACCGGTACTCCGGCCGCAGGAAACCCAACACGGCCAGCGCGGCCACGGCCGCCAAGGCCACCGGGACCGCCGCCCGGACAACGGGGCCGGCCCGGTGTGTCGTCGCGTCGACGTCCCGCTCGGCGAGGATCCGCTGGGCGCGCACCACCGCACCGGCCTGTGCGAACTCCAACGCCGCGACGGCCAGGGCGTACACGCCGAGCGGACCGGCACCGACGAACCTGGCCACCAGGATCTGGTTGAACCGCAGCGTCATCATCTGCGCGAAGATTCCGGTGTGCAGGTTGCCGACCGCGCGCAGGTCGGAGCGGTAGTCCAGAGCGTCAGCCGTCGGTGCCGGCGCGGGGCCGACGCGCCGGACCATCCCCAGCACCAGGACGCACACGGCGAGCGCGCCGACCCACTGGACCGCGAGCCAGACCATGCTCCACAGGTCGCCGTCGAGGCGCCCGGCGGCGTAGAGCGCGAGGTAACCGCCGACCAGGACCGCCCCGCTTGCCGCCCGCATCGAGTAGACGACAAGGAAGCCCTTCTGTCGCAACGCGATCGACGAGACCGTGTTGAACACGGTCAGAGCCGCGGCGGAGCCCACGCCGATCAGGTAGCTGCCGATTCCGCCCAGAGCCGTCAGCAGCGCGGCGGCGACAGCGGAGAGAAGCACCGAGATGACGAGCATCGCGAGGACCCAAACGCGGCCACGGGAGAGGACCCACCCGGCCGGACGGGACAGCAGGAAGGTGTCCAGCGACAGCCCGCCGACGGCCGCGCCCAACGTTGCGCTCACCATGTTGGCGGAGAGTTCGCCGCGCTCGGCGGCGGGTAGCGCCACCGACACGACCGCCGCCAGGCCCGTGAGCCCCAGTGCCGCGATGTAGAGGCGCTCCGGTGCGAACAGCCGCCGGAGCAAGCCGGGTGCGGGTACGTTGGGGGAGCGTTCCGGGTCGGGGTCGTTCGGCGACGACCGCTCGGCGTGAAACGACGAAACGCTTTTCACTCGTCTCCCCAGAACGGTGTGCCGCGCAGGCGGGTACGACGAGGTCCACGCCGCTGGCATTGTCTACCCGAACGGTTCGGCACCCGCAACCGCCGTACCGGCGTCGACCGGAGACCCTCCGGCGTCAGGCTCGGCAGATCACCTACCGCCGCCACGGAACACCTCCGCGACCGTCCGCAGCACCACCTTGACGTCCAACCAGAGCGACCAGTTCTCGATGTAGTAGTTGTCGAACCGCGCCCGGTCAGAGATCGGCGTGTCTCCGCGCAGGCCACTGACCTGCGCGAGTCCGGTGAGGCCCACGGGGACGCGGTGGCGTGCCGCGTACGTCGGGTACTCGGCGGAGAACTTCTCGACGAAGTGCGGCCGCTCGGGCCGGGGACCCACCACGCTCATGTCGCCGCGCAGGATGTTCCACAGCTGCGGCAGTTCGTCGAGCGAGGTTCGGCGCATGAACCGACCGATCGGCCCGACCCGCTGGTCGTGGGCGATCGACCAGTTGGTCTGCGACTCCTGCTCGTCCACCGGTCGCATGGACCGAAACTTGATGACCTTGAACGGCTTGCCGTACCGGCCGATCCGCTCCTGGTGGAAGAAGATCCCCGGGCCGCCGTCGACGAACGTGGCGATGGTGCAGAGCAGCAGCAGCGGGCTCAACAGGAGCAGGGCGACCGCGGCGAACAGTATGTCCGATGCGCGCTTGATCGCCCAGCGGGGACCAGTGAGGGAGATGTCCGCGATCTTGACGATCGGGAACGCGCCGATGTGGTCCGGATAGCCGCTGTGCGATCGCGATCCCCACAGGCGCGGCACCGCCCAGAGGTCACAACGGGAACTACGGGGACGCAACAGCGTCTCCATGAGCGTGGACTCCGGACAGTCCGGGTCGGCGATGACCAGCACCTCGCACTCCAACAACCGGACGAGGTGATCGAGGTCCGAGAGCGTGCCACTCAACGGAAGCACCCCGCTGCCCGCACGCGACGGCGCGTCGACGCAGCCGACGAACCGCAGACCGTACTGCGGGTAGCGGCGCAGCAGCCGAGCGAGCTCGACACCGATCGGCCCGCCGCCGACGATTATCGCGTTGTGCTCGATCCAACGACGGCTGCGCGACAGGACGATGAACGCCCGGCTGGTCGCGCGCCCGAGGATAACGAGCCCCGCCGACAGCGCGACGCCCCGCATGAAGCCGCCCACGTACGCCACCGAGGAGTGGCGTTCCGCCGCGATGATCGCCACCACGGCCGCGGAGGCCAGTAGCCGCCCGCACAGGCCGGGCAGCTCGTCGAGGATGCTCACGTGCCGCCGGGGTCGGTAGAGGCCGCCGGCGGCGAAGAAGGCCACCGTCAGGACGGCGTTGGCGAGCGTCCCGCGCCAATAGGTGTGGCTCAGCAACAGCGGTGCGACGAGCGCCACGGCATCCACCGGCGCCGTCATCATCCACGCGCGCGCCCATCGGATGCGCGACGACGTCCGGGACCGGGCGTAGGGCAGCACGGCGGTGGTGCTCGACCCGGTTGCCTCCGGCTCGCGGGTGTGCGGGACTGGCGGGGCGCCGAAGAGCCGGGCGCCGTCGCCCGGCAACTCGAGCGGCCCCTCGGCGACCGGCGGCGTTGGCGTACGGCTTGTCGCCGGTTGGCCTGACACTGTGGACCTCCCCCGTGAACGCCCCAGTCACTTCCCACGACCAGAACGGCGACCGAAATCTACGATCGGTCGGGACGCGCCACCATGGTCGGCAGATGAACGTCGATGTCCTACTGTGCCGAGGACAGGATCTCCGGCACGTTGTCGCTGCGCACCGCCCCGAAGACCCTTGCGGCCTTCTCCTTGTCGGCCAGCACCACGCTCTCGCTGCCGATCATGCCGGTGCCCTTCGTGGGACAGGTCAGGAACGTCAGGTTGCCGCTGCGCAGATCGCGCAGCTCGGATGCCAGGTCGAGCAGGTTCAGCGACTTGTCCACCGCCACCGCGTCCGCCGTGGCCTTGACGAACGAGTTGAGCTTGGCCGGGTTGGCCAGCGTCCCGCCGGATGCCGCCTTGTCCAGGATCGCCTTGATGACCTGCTGCTGGTGCCGGATCCGGGCGAAGTCGCCGTCGGCGAAGGCGTGGCGTTCTCGTGCGTAGTCGAGCGCCGCGGCACCGTCCATCCGCTGCCGGCCCGCCTTGAACGTACGGCTGCCGTTGAGCGCGTAGAGCGTCGTGAAGCCCTTCTCCACGTCCACGTCGATGCCGCCGAGGGCGTCCACGATCTCCTTGAAGCCACCGAAGTCGACCATCGTCACGTGATCGACCCGTACGCCTGTGAACTTCTCCACCGTCTGCACCATCAGCGGAACGCCACCCCAGGCGAACGAGGCGTTGATCTTCGCGTCGCGGCCGCCCCGCCCCTGCGCCGACTTCGGGATGCTCACCCACGTGTCGCGAGGAATGGAGATGAGCTGCGCGCTGGACCGGTCCTTCGGAAGGTGGGCCAGGATGATCGTGTCGGTGCGGGAGCCGTCGTCGCTCTCCGGGTCACGCGAGTCGCTGCCGAGGATCATGATGTTCATGGCGCCCTTGGCCTTCTCGGCCACCTGGGGACGCTCGGCCTCGGGCACACCGTCGAACGCGTCGACCCGTTCGATCCCGTTGTTGATCGATCGGTAGTAGAGGCCTCCGGCGACCGCGCCGCCACCGACGACAAGCGCCAGAACCACGAGCGTGATCAGGGCGATCTTCTTCCACCTGCGACGCTTCGGACGCGCCTCTTCCGTCGGCTCAGTCGGCTCGGTGGGTGACTGCGCCGCGATCTGCTGAGTCTCGGGTTCCGCGTACTCCTGGCGATACTGCATGGGCGCGATGCTACTGATTTCACGTTCCAGCCATGTACCCCCAATGGTGCCTATCCGGGTCCGTTTGGCGACTGAAAGTTTTTTCTCGACAGGCAGTGGCCCAACCTGGTGCGAAGCAGCCGTGGACGCAACGAAGCTCCGACGGGCCATCGCCTGCGAGAGCCCCTCCGACCACCGGCATCCCGGCGACGGCATCGGCATGTCATGGTTACCGGGTGCGGCTGACCTCGATCCACACGTACCCCGTCAAGGGTTGTCACCGGCTCGACCACGACGGCGCGTTCGTGCAGCCGTGGGGCCTGGCCGGCGACCGACGCTGGATGGTGGTGGACGCCGACGGCGTCGGCGTCACCCAGCGGGACACGACCCGCCTGGTCGGCCTGCGGGCCAGCGTGCGCCCCGGCGGCCTGGTGTTGCGCGCCGACGGCAGGCCCGACCTCGACGTGCCGGAACCGGCCGGCGGCGAGCCGGTGCGGGTGCGGACCTTCCGCAGCCGGACGACCTCCGTCCCCGCGCTGCACGCCGGCCCGGCCGCTGACGCCTGGCTCGGCGCGCTCCTCGGCCGTCCCGTCCGGCTGGTCTGGATGGCCAGTCCGACGCGACACCTGCCCGCCGCCGGGCGCGAGTACGACACCGGCGACCAGGTCAGCTTCGCCGATGCCTACCCGCTGCTGCTGACCAGCACCGGCTCCCTCGACGCCCTCAACGGCTGGCTCGCCGACGCGGGGGAGGAGCCGGTGCCGATGACCCGATTCCGGCCCAACCTGGTCGTCGACGGAGCGCCGGCCTGGGCCGAGGACGGGTGGGCGGGCCGGTCGCTGCGCGTCGGCGACGTGCGGCTGCGCGCCGCCGGGCCGTGCGACCGCTGCGTGGTCACCACCACCGACCAGGAGACCGGGGTACGCGCCAAGGAGCCCCTACGCACCCTCGGCCGCCACCGCAACATCCGCCAGAAGCTCCTGTTCGGACTGAACGTGGTGCCCGTCGACAGTGGACCGATACGGATCGGCGACCCGCTCGTCGTCGAACCCTGACCGGCCAGCGGCGGGCTCGTCACCGTCCGTCGATGCTCTCTTAGCTTTCGCTTAGCCGCCTTGTCCGGCCGTACGCCGTTCCGGCAGCATCGCGACGTGACCGACGGAAGCGCTCCCGGCGGCGTCGAGGATCCCGCCCTCGCCGTCAAGGACGTCGACATCGACCTCGACCTGGACCGCGTTCCGGACGACCGGCCCGCGTCCTCGTCCGGCCCGATGCCCTGGCTGGTCGCCACCGGCGTCACCGTGCTCGCGGCGGCCCTCGGACTCACCCTGACCCTGCGGTCCGGCTCCACCCCGGCCTGCGCCGCCGGGCGGACCCTCGCCGCCGCGCCACCCACCGGCACCGCCACCCACAGCGGCAAGGCCACCTTCTACGACTCCAAGGGCGCCGGCGGCAACTGCTCGAACCCGGCCGCGCCGGCCAACCGGCTCTACGTCGCCCTCGGCCCCACCGAGTACGCCGCAGGCGCCGCCTGCGGCGGTTTCCTCGACGTCACCGGCCCGAAGGGCGCCGTCCGGGTCCTGATCATGGACCAGTGCCCGGAGTGCGAGCCCGGACACCTCGACCTGTCCCGGGAGGCGTTCGCCCGGATCGCCGACCCGGTCCAGGGGCTCGTCCAGGTCACCTACCGCGCGGCCGTCAACCCGCCGCTGCCCGGCCCGCTGACCTTCCGCATCAAGGAGGGCGCGTCGCAGTTCTGGTTCGCCGTCCGGATCGGCAACCACGGCAACCCGCTGCGCGCCGTCGAGGTGCGCCAGGGCACCAGCGGCCCGTGGCGGGCAACCGCCCGGCAGGACTACAACTACTGGCTGCTGGCCTCCGGCGCGGGCCCCGGCCCGTACAGCGTGCGGGTCAGCGACGTGTACGGACACCGGGTCACCGTGTCCGGCATCCGCATGACGCCGGGCCAGGTGCAGACGAGCGTGGTGCGAATGTACGAGCGCGGCGTCGTCGCCGCGACCACGCGTCCGCCTACGACGACCCGTCCGCCGGTCGCCCGACCCAACGGCACGCCGACACCGGCCCGCCGCGCCGACAAGGTGGCCGTGGCGAACGCGCCGGCCACCCCGGCCGCCGACGGGCCCTCCACGCGACCCGCCGGGGCGACCGCCCGCTGGTGCGGCTGAGCCCTGCGCGGCGCTCCGGTCCCTCAGTCGGTCGGGGTCAGGTCCAGCCACATGAGGATCTCGTCCCGGTCGTCGCCCGGCGCCACCCGCAGCGCGCCCGGCAGTCGGCCGATCTCCCGGTATCCGAGGCGGCGGTAGAACCCGTCCAACCCCAACCCGTCGCGCACCGTCACGTGCAGCGCCTCGTGGCCCATCTCGCGGCCCAGCCGCGCGGCCTCGCGCATCAGCGCCGACCCGCAGCCCGTGCCCTGCTGGTCCGGGTGGACCATCACCCGTTTCAGCACACACCAGTGCGCCTTGAGCCCGAACCGGTTGTCGCGGAAGACCAGCACCGCGACGGGCCGGTCACCGTCGTATCCGACCAGGAGCCGGTCCGGCCCGTCGGCGACGCCCGCGAACGTCGGGTCGGCGATCGTACGGACGTCGGTGGCGGTCACCGGTGGCACGAAACCCACCGCGCCGCCGGCGTTGCTGACGTCCACCCAGAGGGCGACGATCTCGGCGCGCAGCCGAGGGGTCAGCTCGGGATCCAGGACGAAGCGCAGAGTCACGGCGCCCATCCTGACCGGTCGACCGGGCTCGTGGCCCACCACCGTGACGCGGTCGACAACCGATCTGTTGTGGGGCCGACGGGATTCGAACCCGCACTGGTGCGGACCTAAACCGCATGCCTCCTGCCGTTGGGCTACGGCCCCTTGAAACTGAACTCCACCGGCGTCCACGGCCATTCTGGTCGACGAGGTAGTCGTCGGCCTATCCGAAAACCCGTTGGAGTAACCGCCTCAGGATCGTAGACCACCTCGGGCGCGATGGGTGCAGCCCGTCGTTGCCCAGCGTAGGTGGAGGTCTGGCTGTGGCAGTTCGGGCATAGCAGCCGCAGGTTGCAGGGCCGGTTGTCGAGGAAGTCGCCGTTGATGTGATCGACGTGCAGTGTCAGTGGTCGTCCCTGCCATGACGATCCTGTCCCGCACATCTCGCAGGTCTCGGGAAGGCCGATTGTCGCCAGGGCGCGCTTGAGGCGGAACCCAGGGATCCGGCGAGAGCCATCGGGTAGTACGACCATCAGCTCGACGGGGGACAGCCGCCGCCACCGCACGCCTCGGTTGTGCGCCTGGCCCGTGAAGTGCGACGTGTCGATGCCGAACTTCTTCAACTGGCGGCTGATGTGCGCGTGCGAGCCGCCGCTGACGCGTACGCCGAGCATCCGCATCACCTCGGTGATGTTGCGGGCGGCGGCGGCCGCCTCGGCGAGCAGCTCCGGTGTGTATTTGTATCGGACCATTGACGCACGGTAGCGGTCCGGTGGGACAGTCTCAGTCGAGCCCGAGGTCGCGGCGGAGCTTGGCGACGTGCCCGGTGGCCTTGACGTTGTAGAGCGCCCGCTCGATCTTGCCGTCGCCGTCGATGACGAACGTGGAGCGGATCACGCCGGTGACGGTCTTGCCGTACAGCTGCTTCTCGCCGTACGCGCCGTACGCGGTGAGCACCGCCTTGTCCGCGTCGGACACCAGCGGGAACGTGATCGCGTCGCGGTCGCGGAACTTGGCCAGCTTCGCCGGCTTGTCGGGGGATACGCCGACCACCTCGTAGCCGGCCGCCTGGAGCGAGGCGAGCGAGTCGCGGAAGTCGCAGGCCTGCTTGGTGCAGCCGGGGGTCATCGCGGCCGGGTAGGCGTACAGGACCACTTTGCGGCCGCGCAGGTCGGCCAGGGAGAGCTGGTCGCCGGTGTCGGTGGGCAGGGTCCACTCGGGCGCGGGGTCACCGGGGGAGAGACGATCGGGCGCGGTCATGGCCCTGACCCTACCGCCGGGCGTGCGCGCCCCGCGTCGCCGGCGCGCGCCGGCTCGTGTTCCTGGAAAGCGCGGTGTCCCCGAGCCGCGGACACCGCGACATCAGGGAAACCGGGGTCGACCGAAGTGATCAAGACCATGCGTTGTTGCCAGAGTCTGGCAACAACAAGTCGTAGGAAATAGGCTGACCCCCGCCGGGTCCGGACGGGTCCGCTGACGCGTGGGAGGTCGCGTGGAAACACTGGCGATGCACATCTCGAACGGGATCATCGACGGTCCCGTGGCGGCGATCTTCGCTGCGCTCGCGCTCGTCGCGCTCACCTACTGCGTCCTGCGTGGCCGGCGGGACCTGGACGACCGGCTCGCCCCGATGGCCGGCCTGGTGGCGGCGTTCATCTTCGCCGTGCAGATGCTCAACTTTCCGATCTTCACGGCGGGCGTGAGTGGTCACCTGCTCGGTGGCGCGCTCGCCGCGATGCTGGTCGGCCCGTGGGTCGGTGCGCTCTGCGTGGCCGTGGTCCTCGTCGTACAGGCCCTGATCTTCGGTGACGGTGGGGTGGCGATGCTCGGCCTCAACATCACCAACATGGCGCTGCTCGGCACCGCCGCCGCGTACCTGTTGATCTCGGTCCTGCTGCGGGTGCTGCCCCGCACGCGGGCGGGCCTGGCGGTGACCGCGTTCGTCGCGGCCCTGGTCAGCGTGGTGGTCGCGTCCCAGGGCTTCGTCGTGGAGTACTGGCTGGGCGGCACCACCGACCTGGGCAACAACCTGGCCGGTCTGGCCGGCACGATGGCCGGCGTCCACGTGCTGATCGGCATCGGCGAGGGCCTGATCACCGCGACGACCGTGCTCACCGTCGCGAAGGTCCGCCCCGACCTGGTGTACGCGCTGCGTTCCCTGCGTACCCCGACCACCACCCCCGCCGTCCCGGTCACCGGAGGTGTCCGATGAAGAACCGTTCCTGGGCCTTTCTGGCCGGTGGCCTGCTGGTCGCCCTGCTGCTCGCCGGCGTGGTGAGCAACTACGCCTCGTCGCACCCGGACGGGCTGGACTCCTCCCTGCTCAAGGGCTGCACCGTCGACGCCGACGACAACATCGTCGGTGGCAGCTGCCCGGCGCAGCAGGCCAGGGACCACGAGTTGGGCGACAGCCCGCTGGCCGACTACGGCGTACGGGGGGTGGAGAACAGCTTCCTCTCGACCGGTCTCTCCGGGGTGCTCGGCGTGTTAGTGACCTTCGCGATCGGCCTCGGCGGCTTCTGGCTGCTGCGCCGCCGGGACACCGCGCCGGCCACGGGCGACGGGGGCACGTCCGCCGAGGGCGCGGCGGTCGCCGTTGGGCACGGCCGCACCGGCACGAGCGACTGAGCAGGGGGTACGCGATGGGCGCCGGTCACGGGCACGTGCTGTACCGCGAGTCGGCCTCGCCGGTGCACCGGCTCCCACCCGAGGTCAAGATCGTGGCGATGGTGGTCTTCACGATCGCCGTGGTGGCCACTCCGCGCGAGGCGTTCTGGGCCTTCGGGGCGTACGCCCTGTTGGTGGCGCTGGTGGCGGCGCTGGCCCGGGTGGGGCCGCGCTGGCTGCTCAGCCGCGCGTTGATCGAGGTGCCGTTCGTGCTGTTCGCGGTCGCGCTGCCGTTCCTCGGTGCGGGCGAGCGGGTCGAGGTGCTGGGTCTGCGGCTGTCCGAGGACGGCCTGCACGGCGCGTGGAACATCCTGGCCAAGGGCACCCTCGGCGTCCTCGCCTCGCTGCTGCTGGCCGCGACCACCACCACCCGCGACCTGATCGTCGGGCTGGACCGGTTGCACTGCCCGCAGATCCTCACCCAGATCGCCACGTTCATGCTGCGCTACCTCGACGTGTTGGTCGGCGAGGCGCGGCGGATGCGGGTGGCGCGCATCTCGCGGGGCGACGACCCGCGCTTCCTGTGGCAGTTGCGTGGCTTCGCCGCCGGCATCGGCGCGCTGTTCCTGCGCGCTTTCGAACGCGGTGAGCGGGTCTACCTGGCGATGCTGTCGCGGGGCTACACCGGGCGGATGCCCGCCGTGTGGCAGGGCGACGGCGCGGCGACCGCCGGTCAGTGGCTGGTCGCGGCGACCGTGCCGGTGGTGGCGGCCTCCATCGCCGCGACCGCCGTCGTGCTGACATGATCGGAGTCGTGCAGACCGCCCTCTCGCTGGACGTTCGTGGTGTTCGGTACGCGTACCCGGACGGGCACGTGGCGCTGCACGGCGTGGACCTGGCGGTGCCGCGCGGCGACCGGGTGGCGCTGCTCGGTCCCAACGGCGCCGGCAAGACCACGCTGGTGCTGCACCTCAACGGCATCCTCACGCCCACCGAGGGCAGCGTGAGCGTCGGCGGGCTGACGGTCACTCCGGACCGGGCGACGCTGGCCGAGGTACGCCGCCGGGTGGGCATCGTCTTTCAGGACCCGGACGACCAACTCTTCCTGCCCACGGTGGCGGAGGATGTGGCGTTCGGGCCCGCCAACCTGGGGTTGCGCGGGGCGGAGTTGGCGGCCCGGGTCGACGAGGCGCTGGCCGCCGTGGGGATGAGCGAGCACCGCGCCCGAGCCCCGCAGCACCTCTCGTTCGGGCAGCGCCGACGGGTGGCGGTGGCGACCGTGCTGGCCATGCACCCGGAGATCCTGGTGCTGGACGAGCCGTCGTCGAACCTGGACCCGGCGGCCCGCCGTGAGCTGGCCGAGATCCTGCGGGGCCTGCCGGTGACCCTGCTGATGGTCACCCACGACCTGCCGTACGCGGCGGAGCTGTGCGAGCGCTCGGTGATCCTGGACGGCGGCCGGATCGCGGCGGACGCCCCAACCCGCACGCTGCTCGGTGACGCCCCCCTACTGGCGAAGCACCGCCTGGAGCTCCCGTACGGCTTCACCCCACACCTCTGACCCCCGCACCCCGGTCCCGCGATCTTGCACTTGCTGGCCCGACAGATGCCGCGAATGCCGGTACTTCGGCGACACAAACTGCAAGATCGCGGGAGGTCAGGGGGTGGGGGTGAGGGCGGCGGCCCGGGAGGCCGCGTGTAGGCGTAGGACGCCGGCGGCTGTTGCGCCGACGCCGGTGATCAGGAACGCCGCCACCATGACCCGAGCGACCCCGGGCGACCAGGGCACCGGGGCGACGGACCGGGCGAACACGGCGGCGTTCGCCACCCCGGCGAAGAGCGCCAGGCAGGCCCCGGCCAGCGCCACCGCGAAGTCAGCCGCGGGGCGGCTGCGCAGCGCGTACCAGCCGGCGGCGACCGCGCCGAGGCCGGTGAGCAGCGACCAGATCTGCCCGGACAGCAGCCCGGACAGCACCCCACCGACGCCCTGGGCGCCCGCGTCGATCTCCCGTCCCACCGGATAGCCGACCGCTACCGCGCCGCCGACGACGAGCAACGCGCCGAGTACGGCCAGCGCCCGCGCACCGGCGGTGGAGGCGGCGGCGAACAGGCCGAGCGCACCCACCGCGAGCAGGCCGACGATGCTCACCGCCCACCAGGTGTACGCGTCCGGCGGCGGCACCCAGTCCAGGGTGCCGCCGATCGTCAGCGGGTCGGTGCCGTCGCGCAGCGGCACCGTCCAGTCCCGGACCCGGTGCTCGCGCTCCGGCGCGGCGCGTACCTCCGCTGGCGGCGTCGACTCCGGCCACAGTGCCCGTTGGTCGTGCCAGCGTGCCGTGGTCCCGTCGGCGATGCGCCGCCAGGACGGTGCGGCGGCCGGGTCGGCGTCGGCCGGAAGCGCGGTGTCGCCGGCGAGGGTGCGGTTGAGGTACGTGGCGGGGGAGCGGGTGTTCTCGAAGACACCGTCGGGACCGATCCGCAGGTACGGCTCGCCGGAGTAGCCGATCACCTCGACCGCCCGGCCGGTGCGGTTGGTCAGCTCCAGGCGTGCGCCCGCCTCGATGACCCGGACCGTCAGACCGGGCCGGGCCGGCGTGACGCCGCTGACGCGGGCGCGGTAGTCGGTGCCGTCCGGGGCGTCCGCGCCGTGTGCGGCGGCGGGCGCCGCGCCGAGCAGCGTCGCCGCGCACGCGGCGGCGGCGATCAGGCCGGCGCGCGCCAGGACGGTACGGATCACTTGCCGGCCGCCGCCACGGCTGCGGTGAGGCCCTGCGGGGTGCGGTCGGCGAGTGGCTGACCGTTGACGAGGATGGTGGGCGTGCCGGTGACGTCGCTGCGGCTGGCCTCCTCGGTGACGTGCTCGGTCCACGTCTTGTACGTGCCGTCCTTCACGCAGCCGCCGAACGAGCCCCGGTCCAGCCCCACGCCGACGCCGATGTCGATCAGTTCGTCGTCGCTGAGCCCGGCGCTGTCCTCGGGTGGCTGCTTGGCGAAGAGCGCTTTGGCGTACTCGCGGAACTTGCCGCCGGCCGCCGCGCAGCCGGACGCGGCCGACGAGCGGGTGGAGTACTCGGTGCTGGAGAAGCGGTTGAGGTAGGCGACCGGGTGGTACACCACCTTCGCCTTGTTCTCGGACGCCAACTGCTCCAACGTCGCGCCGCTGCTCTGCTCGAACTGGTTGCAGACCGGGCAGAGGAAGTCCTCGTAGACGTCGACGGTGACCGGGCCGCCGCCGGTGACGATGCCGGTGCCGGGCCCGTTGGCGCCGGGCGGCGTGGTGAAGCTGTCCGAGCGCTGGTTGGACCAGACGCCCCAGCCGATCAGTCCGGCGATGACCAGTACCGCGACGGCGGCGGCGGACACCCAGATCGTGCGGCGGCGACGTCGTTCGCGGGCCAGTTGCTCGCGGACCACCCGGGCCGCGTCCCGCTGACCCTTGCGACTACTCATCCTCGTCCTCCATGGCGGGTTCGGCGGACAGCCAGCCGTCCACTGATACGGGCGTACGCGGCCACACCACCAGAAATCCGGCCAGTACCAAGAATCCCAGGTCCCGCAGGATCTCCGGGAGGTAACTCGGGGCCTGCCCCTCGGCGAGCTGCCCGCCGCTGCCGAAGCAGCCGCAGTCGATGGCCAGGCCACGCGCCCAGGCCGAGGAGATTCCCGCGATGAAGACCAGCAGCAGGGCGGTCGAGATCGCCGCGGTGAGCCGGGAGGCCAGACCGAGCAGCAGGAGCACGCCCAGGGCCAGCTCGACGAAGGGCAGCGCCGCGCCGATCACGGTCGCGGCGTCGTACGGCAGCACCTGGTACGCGTTCACGGCCCGACCCGAGGCGGCCAGGTCACCGACCTTCGACGCCCCGGCGACGAGCCAGACGGCGGCGAGGCCGAGGCGGGCCGCCGTGCCGAGCCAGGGCCGGACAGCCGCCCAACGGCCGACCCGCGTGGGGGGTGCAGTCACGCTCATTTGTCGTTCCGTCTCAGCCGGAAGTTCCCGGCTCAGCCGGTGCGGGCGTCGTCGACCGCCGCGACCAGCTCGTCGCGGGCTCGGGCGACCCGGGAGCGGATGGTGCCCACGGGCACTCCCTCGACGGCGGCGGCCTCGGCGTACGAGAGACCGAGCAGTTGGGTGAGCACGAACGCCGCCCGTCGCTCGGGGCTCAGCCGCCGCACGAGGTCGTCGGCGCCGAGCTGCCCGGCGTGGTCGGGGTGCGGACGGTCGGTGTGGGCGTTCGCGACCAGTCGCTCGTCGAGGCGACGTCGGCGGACCACCGTGCGCAGGTGGTCGGCGCAGGCGCGCCGGGCGATGCCGAGCAGCCAGGTGCGGGCGCTGGACCGGCCCTCGAACGCCGGCAGGGCCTTGAACGCCCGCAGGTACGTCTCCTGGGCGAGGTCGTCGGCGCTGTCCGGGCCGACCAGGGCGGCGGTGAAGCGCCAGACCTCGGCCTGGGTCAACCGCACGAACACCGCCTGGGCGGTGGGGTCGCCGTCGCGCGCGGTCAGGGCCGACTCGGTCGCCGGGTCCGGGCCGGCGTCACCGGACGGACCGGTGGGGCCGGCGGGGCCGGTGTCGCGCGGGACGGGGATCACGACAAACCAGGTTACGCGGCGTCGGGTGCGGCGTCAGGGTCCTTCGGCCCTTGGATGGTCTGCGACACGTCGGGAACTTTTCCCCGTCGTCAGCCGACTACCTGCTCATGACACGCGACCTCTCCCGCGCGGCGATGGCGGCTGAGCGGAATTGAGCCGTTCGCCCGACTCGGTTCGCCGAGATCCACTGGGGTCGGCGACCATGGCAGGCATGACTGTCGCCCCCCGCCGCTGGGCCGCCCGGTTGGCTGCCGCCGCCGGCCTCCTGGTCACCGTCGTCGCCCTGTTGATCGCGCCAGCCACCCCGGCCAGCGCCCACGCGGTGCTGTCCAGCAGCAGCCCGGCCGCCTCCTCGGTGGTGCCGAACGGCCCATCCGAGGTGGTGCTCACCTTCAGCGAGTCGGTCCGCAAGGTCCCCGACAAGGTTCGGGTGATCGCTCCGGACGGCTCCCGGGCCGACCGGGGTGAGCCGTCGTTCGCGGGCGCGGTGGTGACCATTCCGGTGGATCCGGCCGCCGGGCGCGGCACCTACCTGGTGAGCTTCCGGGTGATCTCCGCCGACAGCCACCCGGTCTCCGGCGCGTTCACCTATTCGGTCGGCGCGCCCTCGACGCCGCCGGTTGACTCCGGCAACGACAGCCGCGCCAACCCGGTGGTGGGCACCGCCGTGAAGGTGGCCCGGTTCCTCGGGTACGCCGGTCTGGTGCTGCTGGTCGGGCCGGTCCTGGTGCTCGCCGCGCTCTGGCCCCGGCGGCTCTCCCGGCGGGGGCCCGCCCGGCTGGCCTGGGCCGGTCTCGGCCTGACGGCGCTGGCCACTCTCGCCGACCTGTGGTTGCAGGTGCCCTACACCGCCGGTGGTGGCCTCTTCGACGTGACCGGCGCGGGGTTCGGCAGCGTCTTCGGCAGTACCTTCGGCGCGGCCCACCTGGTCCGGCTCGGCCTGCTGGCCGCGGCGGCGTTCCTGCTGCGGCCGCTGCTGGAACGTCCGGCCGGCCGTACCGACGCGATCATCCTGGCGCTGCTCGGCGGGGCGGCCCTGCTGACCTGGCCGCTGGCCGGGCACCCGGCCGCCTCCCCGGCGCCGGCGGTGTCCGTGGTGGTCGACGCGGTCCACCTGGGCAGCATGGCGGTCTGGTTGGGCGGCCTGCTCATGCTCGCGGTCTTCCTGCTGCGCCAGGCCGACGAGCGGGAGTTGGGCGCGATCCTGCCCATCTGGTCGCGCTGGGCCGCGCTCGCCGTCGCGGCCCTGCTGCTGGCCGGCACCGTGCAGGCGCTGATCGAGGTGGCGACCCTCGACGCGCTCTTCAGCACCACCTACGGGCGGCTGCTGCTCGCCAAGATCGGGCTGTTCGCGATCGTGATCGCCGTGGCCGCGTACTCCCGGCAGTTGGTCCGTCGGCGGGTGGCCGCGCAGCGACCGGCGCCGGTGCGCCGGGCGGTCCTGGTGGAGTTGGCCGTCACCGCCGTGGTGCTGGCCGTGTCCGCGACCCTGGTGCAGACCGCGCCCGCGCGGACGGCGGCGGCCGACTCCTCCGGCGTCGAGGCGGGCCTCTTCTCCACCACCCTGAACAGCTCGCTCTTCTCGATGCAGGTCGAGTTGAGCCCGGCCGAGCGGGGCAACAACTCGGTGCACCTGTACGCGTACAGCAAGGACAACCTGCCGCTGCCGGTGGTGGAGTGGCGGGCGACCGCCGCGCTGCCGTCGGCCGGTATCGAGCCGATCGACGTGCCGCTGCTGCCGTTGACCGACAACCACGCGTACGGCGACATCAGCCTGCCGGCCGCCGGCGAGTGGCAGTTGAAGATCACCGCTCGCACGACCGACATCGACCAGGCCACGGTGACCGCCACCGTGCCCATCCGTTAGAGAGGTCCACGACACCCATGACCCGACTCCGGCGTACCGCATCCGCCGCTGCCGCCCTGGCGCTGACCGCCGTCGCCACCGCCGTGCTCGGCTTCGCCGGTCCGGCCTCCGCCCACGTCACGGTGAACCCGAAGGAGGCGACCCAGGGCGGCTACGCCCGGGTGGCGTTCCGGGTGCCCAACGAGAGCGACACCGCCTCGACCACCAAGCTCGAGGTGGTGCTGCCGGAGAACGCCCCGGTCGGCTCGGTGTCGACCATCCCGGTGCCGGGCTGGACGGTGGCGACGGAGAAGCGCAAGGTGGAGCCGCCGATCGAGGTGCACGGCAGCCAGCTCACCGAGGCGGTCTCCAAGATCACTTGGACGGCCACGGGTGACGCGGCCGTCAAGCCGGGGCAGTTCCAGGAGTTCGGCGTCTCGATGGGGCCGCTGCCGAAGGTCGACACGATGGTCTTCAAGACCCTCCAGACGTACTCCGACGGCAACGTCTCGCGCTGGATCGACGAGCCGCAGCCGGGCGGCGAGGAGCCGGAGAAGCCCGCCCCGGTGCTCACCCTCACGGCTGCCGCGCCGACGGCGTCGGCCGCCGCGCCGTCCGCCGTGGCCGTCGCCGACAAGGACGACGACGACGAGGGCGACGGCGTCGCCCTCGGCCTCGGCGTCGCGGGTCTCGTCGCCGGCCTGGCCGGCCTGGCACTGGGCGGCTTGGCGTTTGCCCGGACCCGCCGGGAGCCGGCCGCCAAGTCCTGATCCCGTCGCTCACCCGCTGGCCCGCCGGAAATCCGGCGGGCCAGCGTGCGTCCCGGGCCGGGAGCGGCCGTGCCGTGGATATCCCCTGATCAGCGGGCGTACGTCGGTAAGGTCGGCCGGGTATCTGGCTACGGAGGGGGACAGTGCGAATGCGGTTCGTGCGGGTGATCGCCGGAATGCTGCTGTTGGTCATCGGGATTCCGGCGCTGCTCGCCGGCGGCGGACTGTGGCTGGTCGCCCGGCACACCGATCCCGGTGGGGCCTACGCCGCCCGGTTCGAAACCGTCCGCACACCGGGCCACGCGGTCGTGGTCACCGACCTCGACCGGCTGCTGCGGCGGGAGGCGCCCTTCGCGCGCGGCACGCAGACCCGTCTGCGGCTCGACGCCCGGACGCCCGACGGCCCGGCGTTCGTGGGGCTCGCGCCGACCGCCGAGGTGCGCCACTGGCTGGAGTCCGTGCCGTACGCCTCGGTCCGCCGGGTGGCGCTGGCCCGGGGGCCGCTGCCGGTCCGTCTGGAAGCCGCGGTCCCACCCGTGGCCCCGGCCGTCGATGCGGTCCGCCCGCCGCTGGGCCTTCCGTTCTGGGTACGCGAGGGCATCGGCACCGTCGAGTGGAGCGCCGACGACCTCGCGGGCGAGCCGATGAGCCTGGTGGTGATGCGCCCGGACGGCCGTGCCGACCTGACGCTGGAGCTGCGCGCCGAGCTGCGGGCCGGCTGGGTCGGCCCGGTCGCCTGGGGACTGCTGGTGGCGGGGGTGTTGCTGGTGGCGTGCGCGGTGCTGCTCCTGCTGCGCCCACCGCGTCCGCGTGAGGTGGTCTTCGTGGTCGAACCGGACCAGGTGCCCGTCCTCGCCGGCCGGCTCGGGGTCACGTCGCTCAGCGGCCTGGGCGTCCGCGATCCCCATCCCGTCCGGTCGGTGCCGGCCGTACGACAGCTCGCCCCGGTCGGCTCCGGCGTGTCCGAGTGGTCCCGGTCGGCGATCGGCGCGGAGCCGGCCCGGCCGACGCCGGAGGACTGACGTGGCAAGTGGCCCTTCGCGCTGCCGACGCGAAGGGCCACTCTCACCGGGGGAGCGGTGCTACCCGAGCGACGCTTGAGGTAGATGGGTTCAGATTAGCGGCGATGGACATTACTGAGGACTTGTGTCCATTTGGCGCGAATTTTCCTCCGTGCGGACCGGGCGGTACACGCGCACCGGCAGCGCCACCAGCAGCAGCAGACTGAGCAGGACGTAGGGGTTCTGCAGGACGAAGTCGACCGGATCGTGGGTGCGGACCGGCGCCGTACCCCATTTCTGGAACGTCACCACGCCGTAGACGATCACGGCGGTGGTGCCCACGGCGAGCGCGGCGGACCACCACCGCTGGCGTGCCTCGTCCGGGCGTTTCGCGCTGAGCGCGGCGTCGGCGAGCAGCACCACCGCCGGCACGAACCAGTAGATGTGGTGGGTCCAGGTGATCGGACTGATCAGAGCACCGACCAGGCCGGTCAGGGTCAGGCCGGTCAACGCGTGACCAGCCCGCGCGGCCCGGGCAGCCCGCCACAGTCCGTAGCCGGCCACCGCCGCCACGATCACCAACCACAGCAGCCGGTCCGGCTTCTCCGGCGCGGTGAACCGGCTCAGCAGACCGAAGACCGACTGGTTGCCGACATAGTCGGTGCGTCCCACCCGGTCGGTGTCCCACAGCTCCTGCGTCCAGAACCGCCAGGAGTCGCCGGGCGCGACCGCCGCCGCCAGCAGGGTCGCCGCCGCCGCCGTCACGCTCGCCACCGCGGCGGCCCGCCACCGGCGGGTGGCCACCAGGTACACGATGAAGATGCCCGGGAAGAGCTTGAGCGCCGTCGCCAGCCCGATGCCGACCCCGGCCCAGCGCCGCGCCTGCGGTACGGCGAACAACAGGTCCGCCAGGATCAGCACGACCAGCAGCATGTTGATCTGCCCGAGGGTGATCGTCTCGCGGGTGATCTCCACCGCCAGCACCAGCAGCACGGCGGCCGTCACGGTGAACGTGCGGGGCAGGTCATGGCGGACGATCACGGGCATCACCAGCCACCGGGTGGTCAGCACCACCGCCGCCACCGTGAGCACCGTGAAGATCGTCACGGTGACGCCGAGCCGGAGCAGTCCGAACGGCCACAACAACAGGGCGCTGAACGGCGGGTACGTGAAGTACAACTCACCCTGCACCCGGTCCGGCTGGACGTAGTCGTAGAGCGGGTGACCGGCCGTCCACCAGTCCATCGCCGACATGTAGATCTTCAGATCGAAGAAGTTGTGCACCAGGTTGCGCAGGTAGAGCGCGGGCAGCACGGCGACCAGCGCCACGATCGCGACCAGCCGACGGACCGTACGGCCACCGGGATCGTCGTCGGTGACGGCGGGCGGTGCGATGGGTTCGGCTGGCACTTGAGAAACCCTAGCGGTCCACCCCCTGAAGAGCGCGCAGCAGCGGGGCGTGGGCTGCGCGTAGGCTGTCCCGGTGGCTGACCTCCTCGTCTGGATCGACTGTGAGATGACCGGGTTGGACCTCGGCAGTGACAAGCTGATCGAGGTCGCGGCACTGGTCACCGACCCCGACCTCAACGTGCTCGGTGATGGTGTCGACGTGGTGATCCACGCCGACGAGGCGGCGCTGGAGGCGATGCCGGAGATCGTCCAGACGATGCACGCCAAGTCGGGCCTCACCGAGGAGGTCCGTCGGTCGGCGGTCACCCTGGCCGAGGCCGAGGACCGGGTGCTGGAGTACGTGAGCACCTTCGTGAAGGACCCGCGTACCGCGCCGCTGTGCGGCAACTCGATCGCCACCGACCGCGGCTTCATCGCCCGGGACATGCCCCGCCTCGACGCGCACCTGCACTACCGCATGATCGACGTGTCGTCGATCAAGGAACTCTGCCGCCGCTGGTACCCCCGTGTGTACTTCGGCCAGCCGCAGAAGGGCCTGGCGCACCGGGCGCTCGCCGACATCCGCGAGAGCATCCGCGAGCTGGAGTACTACCGGCGCACCATCTTCGTGCCGCTGCCCGGCCCGGACGTCGAGACCGCCAAGGGCATCGCCGCCGAGCTCTGATCCGGCGCCGCTCGGCCGGCGGGGAACCCGCTGGACGCCGTGCGCGGTGGTGGGGCTATTATTGGTCCGCACGACGCCCGGGGCGACAGACCGAGTGTCGGAGGCGTGGTGGCTGTAGCTCAGTTGGCAGAGCACCGGGTTGTGGTCCCGGTTGTCGTGGGTTCAATTCCCATCAGTCACCCCAATAGTCAGGCCCCCTCCTCGGAGGGGGCCTGAGCTGTTTGTGCGGGCCGCGCGCCTGGCTGATCCACTCCAGGTCGCCGATCTGCGGGTATCCAGCCGCCCGGACACCCCGACATCGCCGACCTGGAGTGGATCAGCCTCTCGGCTCAGCTCGTCGGCGTCGGCGACGGGGTGCCGGCGGCGTCCGGGGCCGCCGGGGCGTCCGGGTCGTACGGCAGGGCACTGCCCTTGACGTACTCGTCCCAGCTCATGTTCCAGTCCGTCCAGCCGTTGCCGTTCTGGAGCTTGCGTTCGGTCCCCTTGACGGTGATCGGGTCACCGACCTCGGTGTTCTTGAACAGCCAGTCGCCGTTCGCCATCGACACGTTCACGCACCCGTGCGAGACGTTGACGCTGCCCTGCTGACCCTCGGACCAGGGGGCCGCGTGGATGAACTCGCCGCCCCAGGTGAGGCGCTGCGCGAAGTCAATCTTGGTGCGGTAGCCGTCCTCGGGGCCCAGCTCCTCGAACGTGTCGAAGACCGTCTTGCGCAGCTTCTCGATCACGATCATGGTGCCGCTGGACGAGGGGGTGCTCTTCTTGCCCAGGCTGACCGGGATCGTCTTGATCACCTTGCCGTCGCGGGTCACCGTCATCCGCTTGGTCTTGTTGTCGACCGTCATGATCAGCTTGGGGCCGATCTTGATGTCGACCGACAGGTCCGCGCGGCCGTAGTAGCCGTCGCCCATCGGCAGGCCACCCGCCTGGACGCGGTACGAGACCTTGCTGTTCGCCTTCCAGAACTCCTTCGGCCGGTACCGGACCTCGGTCGGGCTGACCCAGTGCCAGATGCCCGGCTGGGCCGGCGTCGAGGTCACCGTCATGCGGCGCTGCACGTCGTCGCGGTAATCCTCCGGGATGTCCCGGCTGAACTTCACGATCAGCGGCATCCCGACACCGACCTGCTGGTTGTCGCCGAGGAAGCTGCTCACCCGGACCTGCTTGTCGGGCTTGGCCATCGTGGTGAAGGTGCTGGTCGCGGTGGCCGGCCGACCGTCGTCGCCGGTGGCCGTCACCGTGGCGGTGTAGCTGGTGCCGTACGCCAGGGCTTCGCTCGGCAACCACGACTTGCCGTCCGCCGCGAGGGTCCCCTTGACCGCCTTGCCGGCCGCGTCCTTGAGCTCGACGGCGGTCTCCTGGGCATCCTGCGTGGTGAAGGTGATGCCGGTGGAGGCGGGGACGTCCTTGGCGTCGGCCGCCGGTTCGGCGATGGTCGCCGACGCCTTGGGCGCGGGTGTTTCGGCCCCGCCCTGCCACGAGGACGGCTTGCCGCCACCGCCGTCGCCGTCGGTGCAGCCGGCGGTGAAGGCCAACGCCACGGCGAGGAGTCCCGCCGCGAGCACGCGGCGTCGCCCGCGGGGCGGGATCAGCTGGTCCTGGCTAGCTCGCATGATGTCCTCACAGTCGTGGTCGCTGACCCATCGTCTCCTAAAGACGTGTCAGAACCGGTCCTGGTTGCCGCGGGTGGGCAGGAACACGCCGCGCACGATGTCGGATTTTTGTTACTATCCGGCGTTTCGTGATTAGGGTTCGTCTTCCTGTCGAAGCCGAAGGGTCGCCGCCGCCGTCACGTCGCGGGCAGTGCAAGGGTACGCGCCGGCCCGTGCCATCGGCAGGGCCGGCGCGACGACGCCGGACGCTCAGAGCGCCGGGCCGGATCCACCCTTGGGTACCGGCAGCGCGCTGCCCTTGATGAACTCCGACCAGCTCAGACTCCACGCCGTCCAGCCGTTGCCGGCGGCGATCTTGCGCTCGGTGCCCTTGATGGTGATCGGGTCACCGATCCGCGTCTTGTCGAACAGCCACCTGGCGTTGGCCGTCGACACGTTCACGCAGCCGTGCGAGACGTTCTGCCGTCCCTGCACGTGCTCCGACCAGGGTGCGGCGTGGATGTACTCGCCGCCCCAGGTGAGCCGCTGGGCGAACTGGATGTCGGTGACGTAGCGGTTGGCCGGATCGGGATCGTCACGGGTGTCGAAGACCGTGGCTTCCTTCTTCTCCATCACGACCATCGTGCCGCTGGACGACGGGGTGCTCTTCTTGCCCAGGCTCACCGGGATGGTGCGCGTCAGCGCGCCGTTCTCGTACACCGACATCTTCTTCGTGGCGTTGTCGACCTTCATCACCAACGACCGGCCGATCTTGGCGGTCGCCTTGCGGTCGATGTCGCCGTACCTGCCGTTGCTCAGCGGCACCCCCGCCAACGCGATCCGGACGCTGATGGTGGTGCCCGGCTTCCAGTACTCCGGCGCCCGGTAGTACGCCTGCGTGCCGTTGTCGACCCAGTGCCAGGCGCCCGGCTGCGGCGGGTCGGTCTTGACGAACATCCGCTTCTGCACCGCCGCCCGGTCCTTCTTGGGGATGCCCGGGTGGAACTCGGTCACCACCGGCATCGCGACGCCGTAGCTCTTGTCGTCGAAGAGGTACAGGCCGGACCCGATGGTCGACTTCGGCTTGGCCATCGTGGTGAAGGAGCTGGTGCCCTGGCTGCTCGTGCCGTCCGGCGTGCTCGCCGTCACCGCGGCCGTGTACTTCGTACCCCACTTCAGGGGCGCGGACGGCACCCAGGCCGAGCCGTCGGCGCGGAGCTTGCCCTCCACGGTCGCGCCGCCGGCCGCGGTCAGGGTGACCGCGGACACCTTCCCGCCGCTCGGCAGCTTGGCGCTGATCTCCGTACTCACGGGCTTGTTCTTCGTGCCGTCGGCCGGGCTCAGCGTCAGCGCCGGCCCACTGGGCGCGCTGGGCTCGCCGCTCGTCGACGGGGCGGCCGAGTCGGGTGCGGTACCCGCATCCGCCGACGTCCCGCCGACGAATTCCGGTTTCTTCTGCTCGTCGCCGCACCCGGTCAGTGCCAGCGACGCCGCCAGAGTCAGAGCGCCCACCACCGCCCCGGCTCGCGTGAACCGTGCCATCCCCACCTCTGTTCTCGCGTACCTGGCGGACATCGTGCCGTATCAGTGGCCCGACCCACGCCCCCGTCCCAGGCCCGAGGGCTGGTTTGTGGCTGTATGCCCGTTAAGCTCGACCGAAGGGGGGAGTCGGGTAACCGGATTGGAGCCCGCCTTGGCGGGGTGCTAATGTTCTCTCCGTTGCCGAACGAGCGCCGCTAGCTCAACTGGCAGAGCAGCGGACTCTTAATCCGCGGGTTCGGGGTTCGAGTCCCTGGCGGCGCACCAAACGAGCAAGGCCCTGACCGGGTTGATTTACCGGGTCGGGGCCTTTTTCGCGTGCGACGGGCGGTGGGCACGGGTCGAAAAGTCGAAGGACCGGAGCGACCGACTTTCCTCGAGCATTCTCGCGAGGGCCGGGTGTCGACGATTACGGTGGTGGCGTGGGGGGACGTCGGCGGGTTCGCGTGCGGGGAGACCTCTACCACCCGGTTGTGCCGCCTGGCGCCGTGTACGTCGGACGGCAGGGGTTCGGGTTGCGACGTTCTCCGTGGGCCAATCCGTTCAGCCTGCGGCAGCATGATCGGGCGGAGGCGTTACGCCTCTATCGGCAATGGCTTGTGGGGCAGCCTGCTCTTGTTGATCGAGCGCGGCGGGAACTCACGGGGAAGCAGTTGGCGTGCTGGTGCCGCACTGAGGACCCGTGCCATGCCGACGTGCTGGCCGAACTCATCGGTTGACGTGCGATCGGTGTCGAGCTGCGGGCCGTCTCGGTGCGTAGACACCGCCGATGCTGAAGGATTGCGGTCGTGCCGCCTGGTTGCCTACGTAGAAGGCGACGTCGCGGTCAGCCCCGCAGAGTTGGGTGAGGAACTTGTCTCTCAGCTGCTCCGCAGCCTCCGCGTCGGTGAGTCGGTCCAGCCTGCGTTGTAGGGCGACGAACTCCCAGTCCCAGAGGGTCTGCTGGTGGCCGCGGCAATGGCGGTCCGCGCAACGGTAGCGGTACGCACCAGTGAAGCGTGGTGCTTGAAGTGCGCTGCGCTTGGTCGGTTCCAGCAGATCGAGCTGGTTGAGGTAGCCCTCGATCTTCTTGCGGTCCTCCGCTGACCAGCCGGGATGTCGCTTGACCTGTAGAGCTGAGATGTCAACCGCGCGAATCAACGCGATCGATCGTCCGCTCGGATCCTCACGGATCTGCTTGTTGAGCCGGCACATGGAGTCTTCGACGAGTGGATCGAGGAGACTCCGACGCGATTGCCGACTGGCAAGATGCCGCTCGGTCGTGATCGTGTCCACGATCGGCTTCCAGCTCTCGCGCCGCTGGTCTTGCCTGGCTGGCAGCGCCTCAACGTGGATGACGTCGTACTTGTGGAACTTGCTGTCGTCGTCGAGATCCCGGTAGTGCACGGGATAGAGGCGGATCCACCCCGTCCAGGGCGGGTCCAGGCCCAGTGCCCCGACGCAAACCGTCTCCCCGTACCGGGCGGAGGGGTTGGGGGCCGCCTTCACTGTGATCAGGAGGCGAAGTCTTGCTGGTCGTGCCAGGACTGGCTTTGGCTCGTCGTCGGTGCTCGGTCCCCACAACGGAAGCTGTTCCATCGAAACCACCTACATCGCTAGATGTAGCTATAGGAACGCACTGAGTTACATAGACAGTCTCATGTTCGGCGGATCTGGCGCTAGTCCATCGCGGGTTGCCCTCGGCCTGTCTCATCCGTTTCGTGGACGAAAGAAACGAAGGTGGTTACGATGATTTCGACTAGGAGGCGTCATGACTGCGGCTGCACTGAAGGAAGAGACGTACCTGCCAGAAGCTGATGGGCAGGTTGCCCAGGTCCACGACTTCATCCAGGCCCACGAGCGGACGGGACGGGGGCCGGTCGCACCACGTTACTTCCTGGCCGGAGCCACCCCAGGTGACCGCGTCGAGCTTCCAGCCGAGGTCTACGGGGCGCTTCGCCAGGTTGTCGAGGCGCTCCAGCAGGGGTTTGCGGTGACTGTGGCTCCGCGGACGCTGAAGCTGACAACCCAGCAAGCCGCCGACCTGCTCGGAGTCAGTCGACCGACGGTCGTCAAGTTGCTTGACGAGGGCAAGGTTCCGTTTGAGCGATTGGGGACTCACCGACGCATCCTTCTCCCCGACCTGCTTGCGTACCGGGCGCAGCGCAGGGCTGACCAGTACGCCGCGCTTGAAGCAACCTCAGTGGACATTGATGACGAGGAAGACCTCGACGCGTTGACGCGGCGACTGCGCGAAACGCGTCGCGCAGTCGCACGACGCCGCAAGGGCCTGACAGAATAGGCCAGTGTTCACGGCCCTTCTCGACACCTGTGTTCTCTGGCCAGACCTGCAACGCGACTTTCTTCTATCCCTTGCGATCGAGGGCTTGTATCGGCCTGTGTGGAATTCGGTCGTGCTCGAGGAGTTGGAATACGAGCAGAGAGCAAAGTTGATCGAGCGAGGGCATGAAGCTGACGAGGCCGCCAAGCGCATCGAGCAGATCAGACAGCATTTCGACGATGCGGAGGTCGGTGGGTGGGAGGGTCTGGAAGGTACCTACGGCCTGCCCGACCCCGACGATGAGCATCTCGTTGCTGCCGCGGTTGTCGCCAACGCCGGCGCTGTCATTACGCTTAACGTGCGAGACCTGCCTCCGGGTAAGTTGCCTCGCGGGTTGCAGGTGCTCTCGCCCAAAGAGTTCGCAGCCAATACCGTCTCCCTTGATCCGGTTAGAGCCTGCGCTGCCGTGGCTGCCATAGCCAAACGCTCCGGCAGACTGGGTCGGGTTCAGGCCGAAGAGGACATCTTGGAAATTCTCGACCGCCGCTACGGGATGACGTCTGCGGTCGAGATGATGCGACAGGCGGCGGTCGATCTGCTGGTGCCGCCTCCGCAACCTCGGGTCGGCGAGCCGGCGACGCGCTTTGACGCCCGCGGATCGGCTGCGAAGTGACCAAGCAAGGCGCGAGTACCGTCCGTCATACGTGGTCGGCGACTCGCAACCGTGGCCACTGCTGCTCGGTCCAGGCCCGCAACAGCCACTCCGCCGGCCCGTACCGGAACCGTGCCATCCACGCCGCGCTGGCTGCGACCTGCACGCCATAGATCGCGACCGCGACGAGGAGCACGACCGGGGGCGCGACGGCACCGGCGAGGCCCAGGCCGACGCCGGTGAAGACCAGTACGCAGAGCACCGACTGACCCAGGTAGTTGGACAGGGACATCCGTCCGGCCGGCGCGAGCACGGTCACGACCCGTCGTCCCCGGTCGGTCGCGAAGAACTCCAGGAGCGTGGCGGCGTACGCGGCCGCGAGCAGCGGCGCGGTCAGGACGCCCACCGTCACTCCGGTCAGGTTGCCGGTGCCTCCACCCGAGGCGAAGACCACGGCGCCGGCCAGGCCGACCGGATAGCCCACGCGCTGTACCCGGCGTAGGAGCTGCCGGTTCCCGGCGATGTCGGTGAGGAGCCGGCGACGCCCCGCCGCGTACCCGAAGAGGAACGCCGAGAGGGCGAGCGGCCCCTGCACGAGGAGCGTGCCGACCATCGCCGGCAGTTGGCGTACGTGCTCGGCGATCACCGATCCGAGCCCGCCCTGTAGCGCCTCGGTGGACCGCTGCCCCGCGGCGAGCGCCGCCGCCGGGTCGGTGACCAGTTCGGTTCCGCCGACGGCCGCGAGCGCGAGGACGAAACCGATCCCGGCGGTCAGCAGTACGGCTGCGCGCAGCGCGGTTCCGACCGCGACTCGTCGCATGGCGAGCAGCACCAGGCCGAGAAGCGCGTACGTGGTCAGGATGTCGCCCTGGAACAGCAGCACCGCGTGCAGGACGCCGAGGACGAAGAGCCCGGCCAACCGTCGCCGGAACCGGGGGACGATGTCGACGCCGCGCCGGGCAGCGGAGTCGAGCTGGAGGGTGAAGCTGTAGCCGAACAGGAAGGCGAAGAGCAGATACGCCTTCATCGCGAACAGCAGCTCGACCGACCACAGTGCCGCCTGGTCACCCCATGAGTCGTGGGCGGGATCGGGAACCAGGTGGAAGGGGTAGCCGGAGGCGAAGAAGGCGATGTTGACGAGCAGGATGAGCAGCAGTGCCACGGCGCGCAGGGCGTCGACGTCGGCGATCCGGGAGGACGTCCCGGGCAGCTCGGCGAGCACGACTGGCGGGTCTTTGCTGGAGAATTTCACGACTACCCCCGTAAGCGACAGAGAACCTGTTCGCAGGCTATGAAGCGGCCGGTCCAGGTGACAGCCGGTGAGCGGGACTGTCGCCGGTGGGGCAGGCCCTACCTCCACGGCGACCGGTCCCCGACAGAGCGCGGGAATCCCGTCGCCGCGCCCCTACAGTCCCCACCATGAGGTGGACGCTTCGATCGGCTACCGGACTCGCCGTACTCGTGACGGCCCTGGTGGCCGGGGCGGCGAGCGCCGCCGCGGCGCCCGACGGCGACGGCCTCGGCCTGGCCCTGCGGCCCGGGCAGGCGGACTACCGCGCCGGTGACCAGGTCCGCCTGGACCTCACCGTCACGAACTCCACCGGGTCGGCGTGCGCGCTGCCCACCACGGCCGTCGGCACCGTCCAGATAACCGGGGTACGCCGGGACGGGCGCGATCTCACGCCCACGCTCGCCCGCAGCTTCCACGACGACGGGATCGCCGCGGCGGCCACCGCCGGTCTGACCACTGTCGAGCCCGCGGCGACGGCGACCGTGACGCTCACCGGGATCCGGCTGGGTGACGCTCCCGGCGAGGTCGTGCTCCGCTCGGTGGCGGCCACCGGGGACGGCGGCGGTCTCGACTCGCTCTGGCCGGTCGGCGCTCCCGGCCGGTACGAGGTGACGGCCGGCTACGTGCCACTGCCGGTCACCGGCGCGGTCGACCCCTGCACGGGTGCGACGGCCCTGCGGAGCACCACGTTCACGGTCGGCGACGGCGGTGCGTCCGGTCGCCGCTGGCTCTGGCCGGCGGCCGGCGTACTGCTGCTGGTGCTGCTCCTGGCCGCGCTGGTGATCCTGCTGCGGGTACGCCGCCGGCCGACCGCCGCCACCGTGGTCCTGCTGCTGGTGGCCGTCGGTGCGCTGGTCGGCGGCGGGGCCCGCCCGGCGCGGGCCGACTACTCGGTCGACCCGACCTCCGGTGTGCCGATCAAGGGCGTCGACTTCCAGGCCGCCGTGGACGGCTGTCTGAGCGGGTTCGCCGCGCCGGGCGGGGACCCGTCCGGCATCCTGCCCCGGCTGAAGGACAAGAAGAGCCCGAAGGTGCGGATCATCCCCACCCCGGGCGGCTCCGGCGCGTTCGAGACGCCGGACAGCCCCGACGGCAAGGGCTCGTCCACCGTCACCTGGAATCCGACCTCCACCGACCCGTACGAGGACGGCGTGGCCCGCGATCCGTGCGCCGCGCTCTACCACGAGCTGAACCACGCCGACGACATCTCCCGCGACGCGGTGCCACCGGGCGAGTGCGGAAGCACGGGCATTCCCACCGCCGAGGTGCGGGCGACGTTGGCGGAGAACCGTTACCGGGCGGCGAAGGGCCTGCCGCCGCGCAAGGACTACAAGGGCAAGCCGCTGCCGAAGAGCCTGGACGAGTGCAAGAAGCCGCCGAAGAAGACGCCCCCGCCGAAGGGGCCGGTGAAGATGTGTGAGGACGGCGCCGACTGCGGCGGCAGCAACGGCGACCCGCACCTGGTCACGTTCGACCGGGTCGCCTACGACTTCCAGGCCGTCGGCGAGTTCACCCTGGTCGCCGCGACCGAAGGTGACCCGCTGGAGGTCCAGGTCCGGCAGTCGCCGATGACGGGCTCCCGGTCCGCCTCGGTCAACTCGGCGGTCGCGTTCCGGATCGGCGTCCACCGCGTCGCGCTCACCCTCACCGACGGCGCCACCCGGGTGCACGTCGACGGCACGCCGGTCGCCGCGCCACCGGAGCGGACCGACCTGGCCGGCGGCAACCTCACCCGCCGCCCGTCCGACACCGGCGAGACCGACGGGTACGACGTGACGTGGCCGGACGGCTCGGCGGCGGCGGTGGACCAGATCGGCCGTTACGGCTACCGGGTGCTCGTCCGGCTCGCCGACGGCCGGGCCGGGAAGGTACGCGGCCTGCTCGGCGACTTCGACGGCGACCCGGCCGACGACATCGCCCCCGCCGGCAGCGCGGCCCTCGCCCAGCCCGTGCCGTTCGCCACGCTCTACCCGTCGTACGCGGACAGTTGGCGGCTCACCCAGGACCGCTCGCTGTTCCCGTACGGCGACGGCGAGGACACCGGCACGTTCACCGACCGGACCTTCCCCGAGCGGGAGGTGACCGTCGCCGACCTCGACCCGGCCCGGCGTGCCGCCGCCGAACGGATCTGCCGGTGGGCTGGCGTCACTGCCGCGGGCCCGCTCGCCGACTGCGTCTTCGACGTCGCCGTCAGCGGGCGTGGTGAGTTCGCCGTCGCCGGGGCCACCACCGAACGGATCGCCCCGCCGACCGCCCCGCCGATCAGCGCCGTGCCGATCGCCACGGCCAGCCTCACCCCGGGCGGCGAGCCGTTGACGTTCAACGGCCGCACCGGGGACGCCGTCTTCGTCGACGTCAGCGCGCCGGGGATGGCCGACCGCTGCTCGCCGTACGTGCTCACCGACCCGGCCGACCGGCTGCTCGGAGCCGGCTGCGCCATCGGCGGCGTCGGGTACATCGACCGCGTCGACCTCACCACCACCGGCACGTACGCCGTGCGGGTCACCGCCGCCGCCGGCGACACCGGACGAGCCGTCGTCCGGGTGTACGTGGCCCGGGACGTCGACGGCACGCTGCAGGCGAACGGCCCGGAGGTCACCGCGACCCTGGAGCAGCCCGGCGCGTGGGCCCGGTACCGGTTCGCCGGGCAGCAGGGCGAGCGCGTCTTCGTCGAGGCGCCCACGAGCACACTGCCCAACCAGTGCACCCCGCTGGAACTGCGCGACACCGAAGACCGGCTGCTGAGCAGCGGCTGCGTGATCAACGGCGTTGGCGAGATCGACGGCACGCTGTTGCCCGCCGACGGGACGTACACGGTGGTGGTCGATCCGACCGGACGCACCACCGGCACGACCACACTGCGGCTGGTCAGCAGCCGCGACCGGGCGGCGACGATCACCGTTGGCGGTCCGCCGGTCGTCGCCACCGTGGACCGGCCGGGGGCGGTGACGAGCTACCGGTTCACCGCCGCCGCCGGGACGTCGGTGAGTCTGACCGCGACCGCCTCCGACCTGCCCGACCAGTGCGGTGTGCTGGAGCTACGCGCCCCCGACGGCAGCCCGATCACCAGCGGATGTGTGATCAATGGGGCTGGTGACATCGACCGGACGACGCTGCCGGCCGCCGGCACGTACACGGTGGTGGTGGACCCGTCCGGGGTCGCGACCGGGCAGGTCACGTTGACGCTGCGGTGATGCGGTGATCGGTGGCGGCTGGGCGACACCACACGCCGGGCGGCGCGCTGCTGAGCAGCCACCGATCGACCCCTCGGGCGGCCCGGGTCTAGGTTCTTCCCGGTTGGTATCGACGACGGGGGTACGGGGTGGGCGACGAGAAGCTCGACGATGCGGGCATCAGGGACGGGTTCGACCTGCTGGTCACCCCCGACGTCCGGTACACGCGGTTGCGGCGACGGGATCTGCGGCGGATGAGTTTGCTGTTCGTCATCTCGGGGCTGCTGTTGTCGATCACGAGTCTCGGTACGTTCTCGGCCGATGGTGGCTGGCTCCTCGCCGGGCTGTTCGGCCTCCCGTTCGGGGTGGTCTGGTTCGTCGTGGGGCTGATCAACGGCTCGGCGTACCTGCGAGGCCACGCCGAGTTGAGCGCGCCGGTGCGGTACGTGTTCACCGCGGAGGCCATCGAGTGGCACGCCGCCCATGCGACGTTGCGATTGCCGTGGACGGCGATCAGGCACGCCGTCCGGATGCGGGAGGCGTACCGTCTGGACTGCGCAGACCAGCAGCCCCGGTACCTGTGCCGGACGACACTGACGCCCGCTGAGGACGCGCGGCTGACGGCGTACCTCGATGAGCGGTTGGCCGCGCGGCTGGCCACCGAGGCGTCCGTGCGGCCGATGCCACCGGTCGGTGCCGGCTCGTAGTCGGGCCGGCCGGGCGAGGTCCGGATCCGTTGGCCGACCACTGGTGCGCCCCCATCGGTGCGAACCTACTGCCGCTTGGGGAGCAGCAGTTCCTCGTGGTCGAGTTCCCGCTCCAGGACCCGCAGCTCCTCGTCCGGGAGCCGCCCGGAGTCACGCCAGCGCACCAACTCCTCGCGCTGCGCGTCGAGCGCGGTACGGCGGACCCGTAGCGCCGTCTCGTACTGCGGTGACGTGGGGATCTCCGACGATCCACTCTGTTCGAGCAGGTCGAGCCGGCCGCGGTAACGCGCGAGGCGGGCCAGCAACTGGGTACGCGTGGTGTTGACGGCCACCGCGCTGTCCGGTTCGGCGGCGGCGACCTCGTCGAGACGGGCCAGAGCCGCCTCGACCGCTGCGGAGCGGGCCTCGTTGCGTACCCGGGCCTGGTCGGTTTCGTTGGCGCGCAGGCCGAGCATCCGCACGAGCGGTGCGAAGGTCAGACCCTGACCGACCAGCGTCACGAGCACGACCACGAAGGTGCAGAACAGCAGCAGGTCACGGTCGGGAAAGGGCGACCCGTCGTCGGTGGTCAGCGGCAGGGTGAAGATCGCGGCCAGGCTGATGACGCCGCGCGTGCCGGACCAGCTCAGCGCCACCACCTCGCGGGAGGTGAGTCGGCGGGCGTTGCGGTCCGCCCGCGCGACCTGTCGGGCGGTGTTCGGCTCGTCGGCGTCGTCCTGCTCGGAGATGCCGCCGAGGCGGGTGTGCAGGGACCGGGGGAGCGACTGGGTCAGCACCAGCCACCCGGGACGCAGGAGCAGCACCACACCCACGGACACCGCGACGGCGATGACGATCGTCGACGTGTCGTACTGGCGCAGTCCCTTGACGACCTCGGGGAGCTGCTGGCCGATCAGCAGGAAGACGAAGCCTTCGAGGAGGAAGTCGACGAGGCGCCACACCGCGCTGGTCTGGAGCCGGGCGGCCCCGGACCCGACCTGGGGCGTCTGGTGGCCGACGATCAGCCCGGCGATCACCACGGCGAGTACGCCGGAGACGTGCAACGCCTCGCCCAGCAGGTAGGCCACGAACGGTGTCGCGAGCGAGATCGCGTTGGACAGCAGCGGGTCCGCGGTGAGCGGGCGGGCCAGTCGTTTCGCCCAGGCGACGGCGACGCCGACGGCGACCCCGCCGACCGCCGCCAGCACGAACTGGGCCACGGCGGCGGGGAACGAGAACGTGCCACCGACGGCGGCGGCCACCGCGACGCTGAGCATCGTCAGCGCTGTCGCGTCGTTGAGCAGCCCCTCGCCCTGGATGATCGTGACCATCTTCGGCGGCAGGTTGACCCGGCGGCCCACCGCGAGGGCGGCCACCGGGTCGGGCGGGGCGATGGCGGCGCCGACCGCGATGCCGGCGGCCAGGGTCGCGCCCGCGACGAACAGGTGGAACCCGAGGCCGACGAGCAGCCCGGTGAGGAGAACCAGCAGCACCGAGAGGCTGACCACGATGCGCAGGTTCCGGCGGATGTCCAGCAGTGAGGAGTCCAACGCCGCGCTGTAGAGCAGCGGCGGCAGCACGACCATGAGCACCAGCTCCGGGTCGAGGCCGATGTTGGGGCCGGGTAGCAGCGCGTACACGATCCCGATGAGCGGCAGCAGCGCGGCCGCCGGCAGGCCGGTACGGGACGCCACCCACCGGACGGCGACGATGACCGCCACGGCGGCGAGCACGAACAACACCATCGAATGGGCGCGCACCTGGTGACGTCCCCCCGGATCGGCGCGTGGGTCTCGGGGTCGACCCTACCCGGCACCGGACCGTACGGACTCGTCGCGGACTCGGCGCGCGAGCGTCCGGCCTTGCCCATCAATTGGTGCGCTTCTATAGTTGCGCGATCACCACATTCATGGCCGTGGTTACGCGGCCGGGTCGTCGAAGCGCTTCGACGATTCGTCGTTCAGGCCCGTCAGCCGGGTGTCGAGCCTGGCCACGCCGGTCTTGGCGCTGAATCGCGCCTGTCGTACGACATGAGGAGAATCGCATGCGGAAGTGGCGCCTTCGGCGCGGAATCACCGCGCTCGCGCTCGCCCTGCTCGCCCTGCCGACCGTCCCCGGCGCGGCACACGCCGACCCCACCTACCCGTTCCGTGACCCCAGCCTGCCCGTCCAGGTCCGGGTCGACGACCTGCTCGGCCGGCTCACGCTGGACGAGAAGATCTCCTGGCTGCACCAGTACCAGCCGGCCGTTCCCCGGTTGGGCATCGGCCTGTTCAAGACCGGCACCGAGGCGCTGCACGGCGTCGCCTGGTCGACCGACATCGACAACAACGGCGCGGTGGTCAAGGCGCGCGGCACGTCCTTCCCGCAGCCGGTGGGCATGGCGAGCACCTGGAACCCCGACCTGATCCAGCGGGTCGGGTCGGCCGTGGGCGACGAGGCGCGCGGCTACCACGCGCAGAACCCGCGGGTCTGGGGTCTCAACCTCTGGGCGCCGGTGGTCAACCTGCTCCGCGACCCGCGCTGGGGTCGCAACGAGGAGGGCTACTCCGAGGACCCGCTGCTCACCGCGAAGATCTCCACCGCGTACGGCTCGGGGATGACCGGCGGCGACCCGGACCACCTCAAGAGCGCGCCGACCCTCAAGCACTACCTGGCCTACAACAACGAGGTCCGGCGCGACGTCACCTCGTCGAACGTCCCGCCGCGGGTGCTCAACGAGTACGACCGGGCCGCCTTCAAGCCGGCCATCGCGGCCGACGCGGCGACCGGCGTGATGGCCTCGTACAACCTGGTCAACGGCCGCCCGGCGACCGTGGATCCGGACCTGGCGACGGTGGTACGGGGCTGGACCGACCAGCCCCTGATGAACGTCACGGACGCCTGGGCGCCGAACAACCTCGTCGCCTCGCAGGGCTACTACCCGACCCAGGCGCAGGGGAACGCCGCGATCGTCAAGGCCGGCCTCAACAGCTTCATCACCGACGACACCAACGCCCAGCCGACCGTCACCGCCATCAAGCAGGCCCTCGCCGACGGCCTGCTCACCGAGGCGGACATCGACGCCCGGATCGCCGAGATCCTGAACCTGCGCGTCCGACTCGGCGAATTCGACCCGGGCGGCGGCCGGTACGGCGGCATCACCCCGGACGTCATCAACAGCCCGGAACACCAACGGCTGGCCCGTCAGGCCGCCGGTGAGGCGATGGTGCTGCTCAAGAACTCGCGGCAGGCGCTGCCGCTGAACCCGGCCCGGACCCGCAAGGTGGCCGTGCTCGGTCCACTCGCCGACACCCTCTACACCGACTGGTACGGCGCCGACCTGCCGTACCAGGTGACCGCGCTGGACGGCATCCGCGAGCGGTTGGGCAGTTCGGCGAGCGTCGACGGGCTCGACGGGGCGGACCGGATCGCCCTGAAGGACCCGTCCACCGGCCGGTATGTGACTGCCACCGGCACCACCGACGCGGACCCGGTCGCCGCCACCGGCGCCGACGCGTCGCTCGCGGCCCAGTTCGACAGCGTCGACTGGGGACAGAACGTGGTGACCCTGCGCAACGCCGCGAACGGCCGTTACCTCGGCTACAACTGGGGGCCGTTCGTCACCCGGGACGAGCAGCCGAACGGTTGGTACGTCCAGCAGCAGTTCACGCTGGAACCGCAGGCCGACGGGACGGTCGCGTTGCGCTACGCCGGCTACGAGACGACCGAGAGCTGGTTCGGCGTCAACACGTACGTCACGGTCGGCGACGACGGCGCGCTCAAGCTCGGGGCGTCCACCGCGGCGGACGCGACCCACTTCCAGCGTGAGGTGATCAGTAGCGGAGTCGACCGTGCCGTCGCGGCGGCGAAGGCGGCCGACACCGCCGTCCTGGTCGTCGGCAGCAACCCGTTCATCAACGGGCGCGAGGCCCACGACCGCACCACGATGGCGTTGAGCGCGGGCCAGGAGGCGCTGGTCAAGGCCGTGACGAAGGCCAATCCGCGAACGGTGCTGGTGTTGCAGACCAGCTACCCGGTCACGATCGGGTGGGAGCAGGAGCACGTGCCGGCGATCGTGTGGACCACCCACGCGGGCGCGGAGACGGGTCACGCCGTCGCCGACGTCCTGTTCGGCGACCGCAACCCGTCCGGCAAGCTCACCCAGACCTGGTACCGCTCGGACCGGCAACTACCGCCGGACCTGCTGGAGTACGACATCATCTCGTCCGGGCAGACCTACCTGTACAGCGCCGCCAAGCCGCTCTACCCGTTCGGCCACGGGCTGTCGTACACCGGGTTCCGGTACGGCCAGCTCCGCGCGGACGGCCGTTCGGTCGCGGCGGACGGCACCATCACGGCCCGCGTCGACGTGACCAACACCGGTAGCCGGGCCGGCTCCGAGGTCGTCCAGCTCTACAGCCACCAACGCACCTCGCGGGTGAAGACGCCGATCCGGGCGCTCAGGTCGTTCCAGCGGGTGGACCTCGCCCCCGGGCAGACCCGCACCGTCACGCTACGGGTGCGCGCCGCCGACCTCGCGAACTGGGACGTCACCCGGAGTCGGTGGGTGGTCGAGTCGTCCGCGTACGACCTGATGGTCGGCGCGAGCGCCACGGATGTCCGGGGCCGCACGGCGGTCATGGTCCGCGGTGAGACGATCCCGGCCCGGGACCTGACCCGGACGACCCGCGCCGAGAATTTCGACGGGTACGCGGGGGTCCGGCTCGTCGACGAGACGAAGGTACGCGGTACGGCCGTGGGCGCCACCGCAGCCGGTCAGTGGATCTCCTTCGGGAAGTCCGCCCTGCGCCCGGGCGGCCACACCTTCACGGCGCGGGTCGCCAAGGCCACGGCGGGCACCGGCACGATCCAGGTTCGGCTGGGTTCGCCCACCGGTCGACTGCTCGGTACGGCCACCGTGCCGAGCACCGGCGACGACTACCGGTACGTCAGCGTCAGTGCCGAGGTTGCCCGGGTTGCCGGGACCCACGACGTCTACCTGGTGTTCGACTCTCCACTGCGGCTGGCGGACTTCTCGCTGCGCTGATCCGGACGGCTCGGGCCGGGGTGTTGGTGTCCCTCGGCCCGAGCCGATTCCGAATTCATCGGATGATCGACGATCAAGCATTGTGCTGCTCGTCTGCTTTGCGCTTTTGATAGGCATTTAGACATAGATGGGACCCAATCTCGTATTGCATTCGTCACACGTCTGACATACGCTCCGCCCAAGACTTCGTAGCGATTGGCAAAAGAGTGTGGTCGGGCCGCACCACGCGCCCCCCGCCGATCCTTGGTGGCGTCGCTGTTCCCTGCTTGTCGCTCGATGCACGTCCCAGGCACCAACGTCGACGACAAGTGAGAGAGGACAGCACGTGAGACCAGCCGCATCCACCACCCGCACGGCACTGCTCGCGGCGGCGCTCGTCGCCGCCACGCTGCCGGCCGTGGTGATCAGTCAATCGCCCGCCTCGGCCGCGGTTCAGGAGACGTACTACGTCGCCCCGGACGGTAACGACTCCAACGCAGGCACGCAGGCGTCACCGTTCAAGACGGTGCAACGCGCGCGGGACGTCGTCCGTACTGTTAACGCGAACATGTCCGGCGACATCAACGTCTACCTGCGTGGCGGCAGATACCCGGTCACCAGCACCGTCGAGTTCGGCGCCAGCGACTCCGGCACCAACGGGTACCGGATCAGCTACGCCGCCTATCCCGGCGAGACCCCCATCCTCGACGGCGGCGTCCCGGTCACCGGCTGGACCCAGCACAGCGGCAACATCTGGAAGGCGCCGCTGGATCGCAGCACCAAGCTGCGCACGCTGTACGTCAACGACAAGCGGGCGCAGATGGCGACCAAGACCGTCAGCTCGGGCGGGTGCTACGGGACGTACAACGTCACCGCCGGTCAGGCGTCCTGGGCGTGGGAGTCGGGCTCCCAGTGCGACGGCGCGAAGTACAGCCAGAACGACTTCCCCGCCATCCCCCGCAACCAGGACGACATCGAGATCGAGACGGGCACGACCTGGACCACCGCCATCGTCGGGGTCCGCCAGGTGACCACCGACGGCTCGAACCGGGTCGCCCTGTTCCAGCAGCCGGGCGCGGCCATCGCGCAGGGCGCGTTCAACGGCAACGCCCAGGTCGGCGGCAGCCACAAACTCATGAACGCGTACGAGTTCCTGGACGCCCCCGGTGAGTTCTACTTCGACAAGGGCACCAAGACGGTCTACTACTACAAGGCCAGCTCCGAGGACATGACGAACGCGTCGGTGTACGCGCCGAACAACGTCACCACCGTGCTGCGGGTCGCCGGCACCTCGACCACCAGCCACGCGCGCAACATCACGTTCTCCGGCCTGACCGTGCAGCACTCCGACTGGAACCTGTTCAACGTCGCCGGCTCGTCCTTCAAGCAGGCGCAGCAGGGCAACCTCGGCGCGCAGGCGTACGCGAAGGGCAACTTCCACGTCTACTACTACCGCAACGTGGACGTCACGCCCGGCATCGTCCAGGTGCAGAACGCCGACGGGATCCTCCTGCAACGCAACCGGGTCCAGCACACCGGCGCCGACGGCATCAGCATGGTCAACGACGTGCAGAACTCGCAGTTGATCGGGAACTACACGAACGACGTCGCCGGCTCCGCCATCGACGTCGGCCATCCCCAGCACGTCTACATCGGAGACGGCACGTCGAGCAACCGGGAGAAGTACCTCCCGCAGGTCGAGGGGTTGCCGAAGAACATCGAGATCAAGAACAACTACCTGTACGACAGCGCGGTGCTGTTCAACGGGCACAGCCCCATCTCGGCGTACTTCGTCGACACCCTGACGATCCAGCGCAACCGGATCGAGAAGGCCCCCTGGTCGGGCATCACGATGGGCTGGGGCTGGTGGAACTTCGACGGGTCATCCGGCTCGATCGCGCCCAACCGGCCGACCACGACGGCGCGGAACAACACCATCAGCTACAACCACATCATCGACACGGTCCAGCGCCTCAGCGACACGGCGCCCATCTACACGCTGGGCAGCCAGCCCGGGACCACGATCACCAACAACTATTTCCAGGGTGTGCCCTCGGGCCACAAGTACGGACTCCACCCCGACGAGGGCTCGGCGTACATCACCTTCCGGGACAACGTCCTGAGCATCGACAAGAACGTCACCTGGATGATCAACTCCGACGACTTCGGTCGGAAGCACGATCTGAGCATCACGCAGATCTACGGCCCGATCAACAAGGTGTCGAACAAGAACCTGCCGAACAGCACGGTCGCCGACATCCTCGTCTCCTCCGACTACGTCTGGCCGGCGGCGGCGTACGGCATCGCGGCCAGCTCCGGTCTTGAGGACGCCTACCGGGACATCATCCCGGCCAGCAGGTTCTCGGTGTCCAACTACGTGCTGCCGGCCAGCACGTACGTCACCAGCGCCACGGCGACGATCCCGATCCGGAGCACCGGCGACGCCGGCAAGTCGGTCTGGCTGGCCCCGTTGGGCACGACCACCTTCACGGCCGGGGCGACGATGACCCGGGCGGCCGGTAACGCCACGTCCATCGCCGTGCCGTCGACCCAGGGCGAGTACCGCCTCTACGTCGTCGACGCCCAGGGCAACCGGTCGGCGGAGTCGATCTCCCTCGTCCGGCAGCAGAGTGGCGGCGGCACCCAGCAGGGCGGCCAGCTCGTGGGCGGCCAGTCCGGCCGCTGCGTCGAGGTCCCCAACTCCTCGACCACCAACGGCACCCAGGCGCAGCTCTGGGACTGCGGCAGCGGCACCAACCAGCGGTGGACCGCCACGTCCAGCAAGCAGCTGATGGTGTACGGCAACAAGTGCCTGGACGCGTCCGGGGCGGGCACGGCCAACGGCACCCAGGTCATCATCTGGGACTGCCACGGCGGCGCGAACCAGCAGTGGAACATCAACAGCAACGGCACCATCACGAACGGCCAGTCCGGGCTCTGTCTCGATGCCAACGGCGCGGCCAGCGCCAACGGCACGAAGATCATCCTCTGGTCGTGCAACGGCGGCGCCAACCAGCAGTGGACGCTGCGTAGCTAAGGGCCTGTTTCATAAGAACTGGCCGGCCTGCGGCGGGCCCGGACGACGACCGGCGGCGTTGCGGTTTCGTCCGGATACAACACCGGTATCCGGACGAAACCGCGCCTTGCCGGATCGCCGCCCGGACTCCGCCTCGGCTCGACCGCCCTTATGAAACTGGCCCTAGGCGATCGTCAGTCGGGGCCGGGCCGTTCTCCGGTCCGGCCCCGACTACTTCTGGTAGCCGTAGTTGTCGCAGGTCCTGCGCCCCAGGACGCAGTTCTTGGTGCGCTTGTTCATGGTGTTGACGTCCCACACCACGAACGCGTCGCCGTGCATCGACGAGGCGCTCTTGCCCGCCTTGTCGGAGGAGAGGTAGTAGCCCGCCGGGGTGCCCTTGGCCGGGTACTGGATGTCGAAGGTGATCGCCGGGATCCGAACCGGGTGGCCGGGCGGGCAGGTACCGCCGCTGCCGTACGCCACATGGTCCTTGTGGTTGGGGCTGTCCAGGTGCTTGCCGTCCCAGCAGTCCGGGAACTGCAGCATGAAGTGCAGCGTGGCGGTCCCGCCGCAGATCGGCCAGTTGCCGTTGGTGCTGCGGGCGACGCCGTCGAGGTCGCCGGGACCGTAGAAGGCGCAGTAGAACTGGCCGGTCGCGCCGCGCGGTGTCGGCTGCTTCTTCTTGGCATCCCCGGAGATCATGCGCAGGCCGTTGGGCATGGGCATCTGGCCGGTCGAGTTCTTCGCGAGCGAGCGGTAGTAGACCCGGAAGCCGGTGGTCTCGACCGGCTTACCGGTCGCGTTGTCGTAGAGCGTGGGCACCCAGTACGCGGAGTGATCCTGGATCGGCTTGCAGGACGTGGCCGTGAACTTCGTCAGGTCTCCGGCGACGGTGTTCGCGTCGACGGCCTTGTTGCCGACGAAGGAGTGCATGTGTGAGGCGCCCGGGAGGCCGGGGGCGACGATCGGGTCGTCCGGCAGTCGGTGGCTGTACTGGCAGTCCGCCCGGAACTCCGGCAGGTCGCCGACACCGGCCGGGGCGGGGTCGATCTTCAACGCCTGGTACGCGTCGGCCTGCGCCTTCCAGGCCGCCCGGTCGATCGGAACCCAGCCGGTGGTGGGAACCTTCGGTGCGGCAGCGGCCGACGGCGTCGCGCCGGTCGACGGAGTCGCGGAGACCGAAGGTGTCGCCGAGGCCGACACCGCCGTTCCGGACGACTCCGGCTGCCCGGCCGACGGCGACGGGTACTCGGCGGCGTTGGCCGCGTTTGACGGCTCGGACTGCGCGGCGCCGTTGCCCAGGTACACGGCGCCGGCCGCGACGACGAGCACGACGGCCGCGCCCGCGGCGACGCTCAGTCTCTTGTGGGTGGCCCACCCCGGGGGACGATGACGGGACGGCGGCGGGCCTTCGTACGACACGGGTCACTCCCAACGAACACACGACAAGCTGACCCGAACGGTCACGGCCGCCGTATGGTAGGCACTCGCCGCGCGTGCCGGACAGGGTCTTTAAACACCCTTAATCAAGCCGGTCCGGGCGTACGTCTGGACGAAAAATGGGTAATGGTGGGCGATGAAGTCGACCTGGAAGCCCCACGAGAAGCACGGCGGCCTGACCGACAAGGACAAGCGCGAGCTGCCGGAGACCGTCTTCGCCTTCCCCGGCAAGCGCAAGGAGCCGATGACCGACGCCAGCCACGTCCGCAACGCCATCGCCCGCTTCGACCAGGTGCAGGGCGTCACCGACGCGGACCGCGACCTGGCCTTCCAGAACATCCTCGCCGCCGCCAAGCACTACGGCGTGGACGTCGCCGAGACGAACTGGAAGCAACTCGGCAAACTGCCGCACACGCCCAACCCGGCGCACTGAACGCGGGCCGGGGAGGGGTTCCGAGGTCGGTTCGCGCACGTGTTAGCGTGCTCGTCGTTGTCAGCGAGCGCCGCTAGCTCAACTGGCAGAGCAGCGGACTCTTAATCCGCGGGTTCGGGGTTCGAGTCCCTGGCGGCGCACCAACGAGATAGGCCCTGACCTGGTGGTTCACACTGGGTCGGGGCCTTTTTCGTGTCCGGCCGTCGCCGGTGGTCAGGAGCATCGGGGGCGGTAACGGTGGGATGCGGCGGGCTGCTCTAGGACACCGCTCCGTGGCTGCTGCGCACGATGGTCGGGTGGTCGAGGGCTGCGGCAGTCGGCGGTTCTTGATCGGTTCGGGGGGGGGCGAATCCCGAATGGGCTCGGAGCCGAGGTCCGGCGATCTAGGGCAGAACGCGGTAGCCGGGCCGCAGTAAGGGGTGTAGGAGCCGCAATGCATTCGGCACCCTGAGGGGCAACGTCGGCCATATGAAGCAACTGCCCCTGCCCGAATTGAGTCCGTTCGCTGGGGCGACAAACGTGGCCGACGAGCGCTCGGGCGATTAACGCAACAGGCTGCTCAGCTACCGAGCACCGCCGACTAGAAACGGCAGGAACGCGATGTGCATCTCGCGGGCAGGGTCACCGTTCGCGTGGACCACGAAGTCGTACCGCTCGTCCGAGGCGGTCGAGCCACGCCGCTTGAAGTTCGGATGCGCCTCGAACGCCGCGACGGCCTTGCCGATCACGCTGGTGACGTCGCGGTCCCGGATGAACAGCAACAACGCGGCCTTGGTGTCGCGCCAGGTCAGGTAGCCCAAGAGTTGATCGATCGTGTCCGTAATCTTGGTGGCGCCGTCCTTGGGTCCGAAGATCTTGCACTCCCCGATGAACACGTTGGCGTCCTTCTCGCGGATAAGGATGTCGGTCTTGCCGCCGCAGTTAAATAGTTCGCCGCCAGCTCTGCCCTCGAATTGAGCGTTCAAGAGGATCAGCAGCAGATCACGGATGAGTTCTTCGCCGAGCTTTTCGGTCAGCGATGGACTGCGCTCGAACGCGTTACGCGCGTTACGCAGGACCGCGAGTGCATCTTCGTAGCTTGCTTTTTCAAGGGCCGGCTCGGGCTCAAAGGGATTAGCCTGGGCCCGGCTCGACTGCGTCGTGCGGGTGACGAGGCGACGCCGCTGTACCGGCAGTGCGTAGACGTTGGCGTCAGCCCGCCGCCGGATCGGAATGCCGATACTGGCATGGACTTGCCGCGCCGCGAGCAGTCGTGCGCGGCGTTGGGCCACCCATTGCGGCATCTGGTTAAGTAGGTTGCTGTTATGGGTGTTGATGTCAGTGCGAGCGAAGCCCAGACCCTTCTCGATGCGATCGATTCGTGTGCGAAACCACTGTCTGACTGCCTCCGGATCGGGGCGGGTTCCCTCCCAGACGATCACCAGCTCGCTGGCCTTCTCGTCGACCTTAGCCTCTATCGGCGCAATGAAGTACTGACTTGCTTTCATCGTGAACGGAGCCGGGTGGCCGCTGAAGGGGATCCGGACTGTGTACTGAACGACTCGTTCGCGTACGCGCTCTCCGAACATATTGACCACCGAGCGCTCAGCCTCGGTGGGCCTCTCGTCCATGTACCACTCGTCCGGATGCAGCGCCGGGCATTCGACGGCGCCGACGGCGACGAGCTCGGTGATGAGGTCGGCGTCGGTGCGCGCCAGGAAGTCGTCATCGTTCCAGGCGTTCAGGGCGTCCATGACCTGCTTGAGGTTGGTGCCCAGGTCTGCCGCTAATTCGCGGCCGTTGAATAGATGGTTGCTCGCCACCCGGCTACTTTACGGGGCAGGTCTGACATCTTCTCTGGTCGACTGCTGCAAGCTCGTGCGGCTGGCATTTTTTTGCGTGCAGTTGTTCGCATACGTCCCATCTGATGCTGCGCGAGGCTGGGGTTCTGACGAACTCTCCTATCGTAGTCAGTCGCTACGATGTTGGTCATGCCTGACTGGGGAAATGCTCCTGAATGGGTGGCCGCAGCGATCGCGGCCGCCGCTGCACTGTTCGCGTGGCGTTCGTATGTGGCCTCGGCAGAGTCAGCAGCGACGGCTGCGAAGCTGCTCCAGCAGCAGCAAGCGCCGCAGTTCACTGCCGAGGTGGAGAACCCTAACGGTGATGAGACCGGCCACCATGGTTGGCACAGGCTGATGATTGGCGTCGCAGCGTCGCCAGCTGGCCCACTTGATGAGCTGCGAGTCGATCTGCTAACCGATGGCGTCTCGTTCACCCCCGGCATCAACGGAGTCGAGCCGGGGGAGCCGCGGTTCACTGCGGTGCATGCGTACGAAGGGGTCAAGCCGGCCGGGCTGGATGTCGGCGACCGGGCACATTGGCGGGTGGAGTTCGCGGAGAGCGATGCTGGTATGCCTACCCTCGATCAGGTCGAGATCCGCGTAACGGCGACTCGCGGCGGACACAGCTGGACCAGCAAGTTGCACGCGGACGTCGCAGCGTGCCGGACAGAGCGGGAAGCGCTGCGAAGTTGGCGTCGTTCGGATCGGAGCTGAAAACACCAGTCCGGGTCGCGAAACTACAAGCGCCTCGCCCTACCGAGGCGCTCATCTGCCGCAGATCGCGTGGGCTCGCTCCGTGCGCGGTGCGGCCGTCCGCGAGGCTGGCGAGATGGCGTTGTGGGTTCAGGTACGCGAGCGGGCACCGACGGAGGGAGCGGCTGCCGATGGCGCTGATGGTGTCGGCCCTACCTGAATGCCCCCCGCTGGACAGACGTGCTGTAGCTGATCTGCGTCGCCCGGCCTGCCCTACGCTGACATCATGAGTAAACGGGGCGTGAACCAAACTCCAGCGCTCGCCCTAGCTGGCGGGCGCTGATGGAACGGCAGACCGAAGTGCCGACTCACGTGCTCTCAGACGAAGTCCGTGCTCACGTGGCGACGCTGTGGCGATACCACGACATGCACCACGAGCTACGCCCGTGCGACGTGGGCATCGGGCTGGGCAGCCATGACCTCGGCGTTGCAGTGGTCGCATCGCGCCTGTTTCAAGCAGGCCTGTTCCCATGGATTGTTTTCACCGGTGCGAACGCCCCGACCACGGTCGAAAGGTTCCCGCGTGGAGAGGCGGTGCACTACCGCGAGTACGCCGTCGAGCAGGGTGTGCCCCCGGAGGCGGTTCTCGTGGAGCCGCGTGCCACGAACACCGCCGAGAACCTCGAATTCTCCCGTGCGCTCCTGGCCGAACGCCAGATCCCGGTGAAGTCGGTGCTGATCATGTCGCGGCCCTACCAACAGCGTCGGGCCTACGCCACCTGCAGGCTGATCTGGCCGGAGGTCGATGTGGTGTGCGCCTCAAACCCGCTCGAGCTGGACGACTACGTGCGCAGCATCGGCGACCCGCGGCGGGTGGTGGACATGCTGGTGGGCGACACGCAGCGGATCGAGGTGTACGCCGAGCGCGGGTTCGCTATCCCCCAGGAGATGCCGGACGAGGTGCGGGCGGCCTTCGAGCGCCTGGTGGCGGCTGGCTACACGAGCCGGTTGATCTGAGCCCAGCTACCAGCGGGGGCCTCCCGTCCGGACGCCCATTCGGTCGCTGAGTTCGACGGCCAGTCGTGGTGGCCGGGGGCGGGTGAGGATGTCTCGGACGAGGTCGCGGGAGAGCTGGTGGTAGCGCACCTGGTCGGGCCCGAGGGTCTCGGCGTCTAGGAGCGCGGCGAGCGCGTCGTCGATGCGGTTCCACCGGGCGAGGGCTCGGGCAGTTTCGATGGCGTGGCGAACCTGCCGCTCGACGGGCACGGTGCTGGTGTCGAGTGGGGCGCCGATGGCGATGGCGCGTTGCACATCGCCGAGTTCCATCGCCACGGTCGTCTTGTGGATCGATACGTTGGTCGGCCCGAACGCGGTCCACACGTGGTTGCCGTCGGCGCCGAGCCGCTGTGCGGCGGTATCGGCTTCGTTGATGTGGGTGTCGGCGGAGGCGCGGTCGTCGTCTCGGGCGGCGGCGAGCGCGCAGACGAGGTGCAGGCTGCCGTAGACCGACAGCAGCTGCGGAGTCGGCCTGACGAGCCGGGGTTCCAGGAACCGCGCCGCCGTGGCGGCGAGGCCCAGGGCTTGGGCGTACTCCCCGATGGAGGCGAGCGAGTGCGCGGCGGAGCGGCTGAGTGAGCCGATGACGACGTGGTCGTGGCTGGCGTTGGCGGCGGCCAAGCCCCGGCTGGCGGCGGTCCACGCGAGGTCACCTTCGCCGAGCTTGGTGAGGAACAACGCGGCGAGCTGGTGGGCGTAGGCGGTCATCGCGTGCGCTCGCTGGCCATCGTCTCCGTCGTACGCCTCGGTGGCGGTGAGGCAGTCGTGGATGAGGTAGGGCAGCCGGCGGGCGAGGGTGCCGTATCGCGAGTGCTGGTAGGCGGTCCAGATCTCGGCGACGTCGTTCTCGATCTCGCGGAGGGCGGGGGCCTCGACGTCCCCCGTGCTGGCCAGCGTCGGCGCGAGGTGACGATAGTCGTGAAGCGCGGCCCGCAAGGCCGGGATGGTCTCGCGCCCTGAGTCGTCCGACCACTCGAACAGGCTCGGTGCCTCGATCAGGTCGCCGAGGGACACGTCGAGGGCTTTGGCGATCGCGCGTATGACCGATAGCCGATCGAGGTCAGCCCGGTTCGTCTCGACCTTGCGTAACCACTCCTGGGTCTTGCCAACCAAACCGGCCAGCACCTCCTGGGAGAGCCCTCGTCGACGCCGGTAAAAGGCGACGCGCTGGCCGGTGGTCATGTCTTCCGTCATCCCTCGCACACCATCACCCTGCCCGCTGAAGACCGCCGGACCCGGTACGGATTTTCCCGGTCCTCCGTACGGACCGCCCCTACGTTCAGTTCACCCCAGATCACCGGCGCGTGTCGATGCCGGTGTCGGGGATGACTAACAGGGAGCTGCAGATGGAGGGATCGATGAGCGGCGCACCACACCACGGCTTGGGCCGCTGGCTCGGCCCGTCCTGGAACGAACTGTCTCGGTGTTCTCCCCGCCTGCGTACCGCCATGAGGGCTGCGTGGGTGGGTGATCGGCGGCCTGCTCCCAGCCGCCGTGATGCGGCGGCGGGCTCGCCATTCCCCCGGCGAGCCCGCCGCTCATCGATCCTGGCGGGGGTGGAGGCATGACGGTGTACGTATCGCGTAACGCGATAGCCAGCCAGTCCCGGCGCCCCGAGCCCAGGTGGACGTCCTCACAGGGTCAGGTGCGGCGCGCTGATCCTCCGCTGCTCACCTTCGTGTGGCGTCGGCTGTTCGAGCAGCAGGCCCGCGAGGGCGGTCGCCGGTGACCGGGCAGCAGCGCCGTCTGGCGGCGAACGGGCTCGCGCCAGCCGAGGTGGAACATCTGCCGATGCGCCCGCTGTGGCTGTGCCGCCGGTGCGGGCAGCCATGGCCCTGCGGCGCGGCGAAGCTCGCGCTCCTCGCCGAGTACCGGGAAGAGCCGGTGAGCCTGTTCCTCTACCTGGCCGGCTGCCTGCACGACGCGATCGACGACCTGCATCGGCTCAACCCGAGCGTCACAGGCAGCGCCGCCGACATGTTCGACCGGTTCCTCGGCTGGCCCGCCCGCCACACCCACGCCTACCGCGTCAGTACCACCACGGCCGCCAGCATCGAAGAGGCCTCCTCGTGAACGGCATCGGCCTCATCAACGCTACCGGCCAGCCGGCGGTCGCCGGCAGCTTCCACACCCTGGTCGTGCAGCCGACGAGCTTTTGCAACCTCGACTGCACCTACTGCTACCTGCCCGACCGGAGATCCCTCCGCCTGATGAGCAGCGCAGTCGCGCAGGCTTGCGCCGAGTCGATCGCGCAGCAGAACAGCGGCCATCCGGTGAGCGTCGTGTGGCACGGGGGCGAACCCACCGCAACACCCACCGGGTTGTTCCGGGATCTACTAGACCCATTCGAGGAGCTCCGCCGCGCGGGGATGGTGCGTCACGAGATCCAAACAAACGCGACGTTGATCAACAGGCAATGGTGCGAAGTTTTCACCGCTCATGGGTTCGAGGTCGGGGTCAGTATCGACGGACCGGGCGCGTTGAACCGGAACCGCCTCGACCGGGCCGGCAACCCGACGGACGCCCGAACCCTGCGCGGCATACAGACCCTGGCCGAGGCAGGGCTGAGGTATTCGGTGATCTGTGTTGTCACCCCGGAAACCATCGACCACGCGGAAGCCCTCATCGACTTCTTCACCGGCCTGCCCGGCTGCGAGTCGGTGGGCTTCAACATCGAAGAGCAGGAGGGCGCTGACCGGGCACCGGTGTCGGAGGACGCCGCGTACCGGTTCTGGCAGGGCCTTATCGAACGTCGCGTCGGCGGCAGCCCGCTCCGGATCCGCGACGTGGACCGGCTGGCCGACTATCTCGCCGCCACCCGCGCTGGCCGCGTCGACCACGAGCCGTACGAGCCGATCCCGACCGTCTCTTGGGATGGACAGGTGGTGCTGCTGTCACCGGAACTGCTCGGCATCACCGAGCCGCGATACGGCGACTTCATCGTCGGCAACGTCCTTCAGCAATCCATTTCCGCCATGCTTGCCGGCGCCGGCGACCTGGGCTACGTCGCCGAGTTCATTACGGCCCTCAACGGCTGTGCCGACCACTGCGCCTTCTACGACTTCTGCCGTGGCGCCCAGGCCGGCAACCGCTACTTCGAGCACGCGACGTTCACCGCCCGAGAGACGACCTACTGCCGGACCACCCGACAGGCCCTCGTTCGCGCCGCCGCGGACCACCTCACCCCTCAAGGAGTAGCACCATGACCAATGCTCTCGCGATCCTCGTCAACGCCGCACCCGAGCAACTCGCTCGCCTCGGCGTCGACCCTGAGCGGTCAGTAGCGTCGATCGACGCGGCGAAGTTCGACAACCGCCCCGCCTGGGCTAACAAGGGTAAGTTCGACAGCCGACCCGGCTGGGACAACTGGAACAAGAAGAAGTAGCCCCAACCACGGGAATGCGCGGGGTGGCGTGCCCACCCCGCGCCTACACAGGTTGAGGACACATGCGCACCACCACGATCGGCGACGTGAAGGTCCTGCTGCCGGACCTCGAACCGGACGACCTCGACATCACCGCGGACCTCGCCGGCGGCCTCACCGAGGCTCTCGTCAACGGCGCAGCGTGGCACGGCTCGCACCTTGAGGACGCCCGCATCCGCAGCAGCCTGATCACCGGCGTGGACCTGAGCGAGAGCACCTGGGAGGCCGGCAGCCTCTACGGCTGCGAAATCACCCGCACCGACTTCTCCGGCGCGACCCTGACCGGCATCACCATCGAACGCTGCGCCATTACCGGCTCCCGGTTCACCGGCACCAGGCTCACCGACGTACGCCTCAAGGACGTCCTGTTCGACGGCTGCCGCTTCGACTACGCCACCTTCCAACGCGTCACCGCCGCCGGCTCGGTCGCCTTCACCGACTGCACTCTCACCAACGGCGCGTGGTCCTCCTGCCGACTACCTCGCATCGCGCTGCGGTCATGTGACCTCGCCGGACTGGAATTGGACTCCTGCCAGCTCGACGGCACCGACCTGCGGGGCAGCCGGCTCCAGGGCCTCAAGACGCCGCTGGACAACCTGCGCGGCGTCACCCTCGGCGAGGACCAGCTTCCTGACCTCACCCAGCTGACCGTCGCCGCCCTCGACCTCAGTGTCCGCAACGACTGAAGCCGAGGAGGCATCGTGCTCGCTGAACCCACTGGCAGCCCGGACACGATCCTCGTCTGCATCCGGGGCAACTCCGGCTCCGGCAAGAGCAGCATCGCCCGCGAGCTACGACGCCGGCACGGCCGGGGCTGCGCCCTGGTCGAGCAGGACTACCTGCGCCGCATCCTGCTGCGCGAACGGGACAAGCCCGGCGGCATCGCGCCTGCGCTGATCGCGCAGACCGTTCGGTTCGCGCTTGACCACGGCTATCACGTGGTGCTGGAGGGCATCATGCACAGCAGCCGCTACCGAAGCATGTTGACCGCGCTGCGGGACGACCACCGCGACCGGTCGCTGTTCTGCTATCTCGACGTGTCGCTGGCCGAGACCCTGCGCCGGCACCTCACTCGCCCGCAGGCCAGTGAGTTCACCGCCGAGCACATGAGCGGCTGGTACGCCGCTCATGACGTCCTGGGCTGGCCTGACGAACTCGTCCTGCCGGAGACGACCGGCCTGGACGAGGCCGTCGAGGCCATCGCCGCTGCGTCCGGGCTACCCCAGAGCGGATGCGACGACGACCTGCTGCCCGGCCGGCCGTACTCGTGAAGGTGCCCCGAACGCTCTCAGGCCTTGGCGAACCTCGTGGTGAGTCGTGCGGTTGCCTTGACCTCGTACTTCAGGTGGTAGCCGGCGGCGATCACCATCGCCTCGGCGACCTTCGCCGCGTGCTCGTGGCCCTTGACGGCGGCGTTGGCGGCCAGGTCGACCGGCTGCCCGGTGGCGAGGCTGCCGGCCAGGGCGAGCAGTCGTTGGTCGTCGGCGGACAGGTGCTCGACCGCCGGTAGCGCGAGCAGCGCCGCCCAGTCGCGGATCACCGCCACCTGGATGTCGTGGCCGTCGTCGTACTCGGGGATCTGCACGACCTCGACCAGGTCCGCGAAGCCGGGTTGGTCCGGGAACTTGGTGAAGGTCAACAGGTGTACGGCGGCCTTCTCGGTGTCGGAACGGCCGACCCAAGCGCCGGCGCGGATCAGCGTACGGAGGGCGTCGGGGCTGAACTCGGAGGTGGACATGGCAGTGCCTCCTTCGCCGAGGGAATCCTCGTGTCGAGTACAGCAGACGTCGACAAGCATGGATCCCAAGCGATTGGCGCAGCCGGGATAGGTTTGCGCGCTCCGGGTAAGCGGCGCGGATGTGTGCCCACCAGGAGTCGGCGGCTGTCGGCGAGCCGGCGGACCACCGGGAGGCCCGGTTCGACCGCCTGCGGGCGTGGGCACAACGGGCGCTGCGCTCGCGTGCCTGGCGGCTGCGTCTGTTCGGTCTGCTCGCGGTGCAGGCCGGCGTCGCCGCCGCGATCGCCTGGTTCGTGGCGTACCAGTTCTTGGACAATCCGTCCCCGGTCCTGGCGCCGACGACGGCGGTCGGCATCGTGGCGGCCTCGATGGGGTCGCGCCTGCGGCGCACCATCGAGCTGCTGGTCGGGGTGACCCTGGGGCTGGCCGTCGGCGACGTGCTGATGCCGTTCTTCGGCATCGGGTTCTGGCAGACCGGTGTGGTCGTCGTGCTGGCGATAACGGTCGCCATCCTGCTCAAGGGGGGCGGTTCGCTGCTCACCCAGGCCGGCGGCACGGCGGTGCTGATCGCGACCCTGGAGCCGCCGCTACGGGACCTGTCCGTCCCCCGCTTCGTCGACGCGGCGGTCGGGGGGCTGGTCGGGCTGGGGGTCGGTCTGCTCCTGGTGCCCATCCATCCGCAGCGGACGCTGCTGCGGCTGGCCGAGCCGGTGGTCGGGCCGGCAGCCGACATCATGCATGACCTGGCGACGGCGCTACGTAAGCGCGATCTCGGGGACGCCGAACGGAGCCTGCGCGGGTTGCGCGAGCTCGATCCCCGCCTGGCCGCTCTCAACGACGGGCTCAGCGCCGCCCAGGAGGTGACGCGGCTCGCGCCCCTGCGGTGGCGCGACCGTGACTCCTTGGCCTTCCACACCACGGCGATCCGGCACCTGGAGCGGAGCCTGCACGGTTGCCGTTCACTGTGCCGGCGACTGACCACCGCGCTGAAGGACGACGAGCCGATTCCCGAGGAGTTTCCGCAGGCTATCGACCTGCTGGCCGACGCGATGCCAACGCTGCGCCGAGCTGTCCAGGTCGGTCGGGAGCCTCAGGAGACCCGCGACCAGATCCTGGCGGGCGTCGAGCTGGTCGGGCGGGCGCAGGGAGCCGTCCGGGACTCGACCCGCCCGCACATCCATCGTCTCGGCTATTCGGGTTTGGTCGCGGTGGGGGAGTTCCGGGCGGCCGCCCACGATCTGCTGATCGCCAGCGGAATCGAGACCGTGCGGGCGGCGGCCCTGGTGCGGCAGGCGGTGGATGAGGACTACCAGGATCGAGCGGCGGAAACGGGGACGCCGAGCTCAGGCCGCCCGGAGTGAGGCGAGGATGTCGAGGTAGTGCGGGTTGGTCATGACGCCCAGCACGTTGCCGAAGGGGTCCACCACCGACGCCGTCACGAAACCAGTGTCTCCGCGAGGCGTGATCGGTTGGTACTCGGTGGCGCCCAGGGCCAGGAGCCGTTCCACGGTGGCGTCGAGGTCGTCGACGTGCCAGTGCATGACCGCCCCGCCAGGCCCGCTCGCCGCGCCCGGGGGCGCGTACCGGCGGTCGATGATGCCCAGCTCCGCCTGGTAGTCGCCGAGGCGGAACTCGGTGTAGGCGGGACGCCCGTCCGGGCCGGGTCGCGAGAAGTAGGCCTCCTGGCCCAGGAACCGGGCGTACCAGTCGGTGGCCGCCGCCACGTCGTCGGCCCAGATGTTGAGGGTGGCGAATCCGCGCAGGCTCATCCGGTGTCCTTTCGTCGATGTCGTCGAACGGTCACGCTATCGGCGGCCACCGACACCCTCGCCGGATCTCGGGGCTGCGTTCGTGTAGCGACGGGTTTCCCGGGTAGTCGCCGTCAGCCTGACGAGGGGGGTCAGTGTGCAGACGCGATATCCGGGGATCGAGGAGCACGGCCTGATCGGCGACCTGCAGACCGCCGCGCTGATCAGTAGGGACGGAACGGTCGACTGGTTCTGCGCGCCGCGCTTCGACTCGCCGAGCGTCTTCGCCGCCCTGCTCGACCGCGACAAGGGCGGACACTTCCAACTCTCGCCCGACGAGATCGAGTATTCGAGCAAACAGCTCTACCTACCCGGCACGCCGATCCTGATCACCCGCTTCCACAGTGCCGACGGCGTGGGCGAGCTGTTGGACTTCATGCCCGTAACGGGCGAGCAGGCCACCGACCGGCACCGGCTGGTCCGGCTGGTCCGGATGGTTCGGGGAAGCATGCGGTTCCGCTTCGACTGCCGGCCCCGGTTCAACTACGGGCGCGACCCGTACGAGTTGGAGGTCCATCCGGAGGGCGACGTCTTTCGCAGCTCGACCCTCTCGCTCACCCTGACTGCGTTCAAGGACGCGAAACGGCTTGTCGACAACGGGGCGATCCACCGGGACGCGGAGGGCGTCTGCGTCCGTTACGAGTTGCACGAGGGCGACATCGGTGGGGTCGTGCTGGAGACGGCCTGCCCCCACCCACCCCGGGCTCTCACCACGGAAGAGGCCTGCGAACTGCTCGCCGAAACCCGGGACTACTGGCGTCGGTGGGCCCTGCGAACCTCCTACACCGGTCGCTGGCGGGAGATGGTCGAAAGATCGGCCATGACCCTCAAGCTCATGACGTACGCCCCGACAGGCGCCCTGGTCGCCGCGCCGACGGCGGGGTTGCCGGAGCAGATCGGCGGCCCGCGGAACTGGGACTACCGCTACACCTGGATCCGCGATGCCTCGTTCTCGGTGCACGCGCTGCTCAGCGTCGGTTTCACCGATGAGGCCCAGAAATATCTGTCGTGGCTCGAAGCGCGTATCCAGGAGGCCCACGACGGCGGCCTGCCACTGCAGATCATGTACCGCATCGACGGCTCGCCGGACCTCCCCGAAGAGGTGCTGCCGCACTTGGAGGGGTATCGCGGGTCGGCGCCGGTGCGGATCGGCAACGGCGCGGCGGGCCAGCTGCAACTGGACATCTACGGCGAGGCGCTGAACTCGCTGCACCTCGCCGACCAGAGCGGACTGATGACGTCGTACGAGGGGTGGCGCAAGACGGCCGGCCTGATGGACTGGCTCTGCGACCACTGGGACCAGCCCGAGGACGGCATCTGGGAGACCCGGTCCGGCCGGCAGGACTTCACCTACGGGCGGATGATGTGTTGGCTCGCGTTCGACCGTGCCATCCGCATCGCGCACAATCGGGGGCGTCCCGCGAGCATCACCCGGTGGGCGGACCAACGCAACGCCGTTTACGAGCAGGTCATCGCACGGGGATTCCATCCGGGACGGCAGGCCTTCGTGCAGCACTACGGGAGCGACATCACCGACGCCTCGCTGCTCGCGATGCCCGGCGTCGGCTTCATCGCGCCGAACGATCCGATGTGGCTGTCGACGTTGCGGGCGATAGACAACGAGTTGGTGTCGGACAGTCTCGTCTACCGGTACGACCCGAAAGCCTCGCCCGACGGGCTCGTCGGCTCCGAGGGCACCTTCAGCATGTGCACCTTCTGGTACGTCCAGGCTCTCGCCCAGTCCGGACGGCTCGACGACGCCCGGTTGACGTTCGAGAAGATGCTGACCTACAGCACGCCGTTGGGGCTCTACTCGGAGGAGATCGCCCCCACCGGCGAGCAGATCGGCAACTTCCCGCAGGCGTTCAGTCACCTCTCGCTGATCAGCACCGCCCATCACCTCGACGCGCTGCTCGACCGACAGCCGTGACGTGGGTGCTCAGAAGAGGGTCAGCGGCTCGACGGAGATCGGGTCGGGCAGCGGGTCGAGACCCGGCACGTGGGCGCGTACCTCGTCGTGGAACCGCCGGGCGAGCCGCGGCGCGTCGGCGTTGTCCGGCGTGTGGACGAACATGGTGGGGGAGCGCCCCTCGCGCAGCCAGCCGGCGGTGACCTCGACCCAACGCCGCCACCCCTGCACGGTCCGGGTGTCGTCGTCGCGGCCCAGGTAGCGCACGATCGGGCGGTCGGTCAGCGCGACGGACCGCAGCGGCACCCGGGGTTTCTTCATCCAGGCGTCGCGTTCGGCGTCACTCGTCGGCGGGCGGCTGAAGAACGCGGTGGTGTCGAAGGGGATCCATTCGGCCGACGCCCCGGTCAGGGTCTCCTCGAGCAGCCGGGTCGCGCCGGGCTCGGTGAAGAACGCGGGATGGCGGACCTCCACGGCGTAGCGGTGGGAAGCCGGGAGCTGCGCGAGGAACCGGCCGAGCGTGGGTACGTCGGCCGGCGCGAACGACCCCGGTAGTTGAATCCAGAGGGCGTGGACGCGTGGGCCGAGGGGCTCGATCGCGTCCAGGAAGGCGTGCAGCGGTTCGTCGGCGTTGGTGAGCCGACGTTCGTGCGTGACGACCTTGGGCAGCTTGAGGACGAATCGGAAGCCGGCGTCGGTCTGCGCCGCCCAGGATGCCACGGTGTCCTGGGTCGGGGTCGCGTAGAAGGTGGTGTTGCCCTCCACGGCGTCGCACCAACTGGCGTAGTGCCGGAGGCGTTCTCCGGACGGCAGCGAGTGCCCCGGCCACGACCGGTGACTCCACATGGCGCACCCCACGTGCAGACGCATGCCGGCCCCTCCTCCGCTGTGCGGCCGCGCCCACCCTAGCGGGCGTCTCGCGACTGATGTCGTCAACCAGTGGTTGACGGAATGCGGGCGTCAACCTATGGTTGACGCATGACCGAACCTTTCCAGATGAGCAACCCCGTCAAGCTCGACGACCTCATCCAGGCGATCAAGAAGGCGCACACCGACGCGCTCGACCAGCTCACCGACGCGGTGATCGCCGCCGACCATCTCGGTGAGGTCGCCGACCACCTGATCGGGCACTTCGTCGACCAGGCCCGGCGCTCGGGAGCGTCGTGGACCGACATCGGCCGCAGCATGGGGGTCAGCAAGCAGGCCGCCCAGAAGCGCTTCGTGGCCAAGGGCTCCACCGAGGCCGCGGCGCTCGATCCGAACGCCGGCTTCGGCCGGTTCACCCCGCGAGCCCGCAACGTGGTGATGGCCTCGCAGGAAGAGGCCCGCGCCGCCGGGAACCCCGAGATCGGCCCCGCGCACCTGGTGCTCGGGCTGCTGGCCGAGCCGGAGGGGTTGGCCGCCCGGGTGCTGGTCGGTCGGGGTGCCACCCCCGAGGCAGTGCGGGAGGCCGTCGGCGCCGTCCTACCGCCGTCGGTCGACCAGGTTCCGGACCTCATCCCGTACGACGCGCGCGGCAAGAAGGCGTTGGAGCTGACCTTCCGGGAGGCGCTGCGCCTCGGGCACAACTACATCGGCACCGAGCACATCCTGCTCGCCCTGCTGGAGCAGGAGGACGGTGCCGGCGTGCTCACCGACCTAGGCCTCGACAAGGCGGCGGTCGAAGCCGACCTGTCCGCCGCCCTCGCCGCCGCCGTCGCGCAACAGTAGGAACCGGGGTCAGGACGCCTCGGGGAAGCCGTAGCGCAGGGCGTGCTCCGGATCGGCCGGGTCGATCTGGCGTACGCCCGCGTCCGCGAGCCGCTTGTTGACCTCGTCGAGCTGCTCGCGGACCAGCCGGGCCTCCTCCTCGGTGACGCGGCCCCGGTGCGGCTTGCCGGCGTGCTCCAACGTGCCGTAGTCGATCTTTTCGGCGCTCTTGCGGGCCTTGGGCGGGCGGACCCGTTCGGCCGTCTTCAACAACTGCGCCATCGGGACGTCGGTGGCCATCGCGTCGAACTCGCTCGCGGTGAGGACGACCCGTCGGGGCTCGCCCCCGCCGTGCCGGTCGTGGATCTCGACCACCGCCACGTCCAGCGCGGCGTCGTCGATGTTCTCCACCTCGCCCGGGGTGGCGTCGAGCTGCACGGGCCCGGCGACCAGGTCCGGGTGCTCCAGGACGACGACACGAACCACCTCGTCGTCCTGCTGCAGAACGGTTCCGGTGAAGTCGGAGACGTGGATCGTCTTCTTGCCCATGCGCGGAGCTTCTCCTGTCGTAGGCCGGGTGCCGGACCTGGAAGAAATTACCCGACAGGTGTGCGAATGCCGTCGCTGGTCCTCCTGCGGTGTGTCGTCCCCGACGCTGTCCGTCGTAGCTGACGCGTCGGTGTGTTCAGCGCCGGTTGAGGCCGTGCCGGCTGGAGCTGGCCGGCAGCTCGTTCAGCGCCGCCCAGGGCAGCCCGCCCGTCGCACGGACCACCCGGTACCCCGCCTGGGTGGGGGTGCCCTCGGCGGTGCCCGCCGCTCGCCAGAGTCGCGCGGGGTGCTGGTGGAAACGGTCGTTCGGCTGAATCGGCATGCCCATACCGTGGCAGAGAAAGGTGTCCAGATAGGGAAATGCCTATGACGGTCGATGTCGCGAGCTGATTCCCGGATCTCGGGCAGCGTCCCACCCTGGCGCGATGGTCCGCCCGGTCGAGCCGCCCGGGCGTACGGTGATCACGACGTGTGGGGCGACGGGAGGTACGCATGCTGGACCGGCGGTTGCAGCTGCACCTCGCCTCCTGGCTCGGCCAGTGGCCGGCCGGACCCGGGCTGCACGTGGTCGCCTCGCGCCGGCGGGCACTGCCGGCCTGGGACGGCCGGCTGCGTCCGGCCCTCGCCGTGGACACCGGTCGGAGCGCGGTGCTCTCCGTCGCGCCGGACCGGGCCGCCGCTATCCGGGCGTTGGTCGAGCGCACGCCGGAACGGCTGCTCGCCGCGCTGCCGGAGGCTGTCGGGCACCCCGCCTTCTGCGTGCACGACGGCCCCTTCCGCTGGACTCTCTCGCCCGCGCCCCTGCCCGACGCGGGCGAGTGGGTCGCCTCGACGACCCCTGGGCTGCCGCCCTGGCTGCGGCTGTTCGACCGGCCGGTGCTCGTGGTGCGCGATGCCGACGGCGGCTACCTGGCGGGCGCCGCCATCAAGCGCCACGACGCGTACGGGCACGAGCTTGCCGTCGGCACCGCGCCGGCGGCCCGCGGCCGTGGCCTCGCACGTCGGCTGGTGGCGCAGGCGGCGCGGCGGGTCCTGGACGAGGGCGCGGTGCCGACCTACCTGCACGAGCGGGACAACCAGGCCTCGGCCCGGGTCGCGGAGGCGGCGGGTTTCCCGGACCGGGGTTGGCGGGCGTACGGGGTGTATCCGCGCTGAGGTGGGCTCAGTGCGCGGACCGTGGATCCCGGGCCGGATCCACGGTCCGCAACCTGCCCCCAGGCCCCGGTTCGCTCCGATCGGCCGTGCCACTGACACGCCGATCCGATATCGATCACGCTACGTATCGAAACTGCAAGCTGCAAGATGCGAGCAGTCGGGTCGGAGTGTCGAATTGTGGACTTGACCTGCGACGAAGCGCGGTGACGTTGGCGAGCCGATCAGTAACGCAGGGTCAACCCGCGAGGCCGAGCGCCTCCGCCGCCGCCCGTCCGTTGGCGTGGCTCGCGCCGTACGTGGTGACGAACGCCCGTGCGCCGGACGGTCGCCACGCCCCCGGCCAGCCCATCTCCACGACGGTCACCGGATGCGCGGCGGCCAGCGCGTCGACCAGTTCCGGGCCGCCGGGCAGCCGATGCAGGTGCCGCCCGACCAGCACGATCGGCCGGTCCCCGGCCAGCTCGCGGACGGCCGCCTGATCGGTCTCGCTGGCCACGACGCGGATCTCGCGTCCACCGTCGAGGTGTGGGCCGAGGCCCCACGGCACCCGGCCCTCGGCCATCGTGGACTCGGTGTGCAACTGGACCACCAGCGGCTGGTCCAGGTCGGTGAGCAGTCCCTCCACCCGCACCGCCCGGCGTGCCACCGCGTACCCCAGGTCGGGGTCGGGGGTGGCCGACGACCGGCCGGCGGCCCGGGTCCAGGCGGCGAGCGCGGCGGCGCGGCCGGCCGCCTCCTCGACCCGGGCGACCGGCAGCCGGCCGTCGGTGGTCGCCGCGGCGATCTCGGCGGCCACGCGCTCGACCAGCGCGGCGTCGACCTGCGCGCCGATGCAGAGCAGGTCGGCGCCGGCCGACAGCGCCCGTACGGCGGCCGGCCCGACGCCCCCGGCGGCCACCGCCGCGCCCTTCATCTCCAGGGCGTCGGTGATCACCGTGCCGGTGAAGCCGTACTCGGCGCGCAGCAGGTCGACCAGGACGGCCCGGCTGAAGGTCGCCGGACCGTCGCCGGTCAGCGCCGGCACCCGGATGTGCGCGGTCATCACGGCCTGCGTGCCGGCCGCGACGACCGCGGCGAACGGCGGCAGGTCGCGCTGGCGGAGCAGTTCCAGCGGTACGTCCACCGTGGGCAGCTCGTGGTGGGAGTCGGTGACCGTCGCGCCGTGGCCGGGGAAGTGCTTGGCGCAGGCGGCCACACCGGCGGCCTGGAGGCCACTGACGGCCGCGGCCGAGTGTGCGGCCACCCGCAGCGGGTCGGCGCCGAACGAGCGGGTGCCGATCACCGGGTTGTCGTCGGCGGTGTTCACGTCGACGGTGGGGGCCAGGTTGACGGTGACGCCCAGCGCGGCCAGCTCTGCGCCGATCGACTGGTAGACCCGGCGGGTGAGCGCCACGTCGCCGACCGCGCCGAGGGCGGCGTTACCGGGGTACGGGCTGCCGGTGGCGTGGGCCAGCCGGGTCACGTCGCCACCTTCCTCGTCGATGGCGATCAGCACGTCCGGCCGGCCGGCGCGCAGCGCCGCCGTGCTCGCCGCCACCTGCGCTGGGTCGTGCACGTTCGTGCCGAACAGGGTGTGCCCGGCCAGGCCGTCGGCCACCAGGTCGACCGCCCAGCGCGGCGGGACCGCTCCCGGGTACGCGGCGAGCAACGTGCCCAGCGCGAGCCGGCGCAGTCCTGGATCGAGCCCCACGAGATTTCCCCCTTCGCTTCCCGTGGATACGAACGTGTACCCGCGGTGGTCGTCGCCCTGCCGGGTTGGCCGAGCACTCTGCCTCGGGGTGACCGTTACGCTACGGCTACCCGTTCGCAGGTCGGTTTACAGTTAGCAAAGTTTACTAAAACTAGAGGACGTGGCATGAGTGCGACCCGGCTGCCCGGCACCCCCCGCCTGTTGCGGGCGCTCAACGACCGTGCGGCGCTGGAACTGCTCCTCGAGCGGGGACCGCTCACCCGGGCCCGGCTCGGCGAGCTGACCGGCCTGTCCAAGGTCACCGCCTCGCAGCTCGTCGAGCGCCTGGAGGAGCGTGGCCTGGTCAGCCGGGTCGGCGAGCAGGCCGGCGGGCGGGGGCCGAACGCCCAGCTCTACGCCGTACGCGCGAGCAGCGCGCACGTCGTCGGGGTGGACGTCGGGCCGGACCGGGTGGTGGCCGCCTGCGCCGACATCACCGGCGCCGTCATCGGCCGGGTGGAGCAGTCGACGCGGGACACCGACGATCCGGTGGGCGTGGTGCACAACGCCGTGGTGCAGGCCGCCAGCAGCGCCCAGGCGCAGCTCAGCAGCGTCCGACGGATCGTGCTCGGCACGCCGGGCCTGGTCGATCCGCAGACCGGCGACATCACCTTCGCCTTCAACCTGCCGCGCTGGCACAGCGGTCTGCTGGCCGCGCTGCGGGACGACCTGCACACCCCGGTGGTCTTCGAGAACGACGTCAACCTGGCCGCGGTGGCCGAGGCGCAGTCCGGCGCCGCGCAGGGCGTGGCGGACTTCGTCCTGGTCTGGGTGGGTGCCGGTGTCGGCCTGGCGATCATGTTGGGTGGGCGGCTGCACCACGGCAGCAGCGGAGCGGCGGGCGAGATCGGCTACCTGCCGGTGCCCGGCGCGCCCATCCCACGCGATGTCTCGCGGCGCGCGAAGCCCGCCTTCCAGCAGGTGATCGGCGGTGACTCGGTGCGCTCGGTGGCCCGTGAGCACGGCTTCTCCGCGTCGGACGCCGCCGGCGCGGTGCGTGCGGCGGTCGAGGCCGGCGCCGCCGGTGGCCCGATGCTCGACGAGTTGGCCCGCCGGCTCGCGCTCGGCGTGGCCAGCACCTGCGTGGTGCTCGACCCACCGTTGGTCGTGCTGGCCGGCGAGGTCGGCCAGGCCGGCGGCACGGCGCTCGCCGACCGGGTGCAGCGGGAGGTCGCCGCGATCACCCTGGTCCGGCCGCGGGTGGTGCCCACCGGCCTCACCGAGGAGCCGATCCTGCGGGGTGCCCTGCGTACCGCGTTGAACGCCGTCCGTGACGAGGTGTTCGGCTCCACCGTCGGCTGAGCCCGCTGCGGCGGTCATGTGAAGGAATATTTCACCGCTGGCCGCCCGGCTGCAAGCTCTTGCCACCGGGCGGCCATTGCCACCTCAGTTCAGATCACGGCGGCGGAAGGCGGCGAAGGCCAACACGGTCAACCCGCCGGCGACCGCGAGCAGCACCGCCAGCGACGGTCTCCAGGTGAGGGTGTAGAAGCCCTCGCAGGACGTGCCGCTGAAGTTTCGCCGACAGAGCTGGGAATCCCAGATCCGTACCTCACCGCTGAGCCACGCCCCGACGTACGTGGAGAGCATCATCTGTTCCGGCCGCCGGGCGTCGACGATCGCCAGCACCAGCCGGGCGCCCAGCTCCCACACCACCGCGTACGCGGCGACCACTCCGAGCGCCGCCGACGTGTGCCGACCCAGCGTCGCGATGGCGAAACCCGACGCGGTGGCCAGCAGCACCAGCACCAGGCCACGGCCGTGGATGGCGCCCAGCGAGCTCCAGAAGTCACCGTCGAGCCGACCGGCAAGCCCGGCGGTCTGCCCGATCACCCAGAAGGTGGCCAGGTAGGCCACCGAGGCCACCACCGCCAGCGCCAACATGGCAGCCAGCAGGGTGCCCAGCTTCGTGCCCAGCACCGTCAGCCGGCGTGGCCGCCACAGCAGCAGGTTCACCACCCCACCGGAGTTCAGGTCCGCCCCGATGTACGAGGCGCCGACCAGGAAACCGAACAGCACCAGGAACGCGATGAGGAAGAACAGCAGCGGTTTGGCCTGCTCGGCGAAGTTGAACACCCCCGACAGGTAGTCGGACGCGATCGGCAACCGGTCCTGCTGGGCCGGGTCCATGTCGGAACAGTCGGCGGGCAGGTAGTCCTGGGTGTCGGGGGTCGAGATCCCGTCCCGCCGGGCCAGGCACTGCTGGTAGCTGACCTCCATGCTCCGCCGCGCCTCGATGGCCTGCTGCCGCGCCGAGGAGAGTTCCTGGGCGCTCGGCTGATGCGACCCGGCCAGCGTGGTCGCGGCCGTGATGCCGAACGCCAGCACCAGCAGGACGATCATGAGCTGCACGAAGCGGCGTGCGGAGAGGCGCTCCAACTCGGCCCGGACCAGGTTCACGCGTCCACTCCCCGTACGTCGAGATCGATCACCGGCGCGCCGTCGGCGTCGATTGGTCGTGCCGCCTCGTCGACCTGGCGGGGCACCGAGGGGTGCTTCCCGGCCCCGGTCAGCTCCAGGAAGACGCTCTCCAGGTCGGGTCGCAGCGGCGTCAGCTCGGCGACCCACAGATCCTGTTCACCGAGGACGCGGCTGATGATCGTCGGGTCGGTCGCTCCGCTCACCACCAGCGTCTCGCCCTCGACGGCAGCCGTCAGCTCCGCCGCACGCAGCACGTCGGCGGCGCGCTCGGGCTCGGCCACCCGGACCAGGAACTCGTGCCGGTCGTGACCCGCCAGCACCTCGTCCACCCGGCCGGCCGCCACCCGCCGCCCCTGCGAGATGATCGTGACGTGGTCGCAGATCAGTTGGATCTCGCCCAGGATGTGGCTCGACACCAGCACGGTCACCCCCGCCGCGGCGAGTGACCGCATCAGGTCGCGCATCTCGCGGATGCCCGCCGGATCGAGGCCGTTCGCCGGCTCGTCGAGGATGAGCAGACGCGGATCCTTCAGCAGCGCGGACGCCACCGCGAGCCGCTGCTTCATGCCCAGCGAGTAGCCCTTTACCCGCTCGTCGCCCCGGTCGCGCAGGCCCACCAGCTCCAGCGTCTCGTCCACCCGCGAGATCGGCACCCCGCCGGCGCGGGCCAGCAGCCGCAGCGTACGACGACCCGTGAAGTTGCCGAAGAACTGCGGACTCTCCACGATGGCGCCGACCTGCCCCGCCACCCGGGGCAGCAGCTCCGGCGACGGCTGGCCGAACACCGTCATCCGGCCGCTGTCGGCGCGGACCAGCCCGAGCAGGGCGCGCAACGTGGTGGTCTTACCCGAGCCGTTGGGCCCCAGGAAACCGTGGATCTGGCCGGCCTCGACCAGCAGGTCGAACCCGTCGACCGCCACCCTCCTGCCGTTGCGCAGACTGCGGAAGGTCTTGCGCAGACCCTCGATCTCGATGACCGCGCTCATCCGCGCGGCGCCAAACCTCGACCGGGCATGGGCCGTCCCTGGGGTGTGGTGATCAACGACACGGTGCCTCACCCTATGGCCAGAGCGCCGCCCGTGGGGGGCACGCCACTCCTGCGTGGTTGGATGGTCGGGTGACTGGTGACCTGATCCCCGGCGCTGCCGGCGCCGCGCCTGCCGCCGCACCCGTGGACCCGGATCTGGTGGTCAGCCTCGACAGCGTGGGCGTACGCCGCTCCGACAACGCCCTGTTGCAGGACCTGACCTGGCGCGTCGAGCTGGACGAGCGCTGGGTGGTGCTCGGCCCCAACGGCGCGGGCAAGACCACCCTGCTCAACCTGGCCGCCGGCCGGCTGCACCCCACCACCGGCGTCGCGTACGTCCTCGGTGAGCGGATCGGCCGCACCGACATCAACGAGCTGCAGACCCGCATCGGGCTCACCACGGCCGCGCTCGCCGCGCGGGTGCCCGCCGACGAGCAGGTCAGCGACGTGGTGGTCACCGCAGCCTGGTCGGTGGTCGGACGCTGGCGGGAGAGCTACGAGCACGGCGATGTGGCGCGGGCCAGGGCGCTGCTCAGCCAGCTCGGCGTCGGCAACCTCGCCGAGCGCCGCTACGGCACCCTCTCCGACGGCGAACGCAAGCGCGTCCAGATCGCCCGGGCGCTGATGACCGACCCGGAGCTGCTGCTGCTCGACGAGCCCACCGCCGGGCTCGACCTCGGTGGCCGCGAGGACCTGGTCGGCCGGCTGGCCGAGCTGGCGTACGACCCGGACGCCCCCGCCATGGTGCTCGTCACCCACCACGTGGAGGAGATCCCGCCCGGGTTCACCCACGCGCTGCTGCTGCGCGAGGGCGCGGTCGTCGCCCAGGGCCTCCTGGCCGAGACGTTGACCGGCGACAACCTCTCCAAGACCTTCGGTCTGCCGTTGGTGGTCGAGCGCTCCGGCGACCGCTACACCGCGCGCGCCGCCTGAGCGGGTGACCATGTCGCCGACGCGGGTGGTGGTGGTGGGCAGCGCCAACATGGACCTGGTCGCGATGGCCCCCGCGCTGCCCCGGCCGGGCCAGACCATGCTCGGCACCGACTTCGTGATGGTGCCCGGCGGCAAGGGCGCCAACCAGGCCATCGCCGCCGTCCGGGCCGGCGCCTCCTGCACCTTCCTGGGCGCGATCGGCTCCGACGCGTTCGGCGTGACGCTCCGCGCCCGCATCACGGCGGCCGGCGTGGACACCGGTCACCTGCGGGTGGCGTACGGCACGTCCGGCGTGGCGCTCGTGATGGTGAACGGCCAGGGGGAGAACGCCATCGTCGTCACCCCCGGCGCGAACGACGCGCTGGTCGGCCTCACCGAGGAGGAGTTGGTCGCGGTACGCGAGGCGGACGTCCTGGTCGCCCAGTTGGAGATCCCGGTGCGCACGGTGACCGCCGCGGCGCTGGCCGCCCGCGCCGCCGGCACCCGGGTCGTCCTCAACGCCGCACCGGCCCGGGACCTTCCTCCGGAACTGTTCGAAGCCGTGGATTTGCTCGTCGTCAACGAGGGTGAGGCGCAGGCGTTCACCGGCCGGGGCCGGGACTACCCGAGGGCGCTGCTCGACCTGGTGCCCCGCGCGGTACTCACCCTCGGTGACGCGGGGGCCTGGTACGTCGACCGGGAGGGCGTCGAGGTGCACGTGCCCGCCGTCAGAGTTGACGTGGTCGACTCCACGGCGGCCGGCGACGCGTTCACCGCCGCGCTGGCGGTCGGCTGGGGCGAGGGACGGGACGTCGTCGACGCCGTACGCTGGGCGGCGGCGGCCGGCGCGGCCTGCGTACGCAAGCTCGGCGCCTCGGTGGCACTGCCGCAGCGGGCCGAGATCGACGCGCTGTACGAGCCGGGCTGACCGCCCGTCCCGCGCGGTCAGTCGACCGGTTCGTCGCTCAGTTTCTCGCCCCGTCGGCGCAGCATGCCGAGGCCGGGGATGCCGGCCACGGCGAGCTTGAGGTCACGGGTGACATCGAGCAGGTCGTGCAGGTCGGGCCCGACCCGGTCCAGGGTCGCGAGGATCGGCAGGATGTCGGCGGTCAGGTGCTCCTTGAGCTTGGGCAACTCGTCGATCAGGTGGATCGCCGCCGTGATCTCCTCGTGGCTCAACTCCGCCACGAACCTGTCGGCCATCGGCGCGGCCCGGCGCAGCGCCGGCTCGTACGCCGCCAGCAGTTCGGCCGCCGTGGCCGCGGCCCGCGCGGCCGTGTCCACGGTGACCGCGGCGTTGCCGGCCACCGCGTCGGCCCCGGTGACCACCGTGCCCGCGAGGCGTGCGACCTTGTCGGCCTCGTTCACCACCACGGCGGCTGCGGCGGCCACCTCGGTGGCCGTGTCGACGGCGGTGGTCGCGGCGGCGCTGATCACCGCCACCTCACGGACCGCCGTCTCGGCGTCGGTGAGCACCCCATCGGTCCGGTCCAGGGTCGTCTCGATCCGATCGACCACGCCGTTGATCCTGGCCAGCAGCGCTTCCACCCCGTCCAGCACCGCGAACGCGCGGGCGGGCACGGCGGCGAACGAGGCAGCCGAGCCGAGCGCCTGGTCGAGGGCGGAGCGGGTCAGGCCGACCACCGCGGTTGGTGTGGGGAGGGGGAGCGCCATGGGGTCAAGTGTGCGTCGGTCCTGCCACAACCGCTCGTTCGCGGCTGTCGGCCCGGTCCGGGACGGGGTGCTCGGCGGTAGGGTGCCGGCATGTCGGCCGTACCGCCGCGCCACCCACCGAGCACCCGGACCGCCGTCCTGCTCGCCGTCCTCGCGGCGGTCACCGCCGCGCTCGGCACGGCGGTGCTGGTACGCGCCGACGCCGGCCTCACCGTGCGGCAGATCACCGTCGACGGGGTGCCGATGACCGAGGTACGCGCCGGCCCGCCGAACCCGGACGTCCGGCGACCCGGCGTGGTGATCGCACACGGCTTCGCCGGCTCGGCACGGCTGATGCGTCCGATCGCCGACACCGTCGCCCGTCGCGGAGCGGTCGCGCTGGTGTTCGACTTCGCCGGGCACGGTGCCAACCCGGCCCGACTCGGCACCGGCATGTCGCCCCCGACGCTCGCCGCCGACCTGGACATCGCCGTCGGACACCTGCGTTCCCAACCGGACGTGGACCCGACCCAGATCATGCTGGTCGGCCACTCGATGGGCGCCGGCGCGGTGACCCGCTACGCGGCCGGGCATCCCGAGATCGCCCGGACCGTGGCGATATCGCTGCCCGAGGCCGGCGAGCTGCCCCCCGGTCGGCCGACCGACCTGCTGCTGATCGTGGGCGGCGCGGAGTTCCCGGGGTTCCGCCGAGCAGCCGACGACGCCGCACGGCGGGGCGCGACGGTGGGTCGCCGACCCGCCGTCGTGGTGCCGGGGGTGGAGCACATCTCGGTGCTCTTCGCCCCGCGTACCCACGAGGAGATCGCCCGCTGGCTGCCCAGTGTGGACGGGGACGCCCCACCCCGTCCGTTCGCCCGTCTCATCGGCGCGGCGCTGCTCGTGGTCGCGTTCGCCGTCGGACTGGTCCCGCTGGCCGCGCTGCTCCTGGGCCGGCGGGCCGCCGTGACGCTCGCACCGGCACGGCCGCCTGCCGTGACGCTCTCGCCGGCGCACTCCGCCGGGCGGCGGACGGCGGGGGGATCGGCGTCGGCGCTGCGGGTTCCCGTCCTGTTCGGGCTGGCCGTCCTCGCCAGCGGGCTCGCTGCGGCCGTCGCGGCGATCCTGCCGACCAACCGCCTGCCGCTCGCGGTCGGCGGTTACGTCAGCGGATTCCTACTGGTCACCGGCATCCTGACGGTCGGCGGTCAACGCTGGCTACCCGCCGCGACACGCGTGCCGGAGATCGCCGACGAGCCGGTCGGCAGCCGGACACCGATACGGATCACCGGCGCGGTGCTGGCGCTGACGGCGTACGCGATTCTCGCCGTGGCGCTGCCGATCCACCTCGGGCTGACCTCGGCGCTGCCGGTCGGCGCCCGCTGGTGGCTCCTTCCGCTGGTCATGGGCGCGTGCCTGCTGTTCCTGCTCGGCGTCGAGCTGGTGGCGGTCGGCCGGACGTGGCGGCGTCTGCTCGTCGTCGCGGTCACCGTGGTGGTGCTGAGCACGTCGGCGGTGGTCGGCCTGGCGCCCGGGTTCGTGCTACTGGTGGTAACGCTGTTCGCCGTGCTGCTCGGCTGGCACGTGCTGTGGGCCGCCGTCCTGCGTCGCTACGCGTCACCGCGTTGGCTGCCGGCCGTCGTGGGCGCGGCCCTGCTGGGCTGGCCGATCGCCACCACCCTGCCGCTGACGTGACCGGCGGCTGGGCTCTATCGAGTGGCGCGTGCGACGCGCAGCGCCCACCAGATCAGTGGTACCTGTAGAGGCACCCGACCGTAGGCGATCGCCCGTCTCGTCGGCCGGCGGTGTCGCCAGTCCACGGCCATCTTCACGTTGGCCGGCAGGACGGCGACGAACAGCGCGGCGGCGGCTCGACCGCCGGCCCGTCGGCTGGCCGGGTGCGCGACCGCTGCCGCCACCGTCAGTTCCGCGACGCCGCTGGCGTACGTCCAGAGGCGGGCGGGACCGGGCAGCGTACGAGGCACGATCGGGTCGTAGTAGCCGGGGCGCAGCAGGTGGGTGACGCCCGCCGCGGCGAGCAGCCCGGCCAGGGCGACGGCCTCGCCGTGTCGGCTGGTCATCGATGGTCCCCCTGCTGTTCGACGGCGCGCTGCACCGCCCGGTAGATCTGCCCGAACCGTAGCGCGTCCGGCGTACGCAGGAGCAGGTGTTCCTGACCGTGGTGCTGGACCCACAGTTCGTGCACGTGGCTGCCGCGCTCGTAGGAGCGGTCCAGCCAGCCGAGGGGGATCTCCAGGAAGGGCGCCAACGCCAGCGCCCCCACCGCGCAGGCGGCGAGGATGATCAGCGCCAACTGCCAGTTGCCCCGGTCCTGGGCCGACCACGCCAGCGACACCACGCAGACCAGCGCGACGAGGGGCGGCAGCGACAGCAGCAGGACCAGCACACCGCGACCCAGCACCCGGCCGCGTACGGCGAGCGTCTTCGGCCCCCGTTGGTGCCAGACGAACGTCACGTCGGGCAGGGCGATCACCTGACCGCCCGCCCGGATCGACTCGGATGTCACCTGCACCGCGTCGTCCCGGTAATAGAGGGTCATCACTAAGCCTAACCACCCGCAGGCAAACCCGCGCCTCCTGCGCCCGTCCCGCCTCGCGCTGCCCTCCGCCCGTCCCGCCTCGTCGATCTTGCACTTTCTGTTGTGACATAAAGGGCATGAACGCCCATATTGACAACAGGAAGTGCAAGATCGGCGGGAGAGCGGCGGAGGGCGCCCGCGCGGGGTGGGCTAGCGGCGGGCGGCGGGGCGGGCGGGCTGGCTGGCCTCCATGGCGCGCTGGACCGCCCGGTAGATCTGGCCGAAGCGCAGCGCGTCGCGGGTGTGCAGCAAACGCACCGGCTGGCCCCGCCAGCGGGCCCAGATCTCCAGTTGGCGGCTGCCCCTGGCGTACGAACGGTCCAGGTGCTCGAAGAGGAAGTCGGCGACCGGACCGACGGCCAGCCCGACCAGCACCGAGGCGCCCACGATCGCGATCGTGACGGTGGGTGAGCGGTGCAGCCAGACGGCCACGCCGATGCCGATCACCGCAGCGACCAGCGGGCCGGCCAGGGCGGCGCCGATCGCGCCTCGCCCGGCGAGCACCCGCCAGGAGCGGCTGCCACGGCGGTGCCAGACCATGGTGATCTCGGCCAGGGGGTAGCTGCGCCCGTCGACCTGGACGGCGTTGGAGGTGACCCGTACCGACCTGTCGTCGTAGAAAGTGATCATGGCTGGACTCCCGCCCGCGGGGCTGACACCACACTACTTACCCCAACGACCCGGGTCGTAAGGTTGGCACGCGACTTCGACGAGGAAGTGAGGGCAGCGTGGGCGAGTTCGTTCGGCTGGAGACCACTGACGGCATCGGCACCATCCGGCTGGAGCGGCCGCCGATGAACGCGCTCAACACGCAGGTGCAGGAGGAGTTGCGCGCCGCCGCCACGGCGGCCACCGCCGATCCCGAGGTCCGCGCCGTCATCGTGTACGGCGGGGAGAAGGTCTTCGCCGCCGGGGCGGACATCAAGCAGATGGCCGACATGTCCTACGTGGACATGGCCGACCGGGCCGCGGCCCTGTCCAGCGCGCTCGGCGCGATCGCCCGCATCCCGAAGCCGGTGGTGGCCGCGATCACCGGGTACGCCCTCGGCGGCGGCTGCGAGCTGGCGTTGGCCTGTGACTGGCGGGTGGTCGCCGAGGACGCCAAGCTCGGCCAGCCGGAGATCAAGCTGGGCGTCATTCCCGGTGCGGGCGGCACGCAGCGGCTGGCGCGTCTCGTGGGTCCGGCGCGGGCGAAGGATCTGATCATGTCCGGGCGGATGGTCGACGCCCAGGAGGCGCTGCGAATCGGTCTCGCCGACCGGGTCGTACCGGCCGCCGAGGTGTACGACGCGGCCGTCGCGCTCGTCACGCCGTACCTCAAGGGCCCTGTGCAGGCCCTGCGCGCCGCGAAGCTGGCGGTCGACGGCGGCCTGGACATGGACCTCAACTCGGGCCTGGCCTGGGAGAGTCAGCTCTTCGCGGCGCTGTTCGCGACCGACGACCGGCGCGAGGGGATGGCCGCGTTCGTCGAGAAGCGCAAGCCGGACTTCACCGGCCGCTGACCGGCCGGGCCGACGGCGAACCGAGAACGGTTCACATTCTGCCTACCGGCCAGTAACGTGTGACGTCGGCCATCTGCGACCAAAGGAGCGGCGATGACGGAGCGGATCGAGGGTCACGGCGGCGAGTTGGCGCTCGCGGCACTGCGCGCGCACGGCGTACGGGAGATGTTCACCCTCTCCGGCGGCCACGTCTTCCCGCTCTACGACGCAGCGCACAAGACCGACTTCCCGATCTACGACGTCCGGCACGAGCAGTCGGCGGTCTTCGCGGCCGAGGCGGTGGCCAAGCTCCAGCGCCGTCCCGGCCTCGCGGTGCTCACCGCCGGCCCCGGTGTCACCAACGGCATCTCCGGCCTGACCAGCGCGTTCTTCAACGCCTCCCCGGTGCTGGTGCTCGGTGGTCGCGCGCCCGCCTTCCGGTGGGGCTCGGGCAGCCTCCAGGAGATGGACCACCTGCCGCTGGTCGCCCCGGTCACCAAGCACGCCGAGACGGTGTTCAGCACCGACGACATCCCGCGCGCGGTCGGGGCCGCCCTCACCGCCGCGCTCACCCCGCACCGCGGCCCGGTCTTTCTCGACTTCCCGCTGGAGACGGTCTTCTCGGTCGCCGACGCGGACCTGCCCACGCCGGCCGGCGTCGACGCGGTCGAGCCGGACCCGGACGAGGTGAGCCGGGCCGCCACCCTGATCGCCGGCGCGCAGCGCCCGGTCATCATCGCCGGCTCGGACGTGTACGCCGGTAACGCCGTGGCCGCGCTGCGCGAGGCTGCCGAGGCGTTGCAGGTGCCGGTGTTCACCAACGGCATGGGCCGTGGCTCGCTGCCGCCGGAGCACCCGCTCGCCTTCGCCAAGGCCCGCCGCGCCGCGCTCTCCGGCGCCGACGTCGTCGTGGTGGTCGGCACGCCGCTGGACTTCCGGCTCAGCTTCGGCGACTTCGGTGACGCCAAGGTCGTGCACATCGTCGATGCTCCCAGCCAGCGCGCCACGCACGTGCAGCCGGCCGTCGCCCCGGCCGGCGACCTGCGCCTGATCCTCTCGGCGCTGGCCGACCACGCCGGCGACCGGGCCGACCATGCCGACTGGATCGCCGACCTGCGGGTCGCCGAGGACGCGGCGAAGGCCCGGGACGCCGCCGAGATGGCCGCCGAGACCGACCCGATCCGGCCGGCCCGGATCTACGGCGAGCTGCGCCGGGCGCTCGCCCCGGACGCCATCACCATCGGTGACGGCGGTGACTTCGTCTCGTACGCCGGGCGCTACCTGGAGCCGTCGCAGCCCGGCACCTGGTTGGACCCGGGCCCGTACGGCTGCCTGGGCACCGGCATGGGTTACGCGATGGGGGCCCGGGTCAGCCACCCGGACCGGCAGATCTGCGTGCTGATGGGCGACGGCGCGGCCGGCTTCTCGCTGATGGACGTCGAGTCGCTGGTCCGCCAGAAGCTGCCGGTGGTGATCGTCGTCGGCAACAACGGCATCTGGGGGTTGGAGAAGCACCCGATGCGGGCCATGTACGGCTACGACGTGGCCGCCGACCTCCAGCCGGAGCTGCGCTACGACACGGTGGTCAGCGCGCTCGGTGGTGCGGGGGAGACGGTCGCGAAGGCGGCCGACCTTCAGCCGGCACTCCAGCGGGCCTTCGACTCCGGCGTGCCGTACCTGGTCAACGTGCTCACCGACCCGACCGACGCGTACCCCCGCTCGTCGAACCTGGCCTGAGTCGAGCCGGCAGCCGCCGTCGTCCCGCGCGGGGCGACGGCGGCGCTGTCACACCTCCGGCCGGTCGCCCTCGCGGGGCGGCTCACCGTCGCGCCGGCGCAGGTCGTCCTCACGCCGCCGCAGGTCCTCCTCCCAGCGGCGGAAGAGTTCCTGGTCCTGCTGCTTGGCGCGGTCCTGCACCGAGCGGAGGAACTCCGGGTCGTCGTCGGGAGCGAGTGGACGGCGCGGCTTCCGCTCGGCGGCGCTCGTGCCACCCGGCCACACCGTGCGGCTCGCGGCGCCGGGCTCGCGCCCGGCGACGAACCAGGCGATCGACCCGACGAGGGGGAAGAACAGGATGATCAGCACCCAGGCGATCCGGGGCAGGGCACGGATCTGACCCTCCTCGGCGGACAGGCAACTGATCAGCGCGCAGACGGCGAGGACGATCTGCGCCAGGAAGAGGAGAACGTACAGCCGGGCCATGCACCCATCATGGCGTACGGCGTCGCGTCAGCGTAGTCCGCGAACCGTCAGCAGCACGCCGAGCAGCGCGAGCCCGACCGTGCCCAGGGCGACCAGCGGCAGTGTCCGGCCGCCGGTACGGGCCGCGCCGACGCCGGTGGCGCGCGGCCAGCAGAGCACGAGCAGGCCGCCCCAGACGAGCACGGACGCGCCGACGACGAGCGCGCCGAACAGGCCGCCGTTCGACGCCAGCCGGACCGCCAGCGCGGTCACCACGGTCAGCGTCAGCAGGGTGCGCCGCCAGGCCAGCCGGGTCCGCTCCGGTTGCAACCCCGGGTCGCGTACGGCGCTCACCCTTCCCCGATCGCCCGGGCCAGGACCGCGAGCACCAGCAGGATCGCCCCCGCGCCCACGGCGAGGGCGAGGATGGCGGGGAAGCGGGAGGCGGGCAGCTCCTGACCGAGCCGGATGGCCCGTTCGGTACGCGCCCAGTGGTCCACGGCGCGGATGGCGACGGCGCCGCCGAGCAGCAGCAGCGCGACCGCGATGACCTCCCGCAGGTGGCTCATCGGCAGCGGCGGCAGGAACTGCGCGGCGGCCAGCCCGCCGCCGACCAGCGCGAGACCGGTGCGCAGCCAGGCGAGGAAGGTCCGCTCGTTGGCGAGGGAGAACCGGTAGTCCGGTCTCTCACCGACGGTGCGCGCCTCCGCCGGGTCGAACCATCGCCTGATCGCTTCCCACACGCTGGGAGATTATCCGCTTCCCTCGCCGCTTAGCCTGGTCAGGTGACCGATCTTGATGTGAACACGCTGCGCGCCGCCTACGACAACCAGATCCGCCCGGAGATCCCCGACCCGGTTCCGGCCGGCGTGACCGTCGAGCGGGATGGTCCGCTCGTGCGGATCATCGGGCTCGACGCCGGCGGCTTCCTCACGTACCGCGACCTGGGCGGGCTGACCGGCGACGCGTTGGACGAGCTGATCGCCCGGCAGGTGCGGTTCTTCCGCGAGCGCGGCATGTCGGTCGAGTGGAAGCTCAACGAGCACGACGAGCCCGCCGACCTGGCGGACCGCCTCCGCGCCGCCGGGTTCGTGCCGGAAGACCGGGAGACCGTCGTGGTCGGGCCGGTCGCGCCGCTCGCCGCCGCGCTGCCGGTGGTTCCCGAGGGGGTACGCCTGCGTGAGGTGACCGCCCGGGAGGACCTGGAGCGGATCGCCGCCATGGAGGAGGAGGTCTGGCAGGCGGACCGTTCGCACCTGGTGACGGGTCTGGCCAAGGAGATCGACGCCGACCCGAACTCGATCACCGTGGTGGTGGCCGAGGCGGACGGGGTGGTGGTGAGCGCCGGCTGGGTGCGGTACCTGGCGAACACCGGCTTCGCCACCCTCTGGGGCGGCTCGACCCTGCCGCAGTGGCGGCGCAGGGGCATCTACCGGGCGTTGGTCAACTACCGGGCGCGGCTGGCCGAGCAGCGGGGTCGGACGCTCATCCAGGTCGACTGTTCCGAGGACAGCCGGCCGATCCTCCAGCGACTCGGCCTCGTCGCGGTCACCACGACCACGCCGTACGTCTACACTCCGTGATCATGGAGCAGCGGTTGACGGACGAGGAGCGCCTGACCCTCAAGACGGGCGCGTTCGGCGCGGTCTTCCTGGTCTCGAACGCCGACCCGGGGATGCTGGGCGTGATCCGCGAGAGCGTGGCCGCCTCGGGCGCGCTGGCCGACGCGAGTGGCGTGGTCAAGGAGGCGCTCACCACCGGACCGCTGCCCCGCCTGCCCCGGGACTCCCAGTTGGAGATCGAGTCGGTGGTGCTGCCGGCGCTCGGTCGGGCGGTACGGATCCTGCGGGAGAAGTCTCCGGACGACGTCGAGGCGTACCGGTCGGTGGTGTTGAACGCCGCGGACCGGGTGGCCCACGCGCATGACGGGGTGGCCCCGGCCGAGGCCGCGGTCATCGACCGGATCCGGGGCGCGCTGGCCGAGTCCGTCTGACCTGCGCCACGCCGGTGACCTGTGTCACTCTGTGTGCCCGGCAGCGGTAACCTACTGGCAGGTAACATTGCCGCGTGGGCAACTGCACAGCAGCCCGCGGTTGACCGGGCGTCGACCGACACGCGAGGCTGCGGCCCAGACCGGGCGAGCCAATCGCAACACCACACAGGAGGGTCGTCGAAGCGCGATGAATATCGTCGTACTCGTCAAGCAGGTGCCTGATTCGGGCGCGGACCGCAACCTGCGCAGTGACGACAACACCGTCGACCGCGGTTCGGCGAACAACGTGATCAACGAGATGGACGAGTACGCCATCGAGGAGGCGCTGAAGATCAAGGAGGCGCACGGCGGCGAGGTCACCATCCTGACCATGGGTCCGGACCGGGCGACCGAGTCGATCCGCAAGGCGCTCTCCATGGGTCCCGACAAGGCCGTGCACGTGGTGGACGACGCCCTGCACGGTTCCTGCGCGGTGGCGACGTCCAAGGTGCTCGCCGCCGCCCTCGGGCAGCTCAACGCCGACCTGGTGATCTGCGGCGCGGAGTCCACCGACGGCCGGGTGCAGGTCATGCCGCACATGATCGCCGAGCGGCTCGGCGTCGCGGCGCTCACCGGCGCGCGCAAGCTCACCGTCGACGGCGCGACGCTGACCGTCGAGCGGCAGACCGAGGAGGGGTACGAGGTCGTCACGGCCGCCACCCCGGCCGTGGTCTCCGTCTGGGACACCATCAACGAGCCGCGCTACCCCTCCTTCAAGGGCATCATGGCCGCGAAGAAGAAGCCGGTGCAGACGTACTCCCTGGCCGACCTGGGCGTCGCGCCGACCGAGGTGGGCTTCGACGGCGCGACCAGCGCCGTCGTCGAGCACACCAAGCGCCCGGCGCGTTCCGGCGGCGCCAAGATCACCGACGAGGGCGAGGGCGGCGTCAAGCTGGTCGAGTTCCTCGCCACCGAGAAGTTCGTGTGAGAGGGGCTTTGAGACATGTCTGAGGTTCTCGTCGTCGTCGAAGCCACCAAGGAATTCGGCGTCAAGAAGGTCACCCTCGAGATGCTCACCCTCGCCCGTGAGCTGGGCACCCCGAGCGCGGTGGTGCTCGGTGGACCCGGGGCCGCCGAGGCGCTGAGCGCCAAGCTGGGCGAGTACGGCGCCCAGAAGATCTACGCCGCCGAGGGTGACGACATCGACGGCTACCTGGTCGCCCCCAAGGCGAGCGTGCTGGCCGAGCTGGTCCAGCGGGTGCAGCCGGCCGCCGTGCTGCTGGCGTCGGCGCAGGAGGGCAAGGAGATCGCCGCCCGGCTCGCCGTCAAGCTCGACAACGGCATCCTGACCGACGTGGTCGGCCTGGACGCCGACGGCACCGCCACCCAGGTCGCCTTCGCCGGCTCCACCATCGTCAAGTCCAAGGTCACCAAGGGCCTGCCGCTGGTCACCGTGCGGCCGAACTCGGTCACTCCCGCCCCGGCGGCGGCCACCCCGACGATCGAGCAGCTCGCCGTGTCGGTCACCGACACCGACAAGCTGGCCCGGGTCGTCGAGCGGGTCGCCGAGCAGAAGGGCTCCCGGCCCGAGCTGACCGAGGCCGGGATTGTCGTCTCCGGCGGTCGTGGCGTCGGCAACGCCGACAACTTCAAGCTGGTCGAGGAGCTGGCCGACCTGCTCGGTGGCGCCGTCGGCGCGTCCCGCGCGGCCGTCGACTCCGGCTTCTACCCGCACCAGTTCCAGGTGGGCCAGACCGGCAAGACCGTCTCCCCGCAGCTCTACGTGGCGCTGGGCATCTCCGGCGCCATCCAGCACCGGGCCGGCATGCAGACCTCGAAGACGATCGTCGCCGTCAACAAGGACGGTGAGGCGCCGATCTTCGAGCTGGCCGACTTCGGCGTGGTGGGCGACCTGTTCAAGATCGTCCCGCAGGCCGCCGAGGAGATCCGCAAGCGCAAGTGAGCGTGTGGCGCAGAAAGTGGCCGCCCGTCGTGACGGGCGGCCACTTTCTTCTGCGGGGAGCTGATCGGCGGGCCGGGGAGCTGAGCCGGCCCGCCGATCAGCCCGTCAGGGTGCCCCTCAACAGGCTGTCGCCGGAGTGGCGGGTGTTGTTGTCGTACTGCTCGGCGGACACGTCGACCACCGAATAGCTCTTGAGATCGACGTTCGGGGGCAGGGGCAGTAGAGCGTCCGCGTCGCCACCGAGGGTGCCGATCGAGAACATCTCCATGGTCGTCGGGTTGATGAGCCAGACCTCGTAGTACCCCGGCACGCGCGGGAGATTCGCCACATGCAGATGTAGTTGACCGCCCTGCAGGACGCGCGCGTCGCCCTGGGCCGACTTCGGCGTCGAGCCGAAGGCCGCCAGTGGCGCGCTGGCCAGCACCGTCGGCGTCTTCGCAGGCGTCGGCTCGGTCGGCTCGAGCACCGACACCGTGCCCACGACCCCGATCGCCGCCGCCGCGACGGCGGTCACCGCCGTGGCCGCCCACCGGGACCAGCCGCGAGATCGGCGGGGCTGGCGCGTCGCGTCCAGCCGGGTGACCGTCGAGGAGGCGGCGCTGTCGTCGGCGTCCTCGGCCGTCGTCCCGTGGGCCTGCGCGGGCACCTGCGGCCGATCGACGCCGGTCAGCACCGCCACGGGTGCGTGGACCTCGGTGCCCTCGGCCGCTCGGATCTGGGCGTCGATGCCCTGCCAGATGTGCTCCGGCGGGTCGGGCAGGTCGCCGAGGCCCTGCGTCTCGGCGCCGAGCCCGGCCACCTGCCGCAGGGTCGTCAGCTCCGTGCGGCAGTGCGCGCAGGTGTCGAGGTGGGTGTGCTCCCCGTCGTCCGCCTCGCTCTCACCGAGCGCCAGAAAGACCAGCCGCTCGTGCTCCAGGTGCTGCACCATCCACCTCCCATCTGCGTTTCAAGCTCGCCATGCCGCGCCGGATGTGACTCTTCACGGTGCCCAGCGGCACCCCGGTCACCGCGGCGATCTGCTGGTGTGTCAGGTCGTCGTAGAAGGCCAACTCCAGCATGCGTCGCTGGTCGTCCGGGAGGCGTGCCAGCTCGTCGGCGATCACCAGCCGATCCACCACCCGGTCCGGGTCCGGCCCGGTCTGCGCGGGCTCGGGCAGTTGCCGGACCGTCTCCACCACCCGGGTTTCCCGCGCCGAGGCGCGCAGGCGGTCGATCACCTTGCGTCGGCCGATGCCGAGCAGCCAGCCGACCAGCGAGCCCTTGGCCGGGTCGAAGGTCTCCCGGCCCAGCCACGCGCCCACGAACGTCGCCTGGGTCACGTCCTCGGCGTCGGCCCGGTTGGCCAGCATGGTGGTCGCCAGGTGCAGGACGGCGCGGCCGTAGCGCTCGTACGCCGCACGCAGCGCCGCCTCGTCGCCGGCCCGGAACCGGGCCGCGAGGTCGTCCGCCGGTGGGTCCGGTTGCGGTGGCAGCGCCGTCACGGGGTGGCCCGCCTTCGATGGGGCATGCCCGACTGTAGCTGCCACAGCCCTCGCCCCACTCTCCCGGTCACAGTCATCTCACCAGCTCTTCGGCCGCCGACGGTGATCTGGATGCGGTCGGAACCGAGAAAAAGAAACGCGTCGAGAGCGCATCCGCCCGTCGCGAAGCCGGCGTAACCCGTTCTGCAAGCCAGGCCTGACGAATCAGCACCAACCACCAGGAGGCAGACATGCAGCTCTCGTACTTCCGTCGGGTCGCCGCGGGCGGCGCGGTCGCCGCGCTCGCCTTCGCCGGTGTCGGCGCGTTCACCGCCACTCCCGCGTACGCCGCCACGTCGAAGGTCTCCGTCGTCCACGGCATCCCGGACACCCCGGTCGACGTCTACGTCAACGGCAAGAAGACGCTTGACAACTTCAAGCCCGGCGACGTCGCCGGTCCGTTGAACCTGGCCGAGGGGGAGTACGACATCGCCCTCACCAAGCCCGGCGAGCCGGTCGGCAGCGCGATCCTCAAGGCCGACGACGCCAAGGTGCCGGGCGGGGCGAACATCAGTATCGCCGCACACCTCGACGCGGCCGGCAAGCCGACGATCACGCCGTTCGTGAACGACGTCTCCAAGGTCGACGCCGGCAAGGCCCGCCTGATCGTCCGGCACACGGCGGCCGCCCCGGCGGTCGACGTACGGGCCGGCGGCACCCCGGTCTTCAAGGGCCTGACCAACCCGAACGAGGCCAAGGGCGACGTCGACGCCGGCGCGGTGAAGGCGGACGTGGTGCTGGCGGGCACCGACACCGTGGCCATCGGCCCGGCGGACCTGAACCTCAAGGAGGGCACCGCGACGATCGTCTACGCCATCGGCTCCGCCGAGGGCAAGACTCTCGACGTGGTGGCCCAGACGATCACCGGCCTGCACTCCGCACCGGGCGGCGTGCCGAGCGGTGACGGTGGTCAGGCGGGTACCGGCGTGGGCGCCTGGTGGTACGCGCTCGCCGGCGCCGGCGTACTCCTGCTGGTCGGTGGTGGGGCGCGGATGGCGACCGCGCGGACCGGCCGCAAGTGACGGTGCGCAACCGCGGCGCGCTGGCGGCCCTGGCCGCCGGCGCTGCCGCGCTCACCGTCGCCACCCTGGTGGCGTGCAACTCACAGCCGGCCGGAAACGTCGGTACCGAAGAGGCGACCGCGCTGGCCAGCCCCACCCCGACCGTGGCCCTCCCGTCGGTGCCGGTGACCGTCGGCGACCTGCCCGCCGGCGCCGAGGCCGTCCCGCCGGTCCGGCTGGTCATCCCGGAGATCGGCGTCACCGCCACGGTCAACGCGGTCGGCATCAACGAGCGCACCAACGAGTTCGAGGTGCCGCCGAGCGTCGACGAGATCGGCTGGTACCGCTACGGCCCCGGCCTGGAGGCCGACGCGGGATCGGTGGTCATCGCCGGGCACGTGGACAGCGCCAGACAGGGCAAGGGCGCGTTCTACCGGCTGCGCGAGCTGGACCAGGGCGACACCCTGACCGCGACCGGCAGTGACGGCAAGCCGCGGCGGTACCGGGTCGTCGCCCGGGAGGAGTACGCCAAGACCAAGATCCCGTTGGACCGCTACTTCGCCCGGGACGGCAGGCCGCGACTGACCCTGATCACCTGCGGTGGGCCGTTCGACGCCAAGGCCCGCAGGTACCGCGACAACATCGTCGTCACGGCGGTGCCCGCCTGAGCGGGCCGCGTCCGCTTCGTGCCGGGGTGGCCGTCCCACCCCGGCGCGTCGCGCGCAGGCCACTCCGCCCTCAGGTCACTGGCCGGTCGGCCGTACGCTGAAGGGTGATGGCTTACCTGGATCACGCGGCTACCACCCCCATGCTCGACGAGGCACTGGAGGCGTACGTCGCCACCGCCCGCGAGGTCGGCAACGCGTCCTCCCTGCACGCGGCGGGTCGTCGTGCCCGTCGCCGGGTCGAGGAGTCGCGCGAACGGGTGGCCGCTGTGCTGGGCGCCCGACCGTCCGAAGTGATCTTCACGGGCGGTGGCACGGAGAGCGACAACCTGGCGGTCAAGGGCCTCTTCTGGGCCCGCCGGGACGCCGTCGCCGACCGTCGGCGGGTGGTCTCCAGCGCCGTCGAACACCATGCCGTGCTCGACTCGGTCGACTGGCTGGCCGAGCATGAGAACGCCGAGGTCGGCTCGCTGCCGGTGGACCCCACCGGCCGGCTCGACCCGGAGAACCTGCGCGCCGAGCTCAGCGCGCACGCCGACCGGGTGGCCCTGGTCACCGCGATGTGGGCCAACAACGAGGTCGGTACCGTGCAGCCGGTGGCCGAGCTGGCCGCCGTCGCCGCCGAGTACGGTGTGCCGTTCCACACCGACGCCATCCAGGCCGTCGGCCAGGTGCCGGTCGACTTCGCCGCCAGCGGGGCCGCCGCGCTGACCGTCACCGGTCACAAGCTGGGCGGCCCGATCGGGGTGGGCGCCCTGCTGCTCGGCCGGGACGTGGCCGCCGTACCGCTGCTGCACGGCGGCGGTCAGGAGCGCGACGTCCGTTCCGGCACGCTGGACACCGCCGGCATCGTCGCCTTCGCGGTCGCCGTCGAGACGGCGGTCAAGGGCCAGCAGGAGTACGCGGCCCGGGTGGCCGCCCTGCGCGACGACCTGATCGAGCGGGTCCGCCGGGCGGTGCCCGAGGTGATCTACAACGGCGACCCGACCGACCGGCTCCCCGGCAACGCGCACTTCTCCTTCCCGGGTTGCGAGGGCGACGCCCTGCTGCTCCTGCTCGACGCCCAGGGCATCGCCTGCTCGACGGGCTCGGCCTGCTCGGCCGGGGTCGCCCAGCCGTCGCACGTGCTGCTGGCGATGGGCGCCGACGACGACCGCGCCCGATCGTCGCTGCGCTTCACCCTCGGCCACACCAGCACCCAGGCCGAGATCGACGCCCTGGTGTCGGCCCTCCCCGCAGCCGTGGAGCGAGCCCGGAGAGCCGCCGCCCCCCGAACCCCCCGCTAACCCCCCCGCCCCGAAACGCCCTCGCCCGCGCCTCCGGTGCGGTCGATCATGAAGTTGTGGTGCCCGGAGTGTGGGGTTCAGAGGCCTTTGTCAACCACCACAACTCCATGATCGACCCGGTAAGGCGGGGTGGGGGTTTGGCGGGGTGGTGGTTAGGGTTGGTGGGGAAGGGGGTTCGCTGGTGAGAGTTCTGGCGGCGATGTCGGGCGGGGTTGACTCGGCCGTGGCGGCGGCGCGGGCGGTGGCGGCCGGGCACGACGTGACCGGCGTGCACCTGGCGTTGGCCCGTAACCCGCAGACGTACCGGACCGGGGCGCGCGGCTGCTGCACGCTGGAGGACTCCCGGGACGCCCGCCGGGCTGCCGACGTCATCGGCATTCCGTTCTACGTGTGGGACATGGCGGACCGGTTCCACGAGGACGTGGTGGACGACTTCGTCGCCGAGTACGCCGCAGGTCGTACGCCCAATCCGTGTCTGCGGTGCAATGAGAAGATCAAGTTCGCGGCGGTGCTGGACCGGGCGATCGCGCTGGGCTTCGACGCGGTGGTCACCGGTCACCACGCCCGGCTCGGCCCGGACGGGCTGTTGCGCCGCAGCGTCGACATCGCCAAGGACCAGTCGTACGTGCTGGCGGTCCTCACCCGCGAGCAGCTGGACCGCTCGATGTTCCCGCTCGGCGACTCGACCAAGGCGCAGGTCCGCGCGGAGGCCGCCGAGCGCGGCCTGGCGGTGGCCGACAAGCCGGACTCCCACGACATCTGCTTCATCGCCGACGGTGACACCCGTGGCTTCCTCGCCGGCCGGCTCGGCGAGACGCCCGGCGACGTCGTCGACGCGAGCACCGGCGCGGTCGTCGGCAGCCACACCGGGGCGTACGCGTACACGGTGGGCCAGCGTCGCGGCCTGCACCTGGACCGGCCCGCCCCCGACGGTCGCCCGCGTTACGTGCTCTCCATCACGCCCAAGACCAACACCGTGACGGTCGGTCCGGCCGAGGCGCTGGAGGTGTCCGAGGTCCGGGCCGTCCGCCCGGTCTGGACCGGCGGTCCGCGCCCGGACGCGCCGGTCGAGTGCGAGGTGCAGCTCCGCGCGCACGGGGACGTGGTGCCGGCGACCGTCGACCTCGACGGCGACGCGCTGCACGCCGAGCTGCGCCGACCGGTCCGCGGCGTCGCCGCCGGCCAGGCCCTGGTGGCCTACCGACCGGACCCGGCCGGCGACATCGTCCTCGGCTCGGCCACGATCTCCGGCTGAGCGGGCGGCTGCTGGCCGGGGCGCACACCAGGTGCTCGTCCGCGCGGCCAGGACGTCGGCTGGTCGCCGCATCGTCGCCGCGCCCACCGGGATAGCCTTCGGCCGTGACAGATCAGGCGTGGCCCTGGCCGGCGGGCGCGGCGACCGGCATCGGTTCGCTGCCCGGCACCGACATCGCCGAGGCCCAGCGGGTGGTTCTCGGCGAGCTTCCCGACCTGCCGCACCTGCCCGAGCTGCCGGCCCGAGGCCCCGGAGCCGACCTCATCGGGCGCAGCGCCGGGCTGCTGGTCGAGCTGCCCGTCGAGCTGTACACCGGGCGTTGGCGGGTCGCCCCCCGCGCCGGCCGTGACCTGCGCCGGGCCCGGGACCTGATGGAGCGTGACCTGGACCAGCTCGCCGAGCAGGCCGAGGGGTACGCCGGCCCGATCAAGGTGCAGGCCGGCGGCCCGTTCACCCTGGCCGCCGCGCTGGAGCTGCCGATCGGTGGCCGGCTGCTGCGCGACCCCGGTGCCGTGCGCGACCTCACCGGCTCGCTCGCCGAAGGGCTGCGCGAGCACGTGGCGGCGGTCGCGCGACGGCTGCCCCAGGCGTCGGTGCTGCTGCAACTGGACGAGCCGTCGCTGCCGACCGTGCTGGCCGGACGGGTGCCGACCGAGAGCGGGCTCGGCGCGTACCGGGCGGTGGAGTCGGCCGACGCGGCTGCTCTGCTGCGCACGGTCGTCGACGCCGTGGGCGTACCCACGGTGGTGCATTGCTGCGCCCCGGACGTGCCGTTGGAGCTGATCCGCTCCACCGGGGCCGTCGCGGTCGCCCTCGACCTCGGTCTCGTCACCGACCTGGATCCGCTGGGCGAGGCGATCGACGCCGGCCTCGGGCTGTTGGCCGGCGCCGCGCCGACCCGGCCGCCGTCGGCCGGTGGCGCGCCGACCTCCGGGCAGATCGCCGACCGGGTACGCCACATCTGGGACCGCCTCGGCTTTCCCCGCCGGCAGCTCGCCCAGCAGGTGGTCGTCACCCCGGCGTGTGGCCTGGCCGGCGCCACCCCGCAGTACGCCCGGGAGCTACTCGCGGCCTGCCGGGACGCCGGCCGCCGGTTCACTGAGGAGTGAGGTTTTTCTGTCGTACCCGCTGGGCAGGATGACCGCCATGATTGGACAGCTACGTTCAGTGGTGATCGACTGCCCCGATCCGCAGGCGCTGGCCGCGTTCTACTCCGAGCTGCTCGGCATCCCCTTCGCCGAGGGCGCCTCCGAGGACGACGAATGGGTGGTGCTCGGTGGCCCGCCCGGTCACCAGCCGCGACTGGCCTTCCAGCGGGCGCTCAACCTGCGTACGCCGTCCTGGCCGGACCCGGAGCGCCCGCAGCAGTTCCACCTGGACGTGACCGTGGACGACATCGAGAGCGCGGAGAAGGCGGCGCTCGCGCTCGGTGCGCGGCGGCTGCCCGGCGACGGCGAGGGTTTCCGGGTCTACGCGGATCCGGTCGGCCATCCGTTCTGCCTCTGCTGGGACTGACCGCGCCCGACGGCGGTCGCGGCGGCCGGGCATGATGGCCGCCGTGACCTCCACCGCCGTGCTGCGCGCCTCCGGTTCGCTCTTCGGTCTCGCCTACGGCGACGCGCTGGGCAAACCCACCGAGTTCCTGACCGTCGCCGACATCCAACGCCGCTACGGTCCGACCGGCCCACGTGAGCTGACCGGCGACCCGGCGCTGGTCACGGACGACACGCAGATGGCGCTGGCGGTTGGCTGGGCGCTGCACGAGGCCCCGACGTTCACCCCGGACGCGGTGGAGCCGTTGCTGCGACGCCGCTTCGTGGCCTGGTCGGTCAGCCCGGACAATGACCGCGCCCCCGGGATGACCTGCCTACGGGCCTGCGCCGACCTGGATCGGGGGCTGCGCTGGCAGCAGGCGACGGTCGCCGGTTCGAAGGGCTGCGGCGCGAACATGCGCGTCACGCCCGTGGGGCTGTTGGACGTCGACCTCGACACGATGGCCGGTCTGGCCCAGTTGCAGGCCGGGCTGACCCACGGCCACGCGACCGGTCTGGCCGCCAGCGAACTCACCGCGTACGCGGTCGTCGCCCTGCGCGGTGGCGTCACGCTGCCCGAGCTGCCCGCGATCCTCACCGAGCGGGCGCGATCCCAACGCCAGGTCTACCGGCAGGACTGGCTGGGTGACCTCTGGCGACACCCGGGGGTCGACACGCCGGAGAGGTTCATCTCCCACGGTTGGGACGAGTGCCTGACGGCGCTGCGCCGGCTGACGACCGCCCTGGATGCGCCGGACGACGGCGGCGACCCGTGCCGGGCCACCGGGCAGGGTTGGGTGGCCGAGGAGGCGCTGGCCACCGCGCTGTTCTGCGCCGTACGCCATGCCGACGATCCGGTCGCGGCGCTGGCCCGGGGCGCGACCACCGCCGGCGACTCCGACTCGATCGCCGCCCTGGCCGGTGCCTTCGTGGGCGCGGCCAGCGGCATGGCCGCCTGGCCGTCCGAATGGGCCGAGCGCATCGAGTACGCCGATCAGCTCGCCGCCCTCGGCGAGAGCTGGGACTGACCGCGCGGCCCGGCCCGGCCCGGCCCGGCTGCCCATGATCGACTCGATTTCCTGGAAGTCGGGGTGCTACCGACAGGTAGACGGGACGCTTTCCTGAAAGTCGAGTGGATCATGGCCTGCGGTCGGGGTGCCTTCGGCTCGGCCGGCCTCAGCCGGTGGGCAGGTGGCGCAGGCCGCGGACCTTGCGCCACAGGTCGGCGTCGCAGCGGCCGGCGCGGTCGGCGAAGTCGGCCGAGCTGATCCGGACCGGCTCGGTCAGGCTGAGGTAGCTGTCGTGCTCGGCGCCGGGATCCCAGTCCCGGGTGGGAATCCGGACGTGGTCGTCGCGGTCGCTCTTGTCCTGACTGGTGATCTTCAGGACGTCGGCGCCCCGCGAGTCGGCGCGTAGCACCAGGCAGGGGCGAATCTTCGAGCCGCTGCCGTCGGCGTACGGGACGTCGGCCCACCAGATCTCGCCCGCCGCCGGAGCATCGGTAGCCCGATCGGTGTCACGGGAACGGGGCGTCCCGCCCGGCCGATCGGTGCCGCGTGGCCTCGGGGGCGCGGGACGACGCCCACCCGCGCGGGTCGTGGCACCCGGACCGGTTCGGTTGGTCGGTCGGCGCGTGGCCGCCCGGTGCCGCCAACTGTTCCACGCCCAACCGGCGGTCACCGCGAGCAGGATCGCCACCGCCCAGAGCAGCGTCTCGTTCATCGCCACCTCCGTGTCAGGCGGCACGCCGGCCGCATCGTCCGGCGATCCTCGCACGTCACCGCCCCCGCCGCCCGTCGACGACACCGCCGCTCGTGCCGCCAGCCAGCGTCCCCACCCGCCGGGGCGGTCGATCCCGCGCCCGTGCCGGCCCAGCCGCGTGCCGGCCGATCCCGCGCCCGTGCCGGCCCAGCCGCACCCGTGCCGGCCGATCCCGCGCCCGTGCCGGCCGATCCCGCGCCCGTGCCGGCCGATCCCGCGCCCGGCCGACCCCGCGCCCGTGCCGGCCCAGCCGCGTGCCGGCCGATCCCGCGCCCGCGCCCGGCCGATCCCGCGCCCGCGCCCGCGTCGATCTTGCACTTTCTGCTGCGACATCCGGGGCATCCCACCCCTATCGACGACCGAAACTGCAAGATCGCCGGGAGGTTGGCAGCGGGCCCGCCTCTGCCTTTCGGGGGCACCGCGCCGGAGTGGCCGGTGTCGCCGCGAGGCCGGCGTTTATCCCCGCTGGCGGCACCTCCGCCTGGGTCGCGTGGACGGTCCCGCTGGGTCCGCGCAGTTGCGGGGCCTTGATCCACTCCAGATCGCCGATGTGGGGGCATCCGGGGCATCGGGACACCCCGGCATCGGCGATCTGGAGTGGATCAAGACTGCGGGTTCGGTGGCGACGTGCGGCGGGGCCTGGGGCCGGGCGCGCGGGGTGTCACCGTCGGCGCGGGTGGGCGGCGGATTGTCAGCCCGGACCGATACCGTGCCTTAGTAGCGTGATCAGGGAGGTCGCAGGCGTGTCCGAAGGTGGTGGGGTGTCCGAGGAGCAGATCGGTCAGCGGGTCAGCCCGGCTCAGGAGGCGGCGGCCGGCGCGGAGCCGACGCCGCAGGCGCGGGAGCGGCACGCCACGCTGAGTGGCGAGCTGACCGAGCATCAGTACCGCTACTACGTGCTGGATTCGCCGATCATCACCGACGCCGAGTTCGACAAGCAGCTGCGCGAGCTGGAGGCGTTGGAGCAGGAGTTTCCCGCGCTGCGCACGCCGGATTCGCCGACCCAACGCGTGGGTGGCACCTTCTCCACCGACTTCACCCCGGTCACGCACGCCGAGCGGATGCTCTCGCTCGACAACGCCTTCGCCGACGAGGAGCTGGCGGCCTGGGCCGAGCGGGTCGAACGGGACGCCGGCGGGCCGGTGCCCTACCTCTGCGAGTTGAAGGTCGACGGTCTGGCGATCAACCTGACCTACGAGGCCGGTCGGCTGGTCCGGGCCGCCACCCGGGGCGACGGCCGTACCGGCGAGGACGTCACCGCCAACGTGCGCAGCATCCGGGACGTGCCCGTCCAGCTCACGCCGTCCGCCGAGTTCCCGACGATCCCCGAGCTGCTGGAGGTCCGGGGCGAGATCTACTTCCCGGTCGCCGCGTTCGCCGACCTCAACGCGGGCCTGGTCGAGCAGGGGCGCGCGCCGTTCGCCAACCCGCGCAACGCCGCTGCCGGCAGCCTGCGGCAGAAGGATCCGAGGGTCACCGCCTCCCGGCCGCTGCGTCTCGTGGTGCACGGCATCGGCGCGCGTCGGGGGTTCCAGCCCGCCGCGCAGTCCGAGTCGTACGCGGCGCTGAAGGCGTGGGGGCTGCCGACCAGTGACCGGTGGCGGGTCGTACCGGACCTGTCCGGCGTCGCGGAATATATCGCCTACTACGCCGAGCACCGGCACGACGTCGAGCATGAGATCGACGGTGTGGTGGTCAAGGTCGACCCGGTCTCCATCCAGGGCCGTCTGGGCTCGACCAGTCGAGCCCCACGCTGGGCGATCGCCTTCAAGTATCCGCCGGAGGAGGTCACCACCAAGCTCCTCGACATCGACGTCAACGTGGGGCGTACCGGTCGGGTCACCCCGTTCGCCGTGCTCGAGCCGGTGCGGGTGGCCGGTTCCACGGTCGCGCTCGCCACCCTGCACAACGCCCGCGAGGTCGAGCGCAAGGGCGTGCTGATCGGCGACACGGTGGTGCTGCGCAAGGCCGGCGACGTGATCCCCGAGGTGCTCGGTCCGGTGGTCGACCTGCGGCCCGCCGACGCCCGCCCGTTCGTCATGCCGACCACCTGTCCGTCCTGCGGCACCCCGCTCGCGCCCTCCAAGGAGGGCGACGTCGACATCCGCTGCCCCAACACCCGCAGTTGTCCGGCCCAACTCCGCGAGCGGGTGTTCCACCTCGCCGGCCGTGGCGCGTTCGACATTGAGGTACTCGGCTACAAGGGTGCGGCAGCGCTGCTCGACGCGGAGATCATCGCCGACGAGGGTGACCTCTTCCAGCTCGACGCCGACCAACTGTCCCGGTCGCCGTTCTTCGTCAACAAGGACGGCAGCCTCGGCAGCAACGCCGTCAAGCTGCTCGACAACCTGGCCGTCGCCCGGGAACGTGACCTGTGGCGGGTGCTGGTGGCGCTCTCCATCCGGCACGTCGGCCCCACCGCCGCCCAGGCGCTGGCCCGGCACTTCCGATCCATGGAGGCCATCGACGCGGCCAGCGAGGAGGAGCTGTCCTCGGTCGACGGCGTCGGGCCGACCATCGCGGCCAGCATCCGGGAGTGGTTCGCCGTGGACTGGCACCGCGAGGTGGTCCGCAAGTGGGCCGACGCGGGCGTACGGATGGCCGAGGAGGCGGTCGACGAGGGCCCGCGTCCGCTGGAGGGGTTGACCGTCGTGGTGACCGGCACCCTCGCCGGCTTCTCCCGGGACCAGGCCGCCGAGGCCGTGCAGACCCGGGGCGGCAAGGTCAGCGGGTCGGTCTCCAAGAAGACGAGCTTCGTCGTCGTGGGGGACAACCCGGGTTCCAAGGCCGACAAGGCCGCCAGCCTCAAGGTGCCGGTGCTGGACGAGGACGGGTTCCGGCTGCTGCTGGACGCGGGTCCGGACGCCGCGCGGGAGGTCGCCCGCGTCGAGGGCTGACGCCGCCACGTTCCCGAGGTGGCCGCCGCGTATACCAACTTAATTACGACTACTACCGATTCGTGACTGTCATACCGGGAAACTCGGGGCTGAGGGCGTTTCATTGGGTGACGACGTTCTCACCGACACGTCGACAGTTCCTCGGGAGGTGTGATGGAGGTCGCCGACCCGCGCAACTCCCTCCCACCTGGGCGGGTGGCGCCGTTCGCCACCTTCGTCGTCGGCATCCTGGTGGTGGCGGCGCTGACCATCGCTGGTCCACTCACGACGCTTCCCGGGGAGCTGTCCCGGCTGCCGGTGGCGTTCTGGACGATGGCCGCGCTCGCGGTGATCTGCGACGCGCGTCCGTTCGTCCCGCCCGGGCGACGGCAGACCTCGGCGGTCTTCCCGTCCACCTGTTTCACCTTCGCGATCCTGCTCGGTTGGGGGCCAGGCCCGGCGGTGGCGGTGCAGGCCCTCGGGGTGATCGTCTCCGGCTGGCGGATGGGCAACGCCGCCTGGCGGACGGCGTTCAACGTCGGCCAGTACGCCTGCGCGCTCGCCGCCGCGTACGGGGTCGTCCAGCTCGGACCGGGCACCATCTTCTCCGGGGGACGCCTGCACTGGACCGACGTGGTCGCCGTCGGCGGCGCGACGCTCGCCTGGTTCTCGGTGAACTACGCGCTGGTGAGCTGGGCCGTACGACTGCGCTTCGGCGGCCGCTGGTGGCCCACCGTCCGCCAGGGCGTCGGTTTCGAACTGCTCTCCACCGGCTCGCTGCTGCTGCTCGCGCCGGTCCTCGTCGCCGCCGCCCGGCTCAGTGCGGCGCTGATCCCGCTGGTGCTGGTGCCGCTGTTCGCCGTGTACCGGATGGCCCGGTTGACCGTCGAACAGCAGCACCTCGCCGCCGCCGACCCGCTGACCGGTCTGCCGAACCGAAAGGCGCTGCTGGCCGAGGTGGCGGAGCAGGTCCACCTGCACGCCGAGCGGACCGCCCGGGGCGAGCCCGGCGGACATCTGGCGCTGCTGCTCATCGACCTGGACCGCTTCAAGAACGTCAACGACGCGCTCGGGCACGCGGTGGGGGACCGGCTGCTGGTCGAGGTCAGTGCCCGACTCGCGGACGTGGAGCCCCGACCGCAGATGATCGCCCGGCTGGGTGGGGACGAGTTCGCCATCGTGATGACCGGGCTGTCCGACGTCGGTCAGGCGCGTGAGCTGGCCGACCGGGTGGTCGGGGCGTTGGCCGAGCCGGTCCCGTTGGACGGGTTGCCGCTGGACGTCGGCGGCTCCATCGGGATCGCCCTCTTCCCCGAGCACGGTGAGGACTTCGCCACCCTGATGCGCCACGCCGACGTGGCGATGTACGACGCCAAACACCGCAACGACACGGTCGCCGTGTACGCCCCGGAGTCCGACCACAACTCGGCCGAGCGTCTCGGGCTCCTCGCCGACCTCCGACGGGTGCTCGAATCCGGCTCACCCGCCGTCGAGGCAGATCCCACGGCCGAGGCGGGCCACGCGGTCGAGGCGGGCCACGCGGTCGAGGCGGGCCACGCCGTCGAGGTAGATCACGCGGTCGAGGCGGGCCACGCGGCCGAGGTAGATCACGCGGTCGAGGCGGGCCACGCGGTCGAGGCAGGTCACGCCGTCGAGGTAGATCACGCGGCCGAGGCGAGCCACGCGGTCGAGGCAGGTCACGCCGACAGGGCGGATCGCGCGGCCGAGGCAGATCACGCCGACAGGGCAGATCACGCCGACGAGGCGGGGCATGCCGTGGACGCCGCGCGGGCCGTATCAGCGGGCGAGGCCGCGCCTGCCCGGCACGCCGAGCGGGGTGGGTCGGAGCGGACGGCAGACGTACCCCTCGCGGTGGAGGCCGAGGTGCGCGGCGGTGACGGCGCCGCGCTGCCGGCCGGGACCGCGCCGGTGATCGCCGCGCCGTCGGTGACCGGCGGGCGGTGGTGGGGTCGCCGTCGGCGTGCCGGCGACGAGGTGGCGCACGCCGATGAGTTGATCAATCGGATCGCCACCGGGGCCGATCCGATCCGGGGCCGCAACAGTCGCGCGACGATTCCCGGTACCCGGCCCGGTCCGAGCCGGGACCGGCGTTCCGGCGGTCACGGGCGGCGCTCGCCGAACGGTGGCGCGCTGTCCGCGGTGGGCGACCGCCGTCCGGGGCGCGACGGCGGGTCCGCCACGGGCGGGCGGACGATCGGGCCGACCGGGTGGGCGCGCGACGGTGGGCCGGTCGACGACGCCGGTGAGATCACCATGTACTACCAGCCGCAGATCGCCATCGCGACGGGCGAGGTGGTCGGCGTCGAGGCCCTGCTGCGCTGGCGGCATCCCCGCCGGGGCATGGTCGACCCGGAGGAGCTGATCCGGGTCGCCGAGCAGAGCGCGGTGATGCGGCTGCTCACCCGGCGGGTCGTTGACGACGTGGTGGAGCAGCTCGCCAAGTGGTCGGCGGCCGGGATCGGGCTGCGCGCCGCGCTCAACGTCAGCGTGCGGGACCTGCACACCGGCGAGATCGCCGACCAGATCGCCGACCGGCTGGCCCGCTACGGGGTGCCGGCCGAGCGGCTGCAACTGGAGATCACCGAGGGCGCCCTGATGGCCGATCCGCGTCGGGTGCTGGCGACGATCACCCGGTTGCACCAGATCGGGGTGGCCATCGCGCTCGACGACTTCGGCACCGGCTACTCGTCCCTGCAGCACCTGCGCCGGCTGCCGCTGTCCGAGGTGAAGGTGGATCGCTCGTTCGTGCTGGGCATGGCCGAGGACGCCGACGACGCGGCGATCGTCCGCTCGACGATCGAGCTGGCGGGGGCGTTGGGCCTGCGGGTGGTCGCGGAGGGCGTGGAGGACGAGCGGACCTGGCGGATGCTGTACGCGGCCGGCTGCGACGCGGCCCAGGGGTGGTTCTACGCCCGTCCGATGCCCGCCGAGGAGCTGGTCACCTGGCTGGCCCGCTACCGGCCGGTGCGCCCCAGCGGCGGCCCGGAGACGGACGCCGGCCGCCGGCTGACGCGCTGACCCACCCGAGCAGTCGGCGCGGGGCGCGGAACAATAGACTCGCTCCGGTCACCGCGCGTCACGCTGCACCCGTCGCGCGGCCGGCACACCGCCCGACCAGCAGGACATCAGAAGGGGGCACGGATGGCCGCCATCTCCCGCGAGGAGGTCGCGCACCTGGCGCGCCTGTCGCGGCTCGCCGTCACCGAGGAGGAGTTGGACACGTTCGCCGGCCAGCTCGACGTGATCCTCCAGGCGGTCGCCCAGGTCGGCGAGGTCGCCGCCGCGGACATCCCGCCGACCTCACACTCGGTGCCGCTGACCAACGTCTTCCGCGAGGACGTCGTCACGCCGTGCCTGACCCCCGAGGAGGTGCTGTCCGGTGCGCCCGACGCCGAGGAGCAGCGGTTCCGCGTACCCCGGATTCTGAGCGAGGACGTGGCGTCATGAACGAGCGTCAGCGAGCGAATCATCGGTGCAGTGCCGTGGTGTCTCGTGACGTCACGGAGCGAAGCGGAGTGACGGCATGAGCGATTTGACCAGAATGACCGCGACGGAGATCGCCGCCCTGGTTGCCGGCGGGGAGACCTCCGCCGTCGAGGTGACCCAGGCGCACCTGGACCGGATCGCCGCGGTCGACGACCGGGTGCACGCGTTCCTGCACGTGGACAGCGAGGGCGCGCTCGCCGCCGCCCGTGCCGTGGACGTGCGCCGGGCCGCCGGTGAGGAGTTGGGCCCGCTCGCGGGCGTGCCGGTCGCGGTGAAGGACGTGCTCGCCACCCGTGGCGTGCCGACCACCGTCGGCTCGAAGATCCTCGAAGGCTGGCGCCCGCCGTACGACGCGACGATCGTGCAGCGACTGCGCGACGCCGGCACGGTGATGCTGGGCAAGACGAACATGGACGAGTTCGCGATGGGCTCCTCCACCGAGTACTCGGCGTACGGCCCGACGCACAACCCGTGGGACCTGAGCCGCATCCCGGGTGGTTCGGGTGGTGGCAGCGCCGCCGCGCTGGCCGCGTACGAGGCGCCGCTGGCGATCGGCTCGGACACCGGTGGCTCGATCCGCCAGCCCGGCGCGGTTACCGGCACCGTCGGGGCGAAGCCCACCTACGGCGGGACCTCCCGGTACGGCCTGGTGGCGTTCTCCTCATCGCTGGACACCCCCGGCCCGTGCGCCCGTAACGTGCTCGACGCCGCCCTGCTGCACCAGGTGATCGGCGGGCATGACCCGCGCGACTCGACGTCGATCCCGCAGCCCGTACCGGACGTGGTGGCGGCGGCGAAGCTCGGCGCGACCGGCGACCTGACCGGCGTACGACTCGGCATCGTCAGCGAGTTCGTCGGCGAAGGCACCGAGCCGGGCGTGATGACGGCGTTCCGCGAGTCGGTGGACGCGCTGACCAAGATGGGCGCCGAGGTCGTCGAGGTCTCCTGCCCGACGTTCGCGTACGCGCTGCCGGCGTACTACCTGATCGCCCCGAGCGAGTGCTCCTCCAACCTGGCCCGGTTCGACGGCGTCCGGTTCGGCCTGCGGGTCGGCGACGACGGCAACCGGTCGCTGGAGGAGGTCATGTCGCTGACCCGCGAGGCCGGCTTCGGCCCCGAGGTCAAGCGCCGGATCATGATCGGCACGTACGCGCTGTCGTCGGGCTACTACGATGCGTACTACGGGCAGGCGCAGAAGGTCCGTACGCTGATCACGCGGGACTTCACCGCCGCGTTCGAGCGGGTCGACGCGCTGATCTCGCCGACCACCCCGTTCACGGCCTTCCCGATCGGCGCGCGCACCGCCGACCCGTACCAGATGTACCTGGCCGACCTGTTCACCATCCCGACCAACCTGTACGGCGGGCCGGGCATCTCGGTGCCCTGCGGCCTCTCCGAGGGGCTGCCCGTGGGCCTGCAGGTGATGGCCCCGACGATGGCCGACGACCGGATGTACCGGGTCGCGGCCGCGCTGGAGTCCGCGGTCGGCACGTTCACCCCACCGGCACTGTGAGGCAGGAGCCCAGATGACGACGACGCTGCCCGCGTACGACGAGGTCGTCGCGCGCTACGAACCGGTGATCGGCCTGGAGACCCACGTCGAGTTGGGCACGAACACCAAGATGTGGTGCGGCTGCCCGACCGACTTCGGCGGCGAGCCGAACACCCGGGTCTGCCCGGTGTGCCTGGGCCTGCCCGGGTCGCTGCCGGTGGCCAACAAGGCCGCCATCGAGGCGATCATCCGGATCGGTCTGGCGTTGAACTGCTCGATCGCCGAGTGGTGCCGGTTCGCCCGGAAGAACTACTTCTACCCGGACATGCCGAAGAACTTCCAGATCAGCCAGTACGACGAGCCGATCTGCGTCGACGGTTACCTGGACGTCGAGGTGAACGGCGAGACGGTGCGGATCGAGATCGAGCGGGTGCACCTGGAGGAGGACACCGGCAAGACGCTGCACGTCGGCGGTGCCACCGGGCGGATCCACGGCGCGACGGAGTCGCTCGTCGACTACAACCGGGCCGGCATCCCGCTGGTCGAGATCGTCACCAAGCCGATCACGGGCACCGCTGCGCTCGCCCCCGACGTGGCCCGAGCGTACGTCGCCGAGCTGCGCGACGTGATCCGTACGCTCGGTGTCTCGGACGTGCGGATGGAGGAGGGTTCGCTGCGCTGCGACGTGAACACCTCGCTCAACCTGCCGGGGCAGGAGTGGGGCACGCGCACCGAGACCAAGAACGTCAACTCGCTGCGGTCGGTGGAGCGGGCGGTCCGCTCGGAGATGCTGCGGCAGGCGTCGGTGCTGGACGCGGGCGGCCGGATCACCCAGGAGACCCGGCACTTCCACGAGGACACCGGCGACACCACGCCGGGGCGCTCGAAGGAGACGGCGACCGACTACCGCTACTTCCCCGAGCCGGACCTGGTGCCGGTCGCCCCGGATCCGGCCTGGGTGGCTGAGCTGAAGGCCGCCCTGCCGGAGCTGCCCCGGGTGCACCGGCGTCGGCTCCAGGAGCAGTGGGGCCTGTCCGACCTGGACATGCAGTCGGTGCTCAACGCGGGCGCGGTCGAGCTGATCGAGGCCACCGTGGCCGCCGGCACCACCCCGGCGGCAGCCCGCAAGTGGTGGTTGGGCGAGTTGTCCCGCCGCGCCAACGAGAGCGGTGTGGAGCTGGCCGATATCGGTGCCACCCCGGCCCAGGTCGCCGAGCTGCAGGGCCTGGTCGACGCCGGCAAGCTCAACGACAAGATGGCCCGCACGGTGCTGGAGGGCGTGGTCGACGGTGAGGGCTCGCCCACCGAGATCATGTCCAGCCGGGGCCTGGAGGTCGTCTCGGACACCGGCGCGCTCACCGCCGCCGTGGACGAGGCCATCGCCGCCAACCCGGGCATCGCCGACAAGATCCGCAGCGGCAAGGTCGCGGCGGCCGGCGCGCTCGTCGGCGCGGTGATGAAGTCGACCCGTGGTCAGGCCGACGCCGCCGCCGTCCGCACGCTGATCCTGGAGCGCCTGGGCGTCCAAAGCTGATACCCGTTGTTAGGAAGGGCCCCCTCCTATGCACCAGGCGTTAGGAAGGGGCCCTTCCTTGCACCCCTCTGCACCTTCTGCTGCGGCGTCAACGGCGACGCCCGAATGGAGCACCGTGAACGAGCACGACCTCGATGTCCTCGACGAGATCCAGCGGCGGGTGCTCTGGCTCGCCACCCGGATCGTGGATGCCGCCAACCACGACCGGGCCACCGGCGACGGCGTGAAGGTCGGCGGCCACCAGGCGTCCAGCGCCTCGCTCGTCACGGCGATGACCGCGCTCTGGTTCGCCCACCTGGACGCCGAGGACCGGGTGGCCGTCAAGCCGCACGCCTCCCCGGTGTTCCACGCCATCCAGTACCTGCTGGGCAACCTGGACCGGTCCTACCTGCCCCGGCTGCGGGCCCGTGGCGGCCTCCAGTCGTACCCGTCGCGCACCAAGGACCCGGACGAGGTGGACTTCTCCACCGGGTCGGTCGGTCTGGGCGCGGCGGCGCCGCTCTTCGCCGCCGCCACCCGCCGGTACGTCGACGCGCACTTCGGCGCCCGGCCGCACTCCCGGTTCGTGGCGTTGATCGGCGACGCCGAGTTGGACGAGGGCAACATCTGGGAGGCGGTCGCCGACCCGGCCACCACCGGCCTGGGCAACGTCATGTGGCTCGTCGACTTCAACCGGCAGTCGCTGGACCGGGTGGTGCCCGGCATCCGGATCAACCAGTGGCGGGGGCAGTTCGAGGCCGCCGGCTGGCACGTCGTGGAGGTCAAGTACGGCCGTCGGCTCGCCGAGGCGTACGCCCGGCCCGGCGGCGGGGCGCTGCGCGACTGGATCGACGCGATGCCCAACGAGCAGTACCAGTCGCTGTTCGGACTGGCCGGCGACACGTTGCGCAAGCAGTTCCTGGACGGCGCGCCGGCCGGCATCGCCGAGCTGATCGAGGGCGTCACCGACGAGGACCTCGGCCCGCTCGTCACCGACCTGGGCGGGCACGACCTTCAGGCGATGCTCGACGCCTATGCCCAGTGCGACGCGGTGACCGACCGGCCCAGCGTCGTCTTCGCGTACACCGTCAAGGGTTGGGGGTTGCCCATCGCCGGCAATCCGCGTAACCATTCCGCGCTGCTCAGCACCGAGCAGGTCGACACGCTGCGCGCCGCGCACGGGTTGACCGCCGAGACCGAGTGGGACCGCCTCGACCCGTCGTCGCCGGCCGGCGTCCGGGCCGGCGCCCGCCGGGAGGCGCTGTCCCGCGCGCCGCGCGAGCGCGCGCTGGGGGTCACCGTTCCGCAGAGCACGGGAGTACGCGCCAACAAGCCGATCTCCACCCAGGAGGTGTTCGGTCGGGTGCTGGTGGACCTGGCGCGGGACCGGGAGGTCGGCCGTTACCTGGTCACCACCGCCCCGGACGTGGCCACCTCCACCAACCTCGCCGGGTTCATCAACAAGACCGGCGTGTTCGCCCCCACCGAGCAGCGTTCCTGGACCGAGGACCGGATGCTGCGCTGGACCGAGAGCCCCACCGGGCAGCACATCGAGCTGGGCATCTCGGAGATGAACCTGTTCCTGCTGCTCGGTCAGCTCGGCCTCTCCTGGGACCTGTCCGGTCAGCCGCTGCTGCCGGTGGGCACGGTCTACGACCCGTTCGTGCTGCGGGGCCTCGACGCGTTCCTCTACGGCACGTACTCCGGTTCGCGATTCGTGGTGGCCGGCACGCCGTCGGGTATCACCCTGGCCCCCGAGGGCGGCGCCCACCAGTCCACGATCACCGCGTCGGTCGGCTTGGAGCTGCCCGGGGTGACGTTCGTCGAGCCGGCGTACGCGGGCAGCCTGGACTGGCTGCTCTGCGACGCGCTCGGGCAGATCGCCGGCGGGGCGACCCCGGCCGCGACCGCCGCCCCGGCCGAGGACGGCGCGTACTACTTCCGCCTCAGCACCCGTCCGCTGGACCAGACGCCGTTCGAGGCGGCCCGGGCCCGGCTCGGTGACGCGGTGCTGCGCCGGCAGGTGGTCGCCGGGGCGTACCGGCTCGTCGACGCGCACCAGGCGTACCCGCACCTGGCCGACGCGCCGGTGGTGCAGCTCGCCGGCTCCGGCGCGGTGCTGCCCGAGGTGTTGGCCGCCGCCGCCGAACTGGCCGAGGAGGGCATCGCCGCGCACGTGGTGGACGTGACCAGCCTCGACCGGCTCTACCGGGCCTGGCAGCGCACCCTGCGGCAGGGCGTGCGCACCGCCACCGTGCCGAGCGTGCCCGGCGCGCTGCGGTCCGCGTTCGCCGACCGGGTGCCGGTGGTGACCGTGCACGACGCGGCCTCGCACGCCATGGCCTGGCTCGGGTCGGCGCTCGGCGCGCCGGCGGTGCCGCTCGGGGTGGACGAGTTCGGCCAGTCCGGCAGTGTGGCCGACCTGTACGAGCTGCACGACCTGCTGCCCGGCAGCATCGTCAACGCCGCCCTGGCCGCCCTCGCCCTGCGCTGACCGGTCTCAGCGGGTCGGCGTCGGGGTGACCGAGGCGGGCGCGCCGGCGCTCGGGTCCTGCACGATGTGGCGTTCCAGGTTGACCTGGGCCTGACCGGTGCCGCCGACGGTGATGTCGTCGTACGCCTGGAGCATCTTCTGCTGGTCGAAGTAGAGCACCGTCATCGACAGCGGGGTGGGCTTCTCGCCCTCCAGACCGCGCAGCCCGGCCCCGCCCGTGGAGCCCTCCACGAACAGGGCGGTCGGCTGCTGGCCGGGGGCCTGCGGCAACTTGGAGACCTGCCGGGCGTGCGTGTGCCCGGCCAGCACCAGTGGGCAGGTGCCGGCGAGCGGCCCGGCCGACGCCGGGTCGTGCACGAGGGCGATGTTGACCGGCCGCGGCGAGTTGCGGATCGTCGCGGCGAGCTGCTCACCCGCGCCGATCACCTGGTCGGCCACCTCCTGGGTGAGCCCGCTGCCGGCCGGTGAGGTGTTCTTGTCCGGGGTGAAGCGCGGGTCGCCGATGCCGGCGATGGTCAGGCCCGCGACCGTGGTCGTCGAGTTGTTCAGCACGATCGCGTTCGGCTGGCGGGCCACGGCGGCGCCGGTCTTGCCCGAGTCGTGGTTACCCCGGATGAACACGTACGGCTTCTTGAGCAGGCTGATCGAGCCGACGAACGACGCCTCCGGCTCGCTGCCCCAGTCGGTGATGTCGCCGGTGTCGATGACCACGTCGATGCCGAACTGCTCCACCACCGTGCGGATGAGCTGCCAGCCCGTCGGGTTGAGGTGCATGTCGGAGACGTGCAGGACCCGGGTGGTGCCCGGCGCGGGATCCAGCACCGGCAACGCGGACACCGTCGTGTAGAGCTGACTGACGTTGCCGACGATGCGTTGCAACTGCTCGGCGTACTTGGTGTAGTCGTTGGCGATGCGGCGGGCGTCGCCGACGATCGCCGGCGCGTTGACCAGCAGGCCCTCGTAGCGTGGCTCCTCGATCGCCTGCGGGCGCAGCGTCGCGGCGGCCGTGCCGAGGCTGCCGGCGGTGACCAGCAGCGCCAAACCGCCGGCCCAGGCCGTACGGCGCACGTCCCGGAAGACCAACGCGGCCAGGATGAGGGTGACCAGCACCGCCGAGGCGAGGGTACGCAGACCGAGCCGCATCACCCCGGAGCGCACATCCTCCACGGCGCTCTGGCTGGCCCGACTGATGCTCGCCGGGTCGTCCAGCAGCGCCTCGGTGCGCCCTTGGTCGAGCGCGCCGAGTCGCACGGTGAGGTGCGTCGGCCCGCTGTGGCTGTCGAGCAGCAGCGCGCCCAGCGGCGGCACGTCGATCGTCGTCCCGCCGTCGGTGGCCGGCGAGAGGGTGAGGTTGGCCCGGAACGGCCCGATGTCGGTGTTCACCCGACCGCCGGCCAGCACGCCGAGCGCCGCCCCGGCCAGGGCCACCACCAGCACGGCGAGGATCATGCCCGTGCGCCGCACCGGACCGCCGGGGCGGCCGATCCGTCGGCGGGCCGGGCGCGACGGCTCGCCGCCGGTCACCGGGTCGTCCCGGCCCTCGGCGTCGCCGTGCTGCTCGTCGCGTTGCCCGTCCATGCTCAGATTCTGACCTGCCCGTCGAAGGATCTTGGCAAACCTGGGCGGAAGGTGACGCAGGTCAGCTGCGGCCGCCGTCGCCGCCGGCGAAGACCACCCGCAGGAGGCGGTCGTCGTCGGCCGCCGGGTCACCCCGCCCGTCGTGGTTGGAGGTGCTCACCCAGAGCGAGCCGTCGGGCGCGGCGGCCACGGCGCGTAGCCGCCCGTACCGGTTGGTCAGCAGCTCGCTCGGCTGCCCGAGCAGGGTGCCGGTGTCGGTCAGCTCCATCACCCACAGTCGCTTTCCGCGCAGGCAGCCGGTGACGAGCAGCCGGTCCGTCGCGGCCAGCCCGGAGCAGGACGCGTCGGACGTCGCCCACTGCGTGATCGGGTCGGTGTAGCGCCTGTCGCCGGCCCGCCCCTCGACCTCCGGCCAGCCGTAGTTGCCGCCCTTGGTGATCTGGTTGATCTCGTCCCAGGTGTTCTGGCCGAACTCGACGGCGTACATGCGCTTGGCCGCGTCCCAGGCGAAACCCTGCACGTTGCGGTGGCCGAAGGACCACACCGGCGAGCCGGGGAACGGGTTGCCCGGCGCGGGCTTGCCGTCGGCGGTGATCCGCAGGATCTTGCCGCCGAGGCTCTTGGTGTCCTGCGCGTTGGGCCGCTCTCCCGCGTCACCGGTGCTGACGTAGAGCTGCCCGTCCGGCCCGAACCCCAGCCCGCCGCCGTTGTGCACGTTCGCCTTCGGGATACCGGTGAGGATCGGGGTGGGCTGCCCGCCGATCTGCAGGCGGGCGACCCGATTGTCCTGCTCGGCGGTGTAGTAGACGAAGACCGTCCGGTCCTTGGCGTAGCCGGGGGACACGGCGATGCCGAGCAGGCCGCCCTCACCCGCCGCCGCCACGTCGTTGATCGTCTGCACGACCCGGACCCGCAGCCCGTCCGGACCGGACTCCGGGCCCACCTGGAGAATCCGGCCGGTGTCCCGCTCGGTGACCAGCGCGCCGCCGTCCGGCAGGAACGCGATGGCCCACGGCACCCGCAGTCCCTTGGCCAGCACGGTGGTCACCGCCTGCTGGCCCGCGCCGCCGGCGTTCGGCGACGCCGACGGGGTCGGCAGGTTGGGTGGCTCGCCCGCCGGATCGGGGTCCGGCTCGCCGAAGCTGCAACCCGAGGCGAACAGCAGCGCCGCGCAGGACGCCGCGAGGACCGCCCGGAGGCGGCGGACGCGAGGGTACGGGGGACGGGCTCTCACCCGGCCCAGGGTAGCCCGCCGGACGGTCCGGCCGAGGTCCACCGCTCTCAGCGGGCTCGGACCGCCAGCAGCGCCGTATCGTCCTCGCGGTGGTGGATCGACGCGAGCAGCAGGTCGCACAGATCGTCCAGGGGCATCGTGTCGGTGCCGGTCAGCCGGCCCACCAGCTCGGCGAGCCCGTCGTCGATGGACCGGTCCCGACGCTCGATCAGCCCGTCGGTGTAGAGCAGCAGCGTGTCTCCGGTGGCCAGGCCGGTCGAGTGGCTGGTACGCGGCGTGGGCCGGGCCAGGCCGAGCAGCGGCTCGGGCGTCGCGTCGAGGACTTCCACCGCACCGCCGGCGCGGACCATCAGGGCCGGTGGGTGCCCGGCGTTGGACCACGTCAGCTCACGGACACCGGAGCGTTCGGGGCCGATCCGCACCAGCGTGGCGGTGGCCGCGATGGGCAGCCGCAGACCGCGGATCGCGTCGTCCAGGTGGCGCACCAGCGCCCCGACCTCGTCGTGCCGGCCGAACGCGTTGCCGCGTACCAGGTTGCGGAGCTGACCCATGGTCGCGGCGGCCTCGATGTCGTGCCCGGCCACGTCCCCGATCGCCGCGATCAGGTCGCCGTCGGGCTGCACGAAGGCGTCGTACCAGTCGCCGCCGACCTCCACCCGCTCGGCGGCCGGCTGGTAGCGGGCCGCCAGCTCCAGCTCCGGCACGAGCGGCAACCGCGGCAGCATGCTGTGTTGCAGGACCTCCGCGACGTGCCGCTGTTCCCCGTACATCGAGCTGTTTCCGATGGCCTGCCCCGCGCGGCGGCCGATGTCCACGGCGGTGAGCAGGTCGCGGTCGTCGAACTGTTGGCGGCCCGGACTGTTGACCAGGGTGATGGCGCCCAGCACGGTGCCCCCGGCGGCCCGCACCGGCACGCTGAGGTACGAGGCGATGCCCAGCCGCTCGGCGATCACCGGCAGCTCCGGGTCCGTGGTGCCCCGGGCCACGTCGGCCGGCGACGCCACCCCGCCGAGCCGGGGCTGGCCGGTCCGCAGCACCGCGCGGATCGCCGACTCCTGGTTCAGGCCGGTCCGCAGCAGCGCGGCGAAGCGGTCGACGTCCGGCGTCCGGGCCTGGTCCTGGTGCGCCGCGACGACCTCCCGGGGCTGTCCCGTGGGCCCGGCGAGGATGAGCAGGCACCAGTCGGCGAGCACCGGCACCATGGCGTCGGCGAGCCGGCGCAGCGACGTGCCCACGTCCAACGTGCCGGCCAGGGTCTCGCTCACTCCGGCCAGCAGTTCCAGGCGCTCGTGCGCCTGCACCACCCGACGACTTGCCTCCTGGGCCCCGTCCAGCGCGATCCGCAGGCGCAACTCCGACGAGCAGGCCGCCGCCAGGTCGGACAGCGTCCGCAGTTGTCGGGCGGTCCACGCCCGGGGCTTGTTGTCGATGGCGCAGAGCGAACCGAGCACCCGGCCGGAGAGGTCGGTCAACGGCATCCCGGCGTACGCGACGACGCCGAGGTCGTCGATGGCGAGGTTGTCGCGTACCCGGGGGTAGAGCCGGGCGTCCGGCAGCACCATGGGCACCTCGATGTCCACCACGTGCTGGCAGAACGAGTGGCTCAACGGGGTCTGCCGCCGCTGCGACCACGGCTCCGGCAGACCGACCGCGCCCGGGAAGAACTGCCGGTCGGCGGAGACCAGGGAGACCAGCGCGACCGGCACCTCCAGCAGATCGCTGACCAGCCGGGCGAACCGGTCGAACGCCTCGTCCGGGGCGGCGTCCAGCCCCGTGTCGGCGAGCGCGCGCAGCCGCGCCGCGTCGCCGAGCGCTCCGGGTGGAGCGGTCGATCGCCGCGCGCTGGCGGGGGAGCCGTCGGTCATCGAGCACCTGTCTGCCTAGGCGGAGGCCGACCTGCCCTCCGATCCGTGGTTTATACCTCGTCGCTGCCGGCCGAAAACCGGTGTGTTGCGTCTCGCCCGGGGCGCGGTTCCGGCGTGCCCGCGCCGGCCGCCGTGGCGACGGCTATCGTCGGCGGACGTGAAGGTATGGATTCCGCACCACGCTGGCCTGGACCTCGTTGGCGAGCTGCCGCCGGGCGTGACGGTGGAGGTCGCCGAACGCGCCGACCGCCTGCCGTCCGCCGTGGCCGACGTCCGTTTCTGGGTGCCGCCGTTCCTGAGCGGTTCGGATGCCACCGCTCTGCTGGGTGAGCTGCCCGACCTGGCGGTGGTGCAACTGCTCTCCGCCGGGGCCGACGCCTGGGTGGGTCGGGTGCCCGACGGGGTCACGCTCTGCGACGCCCGGGGGGTGCACGATCCCTCCACCGCCGAGTGGGTGGTCACCGCGATCCTGGCACAGCTCCGGGCGTTTCCCGCCTTCGCCCGCGCCCAGGGACAGCGGCGGTGGGCGTACGACGGCAACGCGCCGACCGACGAGCTGACCGGCAAGCGGGTGCTGATCGTCGGGGCCGGCTCGATCGGCACGGCGGTGCGCGACCGGCTCGCGCCGTTCGGGGTGAGCTTCACCCTGGTCGCCCGCAGCGCCCGGCCGGAGCAGTCGGTGCACGCCGTCGCGGAGCTGCCGAGACTGCTGCCCGACGCCGACGTGGTGGTGGTGCTGGTGCCGCTCACCGACCAGACCCGTGGTCTGATCGACAAGGATTTCCTGGCCGCGATGCCCGACGGGGCGCTGCTGGTCAACGCGGCCCGAGGTCCGGTGGCCCGTACCGACGCGCTGGTCGCCGAGCTGGCCACGGGCCGGATCTCGGCCGCGCTGGACGTCACCGACCCGGAGCCGCTGCCCGCCGAATCTCCGCTGTGGACGATGCCGAACGTGCTGCTCACACCGCACGTGGCAGGGTCGGTGCGGGGGCTGCTGCCGCGTGCGTACCGGCTGGTCGGCGAGCAGGTACGGCGGTTCGCCGCCGGTGAACCGCTCGTCAACACGGTGGTCGACGGCTACTGAGAGCTGGCGGGCGGGAGCGGCCGCCTACGCGCCGGGCGTCTCGGCGGCCTCGTCCGGCATCCTCTGGCCGGTGGCGGAGACCAGGCGGGGCAGGTCGGTGCCGCGTACCGCCGGCAGGACGACCTGCTGGCCGTCGTCGAGCCGGGCGACGGCCCGTCCGCGTGCGTCGGTGGCGAACTCGACGACGTGGTCCCAGCCGATCCGGCGTTGCCCGAACAGCGCCCGCAGGCGCAGCTCCCGGGGGTCGGCGTCGGTGCCGGCCCGCCAGGCCCACACCCCGACGCCCAGCGGGACGAGCAGCACCGGCAGCAGGTACGCCCGGGCGTTCGCCAGCGGCAGGGCGCCGATGAAGGCGATGACCGAGGCGACCAGGATGGCTTGGTTGAAACGGAAGCGGACCGTGTCGGGCGTACTCACCCCGCGATGATCCCACCCCTGGTCGGGCGGGGTCGCGGCGGGCGGTGTCACGGGTGTCCGCACGCGTACAGTGACACGGGTCACTGCTTCGTGCCGATGGCCGATGCGTAACCAATCCGGTCGCCGGTCGTTTCCCAGTGTTGGGCAGCGGACTCGCAACATCCGCCGCCCGTGCCACCGCAGCACCACCCGCACCATCCGCACCATCCGCACCGCCGCACCGCCCCGTGCCCCCTCACGAAGGCGACCGCCGTGCTCTTCGCGTACCCGTTCCGTTTCCTCGTCCCCCGCCGGGCGGCCCCGGAGGCCGCCGTGTCCACGGCCGTGGCGCTGCTCGTCCTCGCCGGTGTGGCGGGGATGGTCCCGACCCCGGTGGTGATCGCGTTGGCCGGTGGCGCGGGCGCCACCCTGGCCGGCGTACGACTCTCCCGGCTGGCCGCCGGTCGGCCCGCACCGCCGTCGGGCGGTTACCCGGGCCGGGCGGGGCTGGTCCTGCTCGACGCGGCGGTGGTGGCGGCCGGCTGGTTCGCGGCCGCCCTGCCGCTGGTCGACACCCGGCAGCGCGCGGTCGCACTGCTCGGGTGGCTCACCGTCGCGGTCCTGTCCGTGGCCGGGCTGCGCGGGCTCCCGGCACGGACGCCCTCGCCGACCCGATTGCGGGAGTTGGTCGAGGCGACCGGACCGACGATCGGTCTGACCCTTGCCGGGTGGTTGCTCCTGCCCGTGGACACTCTCCCCGCCCCGGCCCGGCTGCTCGCGGCGCTGGTGTTGGCCGGGTTGGGCATCGCCGCGCTCAGCGCGTTCACCGGCGCCGGGCGGCGCTCGGGCCACGCGATCTGCCGGGGCGGCCTCCTGCTCACCCTGGTCGGTCTGGCGCTGTTGACGATCCTGCCGCCCGCCTCGTCGGGGCGCGCGCCACTCCTGGCGGTGCCACCGCTGGTGCTCGGCATGCTGCTGACGGCCCTGGGCGCGACATCGGCGGTACCGTCGGCCAGCTCGACGCCGCCGTCCGGTTCACCGGCCACGACCTGGCCACGGGCGGTTCTCCCGGCCTCGGTGCTGCTGCTCGCGGCGGGCCTGCACCTCGGCTCCGGTCGCACTCCGGACCGGACGAGTCTGTTGCTCGCCCTGGCGGCGGTGCCACCTCTGGTCCTGCGGGAGCTGCTGCGCGGCGCTGACGGTGGCGTCCCCGAGCGGCCCGCCGCGCACCGCCGGGCGGCCGACCACACGGTCCGCCGCCGGGAGTCGCAACCGCCGTGGCAGGCCCCGACGACCGATTCGTGGACTCCTGCGGCCGACGTCGACGCGACCTGGCCCGAAACGGGTGTCTCCTGGTCGCGCCATGGTTTCGGCCCGGCCGGCGAGGGGCCGGGGGACCGGGCGGCCCTGCTCGCCGCCCTCGCCGCGATCGGCGACGTGCCCGCCCCGGCCGGTGCGCTGCTGCTGGTGGAGCTGCACGGCATCGAAGGGCTCGGCCCGGTGGCCCGCGAGGACGCGCTTGCCGAGGCCGCCCTGCGGGCACGGGCGGTGGTCGCGTCCGGCGATCTGGTGACCGCCTGCGCCGGCCACGGTTTCGCGGTGGTCACCGGCGCGGGGCCCGTGCTGGCGTACGCGCTGGGCACCCGGCTGCTGAGCACGCTCACCTCGCCCTACCGGTTGGCCGGGTCGGTGCTGCGCGTGCAGGCGAGCATCGGGCTGGCCGAGGTCAGTGGCGCGGGGCCGGCCGACGTGCTTCGTCAGGCCGAGCTGGCACGGCGGCGGGCGGTGCAGCTGGGCCGGGACCGGGTCGAGTGGTACGACGCCTTCCTGGAGGAGCAGCTGGTCCGTCGGCTCGACCTGGAACGCGAGTTGCCGGGCGCGGTCGCCCGGGGCGAACTGGACCTGGTCTACCAGCCGGTGCTCGACCTGACCGACCGTCAGCCGGTGGGCGCCGAGGCGCTGCTGCGGTGGCGTAGCCCGGTGCTCGGCACGGTGCTCCCGGGCGAGCTGCTGCCGGTCGCCGAGGACCTGGATCTGGTCGGCGAACTGGAGTGGTGGGTGCTGGACCGGGCCTGCCGGCAGTTGGCGGCCTGGTCGGCGGGCCCCCGGGAGCTGTGGATGGCCGTCAACGTGACCACCCGCGAGCTGACCACGCCCGACTTCGTGCAGCGCGCCGCGGCGGTCCTGGCCGCGTACGGGGTGCCACCCGAGCGTCTGGTGGTGGAGGTGGCCGAGCCGAGGGTCGCCGCCGACCTGTCGACGGTGGTGGCCCGGCTGGCGGGCCTGCGGTCGTTGGGCGTACGCACCGCGCTCGACGACTTCCGGCCCGAACACGCCTCGCTGGCCCACCTGCGCCGGCTGCCGATCGACCTGCTGAAGGTGGGGCCCGATCTGGTCGGGGCCGAGCCCACGGGGCAGCCGCCGCTGATCGACGTGGTGGTCAACGTCGGTGAGCGGTTGGGTGTGGAGATCGTGGCGGAGGGGTTGGAGTCGCCCACCCAGGTCGAGGGTGCCCATCGGGCCGGCTGCCGTTACGGGCAGGGTTTCGCGCTGTCCCGTCCGGCGACCGCCGAGCGCGTCGAGGCGTACTTCGAGGAGTTTCCCTCGGCGTACCGGTGATGAACCGGTTCACCTGTCCCGGGGTGGTGCCGTGCTGCCGCGCGGGGTCAACTGCGGTGTCTCGTCCCGCAACCGGGTCGCCGGCTCGCCCGCGATGACGCCGAGCAGGTGGCGGGCCGCGTGCGCCCCGTACGCGGAGATGTCGCGGCCCAGGGCCGTCAACGGCGGGTGCACCAGCCGGCACAGCGGCGAGTCGTCCCAGGCCACGATGGACAGGTCGGCCGGCACGGTCAGGCCCATCTCCTGGGCCACCGAGAGTCCCGCGATGGCCATCACGTCGTTGTCGTAGATGACCGCGGTGGGCCGGGAGGTGGCGCTGAGCAGTCGTCGGGTGGCCCGCCCGCCCTCCTCGCCGGTGTAGTCGGAGAAGACGGTGACCGTGTCGGAGAGGCCGAGACGCCGGCACACCGCCGCGAAGGCGTCGGTACGGATCTGGGTGTGCCGCAGGTCGGGCAGGCCGGCGACCCGGGCGATCCGGCGGTGCCCGAGCGCGACCAGGTACTCCACGGCCTCGGTCAGCGCCGCCGCGTCGTCCGAGAAGAGGCTGGCCAACTCCCCGGTGCCGCCCGGCCCGCCGATGACCACGGCCGGCAGGCGCAGTTGTTCCAGGGCGGGGATGCGCTCGTCGTCGGTGCGCAGGTCGCAGACGAGGACCCCGTCCACCCGGCGCTCGCCCCACCACCGCCGGTAGACGGCGATCTCGGCGTCGTGATCGGCCACCACCTGCAACGTCAGCGCGTACGAGCGGGCCGACAGTTCGGCCTCCACACCGCTGATCAGCGCCATGAAGAACGGTTCCACGCCCAGCGTCCGCGCGGGGCGACACAGGGCCAGGCCGACGGCCCGGGCGGTGGCGGCGGAGAGTGCCCGCGCGGCGCTGCTCGGACTGAACCCGATCTCGGTGGCGATGGCGAGGATGCGCTGCCGGGTGGCCTCGGAGACGCCGGGCTGCCCGTTCAACGCGTACGACACGGCGCCCTTGGACACCCCCGCCCGTCGGGCGACGTCCGCGATTGTCGGCCGCTTCACCGCGTGCTCCTTAGCGGTTCAGGGGCTTTGACACCCCGGAGGTCGGATCGTACGGTGGCTGAGCTTATCCGGTTCAGCTAACGTCTCGATCACGAAGGTGCGGTGAATCGTGAGCCGACAGGCCCTGCACGACGGCTGGACGCTGCGGGCGATGTCCGACGTGGACGTGCCCGCGGAGGTCGCCGACCGGACCGTACCGGCGACCGTGCCCGGGTGTGTCCACACCGACCTGCTCGATGCCGGGCTGATCCCCGACCCGTACCTCGACGACAACGAGTCGTCGCTGGCCTGGATCGGCCGCGCCGACTGGCGTTACCGGACGACCTTCCGTCCGCCGGCCGGCGACCACGACCGGATCGACCTGGTCTGCGGCGGCCTGGACACCGTCGCCACCGTCAGCGTCAACGGCGTTGAGGTCGGCCGCACCGAGAACATGCACCGCGGCTACCGGTTCGACGTCCGCGCGCTGCTGCGCGCCGGCGACAACGAGCTGACCGTCGCGTTCGACTCCGTGTACCGCTACGCCGAGGCGCAGCGCGACCGACTCGGCGACCGACCCAACGCGTACCCGGAGCCCTTCCAGTTCGTCCGCAAGATGGCCTGCAACTTCGGCTGGGACTGGGGGCCGACACTGGTCACCGCCGGAATCTGGCAGGACATCGGCCTGCACGCCTGGTCCACCGCCCGGCTGGCCAGCGTCCGTCCGCTGGTCACCCTCGACGGCCGCGACGGCCGGGTCGAGGTGCACGTCGAGGTCGAGCGGGTCGCCGACGTCCCGCTGACCGTCCGGGTCGCCGTCGGCGGCGTCCGCGCCGAGGCCGTCGTCGAGGCCGGCCAGCGCACGGCCGTGCTGACCCTCGCCGTCCGCGAGCCCACGCTCTGGTGGCCCCGGGGGTACGGCGAACAGGCCCGCCACCTGCTGGACGTCACCCTGCACGCGCCGGACGGCGACACCCTGGACACCTGGTCCCGGCGGATCGGCTTCCGCTCCGTCCGACTGGACACCACGCCCGACGAGCACGGCACCCCGTTCGCGCTCTCGGTCAACGACGTGCCGGTCTTCGTCCGGGGCGTCAACTGGATCCCCGACGACGCGTTCCCCACCCGGATCACGCGCGACCGGCTCGCCGACCGGTTCGACCAGGCCGCCGCCGCCAACGTCAACCTGCTGCGCGTCTGGGGTGGCGGCCGGTACGAGTCGGAGGCCTTCTACGACCTGGCCGACGAACGCGGCCTGCTCGTCCAACAGGACTTCCTCTTCGCCTGCGCCGCGTACCCCGAGGAGGAGCCGTTCGCCACCGAGGTGGCCGCCGAGGCCGCCGAGCAGGTGACCCGCCTGACGCCGCACCCGTCGCTGGTGCTCTGGACCGGCAACAACGAGAACATCTGGGGCTGGCACGACTGGGGCTGGCAGGAAGCCCTGGCCGGGCGCACCTGGGGACGCGGCTACTACCTCGACGTACTGCCCCGCACCGTCGGCGAGCTGGACCCGACCCGCCCGTACTGGCCGGGCAGCCCCTGGTCGGGAAGCGAGACCATCCACCCGAACGACCCGGCGCACGGCACCACCCACATCTGGGACGTGTGGAACACCGACGACTACCCGAAGTACCGCGAGTACGTGCCGCGCTTCGTGGCCGAGTTCGGCTACCAGGCGCCGCCCACGTACGCCACGCTGCGACGCGCGCTCAGTGACGAACCGCTCGCACCCAACTCGCCGGGCATGGCCCACCACCAGAAGGCGGCTGGCGGTGACGCCAAGCTCCAGCGGGGCCTCGACGCCCACCTGCCCGTACCGGCCGACTTCGACGACTGGCACTACCTCACGCAGCTCAACCAGGCGCGGGCCATCCAGCTCGGGGTGGAGCACTTCCGCTCCCACCGCGACGTCTGCGCCGGCACGATCGTCTGGCAGCTCAACGACTGCTGGCCGGTGACCTCCTGGTCGGCCGTCGACGGCGACGGCCGCCGTAAACCCCTGTGGTACGCGCTGCGCCACGCGTACGCCGACCGCCTGCTCACCGTGCAACCCCGCGACGGCGGGCCGGCTGGTGGCGGTGTGCTGGCTGGTGGCGGTGGGTTGGCGCTGGTCGCGGTGAACGAGACCGGCGAGGCGTGGACCGTGCCGGCCACGGTCACCCGCGTCACCCTCACCGGGGAGCCGAGGGCGAAGACCTCGGTCCACCTCGACGTCCCGGCGTACTCCTCGGTCGTGCTGGCGCTGCCGGCGGACCTGGCGCGGCCGGACGAGAGCCGCCGTGAGCTGCTGGTCGCGGAGGCCGGCGGCACGGCGGAGCGTGCGCTGTGGTTCTTCGCCGAGGACCGGGACGTGCCGTGGCCGACGGCGGCCTGGGACGCGACGGTCGAGCCGGTCGACGGCGGCCAGCGGGTCGGGGTGACCGCGCGCACGGTGCTGCGCGACCTGACCCTCTTTCCGGACCGGTTGGACCCGGCGGCCACTGTGGACGAGGCCCTGGTCACTCTGCTGCCGGGTGAGTCGACCACGTTCACCGTCCGGTCCGAGGCGCCCCTGGACCCGGCGTCCCTGACCACCCGCCCCGTGCTCCGCGCGGTCAACGACCTGACCTGACCTGACCTGACCCCGGTCCCACCCCACCCTCCCGCCGATCTTGCGGTTTCTGTTGTCGACATGGGGTGAGATACCCCTTGTGTCGGCACCGAAAGTGCAAGATCGCGGGGAGTGACGGTCCCGGTGGCCGCGGTGGCGGGCACTGGTGTCGGATCCTGGACTGTCCTGGCGGCAGCGGGGGTGGCGTTCAGCGCCAAGAATGGTGACCATCCATCGGCGGACGGGCCCGGGAGGTGCTGGGTTGACGGACGGACCACACCCGGCGGCCGACGCCCGGCCGGCCGGGCAACCGGGGTCGCCGACGCAGGCGGTCGCCCGGTGGGCGGAGGTGCACCGCCTGGCAGTGGCGGGCCGGGAGCCGGAGATCGCCCGGGACGTCGGTGACCTGGTGTCGAGGGCGTGGGTGCGCCGGTCGCGGTTCGCCGACGTGGCGGCGCTGGCGACGGCGACCCTGACTCTCGGCCCGGACGCCGACGCCTACTACCACCTGGGGCACGCGCAGTACGTGACGGGACAGCCCTGGAAGGCCCTGGCCAGTCAGGAGCAGGCCCTGCACCTGTACCGCGAGGCCGGCGACCGGAACGACGGGGCGGGCACCCTCAACAACATCGGCGCCACGTACGACCGGCTCGGGGACGGGGAGCGGGCGCTGGCCCACTACGAGGAGGCGCTGGCGATCGCCCGCGAGGTTGGCGACCGGGACGGCGAGGCGGGCACCCTCAACAACATCGGCCATCTGCACGACCGGCTCGGGGAGTGGGACGACGCGCTGTCCTACTTCGGGCAATCCCTACCCATTCAACGCGAGGTCGGCAACCGAGAGGGCGAGGCGGCCACCCTCAGCAACATCGGCTTCGTGTACGACAACCAGGGCGATCGGGAGCGGGCGCTGGCCCACTACACGCGTGCCCTGCCCATCCAACGCGAGGTTGGCGACCGGGTCGGCGAGGCGGTCACCCTCAACAACATCGGCTACGTGTACGCCCGGCGCGGGGACGGGGAGCAGGCTCTGATCCACTACGCGCAGGCCCTCCCCATTCGGCGGGAGGTCGGCGACCGCAACGGCGAGGCGGCCACCCTCAACAACATCGGTCTCGTGCTCTCCGATCGGGGGGATGGGGACGGGGCGCTGTCCTACTACACGCAGGCGCTGCCCATCGCCCGTGAAGTCGGTGACCGGTTCGGCGAAGCGAACACCCTCAGCAACATCGGCCTCGTGTACGCCCGGCGCGGAGACGCGGAGCGGGCGCTGTCCTACTACGGGCAGGCGCTGTCCATCGCCCGTGCGATCGGTGACCGGCTGGGCGAGGCGAACACCCTCAACAACATGGCGTCGATTCGACTCCAACAGGGCGATCTCGTTGGCACGAAGGACATGTTCACCGAGGTTCTCGAGACCCTCCGCATCGTCGGCGACCGTAGGTCCGAGGCGACGGTCAGCGCGAACATGGCCCTCCTGCTGCTGAAGATGGCGCACGTGGACCAGGCCACCGGGTACCTGCGTCGCGCGGTCGTTCTGGCCGAGCAGACGAATCATCCAGAGCTGGACCGGTTCCGAATGATCCTCGCTCAGATAGCGCAGACCGGAGCACGGTGAGCGATGGGGACTGCGGCTGGGAAGGAGACCACTGTGGCGGGTGACCTGAACACCCATGAGCTGGAGATCTTCGAGCGGACATCGGACTACTCGGAGTTGCGGCTGTCGACCGGTGGGGAGCGGCCCAAGACCCGTGGGCTGGACCAGGCCGCCATCGACCAGTTGATCGAGCGCGTGGATCGCCACTACAGCCAGCACTCAATCGTCCAACAGGTCTTCGGCTCGCCGCAGCTTCGCGATCTCGGGACGCGGCTTGCCACTCTCCTCGACGGTGACGAGCGGTGGTTGACACCGATCCTCCAACAGCCTCCCGGCGCCACGCTGCGGATCACCGGCGCGGGACGACTACGGCACCTGCCCTGGGAACTGCTCGCCGCGGACGGTGCGCACCTCGCCATCTCCGGCTCGGCGCCGCTGTTGCCGGTGCGGGCCGCGGGCAACGACACCGTCCGCAGGGGCCTGATCGGTCCGGCCAACCGGCCTCTGCGCGTGCTGTTCATGGCCACCTCCCCCGAGGGCGTCGAACCCGAACTGAGGTACGAGGCCGAGGAGGCCGCGATCCTGGAGGCCACCGCCCGCACCGGCGCCGAACTGGTCGTCGAGGAGAGTGGAACGCTGGAAGGGCTGCGCCTGCTCACCCGGGACTACGGCGCGGGATACTTCGACGTCCTGCACCTGAGCGGCCACGCCACGATCAACCTGGATGGCAAGCCCGTCTTCCTGATGGAGGACGAGTTCGGCGCGCGCGTCGACGCCAACGCCGACCAGATCGTCCAGGCGATGGCCGGGCACTGGCCCCGCCTGATCTTCGTCTCCGGCTGCCTGACCGGGAACGCTCCCCAGTCCGGCGCGTTCCCCTCGATGAGTGAGAGCCTGGTCGACGCCGGCGCCCCCGCCGTGCTGGGATGGGCGCTGCCGGTGAGCGACCTCGCCGCCACCGAGTTCGCCGCCGAGCTCTACCGGTCCCTGGCGGACGGGGTGCCCCTCGACCGGGCCATCGTCGAGGCCCGGCAGCAGCTGTACGCGCGCCAGCACGGTAACTGGCACCTGCTGCGCGTCTACGCCGACCGATCGCCACTCGCCCCCGTGGTCACGCCCCTGCACACCAGGGGGCGTGCGCGGACCCGGATCCGCCCCGCCGAGCAGGATTTCCTGGACCCACAGACCCACCTGTCCCGGGTCGCCCCCCGCGCCGCTTTCGTCGGACGACGGCGCGTCATCCAGCGCTGCCTACATACCCTCAGAAGCCCTACGGGCAGCGCGGGCGCGGCCCTGATCCTGCAGGGCATGGGTGGTCTCGGCAAGAGCAGCCTCGCCTCCCGGCTGCTGGAACGCATGCCCAACCACCAGCGTGCCGTCTGGTACGGCCGGGTCGACCTGACCAGCTTCCGCGACCTCGCCACCAAGGTGTCATTCCCCATCCTGGAACAACAGGTCGAGGCGGACCGGCTGCTGGCCAACGACGAGGCGCCCCTCGTCGTACGCCTCCGGCACCTGCTCGACGTCGACGGGCCACTCGGGCAGACCGCCTGCCTGTTCGTCTTCGACGACTTCGAGGAAGGCAACCTCGACGAGCGCGACGGCGGGCACGTGCTCTCGGCCGAGCTGGCAGAGATCCTTCCGGCCTTGCTCAAGGCCATTCGCGAGACCGGCAGCCCCAGCCGAGTGGTGATCACGAGCCGCTACCGCTTCCCGACCCCGGCCGGAACCGCCGTGGTCGAGTCGCTCGAAACCCTCAACCCGACCGAGCAGGCCAAGAAGCTCGCCAACCTGCCGAACCTGCGTCCGCGCTCCTCCATCGACCCGGACATCCGTGAGCGCGCCGTCCAGGCCGCGGCCGGCAACCCTCGCCTGCTCGACTGGCTCGACCTGATCGTCGGCGACGGCACCCTCGACGTCGACGGTCTCATCGGTGCCATCGAACGGGAGACCGACAAGTTCCGCCGCGAAACCATCCTCGCCAAGAACCTGCTCGGCTCGCAGGACCGGGAACTGCAACGGATGCTCGCCAAGGTCAACGTCATCGAACTGCCCGTACCCGCCGAGACCGTCCGGGCCGTCCACGACCACCCCGACGCCGACCGGCACGTCGAGCGTGCCGTCCAACTCGGCCTGCTCGAAGAGGGCACCGACCCGGAAACCGGTCATCCCCGGTACTTCGTCTCCAACGTCCTGCGCCCGCTCATCCGTCCTCTGCTCACCGACGACGAGTACGCCCAGGCCTGTGCCGCCGCGGCCCGCAGCCTCTACAACATCTGGGTCGTCGACGCGGCGGTATCCGGGTCCACGTCGTGAACACCCAGGCGCGATGGGTGGAGGTACACCGGTTGGCGGTGGCCGGCGGGGAGGCGGAGATCGCCCGATACATGGGAGAGCTGGTGTCGAGTGTGTGGCTGCCCCGGTCGCGGTTCGCGGACGTGGCGGCGCTGGCGACCGCCACGTTGACGCTCGGCCCGTACGCCGGCGCATTCTTCGACCTGGGCCGGGCGCAGTCCGCGACGGGCCAGCACCAACTGGCCCTGGCCAGCTTCGAACAGGCTCTGCGCCTGTATCGCGAAGCCGCCAATCGTCGCAATGAGGCGGTCACCCTGAACAGCATCGGCGTCGTGTACGACCGGCGCGGGGATGGTGATCGGGCGCTGGCGCATTACGAGCAGGCTCTGCTCATCAAGCGAGAGGTGGGTGACCGGGCTGCTGAGGCGGCCACTCTCTGCAACATCGGTGGCCTGTACGACATGCGTGGGGATGGTCGGCGGGCGCTGGCCTATTACGAGCAGGCTCTGCCTACTCAGCGGGAGGTGGGGGATCGCCCCGGCGAGGCGACCACCTTGAACAACATCGGTGCCGTGTACGAGAGGCTCGGTGATGCTGAGTGGGCGTTGGCCTACTACGAGCGGGCTCTTCCTATCCAACGGGAGGTGGGTGACCGTGCTGCGGAGGCGGTCACCTTGAGCAACATCGGTGCCGCCTACGAGAGGCTCGGTGATGCTGAGCGGGCGTTGGCCTACTACGGGCAGGCTCTTCCCATTCGTCGGGAGGTGGGTGATCGTCCTGGCGAGGCGGTCACCCTTAGTAACGTCGGTGCCGTGTATAGCCAGCTCGGGGATGGCGAGCGGGCGTTGGCCTACTACGGGCAGGCTCTTCCCATTCGTCGGGAGGTGGGTGATCGTCCTGGCGAGGCGGTCACCCTTAGTAACGTCGGTGCC